>JBHLNF010000005.1:0-269226 GCA_048937405.1 Promethearchaeota archaeon
CTTCAAATATTCTGGAAGAAATACCAAATGATTCTATATGATTATTTGATGTTAAATTAATGATTTTTGTTTTATATTAGGTTTCATCTCTCTTCATCACATCTATTCAATTAAAATTAATTTTGCATTTCTTATCAGACTTCAATTCAATTTAAGTAAGTAAAATTAAAATATAAAGGATAATGGAAATACCCTTAAATTAAATACGTCTTTCTCTGATTATCCAGATTAAATTCTTTATAGTGACAATTAAAGAAAGATACTATGGTTGAATATGAAAATATAGCTCTCGCCCTTATATTCTATTCTCTTATTTACTAATGATGTCTAAATTAATATACAGGTACTATTTAAGAACATAAATTTTTTTATTTATTTAAATGTAATTGATTATAGTTGATATATTGATAAGATATAATCAGACTTTTTTAGATTTATTCTTTAAAAGTGCGAAGTTTGGCTTTTCAAAACTGCACATGAACAATTTTTATTAAAAAACTTTAATATTATTTAATATTTTTAATAAATACGATAACTTAAATGAATTAAAGAACATAATCTTTTTTTTAATACACTAATGTCCCTTCCACCAATTATTCTATTTGATTTTGATGGTGTTATTATTACTCAAAAATCTCTTGAATATACTGCATTACATTATTTAAGAAAGAAATTCTATAAGTGGCAAAATACGAAAAATTTAAGACTTATTGATTTGGCAAGGCTTTTTGAAGAATCAGATTCAAAAAATAAATTGGTGGCTTTTTATCAAATTAATAAGGTATTTCAACATATCATTCCAAGTATAGTCAGGAGAAATTTGTTTTTTATTAAATTTAGACGTATGTATCCCAAATATGAGAAGTATGAAAAGCTAAAGCCATATTTAGAGGAAGTACTGATCAAGCTTAAAAAGAATAATTTTGTCTTAGGTATAGTATCTAACACTAGTAAGAGAAGATTAGATTTCTTTCGCCAGAAATTAAATTTAGATAATTTTTTTTCTTTTTATGTTACACGTGATGATACACCTTTTAGAAAACCTAGTCCATATCCTATAATGATAGCTTTAAAAAAAATTAAGAAAAACCTTAATTATTCAATAAATAAAGAAAATGTGTTTTATATTGGTGATCTTCCTGCTGATATTGAATGTGCTAAGAATGCTCAGATCAAAAGTATTGCTTTACTTTCAGGACATGGTACATTTGAAGGTTTAAAAAATTCTGGTCCAACACTATTGCTTCATGATATTAAAAATATTTTAGAGATTGAAGAATTCAAAAAATTCTTATTAGATTAAAAACTCTTTACTTTAGAGATGTTTAATCTTGAAGAATTTAAGGATAACCTGATTCTTGAGAAAGTAGAGAAGCTGGATAAATATTTGAGTAAAAATAAAATCAATAAAATTTTAAAGATAATAAATGACTTAGAAAACTTATTGGATGACCAAGATTATGTTGTCCCTATTACATATATTTTGTCAATTCTAGCAGAAAATAAAATAGATCTTATTACTGAATCAATAATACAAAAAATAGAGCCTTTTCTTCACTCTGAAAAACCAAAATTAAAAATTAATTCAATAATTATTTTAGGATTTGCAATGCTTGCGAATTCAAAATATATAGATAAATTCTCTCATGAATTTGTTAAATTTCTTATAGATCAATCTGAGGATACTAGAAATAATGTGCATTACTTTTTACAGGAATCGTTTAAAAAAAATCCAAAATTAATAAAGCTGAACTTAGACACTATATTAGAAAGTCTGGTAAATGAAAACAAAAAGGAAAACATTCTATCCTTACTGAATTTCCTTAATTATTTGGATGATTTAGACTTTGATCAATTATATACTTTTAGGAAAATTTCCAAATCCTTAATTACTTCATTTGAAGATAAAAAACTTTTAAGATGTTACATAGAATTAATAAAACTGTTGAAAAAATTTTATAAACTGTTTGAAGATATTGAGCTGGAGACCTTAGAAAGTAGAGATATAAGAAGGGTACTAAAAAATCATTTTTTGATGAAAAAGCATGATTTTACTCTAATCACTAAAAATACAGGAGTAGGAATCAAAGAATATATAAAAAGAATTGCTAAGTCCCCTCTAAAAGAAAAAAAAGTCTATTTCTATATTAAAATTAGAGATAAGATAATATATGTCTATGAACTAGAAAAAGATAAATTAAAGGCGTTCTTCGAGCAAAGTAAGAAAATTTCTGATAAGAGTATACATTCTATATTTTCTCAAATTATTGAAGATAAATCAGAATTAAAAAAGTTTATAGAAACATTATGTAAATTAAAACTTATTAATGGATATTATTCCAATATTGGATTTTTTTATCCATATGATTATATCTATTCACAATTCATAGAAGAATTGCAAATGAATGGTGTAATTAATTTAGTGAAATTTAACTTCCTTCCCCAAGATTTTATTGATAAAATTATTAATGATATATCAAAATCTATGAAAACAACTTTTTTAAAAAGGAAGGATCAAGAATCAATCATCTTATTAAAAGAAATTCAAAATCAAATAAATTCGGAAGCCGCAAAGGGAAGTATTGTAGATTTAAAATCATATCGTCAAATTCTATTTGATGAAGATTTCATAAGAATTATAAAAAACTTACCGAGAGAATATTTATCCAACTATCGTAAAGGTACACAATGGTTAACTAATCTAGGGGTACAAAAAATAAAAAATGAAGTTCAAAATTCAAAAATTGTCGGTTATTTTAGTATAACCAAAATTTCAGATAAGCTAAATATTGGAGAACTTTTACTTCTAGATGTATTTGACCAATTTGTTGATGACAGAAGTGGTATTTGGGATAAAAATAAAGAAATTTTCTACTATTCGAAATTCATTAATAATAAAATAAACGAAATCTCTGCGATTTCTGATGAGGAGGAAAAGAACAATCAAATTAACAATATATCTAAGGAATTGAACATCGATAAAAAACATATTTTAACTAAAATTGATGAAAACTTAAAATCAATAGGGGAAGAAATAAAACAAAAAGATAAAATAAAGATTGAAGAATATCTTGAAAAGACTGGCATGGAAACAGACGTCTTTTTGAGATTTATAGATGAATTAGGTATTTCTTATTTTAAAAAAGCAGATCTACTAATTTTTAACCCACAGAAAATAGAAGAAGCTAAGAATGATATAAAATATATGTTGATTGACCAATCTAAATCTAGTGAATATATATCTTTAGGCACATATGAGATCACTTCAAGTTTAATTGAAGGTTTAATTCATGATTTAATAGCTGATGGAAAAGTAAAGGGAATTTTTCATGAAATCAATGGAGAAGTTTTATTTTATACTGAGCGTGGCATCCGTAATTTGATGTTGGAAAATAGTTTTTTATTTTCTTTTAATGATTTATTTTATGGTAAGGAACTAAATCAAAATGAGATTGAATTTCTAAAAGAAATTTTTGATGATTTAGTGAAAAAAAGGAGATTAAAAGGAATATTTGAAGAAGAAACTCTAACTTTTTCTAGTGATGATGTTATATTCGCTAAAGATTATAACATGGTTCTGTTTGAATTTGAAAAGATGGCTAATAACTACATTCAAAAGTTTGAAACTGAATTTCAGAAAATAAAAAAGATTCTTACAAAAGAACAAGAAACAATTTATCCGCAAGAGATTAAAATTGTTCAAGAAACTCTTGATAAAATCATTGAAAAGCATGTAAATTGGAGAAGCGGCTTAGAAGGCTTTATTAGAAAGACTAATAAGAAATTGTTACGAGATCAAGGTATTAGTGAAAAAAAATATAAAGCAGGTCTTTCAAAAGAGAAAAAAGAAGAATTTTTATCTTTAGAAGAAGATCCCGAAATTCAGGAACTGCTTGATAACTTTAACAAATGGATAAAGCTATTCAATAAATTGGAACTGAAGTATCCAAATGTGATATTTTATCAGAAACGATTAGTTAATAATTCGAATGATAAAGATTCGAAAATTAAATTAAATGAATATTTAGAAGAATTAAATCTGAACTAAATCTGATTTTTCTTATTTTTCTCAATTTGGGAAAGGATTTTTTCAATATCAATTTGTTCATTAGTGGTTATTTTGTAAGTTTTAGGATTTGTTACTCCATTTGGTGATAATATTCCTTCTTCTTCAAGATATTTTAAAGCTCTCCAGATGAAATTGATCTTTGAACGATTTGAAGATTTGATATGATTACACCTTCTAATTCTTTTAGTATTTACGATATTAATATTATTATCTATTAATTTATTTATCGCTCCAAGTGTTTCTTTAAGATTGCTGAGAAAAAAGTCCATTTTTAAAAGAACTCCGCCTTATTAAGATATGATAGAATATATTCTCCTTATCTAAATTATTCAATTTAAAGTTAAATTTATAATGTCGAGTAACTCTAGTTAGTTTTTTTTAGTATATATAGGTTTTTAAAATAAGTAATTCTAATTTAAAAAGGAATATATGTAAAGAAAAAAAGTTAATTTAGTGTATTGGAAGGTGGAATCTTTATATTTTTAATGTCGAAAAACCCTTTTGCCACAAAATACTAAAGCACAATTTAATTCATCAGCACGCTTAATAACTATATCATCTCTAATAGAACCCCCAGGATTTATTATAGCTTTTGCACCGAATTCAACTGCAACTTCTAGACCATCAAGAAATGGAAAGAAAGAGTCAGTTCCCATTAGAGAATTTTTTAGTTCATCTTTATGACCAAATTCAATAGCTTTTTGAACTGCTAACTTGACTACATGGACTCGACTTTGTTGTCCTGCACCTATTCCAATAGTATAAATTCCATTATCATACATTTGAACAAAACACGCTGAATTTGATTTAGCCCATTTTGATACTTTATAAGCAAATATTAAAGCTTCTTTTTCATCATCACTTACCTTTCTCTTGCTCACTACATTCCATTCTTTAATAACAGATTTACTATCATATTCTTGAGCAAGAATTCCCCCTAATACACCTCTTATTTCAAAATTTTTATATATATCTGTTCTATTATTTAGAAAATTCCCATATTCAATAATGACCATATTTTTTTTTTGCTTTAATATTTCCAATGCTTTTTCTTCGAAGGAAGGTGCCAGTAATACATCCACAAATACTTTTTCTTTATTTACTATGAAATCAGCTACTTCTGTTTTCAACTCTTTATTAACTCCCCAGATTCCTCCAAAAGCGGATAAAGGATCTGTATTATATGCCTTTTTCACGGATGTTAATTGGTCAACTTTATCAATTGCTATACCATTAGGACTAGTATGTTTCAAAATTGCTGTGGTGTAATGTTCAATACCAAAATCTAAAATAATTTGCATACAAGAATCAATATCTAAGTAATTATTGAAGGAGATTTCCTTTCCACTAATCTGTTTTAGATTATGAAGTCCATATTTAGCAGAGCTATCTTTATAATAGGCTGCTGTTTGATCCCAATTTTCACCATATCTGCAATCTTGTACTTTTTTATAAACTTTTATCAGTGTATTGGGTAAAAGTACTTTTGGATTATAAACTTTTTGAAGATATTTGGCAATCGCAGCATTGTAATCTGCCATAATTGCAAAAACATCTTGAGCGAGAATAATTCGAGTTTTTTCAGTAATCGCGCCTTTATTTTTCCTAAGTTCATCAATTATTTCTTCATAATATTCTGAGCTTGGAATAACAATTACGTCTGGAAAATTCTTTGCTGCCGCTCGAATCATTGTTGGTCCTCCGATATCTATTAATTCTAAAGCATCTTCAAGAGTTATTCCTGGTTTTTCAATTGCTTCTTTGAATTGGTATAAATTACATACAACCATATCAATTGGTTTAATATTATATTCATTAGCATCATCAATATCTTGCTGTAAACCCCTTCGAAATAAAATTCCACCCTCTATTTTAGGGTGTAACGTCTTAATTCTCCCCCCAAACATTTCTGGTGAATTAGTAAACTCAGAAATTTTGGTATATTTAATTCCATTCTTTTCTAGAAGACTTCCGGTACCTCCAGTTGATAATATTTCAACTTTAAATTCATTATGTAGTACTTTTGCAAATTTTATAATCCCACTCTTATCAAAAACACTAATAATTGCTCTTTTTATAGCTTTCATAAAAATTTCTTTTGAGTTTTTTACTTTAAATAATTAAAATGTTACTTGAAAAGAAAAGTTTACTATAGTTAAAACTAATTAATAGATCTTTAATAAGAAAAATTTGACTTAATCCTGTAAAATTTATAAATTCATCATATTCTAAAGATATAGACACAAATGTATAAAAATAATGATGTCATAATTGTTATCCGAAGTTAAATGGAGGTGAACTCTATTTGAGAATACACAAAAAAATCGATATTAGGTCAAATCCTAGAATAATTTATGATATTTTAATTGATGGAACTAACACTCCAAGATGGAATATAGCACTTGATGAGATTGTTGAAAAAGAAAATGGTCAACAATTTCTTTTAAAATCTAATATTGGAGATATCCTTATATAGTAGGTACTGATACTATTGAAAATGAACATGTAACTTGGCATATTGAAAATAGTGATATGGATTCAATTGGGTATATTCTTGAACCTAAAGGGGATCTTACTGAAGTTAAATTATGGACTGAATTTGAAAATAAGAAATTTAGAAAAATATTTGAAAAAACCGCAAATTTAGTATTAAAAAGTCTAAAGAATTATGTAAATTTTCTTAAAGATGGTGGAGATCCGGAAGATTTTAATAAAAAACAACTTATGGTAAGTCCATGAATAAAATTTAATCTTTTTTTTTACCTTAGAATTTACCAATAAGATCATGAGGTTGGGTTTCTCTCTGTCCAACAACAGAAACTATCCCTAATTGAGCTTGTTTCATATCTTTAATAGTTTTTGCTCCAGCATAAATCATTCCATTTGAAAGTCCTTCTTTTAATGTAGCTAAGACACCCGCTACATCTCCCACATAAGGTACATAATTAGATACTCCCTCAGTCAGCATTTTAGAATCCTCAATATAACGATCTGAGATATAACCAAATGTTCTTGCTTCTGTACTACCCATACCTCGGTAGACTTTTACTTTTCTTCCGGCAATCGTATCAATAAAACCTGGGGATTCATCAGTTCCCGCAAAAAAATGTCCAGACATAATTAAATCAGCACCAGCGGCAAAAGCTTTTGGTAAATCACCTGGTTTACTAAAACCACCATCTGCTATCAAAGTTAGTTCAGTATTATAATCGTTTATTGCATCAGCAACTTGAGCTGTTGCAAATAGAGTTGGAGATCCTACTCCTGTTTGTATCGAGGTTGTACATATTGATCCTGATCCCATTCCTACCTTTAATCCAATAAAACGCTCTTCTATAAAATCACATTTAGAAATGATATATTCAGCTGCTTGATATGTTCCAATATTCCCTAAGACAAAATCAGATTCTAAGAATTTCATAAGTTTTGATGTACCCACAATATCATCCTTCTTATAAAAATCAGCAACATCAATAAAGAAAATATCAACATATTTTTCAATCTCTTTTAATATTTTCTGAGCTTGTGAGGATTCAGGAAATTTTGGAGATATTGCCAAAGCGCATAATAAATGACCTTCTTCATCTTTAGTTGCTAATGGAAATTCTGGTGCAAGATCTTTTTTTGTGATTAAACCTTTTAGATAACCATCATTATCAATAATAGGTAACTTTTCCTTGCGCGATTCATATAAAATTTTCAATGCTTCTTCCCTTGAAGCTCCTGGTTTAATAGAAATTATTTCTTTTGTCATATAGTCTTTTACTGCTCCATTTTTTATATCTTGTTCAAAAAAGGGGATATCACGCTTTGTAATAATACCACATACTTTTTTATCTTCATTTATCACCACAATACCACTAATATTATAGTTTTCCATCATAAATTTTGCCTTTGCAACTCTAGCACTAGGATTAATAGTTGCTACATGTTCATCATCAATCACAAATGATCGGGCGCGTTTCACAATTCTAACCATTTCTAATTGTCTTTCATAAGAACAATTTCGATGAATGACTCCTAAACCTCCATGTAAAGCCATATTAATTGCCATTAATTCTTCTGTTACTGTATCCATAGCAGATGACATGATAGGAAGATTTAGATGGTATGGTCCTAAACTGGAGGAGATATCTACTTCACTTGGAGAAAAGTCAGTGAAACCTGGAAGCACTAATACATCATCAAATGTTGCGATCAGTTCTTTCGAGTGTATTTTTTCTCTGAAATTCGACATTTTTATTAACCTCGTTAAAGATCTAATATAATCTTGAGTTGATTATATTCTTAATGAAACATATATAAATTTTTATATAAAGGATATTCGAACTTTTAAATTTTTCGTATTGAACAATTAATATCGAATAAAATAAAACATGAAAAAAAGATAGTTTAGGAGTGTATTATATAGGGATATCCCGTTTATTAAAAAGTATTATTGATAAAATAGTTAATCTAATAGAATAAGGTATAATAGAACTATGGGAAGATCCTTAAAAAAAAATATGAAAACCAATAGTTTCTAATTCGATTAATTTAACTATTTGTAATTGGAGTAAAAAAAAACAAAAAAAATGTGTTAAAAATTATGTTGGAATATCTTTTCTGTTGAATATTAATAGACTTCCTACAACAAGAGCAGCATTAATAGAACCTAATACGATTATATCCCGTGCAAAGAGCTTAATATCTCCATGAACTATATAATCCAATGGATTGAAATAGTAAAAAACAGAAATATATTTAATATCTTGTACTGCCTCATTCATATATATATAGAATTGCCCTAAGAAAAACATTAAGAATAAAATAAATATTCCCAATGCCATAGCTTTTCTACCACTAAGAAAAATCGTTGAAAAGAACTTTGCAAACATTGCTAATGCTCCTATATAAAGTACAACTATAATATAAGTTAGCCATAGACGATCAAATAAAAAACCCTCTTCTTGAAATACAGATGAAAATGCCATACTACCCATAGTAATCAGAAAAAACACACCCAAAGCAATAGCAATAAATGCATAGAGAAATGCTATTTTGCTGCCTAAAAAATTAAATCGTGTAATTGGTTTAGAAAGAGTAAGATCAATAGTCTTCTCTTCAACTTCACGGGTCAAAAGAGTACTTGCCATATAAACAATATAGACACCTGCATATAACCACATAAATGTTAGTAGCTCTAAAGCCCAAAATCCATATGGATTGGTAAATGCTTCAATGTCTCCAAAAAAATCGAGCATTTCTTCTGGCCACAATGCCATAATCTCTTCTATTGCTGCGAGATCCATATTTTCTAGCATGTATACTATATAATAGCTTAATAATCCAATTACCCCGCCTAAGATGAGGAGAATATACTTTTTTTCTAATAGCGATTCTTTTAATAAAAGTAAAAACCTTTTCATTTATACCCCCACCTCCGGTTTTTCCATAGTTTTACCTAATGATTTCATTTGAGGTGCTGACTTTTCATAATATTTTAGAAATATATCCTCAAGCGCTGGACTTGAGACATCAACATCTATTACATCGGAATGAGATATCAAACTTAGCATCTTAGATAAATTTTCTCGTGCAATCATAAAAGATAATTTTGTTTCATGTAAAATAACAGGTCTAACCATTTGGTTAGGTATTTTATTTGAAAATTGTTGGAGAGCTTCCTTAGTTTTAAACTCAACTTTTATTTCTTTTAATGCCATATTTTTAAGTTGTTGAATGGTTGCCAGTTCTATAATAGAACCATCCTTTATTATACCCACTCTATGTGCAACTCGTTCCACTTCTCCTAGTAAGTGTGAACTTAAAAGAACTGTGGCTCCTGTTTCTTTTTGTTGTTTATGAAGTATATTATAGAACTCTGCTGTAATTAAAGGATCTAATCCAGATGTAGGTTCATCGAGAATTAATAATTCAACCTCAGGAGCTAATGCGAGTATTATACCTATTTTCTGCTTATTACCCTTACTAAGTTCTTTTACCTTTCGATCAAGTTCTAGATTAAATATTTCAGCTAATTCTTCAACTTTTTTTAAAGGAATATGATTTTCATAAAGTCCTAAAAGATATTGGAGATTCCGCCTTGCTGTTTTATTTTGATATAGACCTAATTCACCAGGTAGATAAGCTGTACGCTGACGTATTTTAGTAGAATGATGGTGATTATCAAGATTAAAAATTTTTGCTGTACCAGAAGTTTTATAGATTAAATCAAGAAGGAGTCTACAAGTTGTGGTTTTACCCGCACCATTAGGACCAAGAAGACCAAATATCTCTCCTTTATATATTTCAAGATTCAATTGTTCAATACCACGTGATTTTCCATAATATTTAGTTAAATCCAAAGTTTGAATAATAATTTCTTTAGACATAATTATTTATCCCTAGTTTTTATTCATTTAATTAAAATATTAATAACTTTTTCTTATATTTATTGTTAAATTAGGCATACCTAAAATTTAAAATTTTGTATTCAGTTTTTTCAAAATTTAAGAATGCCAATTATTATAGAAAAAATAAAGTATTTAAATGTTTTCATAAATTTCGAAATTTAACTTAATACTTTTTTATAAAAAAAAAAGGTTATTATAACGATACATATACCCAATCATCGTTATAATGCCCAAATAAAGCTTTTGCTTGAAGATTAGTTAAATCCCAGCAGGTTATTGAAGCACCAATTGGACCATTCAGATCATCATAATAATCATAGTTAGGAGGATGTAAATAATCAATTAATTCCGCTCCAACTTCTAGATCTATAGCACCATAAACATCTAATGCTTCATTTGTCAACCAAGAGTATCTATCTTTAGAATCAGCAATAGCAGTAGAATCTGCCCAACTATTCATATTATAGTAGAGATAATGATTTGTACAAGTAACTAAATCATCCTTATTTTCTATTTGTTGGTATCCGAAAGCATACCAAGGTAGTCTATAATCCAAATTTCTTTCTTTACAATAATGTTCAGAAGTTTCTAGCATAACTCCTCCTTTTTCTCCGTTTCTACCATCTCCAATTGTATAAAGCCAAGAGCATCCTCTCTCGTTATTTTTAATAAAATTTACTGCTTCACTTAATTGACTTGTATATTGTGCAATATATCTCACGGTTAGTAGGGTTCCTAATCCAAAATTAGCCGGATCGCAATCACATGCAGGTACCATATCTTGACTGATGGCTATTCCTTGATCATTCATCATCGCTGTACCTCCTACAAATCCCGGACATGATGTACTTATAAAACGATTTCCAGAATTAGGTACATATTCCATTATCAACATTTCTTCATGTAATACATAACTTGTGAATTGCCAATGATGCCCCATGATGGTTTGTCCACATGTAGTAGCATCTTCTTGTGCGATGAATCCACTACATGAAAGAAAACTAAAAAGTTCCATCAAAGGTAACAAAGGTTCGATAACTGGATAAGATAACGCTAATAATGCATCCATACCCATATTTAAAATGAGAACCTCTTCATATGTAACTGGATATCCTGCATCAGTACTTCCATCTGCGACTCCTTGAATCTCTTCTAAAAATTCTTGAGGAACATATTGAGTGTTAATTTCGACTAAAATTGAGCAAAGATCTAATAATTTCCCGAGTAATACATCTACACTATTATACCATTTTGCTGATAATTGGTAAAGAGTTAAATGATCAACAACATCTCCAACTACATCTACTAAGCGATCATAATTCATGATTTCCAATAATAAAATATACATTATCAAGTCATCTGCATCAACTAAATCTGTCATAACATGAGTAAACCAATCTTCATCAACAAGTCGAACTACGCTAGATGCTCCTAAGTATCCCTGTTGATATCCTATTTCATAAGGAGTCCCCTCTAAGTGCATTAGATATTTACCAGGAATTATTTATTGTTTATAACCTTTTCCGTCAGGAGAGTAGATAGCTGATAGTTTAGGGGATAAACCCAATCTTGTTTTGTTAGAATTATCAATATTTTGAGTGTTTACTTGAGCTATCCCAAATATACTCAAAATAATGAATAAAAATAGAACAAAACTTGTTAAATATCTCTTTTTTAAAGTCTTATTAGACATAATTCTCTACAGTTTTTGTATTTTAATCTTACTTCTACCGTATGTAGGATTTCATATATATTTTGGAGTAAAAGAATTTATCCAACTTTATTATATATAATTTATATTTTAAACTACAAATTATTTAAAAATTACTAAAATTTTCAATCATTTTAGGGATTTTAATAGGTCTAAATAGCAGATCAATTGTTACTATTCTTTTAATTTACCGTTGTTTTATCGTCAATTATTTGTTTGTTCAATTAAGACAGAATTGTAAAAAATCCAACATTTCTCCAATATTATTCAAAGAACATATTCCTATCCTTTAGAATAGAAGGGAAAATTCAAGCCCTTGATACTAGCTCCGTTTAAATCTATTATATAAAAATTGATTTTATTGAAAAATGGATAGATTGAGGAAATTCTTAGGTTTCATATTATTTGAAATTTATAAAAAAGTATAAAAGCCAGAAAAGATATATATTAATCAAGATATAGAAATTAATTCTTTTTTAAGAAACTTTGAGCTAGATTTCATTATCAATTTGACACTATAAATAAATAGAACAAAATATCTTATCTGATCTAAAACATGAATGAAAATAAGGAAAATAGTCATCTTTTCGATGAGAAATTACATGAATATGAAGAAGAACTTATAAAAATCATTTTAAATATTAGTAAGAGCAAAAGAGTTACCCCTAAAGTAGCAACGATCGCTTGTTATTTATTTATTCATGAGAAATTAACTCAGAAAGAGTTAAAAGAACTGACAGGATTTTCAATGGGTACAATATCGACATACTTATCGGTTATGGCTGGTACAGGATATTTTATAAAAAAACGTATTAATGGGACTCATACATTTGAGTACTCTTTTTCTGGTGAGCTTGATGTCCTTACAACAGAAGCAATTGATTTTGCAATAAAGAATATAGGGTTATTGGAAAAATTCTTAATACATAAAAAACAAGAATTACAGAAGTTAGTTAAACAATCTAAAAAAGGAGCAACACATCTTTCATTAAGAATTGAAGAATTGCTTAACAGTTTTCAAATCTATAAAAGAATTTTTGATTCTGATGAGATTCTGGTGGAAAAAAGTAAAAAAAAATATTCTTCAAAATCATTTGAGAAGTTAAAAAATGATAAGATGGACATTTTAGAGATGGAATTTGATTCTGAAGTTTATTTAATTGAAGATGATATTATCAACGAACTTGTAGGTTCACCAATGTTTTCTACTCGAGATCCTATGTTTATAAAAATTTTGGGGTACTTTATGACAAGGAAATATCTCACTCAGGAAACCCTGAAGGCCGCTACTGGATTATCAGTAGGAAAAATATCTGAAGAAGTAAATAACCTCTTAGAGAATGAACTAGTTCATAAGGCACATACTTCAGAAAAAGGTAAAATTACATATTGTGCTGATTCATTAATTTTAATTAGATTTGTAAGGCATATTATTTTTAAAATGACAAAATGGGTAAAAAGTTTAGAAAAGAAAAAATTAGATTTAGAAGAAAATAAATCTAAATTAGAAAATGTGAATGGATATACTCAGCTTTATAAAATTTATAATTATGTCTTAGGTGCAATATCAGAGTATAGTAAATTCATTAAAAGAATAGAAGAGTTAGTTGATTTATAACATACACTTATTTTATATCAATTTTTACATACGAAGTAAATTTTTTCTTGGTAAATTCTGGATTTTAGGGTCATTAATATATGCATCTAAAGTTTTAAGGAACATTTCTCTATCTTCTTTAATATTTGCTGATTCAATGGCACAATAATTGGATATATGGTCGTTAAAGACTTGAGAAGTAACATTTTCACCTAAATTGGCTATTATATCCCTCTCTTCTTTCAAATTTTCTACGGGACTTAATAATTTTAACTGTCCAGACTTCCATTCATCCCATAGAGGAGTGCCTTGTAAAATATTTAAAGTTCGGAATCTAAAAATCGTAGGATTTATTTCAGTTAACACTCTAGCAGTCTCTTTTACATGTTCTTCTGAATATTCATAACTTCCTAATCCCAAAATAATATATAATGATAACTTAATCCCTGCATTTAAAGCTTTCTTCCCTGCTTTTATAATTGATTCCGCATTAGTCCCTTTTTTCATAATTCTTAATATAGTATTTGAACCACTTTCTAATCCCATATAGACAATGTTTAATCCAGCATTTGCCAATGATTTTAATTCTTCATCCGTCTTTCTTAAAATATCCAAGGCTTTAGCATAACAACTGATTCTAGGAACATTTTTCAGTTTTAATCTTACGTATTTAATAATTTCAACTAAATAATCAGTTGGAGCAGATGAAGGATTACCCCCTGCTAAAAATACCGGAAATCCGTGATAATTACTGTCAGCAAATTTATCTATATCTTTTTTAACATCTTCTAAAGATCGTATAGAATAATCTTGAATAACCCCATAAACTCCTTTATATGTTCCACAAAATCTACACTTGTTCCATGAGCATCCACCTGTCACTGGTATTAAAACGGAATAGGCTTCTACTGGAGGTCTAATTACTATTTGATCAGCGGGTATTTTAATAGTCATAAAAATTCATGAAAATTAATTATTGAATAATTTATCCAATCCTACTTACTATTATATTAAAGGAAAAGAAATTTTTAGATGTTATTATTATAAAAAAACAGTATTAAATTACATGAAATCTAATACTATTAAAAAGGTTAAATACTTAAAGGTATTCAGGCAAAATATTTAAACTTCTTACAATTTTCTCATTTAATTCAGTTCAACTAATAGTTCTTTAATAATAATCATAATAAGGAATTACTTTCTAAATGAGAATGAAAATCAATGAGTTATATTCAGAAAGAGGTTTTATATAACTTTAAAACAGTAATATGTGGAGCTAGTTCAGTTGGTAAAACTAGTTTATTTAATCGTTATTGCTTCAATTCATTTAATTTTGATACATCACCTACTATTGGAATTAATTTTCATTCGGTTTATCTAAAAGTTAATTTAACAGAAAAACCAGATACATTAAAAGAAAATTATATTGTAAATTCAATCTTTGACTTTGGAGGTCAAGAAAGATTTGCACCATTAATCCCGAAATTTATAGAAGGTGCTAATGGAGCATTATTAGTATTTGATTCTGTTAACTATAACTCATTTTATCAATTAGAGTTTTGGTATCATACTATAGTTAAAAATGCCGTTAATAAAGGAATTCCTATAATTCTTGTAGGAAGCAAAAGTGATTTAATAAATAAATCCTCTAAATCTGAAATAGTAAGTGATGAATTAATTTTTGAATTTTTAAAAAACAAAAATCTAAATGGATTTTATAGAACATCTGCTTTAAAAAATTATAATGTTTTAGAAGTTTTTAAAAATTTAAATAATCTCATGTTAAGAAAAGGTCATATTTCCTGTGTTGTTGTATAAAAAATGAGATATTTACATTTTCTAAAATTCTCTTAAATGAACAAAATCAGAGAATATATTAAAAAACACCTTCTGTGCTTTATTTAGATCGGGGTATATATTTTTTAAGTGACTTCTCGCTTGTTCACCCAAATTCTTTGCTAGGTGTTCTGCAATCATTAAAGCATTTGTTTTTGTAAATATATCTTTAACTTCTTCAACATCTCTCTTTGTTAAACTACTTTTATGATATATCTCATTTAATCTTTTAGATTGATCTTCATCCGTATTCTGTACAGCTAAAATGTACATTATTTTTTTCTGTTTACCTTTGATATCAGGTTCTAAGTCAAGGATATCATCTCGGATAGAATGGGCTTGACCAATGTTTAACATAGCGTCACTTAACGGTTTAATTTGATAATGAAGATTTCCTTTTGCTAAAATTGCTCCAATTTTAGTAGATTTTTCAAACATTCTAGCTTTTTGACACTCTGCTATATTTAAATATTGCTCTAAAGTCATTGTAATATTATTATAATTCAAATACTCTTCTATCAATTGTCCTTTCATTAAATAATCCATCGCTTCTGTATATTCATTAATAGCTAATAATTTTAGTTTTTCTGGAAATTTTGAGGATTTTATTATATTCAAACCCAATAAATATCCCTGCGTTCCTCCCAAAATACTCATATCTCGTCCATACAAATTAATTAGTTCACTTTTATTTGGTAAGTCCATATCCTTATATACTTGATTTATTTCATTCTTTAATTGAATATGAAAAGTAGGATTACCTCTTCTTTCAATATCATCATCAAAAAGATCATCATGAATCAAATGTCCAGAATGTAGTAATTCAACTGCTATTGATACTTCTCGAATTTGTTCAATTTGATCTTCTAAATACATAGGATTCACAATACCAGCAAAAGCAGCATTTAATAATACAGGATGAATTCTTTTCGCTTTTTCACTTAAGATAAATTCTTCTAATTGAGCTATAAAATCTTTCAGAAGGATATCTTTTTCAGTTTTATACAATTGAGCAAAATATTTCTTTAATTCATTATTTATAATTATAATTTGATTTTTAAAGAAATCTTCAATCATTTCTAATTCACATAAAGTCTATTATTAATATAAAACATATAATAATTTAATTTAATTATATCTAAAATCTTTTGATTTTAGACTGATAGGAGAATAAAAAAAATGAGAATTGCTGTAATGAGTGATACTCATGATCATATGAATCACATAAAAAAATCTGTTTCAATTATAAATGAAAGAAATGTTGATGCTCTTATACATTGTGGGGATTATGTAGCGCCATTTGTAAAACGTCCATTTGATGAATTAAAGGTTTCTATAAAAAAGAATTTTTATGGTGTGTTTGGCAATAATGATGGAGATAAATTACTTTTAAAGCAGAACCTTGGTCAGATTTGTGAATTCCCTCAAAATGGTCATGAACTGATTTTAGAATTAGAAGGTAAAAAAATTTTTGTATCTCATATGCCTAGAGAAAAGACAATAAAAGCATTAGCAAATTCTGGTAATTTTGATATAATTTTATCGGGGCATACACATTCATTATCCAATATTAAATTGGATAATGGTATATTAATGGTTAATCCTGGGGAACTCTGTGGTTATTTAACGGGTAATGCAACTTTTGCTATTTTAGACACAGAAAAAATGGAATCTGAAATAATTAATTTATAGATTTTAATTTTTTTTTTTCTATTTATATATTAATTTTATTATATGATTATTATTAGTAGGAGTTCCAATATTTTTTTATCTTGAAGTAATCATATCATTTTTCAATGTTTTTTCTTGGATGATAGTAATATTTTTTTCAGTTAATCTTGGTTTTAAATAACCAACCACCCACTTTTTTTATTATATATGAAGTTTTTGAGTTCATTTTAACTATTATTTTTTTGTTTTCCACATATTAAATTTAAAGGAGTTTAGGAAAAAGTAAAAGATTAAAGGAAAGAATGAACAAGAAATTAAATTACTGTATTAATATATCTATAAACGTTGTCATTCATTTCATAAATAGTTTTATTATATCTAATGTTTTAAGTACTATGTCATTACCTTTAGAAGGGAAAATCATATTAGATCTAACAAGAATGCTCCCTGGACCATATTGTTCTATGATTCTCTCTGATCTCGGGGCAGAGGTTATAAAAGTGGAAGAACCATTTTATCCTTATGGGCACCCACCACCATTTTTTCAAAAAGGGAGGTATCGTGAAAGTGCATTTAATTCAATCCTTAATAGAAACAAAAAAGCAATTACACTTAATCTAAAAAAAGAAAAAGCTAGAGAGATTTTTTATAAATTGGTGAAAAAAGCGGATGTTGTTATTGAGAGTTTTCGCCCTAAAATTACTAAAAAGTTAAAAATTGATTATGAAACTCTAAACTCAATAAATCCTTCAATAATTTATTGTTCATTAACAGGTTATGGTCAATATGGCCCTTATGAACAAATAGCTGGTCATGATCTCAATTATATAGGAATATGCGGAATATTGGATTTAAATAAAGAAAGGGTAACACATGGAGATTCGTCTAAAGAAAAAACACCAATTCCTCCTGGTATTCAAGCTGCGGATATCGGTGGAGGATTAGTATCAGTAATTGGAATATTAGGGGCTATTTTAGAAAGAGAAAACAATCCTGAAAAGGCTGGACAATATATTGATATATCTATGACTGATTGTGTATTTTCTTTTATGCCATATATAGCCTCGTTTCATTTTTCTAAAGATTTAAATGATGGTATTAAAATAAATAATCCCTTACATGGAGATTTTCCGTGTTATAATGTATATAAAACTAAAGATAATAAATTTGTATCCGTTGGTGTTGTTGAAGTAAAATTCTGGCAAGAGTTCTGCAAAGGTCTTGGTCGTAATGATTTAATATTAAAACAATTTGCTAAAGGAGTAGACAGAGAAAAAGTTTTTAATATTATACAAGAGGAATTTTTAAAAAAAACTCAAAAAGAATGGTTCAATATTTTCAAAGATCTTGATGCATGTGTTATGCCTATAAACACATTTGCAGAAGCTTGTGAAGATCCTCAAATTGAAGCACGTAAAATGATTGTTGAAATGAATCATCCTAAATTTGGTAAAATTCAGAACATAGCTTCACCTATTAAATATTCAAGAACTCCGCTGATAATAAAAAATGTAGCTCCTAATCTTGGTCAGCATACATTGGAAATTCTTAAAAATCTTAGATATTCTGAAGAAGATATTCGTAGCTTTAGAAAAAGAGGGATTATTTAGATTTTATTATAGTACTTGATATTCAATTAGAACGATTAATATTGCTATAAGAAGAGAAATAAATGTAAAGACTATTAATGTAATAAACATCGGCCAATCTTTTAATTGTCCATAAAATCCTGCTGCATTTATTGTAGAATAAATTGCCATTCCAACTGCAATGAAAAATATTGCAGTACCCCAAGATTGTTCTGTTAAATAACCAATTCCTCCGATTATAAGCATAATAGATGTTAAAAATTCAGCAACTAAATGAAAAAATATTTGTGTTGGCTTAGTTTTAAGTTCTGGTACTTCTCTTTTTATTAATAAGAAGAACCACATGCATAGCATTGTAATTCCTATTAAAATTATATATATTGAAGCAATTAATTCAATTATTATTTTACTCACCATCCTACATTTGATTGAATCAAATGTATTAAGCATAAAATTTACTTAAATTTTCTGTAAATACTTTAATATAATTATAGTTAGAAAAAAATATCATTTTCATAAGATCTAATACAATTTCAAAAATCGAATAATTTCTTATTAACACATAATTCAGATTAATAAGATAAAGTATTAAACGTTATATATAATCTTTAAATGATAAATTAAAAATTAATGATCAATATTAAAGAAAAAAAGAAGATTTGAAACTTAAATTTCATGTCTGTAGACCTTAAATTATATGAAGAAATTAAAAAATCAGGAATTGATTTAATTCTTTCTCTTCCATGTATTTTATTGAAAGGATTATTAATATTAATTGATGAAAAAGAAGAAATTCAGCATATTCCTTTAACTCGCGAAGAAGAAGGTATAGGTATTGCCGCGGGTGCATATTTAGGAGGAAAAATACCAGTGCTTTTAATGCAAAACTCTGGTTTGGGTAATTCAGTAAATGCTATAAAATCTTTATTGGAATTATATAGGATTCCTATAATATTTATTATTAGTCATAGAGGGTCTGAGGGTGAAAAGATTTCAGCTCAAATTCCTATGGGGCAACTCACTCCTAATTTATTAGATTTATTAAATATTAAAAGATTTATTGTTGATTCAATAGAAACTATCAGAGAAATAAAAATAGCTATAAATTTCAGTATAAAGTCAAAATCTTCAGTGGCGATTTTGTTAAAAAGATCCTTATGGAATGATAAAAAATGAAAAGATATGATGTAATAAAAAAGATAATTGAGTTCGCAAGTAATGAGATTATTGTATGCAACCTTGGCGCACCTTCAAGAGAATTATACAATATTAAAGATAGAGATGAAAATTTTTATATGCTTGGCTCAATGGGTTTAGTTTCTTCTATATCTTTTGGATTAGCCATTTCAAAACCAAATAAGAAGATTATTTGTATTGATGGAGATGGATCTTTATTGATGAATTTGGGTAGTTTAAGTACAATAGCAAATAATAATCCACAAAATCTAACAATCATAGTCATTGATAACTCGTCATATGGTTCAACAGGGAATCAAAAAACTTATACAAGTTATAGGACAAATCTGGAGGTTATAGCTAAGGGGGCAGGATTTGAATCTATTATTGTTATAAAGGAATTAGAAGAAATTATACCAAATTTGAATAATTTAGGGATGGGATGTCATTTTGTACTAATTAAAGTTGAACCTGGAAATGCTCAAGTAAAAAATATCCCTTTAAAACCTGAAGATATCAAGATACGCTTTATGAAAGTGATTTCTAGGGCGTAATAAGATTTATTTTGATTATCATTGTTAAAAGTTGTATTTTTAAAATGATTAGGCAGACCATTAAAAAGAGTAAAATTATGCTTATTTTATTTCAAATACTAATATCAACGATGTTTTGTTGTAGTATTTGTGGCATTAGTCCGAATGCCTCTATCCCATCCACCGAAATGGCATTTGGGAATGCTTTTTTCATGATATTATATGCCCCATTTACATCGGCATTGAGTACAATACCTTTGGAGGTTTTAAACAGACCTCTAGATATTCTTTTTCCTACATAGGTTGTATGGTTTTCAATTGGTTCATTATCCAAGAAAGAACATTTAGAAGTATGACATTCATCAATAGTTAAAACCTGGATTCCTTTCAATTTCGCTTTATATTCGAGTTGTTTCACTAATTTCAGGAAAGGGATTTGTACGAATTTCTGATTATTTCGTTTTCCAATGTTGATCTTTTGTTTCCACCCATGATTGTAGCCTATTACTATTGTCCCGATGTTATTTTGATTACAATACTCAATTACATTCTTAGAGATTCGATGAAATAAGGTAGTAAGTTTATTGTTTCGAGTTAAATGAAGTTTTTGAATCCTTTTTGTATCAGTAAAATTACCTTTCTTATTTTCTATACTCCTATAATATGCCAATTGTTTGTTATAATATTGATTTAGAGATTTTATCAGCCCACCTTTAATAATAAATGGTTTGCATCCATTATTATTTACCGCAGTTATGAGATTATTCAATCCTAAATCAATACTTAACATATGCTCTTTATCTAATTTTAAATCCTTCACTTCTTTTTCATATATAATTTCAATTTTATATTTTACGCCTAAAGGAACTATCCTCACTTCTTTTAATCTTTTGGTGATTCTTGTTTTAATTGGTTCTAAATTCACCTTTTTAGGAAAATACAAATATCCATTCTTAATTTTACACTGCTGATTGGTAAAAATTACTACAGATTCTCCACTTTTCTTTTTATATCGTGGAATTTTGGGTTTTTTCTTAAATTTTTTAAAATTTCTTTTATATTCTTCTAATCCTCTAAAATAAGACTTCCAATCTCTATTCACGTATTTGAGAATTTGTTGTGATGTTTGAGAAGGAAGGCTCTGATAAGTTTGTTTATGTTTAAGAATAAAATCTAAATCATAGTATGATAAGAGAGTAGTGAGATTAAAGAACTGTTGTCTCACATACCAATTCGCTAAATTGTAAAGATTTTTAGCTAAATGACATAAGTATGATACTTCTGATGAAGAGTTTATTTGGATAACTTCAGTTAATTTCACATTAATAGTATTACAAATCACTCCTATTTAATAAAACACAGTGTTCAAAATAACTAATCTTTCCAATAATACTATCAAATGAATCCAAAAGATATATTTTTATAAAAATACTCACCATAATTTTAATTAAGAATACAGTTATTATTCTTTTAGATATTAATTGAAATTTGGAATAATTAAAATGTCAGAAGAATTAAAACAACCAAGTGATGAGGAAAAAGCGGAAAAAAAAGATCTAAAAGAAAATTTAGAGGAAAAACAAGAAATAGAGCAAATTCAAAGAATAAGTAAACCTGTGGTTATTCGAGCAGATGCGTATAAAACTATAATTCTATATGCAAGCCGGTATGCAAACAAATCTATTCCCTCAGAGGAATGGAAAGAAATATATGGTATTTTAATTGGGAAATCAGATGATGAATTAGTTTGTATTGAACGTTCAGAAGCTTTGACCTTTGGACATGCTACTGACGTACAGTTAGATGAAAGACATTATGGATTTATCGAAGAGATTCAAGAGAGGCTTAATAAAGAGGGGAAAGGCTATTACATGGTAGGATGGTTTCATAGTCATCCTGGACTAAACTTATTCTTTTCTTACATAGATTTAATTAATCAGCTTGGTTTTCAACAAACTAATGATGATTTTTGTGGATTAGTGTTTGATCATACCTTATTGGGAAAGAAAAAAGAAGAAATAATCAAAAGTGATGATGGCTCTGAACATGCTATGACAAAATACGATACTGGTTTCGAAATTTATAGAATAACCGATATAAATATGAATGTTAATGATCCTGGATTTGATAATAATTACCATAAAATAGATTATGTAATAGATGGATTAAATAAATATTTCTTTGCAAATGTATTATCTGAGTTATCTGCATTGGTCTCAGAAGGAAAACCTTTACAGTCTGCATACAGAGAAGAATCTTCACAAGAAAAGAAAATCCAAAACATTTCTGAATCAAATAATATGATAACCAAAGATGTTTTAACTGAAATTCCAATGAGTGAAGATGTTACATTTGGAGTTGATGATTTTTTTTATAGTGATATTGAAGGGAAAAAAAAGCAGAAAGAAATAAAATTGAGAGAAACTGCTGAACAATTGATATACGAAGGTAATCAAGCATTCGAGAATAGGGATTCATTTATTGGTATTGAAAAATTTAGGCTAGGAATTGAAAAATATAAAGAAATGAAAGATTTTGATAGAGTATTAGAACTATTAAGGATTGTATCTCAAAAATGTATCTCAAATGAACATTTTATTTTTGCTGGAGAATTTTCTGATGATTTATATAAGTTGGCTAAAAAGAAAAATAAAATTTTCTATTTAGGGATATCACATTATATTAGTGGTTATTTGTTATTGAAGAAGGGAGAAAATGATGTTCTAGAAAGTGCTCTGAATAAAATTCAAGAAGCTGCAATAAATTTTGAAAAAGAAGGAGATTATGCTGGAGCAGGAATGTGTTTTAATAAAATAGGCTCGATTTACCAATCAAGACTTAACAAAATAGAAAATGCGTGTCTATTTTATAGAGCAGCAATCGAAAATTTCAATAAAGCGCTTATTAAAATGCATCCTCTTAGAACCGATTTTTGGAATAAACCTGATTTACTTATACAAAAAATTGTAGAATTAAGAGATATTACTGAAGAATTACTACCAAACTTAGAAAATATTGAATTAAAGATTAAAATTGAAAATGAGCTAAAAAATCTGAAATATAATTTTTAAAACAAATTTTTGTTTTAAAATATAAAAAACCTTCAAAAATAAATTCCAAAAAATTATATTTTAAGAATAATTATCTTATATACTTCTTTTGGTGATTACCACGCCACGACGTAAGCAAAAAATTAAATATTCCAGAAAAATTGTGTGTAAACATCTTGAACCACAAGGTAATATAAGTAACAGTCTTCAATCCTTATGCTATTGTCCTATTAGAGATTTAGTTTTAGGAAATAGAGCTTATGTGTGTCAAGTGTGTACAATCTATGATCCTGTAAAAACTAATCGTAGATTTTCAGAATTATTTGAAGAGAGTAAAAAGATTGCGGAAAAGAAGATTAAAGAGAAAGCTATAAAGCTGGAAGAATTTGAGATTGCTGAAATCACATCTGAAGATGAAATTGATCTGACAATTGATGAATTTGAGGAAGAGGAAGAAGTTGCACCATTGAAATTTGAAAAAAGGAAAGCTGGAAAGGCAGACTTAGAAGATTCAGAAGAATTTCAAGAAGTTGAGTGTCCTTTCTGCGGAGAATTATATGATGATCTTGCTTCACATATTCAAAATTGTGAATTTGCTCCTGATGATGCAAGTATAGAAGATATTATGCCATCAAAAGCAAAGAAAAAAAAGAAAAAAAGAGTAAGTGGAGTTGCTGATGCAGAAGAAAAAAGTACTGCTGAAAAACAAAAATGTCCATATTGTGGTAAAGAATTTTTAAGACTTGGACGCCATCTTAATTCATGCTCGAAGAAGCCACCAGAAACAGATAATGGTGAAGATAAAGAATAAATTAATTTGCAAAATATAGAAATTCATTGACTAAATTTATCTATTTACATTATAGTGCATAGTATGGAAGAGATTTATTATTGTCATCCTGTATTTAGACCTCCAAGTGAGCGAAATTCTCTTTTGATTCAATTAACTGAAGGATGCACTTTCAAATGTGATTTTTGTGTGTCAAATTTACGCAAACTCTTTAAAGTGCGAAATATTGGAGATGTAAAGAGAGATTTAGAGATTGCTCGATTACAATACGGGCAAAATGTGAAAAAAATCTTCTTTCTTGATGGTAATGCAATGGTTACACCAACAGAAAAACTTTTAGAAATAACAAAATTTTCATTCAGTCTTTTCCCTAATTTGGAAAGATGTAGTGTTTATGCTCACGCGAAGGATATTCTTAAAAAAAAGGAACAACAATTGAAGGATTTATCAGAAGCAGGACTTAAGTTAGCATATGTTGGATTTGAATCAGGTTATGATTATTTACTTAATAAAATGAATAAACAAGCTACAAAGCAGAATTATATTGATGCTTCTAAGAAATTATTGGATGCAAATATAACTTTATCAGCAACTTTTATAAATGGTCTTGGTGGCGCAAATAATCTTGAAATCTCTGAAAAACATGCTTTTGAATCAGCAGATTTAGTTAATAAAATTTGCCCAGAAGATGATAGACTTTGGTACATTGCTTTTCTTACATTAATGATACCTTCAGGAACGGAAATTTTTAAGAAAGTTGCAAATAATGAATTTTCTGAGATGGATTCATCAGAAATACTACAAGAACTAAAAATGTTCATTAAAAATGTTTATTTTCAGAATAAAAAAGCAAATTGTATATTTCGCAGTAATCATGCTAGTAACTATCTTCCCATTAAAGGTATTTTAGATAGAGATAAGCAAAAAATAATTGATGTTCTTAATTATGGGATTACACATACTAATATTTTAAGACCAGAATCATATAGAGGCTTATAATTCTATAGAGCTTTACAATTGATAAAAGATTAAGTATTAAAAGCACTATTTTTTAAAAATAATTTCCTGAGTTTTGGGAATATAATTTTGGATAGGACTTTTAGGTTGTTTTTGTATTAGATTAATAAATTCAATTAATTGTTCTTGATCCATAGCCATTCTTTTAGAAAGAGCAGAAATTGAAAGTTTTTCATATTCTTTTGAACATTGGAATAATCTATTTCTGACTAAATTTTGATAAGTTATTGAAATAAGTCTCTTCAGATTTGGGAAGTTCTCCATTTTTATCTCTCTCACAAATTCAAAAATTTTATCAGAAGCATCATGATAGTTTAAAACTTTATAACAACTTAAAATTTCATACATTTTCTTGATAAATTTGAAGTATTTTGTAATGTTCAGACTAATATCTTGTAAATTATATTTATACATATTTTGGTCTACGTCACTCTTTAGCATAGCTAATAATTTAGTAAAATCTTCTAGATTTTTTTCACTAAGCTTTTCTTTTAAAAGATTACTAAATCGACGTTCATAAATTATTCTATGAGTTAATAATTCATCCTTCACTTTCTGATTTAACTCATAAAAATCACGGATTTCTTTCTCAATATTGAAATGATCTTTATGTTCTTCTAATAATACTAATGCTGATCTTACTTTTTTCAAAGCAGAATTATAATCTCCATCCTTTATTTTCTTTAGTATGATAGATTTATAATAATTCAATTCTTCGATAAGAATCTTTTTGTTTTTGAAATTTTCAAGATTTTTCTTAAAACTCATTCACTCTCTACTAAAATATCGATAAGTTTTATTCTATTTACACAACTAGTATAGAACTTAAATATAAATTTAATGTTATGACTTTAATAAAAATTAAAATGAGAATTAAGAAAAACTAGGACTATGATAAAATTATTGCTTAATTTAAGAGTATTTAGGAAATAAAAAATTTGAATCTTTTAAATAGTTAAAAATTTACAAGAATTAATACTGTAGATGATTATTTTCGAATTTAACTTTTAAAAGAATATTAAATTTTATGATAAAAATTGAAAAAAAGTAATTAAATAAAAGTTTAGTTACGAGCTCCACATAAAGGACATACATCTGCATCTCCAATTGGATTACCA
The DNA here is from genome assembly GCA_048937405.1 of Promethearchaeota archaeon. Lineage (GTDB taxonomy): Archaea > Asgardarchaeota > Lokiarchaeia > Sigyniarchaeales > SOKP01 > Loki-b32. The sequence goes on from JBHLNF010000005.1 coordinate 26,553, forward strand.
CAATCTTTACAACGCCTAACACTATCAACTATATCTTCTTCTTCCTCAGCCTTGACCTTAAATTCATCAGTTTTTCCTTTAGAAAAGATGTTTCCCTTGATATTCCCGGGCCATACAATATTGACAATAATTCCAGCAATCACAATAATTACGCAAATAATAATATAGAAGAGAAAATCACCATATAAATTAGCCTCTAAAAATGAATAAACTACTGCTATCCAGTTTACCATAAATTGTCCAATTGGAGTTACAATCGGTCTAAGAAATGCATAGATAGCTCCAAAAATTTCAGCCAACATTTCTAAAATTTCAAATTGAAATAATATTTTATCTCACCTTTTAATATTTTATTCGTTCTTCTCGAATTTTTTCTCTATTAATTGTAAAATCAATTATATCATACACTTTTAATACAACAGTGAGAAAATACACTCCCAAAGTGACAAGAACCATCTGTGAAACATCTATTGTAAAATACGCGAAATCTTCTACTACAAAAGTCCATTCAAGAGCACCAGAGAATTTATAGGCCCATATATATATACAATTGACAAAAACTTGAATCAATGCAAATGAAGCTTTTCGAATTGATTGTTTTGGAGAAGAATGCGAGAAAAAGGCACAGGCACAGATAATTATTCCAATAGAAACTATCCAAAATCTCACATTTTCATAATCTTCTCGTGTAAAATCTACTGTACCGATAGGTAATGGAATAGTAGAAATTAATGAGAACATAATTAGTGGAATTACAATGGTAGTTACTGCATAAATTGCTGCAAATATAAATCCTTTCACCATATTTCCTACAGCACCCAATTCATTTCACCTCTTATTCTATTTCTCCTATTTGTATGTTAGATATTCCAAATGTAATTGAATGTAAACCTAATGAATAATCTAAACTAATGATTAGAGTTGCATAGAATATTACAGCAGGTGGGCCTCTAGTCCAATCTACCTCTGTTTCAAAATCTGGTAGTGTTGCATTGTTAAAATTACTCATATCTGCTGTTAAGTTTAAAGTTCTTCTTTCTCCTTTGGGAATTGTCCCAAAATTTTCATATTTCCAAAGAATTTCTATTTGTCTTGTTGTATTCACTCCTTCTGTAGTAAAGTTAACATGACTATAATTCATTTCAAGACTTATTGTAAGTTCAAGATTTTCTATAGGAAAATAACCAGTATTATTGACAAAAATTGGTAAGGCAAAATCAAAGTCCTCAATTACATGTGTTGTTTCATTTGTTTTGACATCATAAACTGCGTTATCAGTATCCACATTAAGATTATGTTTATAATCGGTTAGAATTAAAAGCGCTGAAAATGGACCAAGAGTAGCTACTATAGTAATGGATAAGGACAAAATTAGAATAAAGATACGAAATATAAGTCTAAAAACTCGCGACGGTCTCATGATAATCGAGAAAATATATTTATTGTATTTAATTATTTTTGGTTTATTATTTTTCTTTATTCAGATAGATAAAATTATCTTTTATTAGATTTATTATACTTATAAATTTTATATTTATAATTATTTACAATTTGAATTCATATAGTTGGAATAGTTAAAGTAAGAACACCATTTTTTGACAATATTATAAAAAAAGTAATGTCTTCAAAAGTAGTAAATAGTTTCTATTATGAACATGATTAGCTTCTATATTAATTCTAAATTAAAGACATATAATTTAATTAAATAAATAGATTATATAGGTTAATTAACTATATTTTGTTTTTAATCTAAAAAAAAAACGAGTCGATTATGACAGAAGAAAAATATAAAACAACACTGATAAATTTAGAAGAGATTCAAGCACATTCAGTAGATTATGAAGAAGTCGCCAAAAAAATGGATACATCCATAGAAGATGGTTTATCCGAAAATGAAGCACAAAAAAGAATCGATAAATATGGAAAAAATGAATTGATCAAGGAAAGAGGAAAAACTGCTTGGCAGATATTTATTGGTCAATTCAAAGATTTTCTAATATATCTTTTAATGTTTGCTATAGTTATATCAGTTATTATTGGAGTATATGAATCATCTAGACATGGAGGTGAACCATGGTCTACTGAGTATACTGATGCTATAGTCATTGCAGCAATTTTAATTGTAAATGCAATATTGGGATTTTATCAAGAATATCAAGCAGAAAAATCTATGGAGAGCTTAAAAAAATTAGCACCTCATTTTGCTAAGGTTAAAAGAGATGCGAAAGTAATAGAAATAGCAGTTGAAGATGTGGTTCCTGGAGATATAGTCTTAATTGAAGAGGGTGATAAATTTCCAGCAGATATTAGATTACATAAGCAATTTTCACTTTATGCAGATGAAGCAATTCTAACAGGTGAATCACAGCCAGTTAAAAAACAAATAAAACCTGTTGATGAAAAAATGATTCTAGCAGATAGAACTAACATTGGATATATGAATACGATAATAACAAGAGGGAATGGAGAAGGTATTGTAATTGGAACTGGAATGAAAACAGAAATAGGAAAAATCGCAGAAAGTTTACAAGAAGAAACCGTAGAGCTTAGTCCTTTTCAAAAGGAAGTTAATAAATTCGGTAAACTTCTTGGAATCCTTATTTTGGTAATCTGCTTTGCTGTTTTTGCTATCGATTTTATAATTCTGTTAATCACAGAATTTAATCTTGATGAGCTAATTCAAGCTTTCGAGATATCTATAAGCTTGGCTGTATCAGCCGTTCCAGAGGGGCTTATTGTTGTTATAACAGTTGTTATGAGTATAGGAATGAAAAAGATGGCAGAAAAAAATGCTTTAGTAAGAAAATTGACTGCTGTAGAAACATTAGGAAGAGTAAATGTGATTTGTTCAGATAAAACGGGTACATTGACGAAAAATGAAATGACAGTTGTAAAAGTTTTTATAGGGGGCATTGAATATAATGTTGAAGGTGTTGGATATGCTCTTGAGGGCAAAATTATTAATGAAAAAGGAAATAAAATTCAATTAGATGAAAATATCAAGAAATTTTTAGAAGTCTGCATGCTTTGTAATAATTCTAATGTTTCAAGAAAGGATAATGGAACAAATGATACTAATGTAGTTGGAGACCCTACAGAAATTTCTTTGAAAGTATTGGCAATGAAAATGGACCTTGATACTCAAACAGAAAAGGTAGATGAAATTCCATTTAGTTCTGATAGAAAAATGATGTCTGTTGTAGTAAGAATCGAAGGAAAATTATATTCTCTTATAAAAGGGGCCCCAGATGTTCTTTTAAAAAATGCAAGTCATGCTGTACATGATGGAACAGTTAAATCTATCAATGAGGTTAAAGATATAATTATTAATAAAAATGAAGAATTCGCTAAAAATGCTTTAAGAGTATTAGGAGTTGCTTATAAACCTCTTAATGAAGGATATAAGGAGGACGATATCGAACGAGATTATACATATCTAGGTTTAGCAGGAATAATTGATCCTGCTCGAGACGAAGTTAAAGATGCCATCGAAGAAGCAAGAATGGCGGGAATTAGAACAATTATGATTACAGGGGATCACAAAATTACTGCGATAGCCATTGCCCATGAAATTGGATTAACTGATTCTAATGAAGCTATTACAGGAACTGATTTAGAAAATATGGATGATAATGAACTTCGAGAGAAGGTTAAAACAGTAGATATATTCGCAAGAGTTACCTCTGAACATAAACTTAGAATCTTAAGAAGACTAAAGGAATTGGATTTAATTGTAAGTATGACAGGTGATGGCGTTAATGACGCTCCTGCTGTTAAAAGTGCTCACGTTGGAGTTGCAATGGGTTTAAAGGGTACTGAAGTGACTCAGGAAGCATCCGATATGATCTTAATAGATGATAATTATGCCACTATTGTAAATGCCATTGAAGAAGGTAGAGGAATTTTTGAAACCACGAAAGGTTTCTTTAGATACATGTTGAGTACAAATTTTGATGAAATATTTTTAATACTTGCAGCTTATATTGTAATGAAGCTATTATCAACGATATTTCTTGCCATTCCTGTAGCACCAATCCAGATCTTATGGTTAAATATAGCCACAGATGGTATACCTGCTATGGTATTAGGCTTTACACCGACAGATCCCGATGTAATGAAAGATAAACCTAGAGAGGGATTTACCTTAATTCCTGAAATTAAAGGTCCGGTTCTCCTACTTGGAATTTATACTAGTATTACAGATATAACACTTTATCTACTACTTTGGAGTGTATTAATTCCAGCTTGGACTGAGACTGGAATAGATCCTGCACTAGTAAGTGGTACAACTATCTTTGGTATAACCTATACAGCGGAGGAGTACGCTATTGCATTAGCTCAAACAATAGTTTTTAGTAATTTAGTTATATGTGAACTATTGTTTGTGTTTACGTGTACATCTAATATCAAGCCATTCTATTTATTTCCAAATAAGCATTTATTCTGGGCAACCGGACTTTCTTTAGGACTTCAATTCTTAATTCTCTTTACTCCAATGTCAATAGCCTTTCATGTTATACCCATATACCATCCATATTACTGGATAGCGCTTTTTATTGGTGCTTTTAGTGTCTCTGTTGTAGATGAGATAAGAAAATGGAAACTTAGAAGAAATAGAGGAATGACACGACTAAAAAGAACTTAAAAAATTTTTATTTTATTTATATTTTCTATTTGTTTTTATACAATTTTTTAATGTAAAAAGATAAATTTCTTCAATATATTGTTGCTTAAATCCTTTTAATTAATTTTAAATCATTCTAAATATTATATTACATAATTAGTAGTTAGTAGGTTAACATACTTAAACGAGATTGATGGATAAGAATGAATATTACTGAAGTAATAAAAAATAAGATTGAATCAAATCAGACAGTTTTAACTGAATTTGAATCTAAGCAATTATTACAAGAAATTGGAATTTCTATTCCAGTTCAAAAATTAACAACTTCTAAAGAAGAGACCATTTCTGCAGCTGAAGAGATTGGTTTTCCAATAGTAATGAAACTTATGGCAGAGGATGTTGTGCATAAATCAGATACTGGTGCTGTTAAACTTAATTTAAACACAAAAGAAGATGTCGATAAAGCTTATGATGACCTTATGAGCATCCCCTCTCAAGCAGAAAAAATGATTTCTGTTCAAAAAATGGCAGATGAACCGATAACAGAACTCATCATTGGTATGACTACTGACCCTCAATTCGGTCCTGCTTTAATGTTTGGAATTGGAGGAATTTTAGTAGAGCTTCTGGAAGATGTTAGCTTTAGAATTGCTCCAATTACAGAATATGACGCTAATGAAATGATACATGAAATAAAAGGCTTCCCCATTCTTGATGGCTATCGAGGAAAACCAAAAGCAGATGTTAAAGCTATTGTTGAAGTGCTTATGAAAATTTCTGATCTTGTTACTGAACATGAAGAAATTAATGAAATGGATTTAAATCCCGTATTTATTTACGAAAAAGGTTTAATTTGTGTAGATGCGAGGATTATCTTAAAAAAAGATTAAATCTATTTCCAAAAACCAATATTATCTTATTATCCTATATTAATATTATTTCAAAAACATTCTACTTTATATAAGTTTTAAATAATATATGTAAGAAATTACATAATTTTCATTAAATATAAATTAGGAGATTGTTATAGATTTCTTAATTAAATTTTAATTTAGAAAAATTATTTAAGAACAAATATACAAAATTATAGTAATTATTTACTAATTCTTTTTCAAAATAAAATAAATTAAATTGATTTCTATGAGTAAATCTGAAATAAAAAAGAGAATAAAGGCTTTAATCTTTCTTATCTTAATTATAGGAACATTTTCCACATTTTTAAATATAATACCGAAGAGCAGTACCGAAAAGAATATTCAATCTGATGAAATAATTAAAGATGAAACTAACTTATTTGACATTAAAAATGATTCACTCAAAACAGCTGATTATTCTTCAACTACTAACGGAACTGGGAAGAATCTTAATGTTACTTTACATCAGTCGTTAACAAATACAACAGAAAAAGAGTTTTTAAACTTAGATAATGCAAACACATTTAAAGCGGCTTGTCCTCTAGACACAGATTTTAATTCATCATATATAGATATAACAATAGAGGAAATAAATGCTCCAAATAAATCTATAATTGTAGAGGATGATAATATTGATAACTGGCAAAATCTAGATCAAGTATTTGCATCTTTTGAAGTTCAAGGAACTGGTTATATTGAAAATATTTCAGTCTTCATGACACATTCAGGAGCAGGTACTTATCGATTAGTAGATTTTTATATCTGTCCTGCTGAAATCGATAATGGAAATTTAAGACCTGTAGATGCGAGTCTTAGTTTATTATATTCAGGTTTAAATGTAACTACTACAAACTGGTATAATATTACCAATATTCATGATCCATTTGATTCATCAACTACAATTAATAACACATTCTTTTTGTATACGACACATAGTACAGGTACAGGAACAATAAATTGGGGAGTTGTTTATGATATTGAAGGTGATGGGGTTAATGAATCAATTGTATTAGATTCATCTGAAATGCCTATTACATTCACTTTATTAGAAGTAAATACTATTGATCTTAGATTAAAATTAGGTGTAGCCCCATTAAATAATACCCCCAGTCCAGAACAAATTGGTTTAAAAATCGATAATAAAACAGCTAATGGTTATGGTGATGGAATTAATTCAGGCTATTGGACCTCTAATGAAACAAAAGAAGGAATATTAGGTAGTTTAACGTTTGAATTGAAAGCTGATTGGTGGGAAGTTTCATGTAATATTACAAAAGTTCAAATTAACTACACCAAAACAAATATAAGAGCTTCTACTGCTTTTAACATATCAAAATATGGTCAGCCAATTGAGTGGAATGCTACTCTTGGCATAATTAATGATTTCAAGACAACATTCGATAATTATAGAATAAATTTTACTGTTCCAAAAAAATGGAGCAATTTTCAAGCATTTAATGATACAGGTAATAATTTATCAGATAACACAACATTAGGATCACCTCAAGGAGGGTATATGGAATATCAAATTTACAATGCAAGTAATGGTCCAAATTGGTATATTACTGCAGAATCTGACAATTTAATTCATGCTATTAACACACTTGTTAATTCTGTGAAAACTAATACCACTAATTATGGTGAAACTATCGATATTATAGGAAACTTTACGGAAACTATTAAAGATGGTAAGGCTACCGTTGAAATATATAGTCCCGACTTCTCAGGTAACTATTTAAACTATTCTAACTATAATGATACTATTACCTCTAATAATGAAGTTGCTCTTGGCAGTTGGATAATTACAGACACCCCTATGGATTATGGTCAGTTTAGAGTACAAGTATTTTGGAGTAATGATACAGCAGCAGGTTTTTTTGAAAAGAATTTAACGATTTTAGCATTGACAGATTTATTATTAATAGGTCCTGAAGATCGGGGGCGTTATTATAATAACGACACTTTCAATATTAATGTTTATTATAATGATACAGGTCAAGAATTGCCTATAATCGATGCCACAGTCGGTAGTAATAACTCTAATGCAAGACCTTTTTATCCAACTGGCACAGATGGATATTATACAAGAGAAATAAATACAAGTGATTTTAATTATGGATGGAATTATATTGAAATAAATGCATCAAAAATCTATCACAATAACGATTCATATATTTTTTCATTTGAGAAAATTATTAATACTACAATATATCCAGGCAATATTCGGGATTTTGGAGATATCATAAAAGGAGATACTGTATCTTACTTATTTAATTATTCAGATATTAATCATGATTTTATTGAAAATGCAGTTATTCAAGAGGTTGATGTAGATCCTAGCTTTATATGGTCTTCGACACCAGAAAGCCAAGGAAATTATACAATTACACTTAATACTACTAACGTTAATGCTTCGCCAACTCCTTATATTTGTAATTTTAACATTTCTGCTACTGGAAATGAAACACAGACTATTTCTTTACAACTTAGAGTAGTTATGACTCAAACATTCATTGATATTCAATCATATAATTCAACTTTAATAAGAAAAGATCGACTTAATCAAACGGTTACTTTTTATTTCAATGATACTGATAATAATATTGTGATTCCTGGACTGAATGCTGATACAATCACAGTTATCGATAACCAGACAGGATTACCAAGATCTAAGTGGCTTTATACTCCTGGACCATCTGGTTTTTATGGGTTAAATATTAGTATGTTAGGTTTAAATTCTGGATCGATTAGGTTTTGGATAAATGTTTCACTCCCTCCTAATTACAACTGGAGTTTAACCTTTATTGATTTTTATCTAAGAGGAAATCTTACGGATATACCTAAGATATCTCTTTCAGATCCAAATGGTCAAGGAGCACTAACTACAACTGGAGGTAATTATTCGATTTTTGAAGAACGCGACTTGTATGTAGATTTCAATATAACCGATACTGATTACAATGGTAATCTGATAACTTCAGCAATGGATTCCTACACAATTGAATTTATTGAAATAGGAAATTCTACAAACCAAGGATTTTTAAATCAAAGTATAAGTTTTGATGCTAATACTAATTCCTTTAAAGGGTATCTCTCAATTACAGAACTTCCTAGAATTGGTGCTTATACTTTAACAATAAGAACTACAAAAACTAATTATGAAGAAACTGATATTAGTTTTAATTTGATTATAAAGGCGAGATATATTGTGGAATTATCAGTTGTTTCTCAACCAGAGGAGGTAACTGCTGGAGATACTTTTAGAATAATATTTGAAGTACAATACAACAATGGCTCCGATTGGTTCCCTTTAGAGGCCTCAACTATTATAATCACACCCATTTTTAATAACATAGTTTCACAAGAAGTTCTAACTAAAAGTACAAATAATACCGGAGGCGTATTTTTTGATATAACTGTAGCCAGAGATGTCCTTAATATGAGTTTATCAGTTAGATTAGAAGCAGAGTATTACCATGCAGAATCTTTATTAGAAATCTCAGATATTAGTATAAATCCAGCACCCTCAGGATTTAATTTTGAAGATTTATTACCATATTTAATAATAATTGGTGCTGCTGTTGCTGTTGGAGGAGGTTCATTTGCGGTTTATCGAGGTGTTATTGTTCCAAAAAAGCGAGAAAAAGCTCGTATTCTTACAGAAGTTAAAACCATATTCGATGACGCTATAAGTTTAGAACACGTTTTAGTTTTATATAAGGGTACTGGTGTTTGTATCTACTTTAAATCATTTGGTTCAGAACAAATTGATCCCGAATTAATATCTGGTTTCATTTCAGCAATAAGCAGTTTTGGTAAAGATTTGGTATGTCAAGAAGAATTGAATGAAATATCCTACGGTGATAAAATGCTACTTTTATCTGATGGGGAATTTATAAGAGTTGCTTTAGTATTAAGTAAACAAGCCTCATTGATTTTACGGAGGAATTTAATGGAATTTATTCATACATTTGAAAAAGTTTATGCGGAAAATCTTCCAAAATGGAGGGGACAATTAAATATATTTAGAGATGCTGGAATTATTATTGATGATATTTTTAGTACCTCAATTATTTTACCACATGAAATAACTTATGAACATTCTAGTGTTAAAACATTGAAGAAACCTCAGTCAAGAGAAGTTATTAAAATTGCAGAAAATTTAATGAAAGATTCAGAAAGGAATTTTTTCTTTATAGCAACTTTATTAAAAGAATCTACTGAAAAAACAGGTAAAGATACAGCAGAGGTTTTCATGGGTATTAAAGAATTGAGAGATAATAAAATTTTGATGCCCATTGAAATTTCTACAATTGAGAAAAAGCCAATTTCCCAACAAGAGATAAATCTTATAAACCAAAAAGTTGGAACTTTAGTTAATCTATCACCTGAGGAAAGAGAGAAATTAGTAAATGATCTTGCACAATTAGGACCAGCTGAGAGAGAAGCTTATTTTGTAAGTATAAAAGAACAGCATGAAATTGTTTCTGCTCCAATTGAATCCGAATCAGAAATAACTATAATTGAAAACCAAAAGCAAGCTAATAAAGAAATTAAAATCTTAAAAAAGAAAGCTTTGAATGCTAAGAAAGAAAAAGATTATGAAAAATGCCTAAGAATTTATCAGAATGCGGCAAAGATCGCACTAGATTGGGAAATTACAAAGGAGTCTTATGAATTAGATGATACTATTCGAAAGACTAAAATTGAAGATCTTACAATAAAAATGAAGAATCTTGAAAAAGAAGCTAAATTAGCTGCAAAAAAAGAGAAATTTAATGAGGCAACTCAAAAATATAAGGTATCTTCAAAAATTGCTTCCGAAATATTCAAATTAGGCGTAGATGACATGACAAAAGAAGTTAAAAGGTTAACAAATAAATCAAAAGAATATGAAAAATTAATATAATTTTCTTTTTTTTAATTTTCCTTTTTATTTTATTTTTATATCATAAGTGCTTTTAATGATTCTATTGAAAAATGTTATAGCTTTTCCTAAAAATTTGTAAATTTTATGAGAGAAAAATGTTTTAGAAATATTCTATTTTGAAATATTAGTAAATCCATTAAAGAGTTTAGCTGAAACCTTTTTAGAAATAACATCAAAGAAAAAATGAGATAGTTGAAAAATAAAAATTTAATATTAAAAAAGAATTCTATTTAATCCTATTAGCAAAATTAGTCAGATATACCATTCTCAGTTATAGAGAAAATGGCTTCTCCCTCAGGCAAGTTGGGAGCATCAACAACTTTGGCTATTCTTTGTTCTCCTTTGCCTTTTCTTAAATAAACTCTAATTGTGGAACCATGAGCAACAACATTTCCTCCTGCAGCCTGTAATGGATTTCCATAGAAAACATCAGGTTTAGATTGGACTTGATTTGTCACAACCACAGCTAAATCTGCATATATATCACATAATCGTAATAAATCATGTAGATGTGAATTAATTGTTTGCTGACGAGATGCTAATGTACCACGTCCTATATATTCGCTTCTAAAATGTCCTATAAGAGAATCTACTATAATTACTTTGATATTTTTCTCTTTAATCAAGTTTGCTGCTTCTTTAATTAAAACAATTTGGTGATCTGAATTATAAGCTCTTCCGAATACTATGTTTTTTAGTACTTCTTTATGATCTAAATCTAAAGCTTCAGACATTTGAATTATCCTCTCTGGTCTAAAAGTTCCCTCTGTGTCAATATATAAAGCCCTTCCCCCAATTCCTCCTTTTTCTTCTGGTAATTGAACATTAACACATAATTGATGCATTATTTGTGTCTTGCCAGTTCTAAATTCTCCAAAAAACTCAATTACACTACCAGTTTCAACTCCTCCACCTAATAAATCATCTAACTCTTGGCTACCTGTAGTTATCCGAGCAATATTTTTTCTATGTTCCCACACATCTTCAGCAGATTTAAATCCAATATTTAATTTTTCCATAGAAGCCTTGATTAACTTACTTGTTGTCTTTTCACCAAGGCCAGATGAGTCCTGAATAATACTAGGAGGTGTAAATGCGATAGATTCTAGACTTGAAAAGCCTGCTTTTATTAATTTATTTAGAGTTGCTTCTCCAACCCCCGGAAGCTTTTTCACAGCATTAATGCAATCTTGCAAACTATCCTCCACATCTAAAATGTTTTCATCTTCAGAATACTCATCATCATCTAATTGATTTTCAACTTCAATCATATTTTCTTCATTATCAATTTCATGAAAGACTTCATTTAATTCTGCTTCATCATCATAATCATCATTGATTAATTCATTAATTTCATCTTTATTCTCATCATTATCAGAATGCTCAAATAATGCAAAACTTAAATGATCTTTATAGATTTTTCCTTTTGTATGATTTCTTTTACATTCTTTACAATAATAAGGTTCTCCCATTTCAAATCGATTATTATTTTCAATATTTTCTGCTTTAGCCATAATTATTCACTTTTAAAAAGAAAAATAAGTGTTATTTTTAAAGATACTTTTTATTATGAATAGTTGTATCCTTCTTTATTTTAAGTAGAATAGAGTTCTAATTTTCAAATTTTTGTTTAATAAAAACATCAACTGTAAGCGACAATATTTTTTTTTTAAAGTGAACTAAGAAATTCTTTTTGAATTTTTTTGATAAATTGCAGATTGATAAAATAATAAAACATAATTAGATTAGACTATTAAAACGAGTAAAATTGTACTCATTATATTTCAAATAATAATATCAACAATGTTTTGTTGTATTATTTGTGGCATTAGTCCGATTGCCTCTATCCCATCCGCTGAAATGGCATTTGGGAATGCTTTTTTCATGATATTATATGCTCCATTTACATCAGCATTGAGTAAAACACCTTTGGAGGTTTTAAACAGCCCTCTAGATATTCTTCTTCCTACATAAGTTGGATGTTTTTCAATTGGTTCATTATCTAAGAAAGAACATTTAGAACTATGACTTTCATTAATAGTCATAACCTGGATTCCTTTCAATTTAGCTTTATATTCGAGTTGATTCACTAATTTCAGGAAAGGGATTTGTACAAATTTCTGATTATTTCTTCTTCCAATGTTGATCTTTTGCTTCCATCCATGATTAAATCCTATTACAATTGTCCCAATGTTATTTTGAACACAATACTCAATTACATTCTTAGAGACTCGATGAAAAAATGTAGTAATTTTATTGTTTCGAGTTAAATGGAGTCTTTGAATCCGTTTGGTATCAGTGAAATTACCTTTCTTATTTTCAATACTCCTATAATATGCCAATTGCTTGTTATAATATTGATTTATAGATTTTACCATCCCACCTTTAATAATAAACGGTTTGCATCCATTATTATTTACCACAGTTATGAGATTATTCAATCCTAAATCAATACTTAACATATGAGCTTTATCTAACTTTAAGTCCCTCACTTCTTTTTCATATATAAGCTCAACTTTATATTTTACTCCTAAAGGGACTATCCGCACTTCTTTTAATCTTTTGGTGATTCTTGTTTTAATTGGTTCTAAATTCACCTTTTTAGGAAAATACAAATATCCATTCTTAATTTTACACTGTTGATTAGTGAAAATTACTACAGACTCTCCACTTTTCTTTTTATATCGTGGAATTTCGGGTTTTTTTTTAAATTTCTTGAAATTTCTTTTATATTCTTCTAGTCCTCTAAAATAAGACTTCCAAGCTCTATTCACGTATTTGAGAATTTGTTGTGATGTTTGAGAGGGTAAAATTCGATATGCATCTTTATTTTTTAGAATGAAATCTAAATCATAGTATGATAAGAGAGTATTGAGATTAAAGAAATGTTGTCTCACATACCAATTCGCTAAATTGTAAAGATTCTTAGCTAAATGACTTAAGTGTGATAATTCTAATGAATAGTTTACTTGGATAACTTCGGTTAATTTCACATTAATAATATTAAAAATTACTGCTATTTAAAAAAACATAGTGTTCAGATTAACTAATCTTTCTAATAATAATATCAAATGAACATAAAAGATATAGTTTTTATAAAAAATACTCACTATATAAAGATATTAATAAATATACTTAATTTCTAGAAATATAATAATCATGAAACAAAATATCAATTTAGAATATTATCCGAAAATTAGTGATAAATTAATCAATGATTCGATAAATATTATTACAAGTAATAAAGACTTGTGGGATCCTCCTTTTTTCTATGATACCGAAAGCTATTTAGATATGGATAAAATCCAGCAAACAGTTAATCCTTTTATTACAGATGAACTTAAAAATATAATAGTTTTGGGTACAGGAGGATCTATTCAAACTTTACTTGCTTTAAAACACTTAGCAAAAAGGAAGATATTTCCTGTAACTAGTTCTAGAACTGTAGAATTAAAGGGATGCTTTGATAAAACTTCTCCTGACAATTCTATTGTAATTCCTATATCGAGAGGGGGAGAGACTTTAGATATTAATTCTACCATTGGAACATTTTTAAAAAATAACTACAAATTCATTGGCTTATCATCTGCAGGGACCATGAATGAAATTTTAAAGAACATCGATTGTCCTATCTTAGAAGTGCCCAACCTTTCTGGTCGGTATGCAGGATCTGTAACAAACGTGGGAATTGTACCAGCTTTCATTGCAGGCATTAAAATAGAAGATTTTCTGAAGGGATTAGAAGAAGGTTATAAGATATTTTCCAAATATGAAAAAAATCCTGCTATAGAACTGGCAACTTTTCTCTTTGAATTGTATAAAAAAGGGTATAATGTAGTTTTTTCAATGCCTTATTCAAAAAATCTTGAGGGAAGCGTTGGATTATGGGTTCAAGGAATATCAGAAAGTTCAGGTAAAGATGATAAAGGAATGATAGGTACTTATCAATCAGCTCCGATTTGTCAACATTCTATTTTAGAATATTTGCTAGGAGGGACTAAGGGTGTGGTTATACCAATATTGTGGACTATTAATAATGATAGATCTGATATTATTCTAAATTCTTCAATCTCATATGTGGATAGTCAAAGTGCTCAATCGATTGTGAATTATCAAGCAGATGCAACCTTTCAAGCCTTAATCCAACAAAGAGTACCATCAGCAAAAATATCAATTGAAGATCCCTCAGAAATTAATATGGGATATATGATTGCACTAATTTTATCATCAATTTATTATCTTTGCTTATTGATAAATGTTAATTGGGCAAATAATCCAAAAGTAATTATAGGAAAAAAAATTTGTAATCAGTCACTCATAGAAAAGGCAACAGTAGAACAAAGGAAAAAAATTAGAGAAAAAATTGCTGAAGAAAAGTTCAAAAATTTCTTTTAAAAGAAAATTCCAAATTGCATTATTTTTAAGTTTGACTTATAAACGCTTCATATAAGATATTAATGGCTTTTGAACAACTTTTTCTCTCTATAATTGCAGTAAAACTTAACTCAGAAGAACCTTGAGCAATTGCTAGAATATTAATATTATTATTCCCAAGTGTAGTAAATACTTTTCCTGCAATTCCGGGAGTATCAACGAGACCCGGACCAATAACTGCAACTAAAGAAATATCATTATCGATTTTTATTCTAAACCATTTTTTCCCAAACAAATCAGAATTTCTCAACAAAAAACTAACTTTTGTTGAATCACTATAATCAATTCCGATTGTAATATTATTTTCAGAAGAACTCTGGGAAATAAACACTGTGTTAATATTATTATCACCCAATAATGAGAAAAGTTTTGCAGCAGTTCCAGACAATGGAACCATTGTATCACTCTCAATTGTTACCATAGAGAGTTCGTAAATTGATGTTACGGCTTTAACTGTTTTTCCATCTTTTATTATTTCTCTTGTAATGGTTGTAAATTCTTTTGATTCTGGTTCATCAAAATATCTTATCTCTGAATGGATATTTCCTTTTTCACTTACATCGAGACATAATGGATGTAACACTTTTGTACCAAAGAACGCAAGCTCTTTTGCTTCAACATATGATATTTGTTTTAGAAGAGAAGTTTTTTTTGAAATTTTTGGATCCGCATCTAAGAATCCTTTCACATCTTTCCAGTAGATAATTTTACAGTTAAAGAATAATCTTACTGAATAACCTAATACTGCTGCTGTTAAATCAGTTCCACCTCTACCTAAAGTAGTAATCTTTCTATCCATTTTTGTTGAGCCAAAATACCCTGTTACACAAATTATGTAATTAGTGTTATCATTTAATAGAGGGATTAATTTTTCCTTGACTTGAATCTCAGTTTCTTCTAATAATGGTAGAGCCTGTCCAAAATTATCATCTGTAATTATAAGCTCGTGGGAAGATACAAATTTGGTTTTAATTTTTATAGAATTTAAATATTGAGTTATAATAAAGGTACTTAATTTTTCACCATAAGATACAATAAGATCCTGAATATCATTGCTTGGTCTAATAAGTTGAATGACCTTCCCTAATTGAGTTAACTCTTCAACATTTTTTCTTAGAAATTCTTTTGAATTCATGAATTCTTCACTTCTAGAATTAAAAATCTGATTTATTAGTGAATTATGGATATCATTAATTTCTAACAGTAAGTCTTCACAATCAGGGTTCTCTTTACAAGATTCTGCATAAAGTTTAAGGAGTTTATCAGTTACTCCCTTAAGCGCAGAAGTAACAATAATTAACTTGGATTCTTCTATATAATTACTGATAATTTTTGTAATTTGTTCAAATGATTTGGCATTTTGGAGACAAGACCCCCCAAATTTCATAATAATTAAGTCTTTTTTTTTACTCTCCAAATTAACCAACTCCATTATTTTTATAATATTTATTTAAAGTATTACATAAATAAAAAGAAAATTTAAAACTTAAACATTAATTTATAAAGAAATTCAGATTATCGTATTAAGTTTTATAAAATTTATAAAGTGAATTACGTTGGTAAAAAAATTTAAAATACCATGGGCTGCTTGGAGAGAACCTGAATTTATAGAATTAACTTTTCCAGATTTATGGAATGTATCATTATATAAGATGAATGGTTCTGATGTACCAGAATTAAGTGAAAAAGAAATTGAACAATCTATTTTAAATCCTATTGGTACCCAAAATATATCTAAACTTGCTAAGGATAAATCTAATATAGTAATAGTTATCGATGATATGACAAGACCAACCCCCATCTCTAAAATACTTCCTTATGTTCTTAACGAATTAAAACAAGTAGACATTAATGATGAGCAAATTACCATTTTACTAGCTGTTGGTGCACATAGGCCAATGACAAGACAAGATTGCATTCTTAAGTTAGGTAAAGATTTTGTTAATAGATTCAAGATTGAAAATCATCATCCATATGAGAACTTAGAATATTTAGGGGAATCTTCAAGAGGAACACCTATCTATGTAAATAAAACATATTTAAATGCCGACTTAAGAATAACAATAGGTGGTGTAATTCCTCATCCCTTAGCTGGTTTTGGAGGAGGTGCCAAAATAGTTCTTCCAGGAGTGTGTGGAATAAAAACACTTGAAGCGAATCATTCTGCTAGTATGGGTGAAAAAGGAGGTGGAATTGGAAGAATGACGGATGCAAGAAGAGATATCGAAGAAATTGCTGAAAAAGTCGGTTTAGATTTTTCAATTAATGTTATTCTCTCTGATTATGGAAAAATCTCAAAGATGTTTTGTGGTCATTTTAAGGATGCACATAAAAAGGCAATGGAGTTTGGTAAACAATTTTATTCCACCAAGATTGATCAAAATAATCAAATTTGCTTTTTTAATTCTTATCCTGAAGATTCTGAGTTGAATCAAGCACAATACAAACCATTTAACTTTTTAATATCAGCCCCAAGAACTACACTTGATAAAGAAGGTGCTATAGTTATCATGACATCCTCTTATGAAGGTCGTGGTTATCATAGTCTTTTAGGAGAAACGGGAACAGTTCTTTATAAGAATTTAGGAGATACTATAATTTGGGAGATTTTTGCTAATAATAGAAGAGTTTATCTTTTTTCTCCCAATGTCAGCGAAAGTGATAAAAATCATTATTTTCCTAAATCTGTGAAATTATTTTATGATTGGAATGATTTGATTCAACAACTTGAAAAAGATTATGGAAGTTCCCCAAAGGCAGCTATTATTCCTAGTAGCATTCAGTTATGTGAAAGAGAATAAAACAAATGTTAATAAATTTCTAATTTAGAATATTTTTCTAATATTATTTTCCTCTGTCTACTTACTAAAATTTGAATCTATGAAAAAAAAAATAAGAGAATAATCATATTTTATTTAAAATGGAAAAAGTTGAATTGCTTGCTCCAGCAAAAAATATAAAATCGATTAAAGCAGCCTCGAAATACGCTAATTCAGTCTATTTTGGAGTAAAGAATTTTAATATGAGAATGCGATCTGAAAATATTGCTTTAGAGAATTTAGATGAAGTTGTTAAATATTGTCATAATCAAGATTTAAAAGCATATTTAGCAACTAATATTTTAGTTTATGATAATGAAATTGAATTTATTCGCAATATTATGAAAAAGGCAAAAGAAGTAGAAATTGATGCTGTTATTGTTCATGATTTCTCAACAATTCAGATTGCAAAAGAAAATAATATTCCATTTCATATATCAACACAATGTAATGTGTCTAATTCTTTAGCTGCTAGATTTTTTGAAAACCTAGGGGCTGAACGCATTATTCTCGCAAGAGAATTATCTCTTGAGAAAATAAAAGAAATTAAAAGGAACTTGATTAATACTCAAATTGAAGCTTTTATTCATGGTGCAATGTGTACTTCTATTAGTGGTAGATGTTATTTTTCTCAAGACATTTGCGATACAGAAGAAAAATCTGCAAATAGAGGGAAATGTTTGCAGCCTTGTAGGAGAAAATGGTGGGTTAAGGAAGAATTTGGGACCGAATATATTTATGATGGAGTTAGATTTATGAATTCAAGAGATTTATGTACAATAGCTTATATTCCTGAATTAATCGAAGCTAACATTGATGCTTTTAAGATTGAAGGTCGGATGCGACATCCACACTACGTCGAAGTAGTAGCAAAATCTTATCGAGAAGCTATTGATGCGTATTATAACGGGACATTCACAAAAAAAAAAGTAGGAAAATGGGTAACTGAATTAAAGAAAGTCTATAACAGAGGATTTACTCCCGGATTTTATTTTAAAAGGATGACTGAGGAAGATCATCAACATAAATCACCTACAAATTTATCTCATTATAGATATATCAGAGTGGGTCAAATTGAGGAATATAATCAAAATACTGGTTTCGCAAAAATTAAATTAGATAGGGGATACATTACTCAAAATGATGATCTCATCATTATGGGTAATAATACAAATACCTATATTCATCAGGAAGCAAAGATAATTAAATTCAAGGAAAAAGAAGTAAAAAAAACTCCGCGAGGTACAAAAGAAACACCAATACTCGCAGAGTTAAAAATCAATGGTAATGTATTCAGTAATGGTAAAGATAAAATCTATATTTTTACCGATAAAACCTACAAAAAAAAGAAATATTCATTATGATTCCTAATATTATTTCAAGTATAATTAGATAAAAAAGGTTATTTTATGGAAGAAAATAAAAAGAAAATTGTAGAATCTGTTCCTAATTTTAGTGAGGGAAAAGATGATAAAAAGATAGATTTAATTGTTTCTGAGATAAAAAATACTCCTAATACACGTATTGTTGATGTTCAGTATGATTCTGATTATAATAGAGCAGTTATTACATTTGTTGGTACTCCTAAGGCTGTTTTAAAAGCAAATATTAAAGCTGCAAAAAAAGCAATTGAATTAATTGATATGAATATGCATAAAGGTCAGCACCCTCGTATTGGTGCGGTTGATGTAGTTCCATTTGTTCCTGCTCAAAATGTTACAATGGAGGAATGTAAGGAATTATCTATAAAATTTGCTGAAGAAATGGCAAAGGAAGAGATTCCAGTTTATCTTTATGAGGAATCTGCTCGAAAAATGGAAAGAAAAAATATTGATAATATCCGAAAAGGAGAATATGAAAAGCTTAAAGAAGCTATAAAAATCGACCCTGAAAAAAAACCTGACTTTGGTCCTTCAGAATTTCATCCTACTGCTGGTGCAATAATAACTGGAGCAAGAAATCCCTTAATTAGTTTCAATATTAATTTAGGTACCAAGGAAGTAAGAATAGCTAAAGAAATAGCTAAGGCTATACATTTAAACTCAGGAGGCTTAGTAAATATAAAAGCCATGGGTACAGAACTAAAAAATCGAGATTATGTTCAAGTGGGGATTTCGAATATAAATTTTAGAAAAACACCTTTGTATAGACAAATGGAACTAGTAAGAATGGAAGCTGATCGATATGGTGTACCCGTAATAAGCTCTGAATTAGTTGGTGTATTACCATTAGAAGCAGTTCTTAATTCATTAGAGTATTATTTAAAACTTAGAACGCCAGAAAAATTAAAAAAAAAACATTTATTAGAATCCTATTTTGACTTTTAAAATGTGAATTTAATTAATCATTATCTACAATTATTTTACCATTTTTTATAACTTTAGAAACCAAGTTTACTCCAAAATGATAAGGTATGAAATAATAATTAGGTACATCGAAAACTATTAAATCTGCCTTTTTACCTATTTCAAGACTTCCAATTTCATCCTGTTTTTGAATTGCACAAGCAGCATTAATAGTTGCTGCAGTAAGTGCTTCTGCTGGTGTAAGTTTCATATGATAACAGGCTAATGCCATGACCATTTGCATTGATTCTGTCCAGCAATTCGGATTGAGATCAGTAGCTAAAGCAATAGGTATTTCGAATTCAATCATCTTTCTCGCGGAGGCATACTCATCCAACATTAGGCAAAATGGTGTTCCTGGTAGAAGGGTAGCTATAACTCCAGCTTCAGCCATTGCTTTTAAACCATCATCATTAGATTTTAATAAATGTCCTGTTTGTATTGCTTTAATTTCGGAAGCTAATAATGCACCATTAGTATCTACAATCTCATCAATATGAATCTGAGGTTTTAATCCATATCTAATTGCTGTTTTTAATATTTTTCGGGTTTGTTTTATTGAAAAAATATCTTTTTCACAAAAAACATCGCAAAACTCAGCAAGACCTTGTTTAGCGATTTTTGGTATCATTTCTGATACTATTAATTCAACATATTTATCTGGTTTATTCTTAAATTCTGGTGGTATTGCATGAGCACCTAAGAATGTTGGAATTAGATCTAAAGGGTGTTCTTCATTTAGAATTTGAATAGCTTCTAATTGTTTTATTTCGCTTTCAGTAGTTAATCCATAACCAGATTTTACTTCAACTGTAGTAGTCCCATAACTCATCATTCTATCTAAGATGACTTTTCCATTTTTTACCAATTTTTCTAATGAAGCCTTTCTAGTTTCTCGAACAGTTTTTAAAATGCCTCCACCTTCATTTAAAATATCTAAATATGTCATTCCTTTAAGTTTCATAGAAAGCTCGTCTTCACGAGTACCATCAAAAATGATATGAGTATGTGGATCAATAAAGCCTGGGATTACCAACTTGTTTGTGGCATCAATTTTAGTTGGAATTTTACCAAATTCATATTTTGACATTAATTCTTCTGTTGTACCAATAAAGATAATTCTATCTGCTTTTATTGCTAATGCTCCATCGTTAATAGTTGCTAATTTTGACATACTATTCCCGATTCTAGGAGCACCATATCTAGTATTCATTGTAACAAGTTCATTAACATTAAATATGACTAGATCTGGATCAGTTTTTGAAAAAATTTCTTTTTTTGCATAAGTTGAGGCTACAAACAAATTAATCTCCTTCTTTTATTTTTTGAATTATATTTAGTAGATGATTATTTCTTATAATTTCAACCAATAAGTTCATATAATCATTTAATAAAGTATCTTCTTTAATATGCGGAATTCTATCTCGTATATATTGATGGCATTTCTCGATAATTTCACTGGATTTTAAAGGCCTCCTAAAATCTATAGCTTGACATGCACATAATAATTCAATAGCTAAGATTTTTTCAAGATTATCTAAAATATTAATGGCTTTTCTAGCGCTAATTGGAGCCATACTAACATGATCTTCCTGTCCCGATCCTGTGGGGATGCTATCAACACTAGCAGGAAAGCATAATGATTTATTTTCACTAACTAATGCTGCAGATGTATATTGTGTTATCATAAATCCAGAATTGAGACCCGCATTTTCTATTAAATTTGGAGGTAAACCCCATTTTCCTTCTAATAATAAAAAAATACGACGATCTGAGATATTACCAATTTCAGATGCTGCCATACTTACATAATCTAAAGGTAAAGCGAGAGGTTGACCATGAAAATTTCCCCCACTATACGTCTCAAGTTCATTAAAAATAACGGGATTATCAGTTACAGAGTTTAATTCACATTCCAAGATATCGTTCAAATGCATTAATGCGTCCCTAGAAGCCCCATGAACTTGTGGAATACATCGAATGGAATATGGATCTTGAACACGTCCACAGTCCTTATGTGATTCGACCAATTCTGAGTTTTTTAGGTAATTTCTCATTCTTTCTGCTACTATTAGTGCTCCTTTGTGAGGTCGTAACTTTATTAACTTTTCAGCAAAAGGTTGATGGGATGCTAAATAGCTTTCAAGGGTAATTGCCCCAATTAAATCTGCATGATTAAGACAATCAAGAAATTTCTCAGATACTTTTATAGCATGTGCTGTAGTAAATTGTGTACCATTAATCAAAGCCAAACCTTCCTTTGCCTGCAATTTTATTGGTTTTAATTTATTCTCATTCAAAACTTTCTCAGTTGGTCTATAGCTTTTATTATCTTTAGAAAGAAAACCTAATCCAATTAAAGGTAAAAAAAGATGAGCTAATGGAGCAAGATCTCCTGAAGCCCCTACAGAACCTTGTTCAGGAACAAATGGGATAAAATTATTGTTAATGTGCCATAATATTCTTTCTATTACTTCTAAGGAAATTCCTGAATATCCTATGCATAACGCATGGACTTTTAATATTAACATTAATTTTGATAATTCTTGTTCTATTGGTGGTCCAACTCCTACACTATGGCTCTTAAGTAAATTCTCCTGTAATTTCGATGATTCTTCTCTAGTTATTCTTGTGGTACAAAGAGATCCAAATCCAGTATTAATACTATAAACCAATTTTGAACCTTTAACTATCGATTGGATAGCATCATGATTTTTAATTATCCGCTCTTTAACTTCATTAGAAATGATACCTTTTAGGAATCCCCTTGCTATATTTAAAGCTTTATCAACTGTAAGGTGGTCCTTCCCGAATATGAAATATTCTTTCATTATAAATCACATTCTTTATATGATTATAATATAAGATTAAAAGTCCAATATTATTCAAACCTAAAAATATTTGACAAATAAATTCAATTTATTTTTCATTTAAATTTTTTAAAAAATTAACTATAACATTATCTAATAGTTTGTCTTCTGCTATAAATGGAAGTGTTAAATGACCTCTGTTTTCATTTTCAACATTCCAATTATAAGCTGTTTCAAATGCATTGGGATTTCTAGCCCAACTCCTTCTAGCAATACCACCCATTACATCCCATTCTAAAGCATTTTTGATAATATTATCAACTTTTTCTGTCCCATCCAATACTAGACCGAATCCTCCATTAAAGCACTTTCCAATACCAACTCCACCTCCATTTGAAAGAACTACATAAGTCATTCCTCGAATTGAGTTTCCTACAAAACAATGAATTGCCATTTCTGCCATTACATTACTTCCATCTCTGATATTTGATGTTTCTCTAAAAGGAGAATCTGTTCCAGAAACATCATGATGATCTCTCCCTAGCATTATTGGTCCAATTTCTCCTTTTCTTATCAAATTATTAAATTTGAGAGCAATATCAATACGTTCTTTAGCATCAGCATATAAAATTCTCGCTTTAGTACCAATAACTAGTTTATTGTTTTTAGCATTTTTTATCCAAAAATAATTATCTCTATCTTGTGCTCTTCTTTCTGGGTTTATACTACTCATAGCGGCTTGATCAGTTATATCTAAGTCTTCTTCTTTTCCTGAAAGACAAACCCATCTAAAAGGTCCAAATCCATAATCAAAGCAAATTGGACCCATTATATCTTCCACATATGACGGAAAAATAAAGCCTTCTGAAGTATCTACACCATTTTTTGTAATGTTTTTCGCTCCAGCATCGAATACAGCTTTTAAAAAGGAATTTCCATAATCCCAGAAATATGTACCTCTTTCCTTCATTATTTTAATAAGTCTAAATTGTTCCTTTAAAGAAATATCTACAAGTTCTTTGAACTGATTTAAATTATTCTTGATTAATTCTCTTCCTTCATTAAAACTTATTTGAAAAGGAGTGTAACCTCCATTATAAACGGCATGACAGGAAGTTTGATCTGAGGATAATTCTACTTTTATATTGTTTTCGACAACATATTTCCATAAATTAACAACATTTCCATGGTATGCTATTGATAGAGGTCTTTCCGATTTTCTTGCATCATCAACCCATTTAAATATCTCTTCTAAATCGTCAGAAATTCGAGATAACCATCCTTGATCATATCTAGTTTTGATTCTAGATTCATCCACTTCTGCGATAACACCAATCCCACCAGCAATTTCTATTGCTTTAGCTTGAGCTCCGCTCATTCCGCCTAGACCTGAAGAGAGATATAAGATTCCTCTTAAATCTTTATCATAAGGAATATTTAGATATAATCTACCCGTATTTAATAACGTAATATATGTACCATGAACAATCCCTTGAGGTCCAATATACATCCATCCTCCAGCAGTCATTTGTCCATAATTGGCAACTCCTAGAGCTGCTGCGAGATTAAAATCATCTTGATTATCAAACATTCCTACCATTAAACCATTTGTAGAAATTACCCTTGGAGCCATTATTGAGGTTGGGAATAATCCCACTGGATGTCCAGAAGCAATTACTAAAGTCTGTTTTTCTGTCATTTTTTCAAGATACATCTTTACTAAGCGATATTGCATCCAATTTTGAAACACTTGACCAGTTTCACCATATGTTGTCAACTCATAAGGATAGAGAGCTACATTAAAATCAAGATTATTATCAATCATTACTTGCAGGGCTTTTCCCTCCAATGTATTTCCAAAGTATTCTTCAATAGGTTTTGCTTTAATATTTCCTTCCGGTCTATATCGATATCCATAAATTCTTCCCCTTGTAACTAATTCTTCTAAGAATTCTGGAGCTAATTTTTCATGTAATGATGGATGGATGTATCTCAAACAGTTTTTTAAGGCTAATTTCGTCTGATTAGGATTAAGAAAATAACCTCTTGATGGAGCTCTTCTTATACCGTCGACAAATTTAGGGTATTGTGGTACTTCTTCGGGTAATTTAATCTTCAAAGCCTTTGAAATATTCATAGTTAATTCTAACCCCATTTACTATTTAAATTATATTATAACAAATAATAGAGAAATAATTACGAATATTTTTATTTTCTCAATAAAAAAAATAGTTAAGTATTATTTTAAGATTTTAATCCCCTTAACTTCCAATTTATGTAAAAAATCAAGATAACCTTTAAGATTATTTTTCTCAATATTAAGATATTTAAGAGATGGCAGGAATTCAAGTGTTAAGGGTAATTCACTTAAATAATTTGTTCTTAAAAATAAATATTTTAAAGATTTCACATAACCAATAGATTCAGGAAGTTTGGATAACTTATTGTTTCCTAAATATAGATATTTTAATGATTGTAAGGATCCTATAGTCTCAGGTAATTCTTTTAACTCATTATAGTAAAGATATAAATGTTTAATAGAAGTTAGAGCTCCTATAGATTGAGGTAGTTCTTTTAAGTAATTTTTACCTAAATCAAGTATTTCTAAAGTTGTTAAAAATCCCATAGATTTAGGAATAGTTTCTAAACGGTTGAACCCTAAGATTAAAGTTTTTATTAAAGGAAGTTTCCCAATTGATTCAGGGATACTTATCAAATGGTTAGTAGATATATCTAATTCTATTAGTGAGTTCAATAATCCTATAGACTCTGGAATTTTTTTTAATTGATTCTTACTTAAATCTAAAATCTCAAGCGAAGGGAGTCTTCCAATTGAATCTGGTAATTTAATTAATTTATTATCATATAAATTTAATTCTTTTAAGGTTTTTAAAGAACTTATTGATTCAGGAAGTACTTCAATATTATTCATTTCAAGATTTAATATTTCAATATTAATAAGATCTCCTATAGAATCTGGAAGATCCATTAAATTGTTATGATCACATCTTAAAAATCTAAGATTAGAAAGCTTACCTATAGATAATGGGAGGGAAATTAATTCATTATTTGAAAGTTCTAATCGAAGCAATGAGTTTAAGTTTCCAATTGATTCGGGAATCCTTTTTAATTTATTTGAAGATAGGCTTAAACTTTCTAAAGAATATAATGATCCAATTGACTCTGGAAGACTTTTTAACATATTTGATGTCAAACCTAGATAGATAAGGTTACCTAATTCTCCAATAGTATTTGGTAATTTTACAATTTTATTTCCTTTTAAGAATAATGAAGTCAGAAATGGTAATTTGCCTATAGTATCTGGTAATTCAGTTAAATTATTATTTCGTAAGTTTAATCTTTTTAGTGAAGACAGATTTTGAATTGTTCTAGGAAGCTCTTGTAATTGATTATTTCCTAAATATAATAATTCTAAAGATTCTAATTGCCCTATTGATTCAGGTAATGCATTAATACTATTTCTACTTAAATCCAAAGTCTTTAATTTATTCATTTTACCTAGTGTAGATGGAATAATCTCTAATTCATTTTCACTTAGATCTAACAATTCTAGATTTGATAGATCCCCCAATGATTCTGGTAAATTTATTAGATGATTCGATTCCAAATGCAATTCTCTTAATTGATTAAGAGAACTAATCGTCTTAGGTAGACTAGCTAAATCATTCTCACTTAGATCTAAGATCTTTAGAGAAGAGAGAGAAAATAAATCATCTGAAACATCGATTAAATTATTACCTCTCAAATATAAATGTTCAAGTGATGTAAATGCCTTTATTTCTTCTGGAATATCAGAAACTTTGCAAGAATATAAGCTTAAGCCAGTAATATGTTGATCTCGGAGAAAATACCCAAATGAATAACGTTCTAATGGAGATATCTCTAATAACGATTCTCCAATCTGTTCTTCAATAACTTTTAATGCATTTTGCTGTTCTTCTAAAATTGTCATTTTTTTACTGTTTTTACTTAATAGTAATTTAGAAGAAAAATTAGTGATACTTTAAAAAATAATATAATGTGCTCATATTTATGTTTATTATTTTAGAAATCTATGATAATTCAAATAATTTTTATAAAGTTAGATGAAAATATCATTAAGAGATTCAATTTGAGAATCACTTCTTTTACTTAATAACTATAAGAAAAATATCTATAGATATTTTCTTTAAAATAACTTCTAAATACCATAATACAATTAAGATCATAATAAAATTAGAAATTTTTAGTAGATCAAAAAAAAGTTAAAATACTTAATTAGAAAATATTTTTTTATGATTTTATAAAATCTATCTTCAACATTCTTTTTAACTTGATATTCTTCTTATGAAAAAAAGCCTACTTTTTTCTATATAGTAGCCCATTCTTAAATATAAAATTTGATTTAGAAGTGTTAATCTCCCTATTTTTTCTATTGAGTTGAAAGAGATATACATTAATTTCTTCTATACTGTTTTTAATAGATAATTCAATACAAGAAGGAATACCCGTTGCAATAAATGACCACGCACCTGTGATACTTCCTGGATTGATTAATAAGACGCCTTTTCCTGATAAAAATACTTCTTCTTTATGTGTATGTCCTGAAACTAAAATGTTGCATTTTCTTTCAATTGCAAGAGTCTCTAATTGATCATGATCTCCTCGGGGTTTAATTTGTGCTCCATGTATTAAACCTATTCTTATCTTTACTCTGTTTTCTAGTTCAATATCTAATTTTTGAAAAGTAGGCAAATCTCGATAACCATAGTAATAATCCATATTTCCAATGACTCTAAATAAATTTCCCTTTGTTTTTAGATCCAAAAAAGTAAGTAGTTCTGGAAAATTTATTAAATCTCCAGTAAAAAAAATTTCATCATATAGTTCATTTTGGGTCAATTCATCTATTTTTTCATACATTTGTTCAGGTAGATCCGTTGCTCGTTTAGGGATATGAGAATCACCTATGCACAGTATCCGAACCATAATACAAATTTAATTATAATTTTTATTTTTAGAATCTTGAACTAAAATTTTGAAATTTTTTATCATTTCTTCTATAGTTGGAAATGTAGGGATATTATTTTGTGCCATATATTTAGTTACTTCTTGAACTGCCTTAACTTCTCCAATTAGCCAAAAGAATACAGGTTTTGAACCATCATTGATAGTTTTAACGAATTTTTTATAATCAGGAAGCCCTCCAAAACGTCTTGCGCAAAACAACATGTTTAACATACCCTCTACTTTCTTATCATTTAATAAAAGCTCAAATACTATATTTATAATTTCATCTCGGTTATTATTCTTCGTCATAGCTTTTTCCATTGCTGGCCAAAAATCAATAAGAGCAAATCGATTAGGAGGCATCCATTCTGGATATAGATCTACTAATATTTCATATTCCTTATCATTAAAATTAGGGAACTTCAAACCATACTGTGCAGTAATATCTGCAACAACCGTGCCTGCACCCCCCGATCCTGTAACTAGAGAAACGTTTCCTTGTTTTGGCATAACTTTATTTTCATTGTACATCATTGAAAATGTTCGGGCAAACTGAAATAGCTCATCAAAATCTTTCGCTTGAATTACTCCAGATTGGGCTATAATCGCGTTAATTAATTTTGAATTTTCAGCTATTGCTCCTGTATGGCTTAAAGTAGCTTTTTGACCTTGTGAGGTAATTCCACCTTTCACGAGAATAATAGTCTTATTTGGTATTTTTCTCACTTTTTTACATAAATTGATAAATTTTCTCGGATCCTTGAAAGATTCAAGATATACAGCAATGACATTAACAGTATTATCTTCTATAAAGTATTCTAAAAAGTCAGTTTCATTTAAATCCATCTTATTACCAATTGAACAGGAATATCTAATTCCTAACTCGGGGTATTTTTCCATTATATACATCAAATATCCACCATTCAGCATTCCAGATTGACTGATTATGGCGATATTTCCTCTTTTGTAAGTAGAAAAGACACCAAAGCTTGTAAACAACCCTCCCCGTTCATTGTCTTCCGCATCACTATCTCCATCAATTCGAGTAAGACCCATGCAATTTGGCCCCATTATCCTTATTTTTGAAAAATTGTCTGTGATTTTTAAAATCTGCTCTTTTATCTCAAGACCTTTCTCACCAACTTCTTCAAAGCCAGAAGCTTCGATCATTGCACCTCGAATCTTTTTCTGAATACATTCTTCCAATAGTTGTGGAATTCTATGATTTGGAACATAAAAAATTGCTAAATCTATTTCCTCTTCAACATCCAAAACTGAAGTATTGAATTTCAATCCCAATAATTCTCCATCTGAGTTTGGATTGATAGGATAAATTGTTCCTTTATAGTTATTATTAACAAGGTTATATACAATTCGATGTCCTCCCTTCATTGGGTTCTTGGATGCTCCAATTACAGCTACGGATTTTGGATTTAAAAAAATATCAACTGTTTTATTATTTGACACGTTTTTAACAACTATTCAATTTCTTTCTTTTATTTTTCATTTGTTTTATATTTATTATATGCATTTTGAACAAATTGATACATTTTTTTGGCACGAACATCATTTTTAAAATGTTCTATTACAGGTTCTAAAAACTGGTTAACATATTTAGCGACAGCTGGTTTTAAATCTGGTGGATTAAGCTTTCCTTCTGAATATTCTTTTTCTAAGTCTTTATAGGAATTATATATTATATCTCCACCATATTTTTCAGGACGTCGAATTTCAAAAACATCAATTAGTTCAAATATGATATATTTACAGTATTCTAAAATAGGATTTTCTTTTATCTGTTTAGGAGGACAATATGCTTTATTTATCTTGCGTCTTACATCCTCAGGAGAATCTAACATAAATATTGATGAATCCGGATCAGATTTTGACATCTTAATATCTATTGTTCTATCAATACCAGATAAATCTGTAGAGGGCGTTTTTAAACCCATTAACATGTGATGGTGAATTGCTATTGGTTTTATTTTATCTAGCTTCTTAGCAACTTCTCTCGCTAACATATTTACTTTTCTTTGATCCATTCCTAATTGGCATATATCAGTTTGGAGATAGAAAATATCAGCAGCTTGCATTAGGGGATATAATATTTGTGAAGCATACAATTTATCTGATTCACTTCTACCCATTATTTGTGTGCACCTTTTAATTCGTTTTAAAGTTGTTTGTATGCCAATTTTTAGTACTAATTCCCAATAATCAGGATTCTTTACTAAATCTGAAGCATAAAGAAACTCTATTTTACTTAGATCCATACCACAAACCTTCCAAAGCTCAATGAAAAAGTCACCAACTTTTTTAATTACTTCTAAATCTCCATCAAACTTTTTGTTTGCAGCAGCATGCCAATCTGCTACTAAAAATTTAAATCTAATTCCCGCTTGTGTTATTTTATTGACATTAATGGCCCTTAATAGTCCTTGAGCTATATGAATATTACCAGAAGGCTCAAATCCATCATATGCATAAATTTTTTTATTATGTTCTAATTTCCATTGAATCATATCTCTTAATTCTTCTAATTCAATAATCTCTTCTCCTACTTCTTTTAGTAATGCAATTCTTTCATCTAAAGTTAAAGCCATATTATCATCCATCAAACAATATATAAACTAGTAAATAGTTGAATTGATAAAACTTTTACGGAAAGGTTAAGTTTCAATATTTTTTGAAGTATTAAAAAAAATTATGTTAATTTAAGCTTTTTTTTGTTCAATTGAAGCTTGAGCTGCTGCAATTCTAGCTACGGGGATTCTAAAAGGGGAACATGAAACATAATCTAATCCTATGGAATGAGCAAATTTGATTGAACTGGGTTCTCCTCCATGTTCTCCACAGATTCCAGTTTTTAGATCTGGTCTAGTTTTCTTACCAAGCTTGATAGCAAGTTTCATTAATTTTCCAACACCATCTTGATCAAGAATTTCAAAGGGATTATGTTCTAAAATTTCTTTATTTAAGTAGATTGGTAAAAATTTGCCTTCTGCGTCATCTCGGGAGAACCCAAATGTCATTTGAGTTAAATCATTGGTTCCAAAAGAAAAAAATTCAGCTTCTATAGCAATTTCATCAGCTGTTAAAGCGGCTCTTGGTATTTCTATCATTGTTCCGAATTTGTAATCTAAATCTACATTATAATTTTTTATTGTCTCTAGAGCTACCTCCATCAGCTGGGTTTTAACTAATTGTAATTCAGATATCATTCCGACTAAAGGAATCATAACCTCTGGTATTACATCAATTCCTTGAAGTTTAAGTTCACAAGCGGCCTGAAATATTGCTTTTACTTGCATTTCATTTATTTCAGGCCAGACTATTCCTAAACGACAACCCCTAAGTCCCATCATAGGATTCTCCTCAGAGAGTGACCTAATTAAAGAGATAACTTTACTTTTTTTCTTGATCTCTTTATCTAAAGGACTTGAATCTAATAATGATCTTGATAATGCATTTGTCATTTTAAGCTCTTGACTTTCCAATAAAACAGTAGATAGTTCAGGTAAGAATTCATGTAGAGGTGGATCTAATAATCGAATTGTAACGGGTTTTCCTTGCATTATTTTAAAAATTTCATAAAAATCTTGTTTTTGCCATGGTAGGATTTTATTAAGGGCATCTTGGCGATCCTCTGTAGTTCGAGCCATGATCATATTTTGGACTGTTGGTAGACGATCTTGTGCCATGAACATATGTTCTGTTCTGCAGAGTCCAATTCCCTGAGCACCGAATTCCAATGCTTTCTTGGCATCAACAGGTGTATCTGCATTAGCCCTAACACCCAATTTTTTTATATCATCAGCCATTTCTAATAGTTCTAGGAATTCACCTTTTATTTCGGGTTCGACAAGAGGTACTTTTCCCTCAATAATACTTCCTGTTGACCCATCAATGGTTATCCAATCCCCTTCATTAATCACCATTTCAGCAACTCTAAATGCTCTATTTTCTTCATCTATTTCGATATCTTGGGCACCAACAACAGCTGGTTTACCCATACCTCTAGCTACAACTGCAGCATGCGAAGTTTTTCCACCAAATTGAGTTAATACTCCTGCTGCAGCATATAATCCATGAACATCTTCAGGTTTTGTTTGAGGTCTTACTAATATTATCTCTTTTTGTTCTTGATGTGCTAATGCTTCAGCTCTATCAGAATCAAAAACTGCAATCCCAGACACTGCTCCTGGAGACGCATTAATCCCATGTGCTAGAACATGAACTATTGAGTTTTCATCAATACTTTTGAACAATAATTTTGCCACTTTATTCGAATCAATACTCATTATCGCATCTTTTTTAGAAATAAATCCTTCTTTAACCATATCAACTGCGATTTTTACAGCAGCAGAAGGTGTTCTTTTCCCATTTCGTGTTTGTAAAATATTCAATTTTCCATCTTCAATAGTAAACTCAATATCTTGCATATCTCTATAGTGTGTTTCTAGTTTGTCCATTGTATTTAATAATTCTTTGTAAATTTTTGGAAACTCATCGGCCATTTCCTCTAATTTTTTAGGTGTTCTTATCCCTGCAACAACATCTTCTCCTTGGGCATTTGTTAAGTATTCACCAAATTTCTTGTTATCTCCGGTTGATGGATCTCTTGTAAATGCAACCCCTGTAGCAGAATTCCAACCTTTGTTTCCAAAAACCATCGCTTGAATATTCACAGCCGTACCAAAATCAGGTATATTATTGATTTTTCTATAAGTAATAGCTCTTCTGTTATTCCAAGATTTGAAAACAGCTTCAATTGCTAAGAATAATTGTTGGAATGGATCTTGCGGGAAAGGGGAACCAATTTCTTTTTCATATAGAGCTTTATAGTCCGCTATTATTTTTTGTAAATCATTTACTCCTAAATCAGTATCTAGGGCATTTCTATCAATAGCTCTTTTATATTTATCTAATATCCTCTCAAATTTCTCATCACCAATCCCCATTACCACATCTCCAAACATCTGAATAAATCTTCGAAAAGAGTCATAAGAAAAACGAGGATTTTCTGTTTGTTCGGCTAATCCCATTACACTTACGTCATTTAATCCTAAATTCAATACAGTATCCATCATGCCAGGCATACTCATTGGTGCACCTGATCGAACAGAAACCAACAATGGATTTTTATTATCTCCAAATTTCTTTCCAGTAATTTTTTCTAATGTGTGTAAATGTTCTATAATTTTAGGTTTTAGGATCCCCATTATTTTTTCAGGATTACTAAAATAGAGTAAACATGCTTCAGTTGTTATAGTAAATCCTGGTGGAATAGTAAGTCCTAACTTAGTCATTTCAGCTAGATTTGCCCCTTTACCTCCAAGGAGATTCTTTAGATCCTTATTTCCTTCACTAAAATCATAAACAAATTTCTTATTTTCAGTGTTTGTCATTTTACTAAACCAATATCAGTCCAATCATCAAAATGTATTTAAATAAAAACAGCACTTTTACTTTTTATATTTTATGGACATAGAATGTAAAAAGTATTTGAATGAAATAATTTCTTTTTTGAGATAAAATTTTCTGAAAATAAGATTTTAGGGTTGAAAAATTCAATTAATTCTTCTTAAATTCATTTAAAAGATCCCAAACTCCATCTAAAATGAAATCTGGTTTATCTTCACTATTCTTTATCATTTCCATTGTTGTTTCTCCTGATAATACACAACATGTTGTTATTCCTGCTTTCTTTCCCATTTTAATATCTGTATAAAGACGGTCTCCGAACATTACAGCATTTTCAGGTGAGATATTTAATTGATTTAACTTAAAAAGTAACATTTCTTTGTTTGGTTTCCCTAAGACTTTTGGCATTTTTTCTGCAGCTTTATATAAGAGGGCTGCAATTCCTCCCGCATCTGGAATATAACCATTTTCGGTAGGACATCTATTATCGAGATGTGTAGCAATATAAGGAAACCCATCTTTTTGAAGAAAATAAGCAGCTTTTGCTAAACGATTATAGGTAAATTCTTGATCAAAAGCTAAGACTAAAATCTCAGGATTATCTTCAGTTAATATAAAACCCTCATTTATGAATTCAGTTTTAAGAGATTGAGTTCCTAATAAAAAAATATTTTTAAATTCGTTTTTTTTCAGATAATCTATCGTAGGATGTTGAGATAAAATAATATTATTTAATGTAATGTTTAAGTTTAATCTGTTCAATTTCTTTAAATAGTCTTCAGTGGATTTACTTGAATTATTTGAAAGAAAGAAAAAATGTTTGTTAGACTTCTTTAATATTTCAATTAATTCTGGAACACCATCAAAAAGTTTATTTCCTAAATAGATAGTTCCATCTAAATCAAAAAAAAAAACCATTTTTTCCTTTAACCATTTTAAATTGCTTTTATTATTAGCCATGCTTTGATTGAAATATTGTAAGATATTAGAAATAAAGTAGCAATAAATAAAAAGTATTTAAAATAATGATATAAATTAAATAGAAATCGTATCTAATCCCAAATATTTAAGTTTTTCTTGACTTGGGTATCCACTATTAAAATCAAAGGTTCTGTATTTGTAATAACCACTTTTGATAGTCTGGAAGTTTGGAGTTTTTCCAGCTGAATCTCCCTTATCTTTAGGTATTAGTAAAATCTGTGGAATTCTGTCATCAGTTGGTCTAATACCCATTTTAAGGTTAAATAATCGTTTTATCATATAGATTCTTTCTCCAAGTAGTTTTAAAGTTTCAATATTACAATTAATTCCTATAGCTGCATTAATAATTTTTGCCAATTTGCTGGGTTCTGGATTAGCAAAAACACATATTATTAGGGAATTTGAGAGTGCTCTATAGTTCTGACCTATTGCTCCCATTTTTCCCATCTCTTCAGAATCTGTATATCTATCAAGCATTTTCATACCTAAATCCTGAATTGGGATACCCAGTAGAATATTGAACATATCACTTGAATTGTGACAAGGACCTCTTGGACTCCCAAGTGCGTAGGTAACTACCATACCAAAACAATTACGTAAATCATGATAAGGAACTTCCATCCCATAAACTGTTGCAATCTCATCTTGAGAAATACCAAATTTTCTCCCAACTGCATCTGAACCTTCTGCTAATAAATCTCCAATACCTTCTCTTCTTGATATTTTTTTAATCATTTCAATCATTGGTTCTGGATTTCCCCATTTAGGTACAATTCCATCAATATCTTTTGATTGGATTTTGCCTTTGTTAAAAAGATAATAGACAAAAGCAATTGTACTACTACTACTTATAGTATCTATTCCTAAATCATTACAAAGTAGATTCGCATGAACAATAGATTCTAAATTTGAATTTAGTATCATTGAACCAAAACCTGCTGCAGTTTCATATTCTGGAGCTTCTATTTCTCCATCAGTTTTATATTCTCCCTCTTTCACTTCAGCCTTCTTAGCACAACCGATTGGACATGCAAAGCAAGGGTAGCTTCTGGTAAAAATTTTCTCGGAAGCTGTAGCCCCAGAGATATTATAAGAATCATCCCATTGTGCTTGAGTCCAGTATTTAATAGGCAATTCTCCTTGTACATTATACATATCTAATCCTCCACCTGTACCCAGATGTGATAACATTGTAGTGAGAAATGAATTTTTAACAAATTCTATAACTTTTTGCGAAATTTTTTTAAATTCATCAGGTTTAGCCGCTTCATAACTTCTTTTTGTTCCTTTAACGGCAATAGCTTTAAGTTTCTTAGATCCCATTACCGCACCCATTCCTGTTCTACCTGCTGTTTTGTCTTCTGAAGCAATTGTTGCATATTTTACTAAATTTTCACCAGCAGGTCCAATACATGCGATTCTAGTGAGTTTTCCTAGTCTTTCCTTTAATATTTCAGAAACTTTGAGAGTGCCTTTACCCCAAATGTCCAATGCATCTTTTATTATGATTCTATTTTCAATAATTTCTAAAAAAACTGGAGTATCTGAAGCTCCAGAAATCACAATACCATCATACCCTGCTTTTTTTAACTCTGGACCAAAGAATCCACCACAATTTGATTCACCCCATAAGCCAGTATAAGGAGATTTAGCACATACAGTAAATCTTCCGCTTGTAGGTATTGTTGAACCACAAAGTGGTCCAGTCATAAACATTAAGATATTTTCTGATGATAAGGGATCCGTGTCTTTGGTAATTTTGTCATATAGATATCGACAGCTATAACCCGCAGCTCCAAGAAAATCTTTTGCGATAGTTTCATCTAAAATTTCATCTGATATTTCACTAGTACTAAGATTAACTTTTAACAATTTTCCTACAAATCCTTTCATTAAATTTTTCACCTTTGTTTTGTATTAATTAAAAAAGAAATTAGAAATCTATATTTTTACCTTCATATGCATATAGATAAAGATTCCTGAATTCCTCACCATTCGCAGATCTAGGTCCTAGTACACTAGTAGAATCTTCAAAACACATATTTACTAACTCATCTATGTATTTATCAACTTCTTCTTTTGGAGTTCCGATTTCTTTTAGAGAAAGAGGAAATCCTATTTCTTTTTGTAAATTTTTAATTTTTTCAATTACTCTATTTGCTGCTTTTTTATTATCTTGATCCCAATTTATCCAACCTAATTGTTTCGCAACTTTAGCAAGAATTTCTTCAGTTTTATTGTTTTGGTCTGAATCATTTAAGCAATACTGTAGAACATAAGGTAATGCAACACCAACAGCTCTACCATGAGGTACGTGAAATACAGATCCCCATGAATGTCCTATTGTATGAGCTAATTGCGCTTGAGAATTTCCAAATGCTAAGCCTGCCATAGTTGCTGCTTGATGCATTAAGTCCCTAGCTTCCATATTGTTTCCATCATTGAGTACCAATGGAAGGAATTTAAAGATTAGCTCTATTGCCTTTAAAGCCATAGCTTTAGTGAATTCATTTTTCCATTGGGATGTTATTCCTTCTAAGGAATGGGCTATTGCATCAAAAGCAGTATCCATCGTTAAGTTTGCTGGCATTCCTTTAGGAAAAATTGGATCAACTATAGCAAATGTTGGCATCATTGATTTATGTAAAAAGAAGTGCTTTTTCCAGATATTATTAATTAATCTCGAAACAACACTTACATTTGTAGTTTCTGCTCCAGTTCCAGATGTGGTAGGAATAGCAACCAATTTTGCTTTTTTACCCATTTTATATAATTCTGGATTGAAAGGATAAAGATCATCTGCATTCATATCTGGAAATTCATATAAAGTCCAAACTAATTTTGCTGTGTCCATAACTGAACCTCCACCTAGTGCAATGATTAAATCTGGTCCATAATTTATACAATCTTGTCTTGCAACTAATGCATCAGGTTCATGAGGATCTGGTTTAGTATCTGTATTCACTGTATATTCCTTATCAAATTCGTTAAGTTTATCGGTCAAAATTTTCAAATACCCGAGATTTTCCAGAATCTTGTCTGTAATGATATAGCATTTTTTTCCAGGAATATTTTCAATGAAATCTAAAGCATCTTCACCATATATTATATTAGGGGAATAAAAATACCACATTTGTTTCCACCATTTCTTTTTATATTTTAATTAAAAAAATTGTATTGATTAACATTAGTTTAATTTAATCTAAATTTTTATTAGTTATTTATCAAAACTATTTAATATTTTTTTATAATTGTTTATTTATTAGGTATTTATTTTATTTCTAAAAATTGAGATATTATGGAAGAGTCAGAAAAAGAAAATCTATTTGATACTTTTAAAGCTGTTATTGAGAGTATAGTGAATGAAAAGAGGATGGTTCCCAAAAGTAATAAAAAATTGGTAAAATTAGCTGCAGGAGTAAATTTAGGTCTCCAGATTGAAAAAGATTATATTTTTTGGTTAAATCTGAAAACAGAAGGTGGAATTTTCGTCTTAAATAGAGGAAAATTAGAAGAGTATGATTTTCAATTAATAGCAGCTCCAGAAGATTTGATGTATTTTTGTAATGGAGAGAATTCAACTGTTCATATGATTACCAATAAAAATCAATTTGGTAAACGAAAACTTAGAATCCAGAAGGGTACTACTGGAAGAAATCTTGGAAAACTTATGAATCTTGCAAATCTTCTCGTTATTGATAAAGAATCACCATTTTAACTTAATGGAAATTTCTAGTACTCCTATTGATTTACTTTTTATATTATTTTTTTCAATACTCTATTTTATTATATTTTAAAAACACTGAAAAAGTTATATTAGATTCTTCCAAAAATAAGATTATGACAGAAAAAAAAATGTCAGATGAAAGGCTTTATTATAAGCATTGGCCTGATAATGTTCCTAAGAAAATAGAATATGATGGTAAGACTCTAGTGGATTATTTTGAAGACTCAGTGAAAGTATATGAAAATAATGCTTTAACATATTTCATGGGATTTGAATTAACTTATAAACAAGCACAAGATATTGTATATCGAATAGCTACCATACTTACAAATATTGGCATAAAGAAAGGGGATACTGTGGCTATCCATTTTACGAATAATCCAGCATTTATTACAGCTTATTTTGGTGTGATAAAAATTGGAGCTATAGTAACTAGTATATCACCACTTTTTAAGAGTCTAGAAATAAAACGTCAATTGAACGATAGTGAAGCTAAAGTCTATATAGGATGGGAGGGATTTTCCCAGATAGTAGATTCTATTATTTTAGAAACTAATGTGAAACATAAGTTTTATAGCAATTTAGGCCCTTATCTTTCATTAGATCCTATGGCTCCTCCTCAATATCCATCTAGTAGCGACCCTACATGGGAGGATATTATAAGAAACACTCAACCAGATCCACCTAAAATCCAAATCAATCCAGAGGATCTTGCTATGCTCCAATATACAGGAGGAACAACGGGATTCCCTAAAGGAGCAATGATAACACATGGAAGTATAGCAAATTGTATTTCACAAGCAGAAGCATTGTTTGTAGAAAAAGAACTTGGAAAAGAAGTAATAGTTGCTGCATTACCTTTTTATCATATTTATATGGCTTTTATGATGAATATTGCTGTTCATTTGGGAGGAAAACTTGCTTGTGTTTTTAATCCAAGAGAAGCACATGAAATTATTGAAGTTATTGAAGTAACAAGAGCTACTTTATTTCCGGGTGTTGCAGCGATTTATAATAATATTAATAATTATGAGAATATTGAAAAGCATGATCTTTCGAGTATAAAATATTGTTTTAGTAGCGCTGGACCACTTCCTGATGAAATTCGGATTAGGTTTGAAGAATTGACAGGAGCAAAACTGAGGGAAGCGTATGGTTTAACTGAAATGTCTCCAGTTGTAACAGCAAATCCTTTTGAGGGATTGAATAAACCTGGTACTATAGGGATACCAATTCCTAATACTGAAGTAAAAGTTATCGATCAAGATGAAAAAACATTACCTATAGGGGAAGTTGGAGAAATTATATGTAGAGGACCACAAATGATGAAAGGATATTTCAAACAAGAAGAAGAAACTGCCAATACTATTAAAAAACATGAAGATGGAAACTTTTGGTTACATACGGGAGACTTAGGTGTTATGGATGAGGATGGTTATATAACTATAAAGGATAGATTAAAAAATCTCATTAAATATAAGGGGCATTCAGTTTATCCAACAGAAGTAGAAAATTTATTATATAATAATGAAGTTATTGAAGAATGTGGGGTTATTGGGATTATTGATGATAAAGGGAATGAAAACATTAAAGCTTTTGTTGTCCTGAAAGAAGAATTTAAAGATAAAGTTACAGAACAAGAGATTATTGATTGGGCAAGAGAAAATATGGCATTTGATAAATATCCTAGATTTGTAGAATTCATCGATGAAATTCCAAAAACAATTGTAGGTAAAGTTTTACATAGAGAATTAAGGGATTTATGAAAGGAATAAAAGAATAATAAAAAAAGGTATTTAGTAATATTCTGTCTCAACTATAGTAGTTGAGTTTACGAGCTCTTGAGCGGCTTTTGTTGCTCTCATGACTTTTGCCATATTTCCTATTAATTTAAACTTACCTGCCATAAGCCCTTGGATTGGATCAATCTCCTTATTCAACATTTTAATCCAATTATCATAAGGTCCTGAGAATTCAAACTCTGCTCCAACTTTTCCTTCTCCTAATGGTCTTGGCGGAGAATTAGGAGGTAAAATGTCATATTGTTCTCCTTCTGCTAATGCTTTTACACCAGTACAATCTCCTTTATAAAGACCAACAAACATTTTCAATTCTTTATCTAGATTACCACTAGGTTTAATGACAAAGATAAAATCTCCTTCCCACCAACTTGCAGCTTCTTTATAATTTTGATTGTTATTTAAAGCTTTCATATAAGCATCAAGCCATTCTTGTGTCCCAACTTTTGGCATATTTATCACTTCTCAAATAATTTTATCTAAATTGGAATAGATTTATGATCAGTATAAAGAAGAATTCTAAATAAACAATTTCATACAAGAAAATTCTATTAATATTAAAAATAAAGAGACGTAAAAATAATATTATATGCCAATACCTATAGTATTTCCAATACCTGCTAAAATGATTCTAGTTCCCTTTTCAGTTCTCTTTCGAATTGAAATCTTTATTTTTTCAACAAATTGAGCTACAGATTTAGTAATGGGCCTTTTCATAGTAGTTATTGCATCCTCTAAAGATTGTTTACAAATTAGGGCATCAATAGGGATTGCTTTTCCGGTTGAAGCTTCTTCAATAAGATACTTTTCAACTCCAATCCCTCCTATAGCAGCTCCGACACCAACTGCAATTGAACCTGTTTTATCTCCAGAGAGCTTTAAACCAGCATCGATCATTATAATCCTTGAAATATAATCTCCATGTTGTTCAATTAATTGTTTAATTGCTTTTCCTGGTTTTCCGACAGTTCCACCTGGTCCTTTAGCTCGCACCACATACACAGTTCTATCTTCAAAATCAACTTCTTGGACAATTGTTTCTCTTACAATTTCATCTGCTCTAATATCTTCTTCTGTTATGGATTTAAGAAAACTAGCTGCGACTAATGGCCCAAGTCCATCTCCAATTGGGCTACCTTCAGAGAAAGCTTTTGCAGCATGATAATATGCCTTAGCCATACTCATGATTAATCCTAATTGAAAGGAAATCTGCACTAATAATATCATTGATTTCGACTTTTTCCCAAGAATTAGGTAGTGCCGAATCAACCTGTAGATGAAATCTATAGCCATTGTTGCTTCCAATAAATTTTCTAGATTAGCTCTTTGCACAGAATCTGCATTTGGAGCTAGCATTTCAACTTCTTCTTTATATCTATTATCTCTCACATCTACAACATGATCAAATTTAGGAACGATTCCATAGGGATCAAGAGAGACAGGTGAGATAGTAACGAATGTTAGAAAATCTTCTATTTGTAACATCAAATCTTTCTGAGTTTTTTTTTTATCAGCAAATTCCTTGAAGTTAGTTATTAAAATTTCTTTACACTCATCATTCCATTTTTTTAATTTTTCTAAAGCAACCTGAATGTCTTTAGATGCTTTCCATGCTTGAATCTTTTGTCCATAAAACATTGAAATAAAAATTAGAACAAGCCACAATAACGATATGATAAGAGATACTGGATCTGTTTGTGCCGGTTGATAAATGTTATTCATCTCATTGTTAAATTATTTAGTATTTGAAAACTCTAATTTCTCTAGTTCTTATAATAAAAAAATTTATTTATTCTTTTCTATTATAAAGCATAGAAAAAAAGAAATTGCAATATGTTCTATGATTGAAGAAGAAGACGATGAGGATGTACTAAAAAAAAAAATTACATTAAAAAGTGTTTTAAAAAACATATTATTAATTCTATTAATGGTATTAGGCGGTATATTCATTTATCTTGATATTGGGCTTGATACCGTCTCAAGTTGGACAATTGGTATCATGCTAATGTGTCTTGGATTATCTTTAGTCCAAATTCAAAAAACCCCTCCTGAACCTATCAGACAGACTCTTTCAATACTAATCTGTAACTTATGTGGTCTTACAAAAGTAAGAAACTATGAGAAAGGAGACTTTGTCTTTAAAAGATTAGATAAATGTGAAAAATGTAATGATTTAATGGAGATAAAAGATATATATTCTGTAAGGTTAAAGAGTCCTACTGAAAAAAATAAGGGACAAGAAAGTAATAGGGATTCTCAAAAAGAAAATATCAAAAAATAAATATCTAATCTTATTCAATTAATAGGAGGTTCTTCAGATTCTCAAAAAAGTAGGATTAGGAGGAACTTTCGATCATCTTCATGAAGGTCATAAATATCTATTAAAAATAGCCCTCTCTATTTCTGAAAATATTGAAATTGGATTAACAACTCAGGATTTACTAAAAAATAAGCAATATTCTTCAAAATTGGAAAATTATCAAACTAGAAAAAAAAAATTAAAAAACTACATTAGTTCTATTACCGATTTAAATCGAATTAATATTGTTGAGATATCAAATTGGGCGGATATGGATGAATGTGCTCAAGATCCAGAATATGAGGGCTTAGTAGTCAGTCAAGAAACATATGATAATGCTTTAAAGTTAAATGAAAATAGAACGAAAAGTGGGCTAAATCCTCTTGTTCTAATTGTTATACCACTTCTAAAGGATGATAATAACAATAAAATTAGTTCTACATCAATAAGAGCTAAACTATAGAAAACTTATTTTTAAATTGAAATTAAGAAAAATTGATAAAAAAAACAAAAATTTTTACATAATTCTAGATATTACTATAATCAAGAACTTTATTCTAGTGATTTGATGATTATGGAATGGTATCCTGAAACTATATATATGAAAATAAGTTCCTTCCAAAAATCATACTACTTTAGATTCTTTATTCTGCCAAGGGAATAATTTTTTCAAACTAAATTTAGTCCCTTGGCTGCGGATTTTTTGATTTTAAATTTAGTATAATCCACTTTTTTGCAGTAAAATTTAGAAAACATCCTTCTAATTCAAGAAAGAGTAATTTACAATAACTAAATCCACGAAAGATTTAAATACGTTAGAGATTTTAAAAGATATAAGAAAAACGTAATTTAATTTGGAATTAATTTATGACGATTCGACTTAAAAGAGAAGTAATTGATATTTTAAGGGTATTAAAGAAAAAAAATTCAGAAATACTCGCAACAGAATTAGCAAAAGAACTTAAAATTGACTATATTGTACTTATGTCTGCGATCAATAGCTTGATTGAATACAATTTAGGAGGATTTAAAGAAAAAGATGTTCATCAAATCACTTTAAATAATGAAGGTAATAAATATTTAAAAGAAGGGCTTCCTGAACGTCAATTATTAAATATCTTATTAGAAAATAATATTAAAGAAATTACTTTAGATGATTTCTTAAAAAAATCTAATTTGGATAAAAATATCTTCTATATTGGAATTTCAAATTTAAAAAAAAATCGTTG
Organism: Promethearchaeota archaeon; assembly: GCA_048937405.1. Lineage (GTDB taxonomy): Archaea > Asgardarchaeota > Lokiarchaeia > Sigyniarchaeales > SOKP01 > Loki-b32. The sequence continues at coordinate 69,898 of JBHLNF010000005.1, forward strand.
GATATCTCAAAGTAAAGCTTCAGGAAAGAATAAAATATTTCTTACAGCAGATAAGTTTCCTGAAACAGATATTGAAAAATTTCTTTTAAATTTTGAAAAAAACTCTGTCATTGATTATTCTACAATCTCAAAAAATGAAATTAAGCAATTAGATTCATTAAATAAAAGGAAATTAATAAAAAAACATTATAAAACTAATAGAATTATATATTTAACAGATAAAGGGAAAAAGATTGAACTTTCAAAAATTAAAGAATTAGCAGAAGTAAGTAAAATAACTTCTGAGATGCTAGTCTCTGGAACTTGGAAAGATTATGATTTAAAATTATTTGATGTTACTAAACCTGGACCATTATTAAAAGCAGGAAAATTACATCCAATGATAAAATTAATTAATGAAATAAGAGAAATATTCATTTCTATGGGATTTACTGAGATAAGAGGTCCTATTATTGAAAGTGCATTTTACAATTTTGATGCTCTATTTCAACCACAAGATCATCCCGCTAGAGAAATGCAAGATACTTTTTATTTAAATAATCCAAAATTGGCAAAATTACCAAAAAAAGATAGAGTTCAAGCAGTTAAAGAAACACATGAAAATGGAGGTGACTCAGGTTCTCATGGATGGGGTTATAAGTGGGATATAAGTACAGCTCAAAAAACAGTGTTAAGGACTCACACTACAGCAACAACAATAAGAAGATTAGCAGAATATTATAAAAATAATGAAAAACCCCCCATTAAAGTTTTTTGTATAGATAGAGTTTTTAGAAACGAAAAAGTAGATAGATCTCATTTAGCAGAATTTACTCAAGTTGAAGGAATAGTTATAGATGACAATGTAACCCTTTGTGATTTAATTGGAGTACTATCAGAATTTTACAGAAAATTAGGTTTTAAGAAAATTATAACTAGACCTGGATTTTTCCCTTATACTGAACCGAGTATGGAAATTTCTGTATATTATGAGAAAATGGGTGAATGGTTAGAAATGGGTGGTTCTGGTATTTTTCGACCAGAAGTCACATATCCTTGGGGAATAAAAAATCCAACACGTGTTTTGGCATGGGGACAAGGACTAGAAAGAATAGCAATGTTATACTTTAATCGTGATGATATGAGAGATTTATATATTAATCCAATTAAATGGTTAAGGAGTCAATCATACTAAGAGAGAGGTTTAAAAGAATTGCCAACAATAGAATTAAAAATTGAAAGGCTAGAGAAATTAGTTGGAAAAAAATTAGAGATTAAGGATTTAGAATATGATTTACAGTGGATCGGTTTGGATTTAGAGGATATTGATGAAGAGGAACAAAAAATTAAAGTAGAATATAATCCAAATAGACCTGATTTTTCAAGTCCAGAAGGAATTGCTAGAGCACTTAAGGGTTACTATGAAATTGAAATTGGTTCGCCTACATTTGAAATTATTCCTGGAGAAATAGAATTAAATGTCGATCCAATAGTAAATCAAGTTCGACCATATATTGTATGTGGTGTTATAAGAGATATAGATTTGGATGAAGATGAAGTTGGGACATTGATGACTATACAAGAACATCTTCATTGGGCAGTTGGACGAGACAGAAAAAAGGTTGCAATAGGTGTCCATGATCTTGATAAAATTCTTCCTCCATTTCGATATACTGCGGTAAAACCAGATTCAGTAAGTTTTATTCCTCTCCATGGTGATGGATATCCAATGAATTTGGAGGAAATATTATTATTGCATGAAAAAGGAATAGAATATGCTCATATATTAGAAGGGAAAGAAGTATATCCCATAATTTTTGATAGTAATGATGAAGTTTTATCATTTCCTCCAGTGATAAATGGAATTTTAACAACCGTGACAGATGAAACAAAAAATCTATTTTTGGATCTAACCGGAACAGATTTTAAAGCAATTAATTTAGCTTTAAATATTTTATCAACGACTCTAGCAGACATGGGTGCTAAAATTGAAAGTGTAAAAGTAAATTATGAGGATAAAGAAAATATTATTACTCCTAATTTTACTCCTGAAAAATGGGAAGTTGGGATTAGTTATATAAATGATTATATTGGTTTAAATTTATCATCTAAGGAAATGATTAAATGTTTTAATAAAGTTAGATTAGATGCGAAGCAGTCCAGCAAGAAGGATACCTTAAATATTTGGGTACCAACATACAGAGGAGATTTTATGCATGTTGTCGACTTTACAGAAGAGTGTGCGATTGGGTATGGTTATGAAAAATTACCAAGAACTATCAGTGAAGGATGTATCGGAGAGTATCATTATATTCAGTCATTTTCTAATAAAATAAGACATTTATTAATTGGAGCAGGATATCTAGAAGTTCTTAATTTTATATTATCTAATTCTGAAAAACATTATGACTATATGAATATAAAGTATGAAGAATCAAATCAGGTTGGGATTTTAAATCCCGTATCAAGAGAATACAATACTACAAGAACATTATTATTACCAAAATTAATGGAAACACTTCTATATAATAGATCTGAAGAAAAGCCAATTAAGATTTTTGAAGTTGGAGACGTTATAATATTAGATTCTAAAGAAGAAACTGGTGCTAAAAGAGAAGTTCATCTTTCAGCTGTTTCTTATCATGAAAATGCTAACTTTACTGAAATAAGATCTTTATCAGATTTCCTTATGATTTCTCTTGGGTGTTATAGTGATTATCAAATTAAACCTGAGGAAAGTTCCACATACATTAAAGGTCGATGTGGCGGAATCTATGTTAAGAATAAAAAAGTTGGAGAAATTGGTGAAATTAATCCTGAAGTCTTATTAAATTTCAAATTAGAATTCCCGGTTGCAGCCATTGAGTTAAATCTACAGGCTTTTATGTAATTTAATGAATTAATATCAATAAAGTAATAATTTTATAGATTTGATCTTAAATGAATGAGAAAACGAATAATAAAAATGAATTAGAAAATTATCGAAAGGAAATTAACAATATCGATAATAAACTCATTGAACTCTTGAACGAAAGAAGTAAATTTGTTCAAAAGATAGGAAATCTCAAAATAAAATTAAGAATGGATACACATCAGCCAAAAAGAGAAAAGGAGATAATAGATAGAATTAAACAAAAATCAACAATATTAAAACCAATGAGTATTGAAGCTATTTGGAAAGAAATTATTAGTGCAAGTAAACTCATTCAAGGTTTCGTTGATAAAGTAGGATTTTTAGGACCAAAGGGTACATTTACCCATCAAGCCGCATTGGAATATTTTCCAAAAGCAGGTACGGAATTCATATCATTCAATAATACACTAGAAATATTTGAGAATATCGCAAAAGAAATTATAGATTTTGGTATTATTCCAATTGAAAATAGCCTTCAAGGCACAGTTAGAGAAAATCTGGATTTATTAATTGAAAAAGATTTGTTTATCTATGGAGAAATAGAACTGAGGATTATTCAAAATTTAATTTCGTTAAATATATCTGATCTCTCAAAAATCGAGAATATAATTTCGCATCCACAAGCATTTGCCCAAACAAGAAAATGGCTCAAAACAAATATGCCGACTGCAAATTTAATCAATACCAGCTCAACTGCTGAAGCAGTTCGAAGGGTTAGTGAGTTAAATAATGAAAGTTATGCTGCCATTGGTACAGAGTTTTCAAGTAAATTATATGGTTTAAAAGTTTTAAATTCTAGAATTGAAGATGATCCCTCAAACTATACAAGATTCTTAATTATATCAAAAAAAGAAAATGAATATATAGAAGGAAATATTAAAACCTCGATAGTTTTTGTGACGAAACATATTCCAGGAGCTTTATATGGCGTGTTGAAAATTTTTGCGGATACAAACATAAATTTGTCAAAAATTGAATCACGACCGAGAAGAAAGGGACGATGGGAATATATTTTTCTCATGGATTTTGAGGGAGATAAGGATAATCCAAAAATAAAAAAAGCAATCGAAAAAATGAAAGAAAATGTTATTTGGTATAAAATTTTAGGTTCTTATCCTTTAAAAAAATAAATCTGATTTATCTTTTCTTAATTCTTTTATTTAAAAAAATTATCGAATTAATAAAATTAAAGTTTTTCTAAAAAATATTGAGTTTTATTAGCAATAATCTTCTTTTGAATTATTTCTAATTTTACTAATTTAAAGCTATTTTAATTTAGAACATTGAATAGTTAAAATAAAAGAGAATGCTATAAGAATGAAATATTATAATCATCTTCTACGATAAAATAAAATGAAATACTATTAAGTTTTAGAAACTTTTTTACTTTATAAAAAATACACAAATATACTTGTTTAAATTAAATTTGTAATTTTTTAAAATTAACTCTTAATATTCTCCCATCTTTATTTAAAAAAATTGGATAAATGAAATATGTCTGATATAAGAATTGATGGACGAAAATTTGATGAGCTTCGCGAAATATCGATAAAAAGGAATTACCTTAAATATCCCGAAGGTTCTGTTTTGATAACTCAGGGAAACACAAAAATAATAATAACAGCATCCATAATAGAATCAGTTCCAAGATTTTTAGTAGATACAGGGACAGGTTGGATAACTGCCGAGTATTCAATGTTACCAAGGGCAACACAAGTAAGAAATCAAAGAGAGCTTAATAGAGGAAGATCAGTTGAAATACAACGATTAATAGGGCGGAGTATACGTGCAGGTTTTAATTATGAAAAACTTGGTGAACGTACAATAAGAATTGATTGTGATGTTATCCAAGCAGATGGAGGGACTAGATGTGCTGCTATAACTGGAGCTTTTGTAGCAGTTTTTGATGCTTTAAATTATCTATATAATCAACAACTTATTTATGATTTTCCAGATTATAGGGTGATATCAGCAGTATCTTTAGGTTTAAAAAATGATCAGATTTTATTAGATCTAAATTATCATGAAGATTCGAAAGTTGATGTAGATTTTAATTTAATTATGAATGAAGATTCAGAGATTATTGAAATTCAAGGTACTGCTGAAGGTACTCCTTTTACAAAGAAAAAGTTAAATGAAATTATTGATTTGGGAGAAAAAGGGATTATGGAATTGATAAAAATTCAAAAGAAAGAATTAAATATATAAACAATTTTTAATTTTGTTAATACTTTTCAACTGAGAATCTCAAGATTAATTATATTTTTTGAAATATAGTTATTATTTTATTTATTTTAAAAAAAATATCATTAAATCTCCAATTAACGATTTTAATAATGATATATTGTATTAATTATATATTTGAGAATAAATCTTTTCAATCTAAATTCATACATTTAATAGAGATATGCTTAGTAATTTTTTTTTTAATCTAATTCAAAAATTTATTAGTTTTAAGAGGAGTAGATTTTATCATTTTATAAAATCAATAATATTTCCATTTGTTATAAAGAATGTATCCAAACTATTTAATAGCAAAATTAATGAAAATTTAATTGTCATGGGGGCTTATGGGGGCGGGGGTTTTGTTGATAATACAAAATACCTATTCGAATTTTTAAATAAAAAATCTAAATATACCCTAGTTTGGATTGCTAAATTAAAATCGGTTCGGAAACTTCTAAGAGAAATAGGTTTTAATGTAGTCTCAATGTATAGTTTACAGGCTATTAAAATTCTAAGAAGGGCAAAATATATATTCATAACCCATAATTATGAGGACATTTTACCTATAGAGTTTTCAAATGGATCTACCATTATTCTTACATGGCATGGATTACCAATTAAAAACGTTGAAGTTAATCTTAAAGAGAGTTTTATATATAATAAGTGGGGGGACATTTTTCACTTAAAGCTAAAAAATGATGATTATATTGATTATTTGTTATCTCAATCTAGTAATGAAAACGATGTCAATATATTAAGTTCTCAACTTAAAATAGCACCAAATAAAATCATTTCGTTAGGATACCCTAGAAATGATATTCTATTTAATAAAAACGATAAATTAATTGAGAATATAAAAAATAATTATGATATTCCTTATAATGTTCAACAAGTATTTTTGTATGCACCAACATTCCGAAGTAACCGAACTTTTACTCTTCCTTTATCAGAATCAGATATAATAAACTTAAATAAAATCCTTAAAGAAATAAACTCAATTCTAATCTTAAAACCTCATATGATCACAGAAAGAGTTCGATTTGAGAATTATGAAAACATTAAGGTTTTAGATAAAAAAACGGATTTTCAGGAGTTATTACTCATATCAGATGTTCTTATTTCAGATTATTCCGGTGCTTGGATTGATTATCTTTTAACATTAAAGCCCATTCTAATATTCACATACGATTTAAATAATTATCGAAAAAAAAAAGGATTAAATTATAACTTAAATGATATAGCTCCTGGTCCAATTCTATACAATGCAAATGAATTATTTGACGCGATTAAGAATATTGATATTATTGATAAAAATTATAAGCAAAAAAGAGAAGAAATTAGGGATAGATTTAATGATTTCAAAGATGGAGATTCAACTAAAAGGATCTTAGATTTTCTTAAAATAAAATATGAATAAGTTTAATTTATTAAAAAAAGTCTAATGTGCTTCAATACCTAATTGTTCTGGATGTTCTTGAAAATATCCAACACCATCTTTGATTATGTCAATAATAGATCTTAAAGGTCTCCATCCAATATCTCTTCTAATTTTATCATTTTTCCCAATTAACAAGGGAACTTCACTAGGACGTAATCGATTTGGATCTACAAATACATCAGCAGAAATATTATAGATATTTTTAGTTAACTTTACATAATTAGCTATAGTTATACCTTTACCTGAACATACATTATAGGGCTCACCGTAATTTCTTTTTTCACTGGTCAATATATAAGCATTGACAGTATCCTTTACATGTGTATAATCTCTTATCGCGTTTGGATTTCCAATTATTATGTTATTCCTTAAACCATTTAAGATTTCAACGATTTGTCTATGAATTACACTAGTAACAAATTGAATTCCTCTTCGTGGGCCTTCATGATTGAAACCACGAGTAATTATACTTGGAACGCCATAAGAATTATGATATAACCATGCTATTTGCTCTGTTGCACATTTCGAAATTCCATATATACTTCTCGGACGAAAAGGATTTTTTTTTATATCTTCAGTAACTGGAACCTCCTGTGGATCAACTAAGCCATATTGTTCACTACTACAGGCTACTTGAATACTTACCAAATTATGATCAAATCTCCTAGCAGCCTCAAATATTTTTATTGTTCCAATAATATTATTATGAGTAACTCTGGCAGGCTCTCTAAATGAAGTAGGTACAAAAGACTCAGCAGCAAGGTGAAAAACAGCATTGGGTTCAATTTCTTCAAAAATTGCAAAAATTCTTTCTGCACTTGTAATGTCTGCTTCATGTAATGTTACTTTTCCCCTTAAGTGTTCAATATTTTCGTGCATAGGTACCGCATGCCTACGAATCGTTCCATGTACTTCACATCCTAAATCCAATAATTGCTCTGCTAGATGACTTCCAGCAAAACCACTTATACCAGTTATTAAAACTCTTTTTTCTTTCCAAAAATTTCTATCTGGTTCAGAAGATTTCAAGTTTTTAAAGTCATCTAAATAATCATCAATTTTTTCGGGATTGATAATAAATCCTTGACTCTCAAGCTCTTTAACACGAGGGTTTTCCTCAATTGCTTCATCGATAGGTATCAGATTATTCATAGTATTAAAAAATATTTTTTCAATTTTTAAGTTATTCATAAGATTTTAATAAAAGTGCCATTGATTAATGAGTTTTAGAAAAATTAATTTAATTATTTTTAAATTCTAAATCCCTTTTTTATTTATAAAAAAGTTATATAATAATTTTTAATATTAGAAATAAGAATTAATTTAGAAAAAATTTTAGATACAACGTATATTATTTGACTAAAAAAATCTTATTAAAATGGTAAAAATTCTTCTTTATTCTCCACTTGCTGTTGAAAATGGCAGAGGTGGTGAAATTTCATCTATGGAATTAGCAGCAGGATTAAATAAATATTACAAAACAACTTTTATCCATACAAATATCTTTATTGGTGAAAAATTGTTATCCAAAATGGCAATTAAAGCTAAATTAAAAGGATTGCGGATAAGAACTCGAATGAAATTTGCTACATTAAAAATCTCAAACTTAGTATTTTCATTTCCTTATCCCAAAGATTTAATAAAATTATATAGAGAAGTTAAAAAAAATGATATTATTTATACATCTTGTTCTACTTTTAAGCAAAATCTTATTTTCATGTTTTTTAGTCTAATACATAGAAGGGGAAGGTTTATTATTGGATATAGAAAACCACTATATAGTGAAAAGCTTTTTTCTCTATACAATATCAAATATAGATTATCAATATTATTTTTTTCATTATTTAAAAAGAGATTTTATCATCATACATTGTCTAAAAGTACCAAAAACTTCTTACAGAAATTTTATAATTCCAAGAAAGTTATTCATATTGTTCATGGTATTGATTTAAAGTTATATCGTGATAACAATTTTCAAGAGAAATCAAAAAATTTACTGAATTATATTTATATTGGATATTTAGATGATATTCATAAAGGAGTTAATGTTTTAATTGAAACTTTAGATGAATTTCTAAAAGAAAATCGAGATTTAAACCTTAAATTTGAATTCTGTGGTATGGGCCCCTTAGATAAAAAAATTCAAGCTTTAGAAAGAAAATATCCTAAATATGTAAAATTTCATGGATATATAAATAATAATTTAGTACCAGAATTTTATAAAAAAAGTGACATCTATCTTTTCACATCTAGAGTCGAACCATTTCCAAGATCAATTATGGAAGCATTAGGTGCAGGTCTTTTGGTAATTTGTAGCAAGACAATAGGCTCTGTTGAATTATTAAAAGGACAAGAATTTGCATTTTTCTTAAAAGAATTAGATAAATCCTCAATTAAGAGAAAAATCTTAGAAACATATAATTTATGGAAAAATAATCCAGAAAGAATTTTAGAATTGCAGAAATTAGCTAAAAATTATGTTTTTAAGAATTATTCTAGTGAGATTGAACTTCATATGTTTAGAGATTTACTTCAAAAAATAATTAAAAATGTATGAATTATTATATTAAAGAATAAGAGCATCGCACATTCGGATTTTTGAAAATAATATTAGATTTTTGTATAATAATGATTAATTAGTTGCTTTTTCATTTTAATAAATTCTCAAAAAGTTTAATATAATCATCTATAATGAAATTCCAATTAAATTCTTTTATTACTCTTTCATGACCTTTTTTCCCCATTATTTTTCTTTTTTTTTCATTGTAATAAAGATATAAAATTTTCTCCACTAAATCATTTAAATTATTTGGTTTTACTAATAAACCTGTTTCCTTATTCTGAATTGCTTCGATTATTCCTCCAGAAAAAGTTCCTATTACAGGTGTATAGAAATAATTTGCTTCAATAAAAACAATTCCAAATCCTTCAATTGATTCTTTTTTAACAATTGAAGGCATTACAAATACATCTGAAAGTTTAAAAAACTTATTTCTTGTTTTAATATCTGTAAAACCAACAAATTCGACCTGTTTTTTTAAATCTAATTCTTCGGCAATTTTTTTTAATCTGGGTGTTTCTTCACCTTTTCCTATTAAATAATATTTTAATTTGATTGAGGGTTCTTTTTCTTTTAAGACTTTTATAGCTTGTATGACTAAATCAAATTTTTTTCTTATAACGTGTCGCCCAACACTTAATAAAACAAATTGGTCTTCTGGAATATTAAATTCTTTCCTTAATTCTTCTCTTGATTCTTTAATTTCATAGTCCTCAGGAATTAATCCATAGTAAATAACGGATAATTTATTTTCATCTAAATGATGAACTTTCTTTATTAATTCTTTAAGTGCATAAGTTCCTAAAATCAAGAGATCCATATTCTTAAATAGATAAGTTCTTAATGAAAACGGTGAATGAACAAGAAATTCATTTCCATAAGCTAATGATACCACTTTTTTGTTAATCAATCTTGATAATATGAATGCTAAAGATAATGTAATCCCTGTTCCAGTACCAGCAAGGATTAAATCAATATTTAATTTTTTGATTTTATGATAAATTTTAATCAAATTTTCAATTGAATTGTATAAATTGTTAGGTTGAATAATCAGATAAAGAATTATTTTTAATCGATCTGAAAGTCTTGATCTTTTATCTTTTAATATATTCCAGAAAGTTAAAATTATAAAATAAAGAAAAGCCTTTTTTTTTAAATTAGATAGTAAACTTCGCATACTATAATCTTTTTTTTCAAAAATATTAATAGTGAATTTAGATTTGTAATATGGATTAAAAAAAAAGATTCTGTGATTTCTTTCATTAAATAATTTCAAGAGACTGTCTAAAACGTGACCAATACCTCCTTGTTCGGGAGGATTTCCATAATATAAGAGCGCGATGTTCATCTTATCTTAAATAGTGAAAAAATAATTATAGGTCTGAATTTTTTTTTAAATCGGTAAATATATTAAAAATATATTACTTATAACCATATTTTAATTCTTTTAATAAAATTTAGGTAACTAAGTGCTGTTTATAATTTAAGACAAAAAAAATTTATCTTTTTTATCCATTATCATTTTATTTTGAGAGAAGCGATTAGCAATAGATAATCTAATAAAAGATGGTTTATTAGAAATTATCAATAATGAAAAATAACAAACAAATTAACTATAAGATATACAGACCCTCAGGATCATCTTTGGATAGAATTAAATGATACAAATTAATTTTATGAAAAATAGGAAACTTATATATGAATAGCTTTGATAAAAGGCAAAGAATAACTAATGGAAAATTAAGAGTCTTATATTTCACACCTCTATTCACCTCCACAAATATTAATATAGAAAATTATATGACAAATCAAGTAAATGCACTAATACGATATTATGAAAAAATTGAACTTTTAATATATTCCACACGTCCAAATAAAAATGAAGTAATTAGATATAATGATAGAATCTTATTAGTAAATAGGATCTCTTACAAAAATCTTCTTTTCATAAAAGATATGATTAAGATTTTTACTAAATTTAAACCACACGTAGTACATTCACATTATATCGTACCTTCAATTTTTGTTAATATATTCGCGAAGATCTTCAGAGTACCGACCATATTGCATGGCAGAGGACAAGATATGAATTATAGACCATACCATCATATCAAGAATAAAATATTATTATTAATATCTGGAAAATTAAACAATATGATTTTAACAGTATGCAAATCTATGAGAAATGACTGCTTAAGATTTAAAATAAAAAAAAATAAAGTTAGGGTAATTTATAATGGTATAGATTTTGTAAAATTTTGTCCAAAAGATAAGTCTTTTTTTTTAAATAATCGTCCATTGGAATTGATACATGTGGGTTCATTTGGTCCTAGAAAAGGGCAACATTTAGTCATTGAAGCATGTAAAAAATTAAAAGATAATAACATTAATTTCCATCTAACTTTAATTGGGAGAGATACCCAAGGACAAGAATTAGCTGTTTTGATCAATAAATATGATTTAAAAGATTATGTAGAGCGATTAGGAGTGTTAAACCATAAAGACCTTCCGTCCTATATGGAAAAAGCAGATATATTAGTATTTCCTTCATTAACAGAGGGATTACCAAATGCGGTGTTAGAAGCAATGAGTATGAAGCTAGCAGTTGTGTTAACAAATGTAGATGGCAATTTAGAGTTGGCTCAAGACATTGGAAGTATTTTAGTTGATATAAATAATTCACATCAGTTATACGAGGCTATTTTACATTATTATAATAATCCTAAAGATATTGAAAATGGTGGGGAAATAAATAGAAATTTTATAGTTAAGACATTCAGTTGGGAGAAACATGCGAAAGAGTTGTATTATGTGTATAATTTATTAGCAAACAGGAAGAAGAATATAAATGATAAGCTTTAAAACAATTCGTAGAATTTTTTCAAAAACATTCGCTATAGCAGAAAAAAACATTCGAGTACAGTTTAGATTTAAATTTAATGTAGTTTTAAGATGGTTTGTTCCAGTCATCACATTATTAATGCCTATTATTATCTTAAATAAATTCTTTGATAATGATGTGAATGTAGGTCCATGGACACCTCAAAATTATCTGATTTTCATATTTATTGGATACAATATTATGATCATGAATACAATGATTGGATACATTCCCAAATATTTATTAAGAGAAAAATATTGGAAGACGCTTCCTGCGCTTATAACTTCTCCTTTTAATAGATTTTATTTATTATTTGGCTATATTCTTTCTGAATTTCTAGGAATTATTTTACCTTTTTTAGCATTCTTTATAGCACTTTTAATTCTTTTTCCAATTTCGATTGTAACAATAATAAGTATAATTATAATGTTCCTATTTGTTGGAATAATTTTTTCTGGCTTAGGATTATTTTTAGGAGTATTTGCAATATCAAATGAAAATTATCTTTTTGTTTTTGATTTTATGGGTAGACTACTTTTTTGGTTTAGTTGTATATCTTATCCGTTTCAGTTATTCCCAAAAGAAGTTCAAAGCATTATTGATAAAAATCCGATTTATTATATGATTGATCTTATTCGTCTAACATGGATTGAAGATAATATTGTTTTAACTGCTTCTTCTCATTTAACACATATAATCATATTTTCAATTTCTATAATCATATTTCCCATCTTGTGTGTTTATCTATTTAATTTAATATATAAAAAATTAGGGATTTCAGGGTATTAGATTGAATAATTCTATAATAGAGACTTTTAATTTGGGAAAAATATATCATCTGAAAGGAAAAAAACGTATTCATGCGTTAGAAGATGTGAATATTCGTATAAAAGAAGGGGAAAAATTTGGTTTATTAGGTCCAAATGGGGCTGGTAAAACAACGATGATTTCTATATTATCCACTTTAATACAACCTTCAAGTGGTTATGCTATTATTGATGGAGATAATATTCTCAAAAAACCAAATGTTGTTAAGAGTAAAATTTCCCTTATGCTAGGAACTGATATGATATATTATAGAATCACGGGATACTCAAATTTAAAGTTCTTTTGTAAGGTTTGTGATATAAAAGATTATAAAAGAAAAATTGTAGAGGTAGCTAAAGAACTTGAAATGGAAAAATGGCTTAATGAGTATGTTGAGCGATATTCCTCAGGAATGAAGTGTAAACTATCTCTATGTAGAGTTCTACTTTCCGAACCTAAGATCTTATTTTTAGATGAACCCACATTAGGTCTTGATATTAAAACAACAAATTTTATCATTGATAAATTAAAAAAGTCAAAGGAAACAATCTTTTTAACGAGTCATAATATGGATGTTGTAGAAAAATTATGTACAAAAATTGCATTTATTAATCATGGTAAAATCATAAAAATCGGTAGTAAAGAAGAACTTAGCAAATTATTACATAAAAGAGTAAAAGTTTTTATTGGTATTGATAAAAATAAGCAAGAATTACAAAAAGAGTTACAACAGCAAAATTTCATAACAAATGTTAATGATGAAGAAAATGGTCTTAATATTGAATTATCAAATAGTGAAGATTATAGTAAATTATTCCCAATATTAACTAAATATAAAATAACAAAAATAAAAGAATTAGATTTGTCTGTTGAGGATTTATTTTTAAAAACATTTGAATAGTACCGAAAAAACTCCATCAAGTATGTTGATACTTACATTCGAAATATTATTTGATATAATAAATAATTTATATAATTTTAGAGTATTTAGAAAAATCCTAATTCAAAATAGGATAAGGAAAATCAAACTTAAAGCTATTTTTTATTTTACACTAAATAGATTATTGAATATATTCGATAGATTATTTATTATGGGATACCATTTAACGAGACGTAAATATAGTATCCCAAATAATCCTCAGTTAATACAGAACAAAGATAAAAAAATTTCATTTCTATATACCATTTTTTCTGATTTACAATTGATTGGTCGAGGAAAGGATGGAGAAGTCTATATCGCAAAGCCGATTAATAATGATAAAAAACAAATTGTAAAAATTTTATCATTCTATGGACTAAAATTCTTACCAATAACAAAGGAGTTTGCTTCATTCAAAATTATCTCCAAATATCTGTATCAAATTGATATTTTAAATAATTCTTTCATAATTTATCCTTATGAAAAACTATCATTACCAAACTCTTCACCTTTAGATTTTTTAGATCAACTGATTATGATTAGTGAATTAGAAATCGAATTAATCAAAAATAATTTGATATATCTAGATTTTTCTAATAAGCATCATATCAATTATTTGATTGACTCAAATAATAATTTGAAAATTATAGATTATACAGGGGGTTCTTTTTATTACATTGACAAGATTAATACTAAATTAAAATTTAATCGTATAAATTTAATTACAGCTAAAAATCGTTATGTTCAATCTAAATTATTAATTCATATTTATTATTGGGGATTAGGGCGAAAGAATTATAAAGGTAAAATTCAAGATTCTTATCTAGAAATTTTTAAATTTTTAGAAGTATGTCGAAAAGAATTTTTTGGAAGCGTATATTTTGAGTTGTTCTCGTATATTATAAATACGGATTTATTAAAAATTGGAAGCTGGGAAAATTTAATTAAAATTATAAAAAGAATTAAATGTGAAAATAAATATTTTTTGATGGAGAAGGCTGACATTGATAAAGTAATTGTTAGAAACAATCAAATTAAGGTAATAGGCTACCAGAATTATAATATATCTATAAAAGATAAAAAGATCATTCCAATTAAAGGTAATTCTAAATTATGGCGAACTGATAAAAAATATGAATTAATATTAAATTCACTTAACCTTATAAAAGAATTAAATATTGAAATTAATAGTTTTATAGATATCGGTTCCAATTTAGGTTTATATGTCTTTACTGCTTGTTTAATATATGGAATACGTAAATGTGTTGGGATTGATTATAACTCCGAATATATCGAAAAAACCAATAAGATTAGAGATCATCTAAACTTAGAAAATTGTATTTTCTTGGTAAATAAGTTTGAAGATTTAAACGAGAAATATGATTGCGTGGTGGCAGTTGGATTAATTCATCATCTATATCACCGTACAGAATCTTATGGCTCTTTAGAACCAATTATTAAAAAATTAAGCGATCTTACAAAGAAAGCGTTAATAATTGAATTTCCAACGGAGCATGATGAGAAAGCTAAGAAGTGGACTAATATACCAGGTAGAAAAAAACTTGAAAAATATAATTTAAACAATTTTTTAAAATGTACAGATAAGTATTTCAGCAAAGTAATCAAGATAGGAGATATAGCTAATACTAGATTAATGTTTCTTTTATTAAAATAAAGATTCTTATCTTACACTATAGCTAATTTGTATATAATTTCTTCATAATCAAACTACATAAGTTATGTGAGATGAGAAATAAAAAAGTGGATTTTTTCTATTTATATTGATTTATAGACAAACTAAGTATTCTTTTTACACTCGTATACTCTCAATACTTAATTTTCGTTTTATATTTTATAACACCTATTCCACCTGTTTTCTGAGTAGGATCTTCATAAAATTCATCGAAATCATATTGATTTTTAATTTGTTCCCAAAATTTATAAACTGTATTTATAGATCCAGATAAATTTACAATATCATGAAAAGCAATTATTCCATCATCCTTTACTAATGGACTATACATTTCAAAATCCTTTTTAACACCTTCATAGCTGTGGGAAGCATCGATAAATACAAAATCTATCTTTTTACTATCTATAATTTTTTTAACTTGAGATAAGGTAGAAGCTTTATGAGAATTAGCTCTAATTAATTTTAATTTTTGATGCTGTAATGGAAATCTCTTAATTAATGGAATCCTCCAATCTGGTAGGAGATTATTAAATTTTCTTTTAGGTAGATCTATACTGATAATTATTGCTCTGGTATCAATAACTCTTGAGAATAAAAATAAGGTACCCCCATTTAAGGTACCTATTTCAAGTATGATTCTTGGTCGAAGTTTCTTGATTTTTTCTAATAATTTTAATAATTCAGATTTAATTTGTTGTAGCTTTATAATATTATTTCGAGGTAATTTAAAAAAATCAAAAAGTTGACCCAAATTACAATTTTCAGGGATAAATTTTATAGATACTAATAAATTAATTGTTTTATAAAAATTCAACATTCTTAGGAATGGTTCTTTAACAAGTAGACTCATCCCCTTTTGCCTAATTTTAAAAGCTATAGACTTCTTTATTCTAACAATAAATTTTAACATAATTAATTTGGTTTACTTAATAGTTGCTTTGAATAATTTGATATATTCATTTGTTATTAGTTTCCAATTATATCTATTTATAACTCTATTATATCCATATTCTCCCATTCTTTTTCTTTCTTCTTCATTTTCATATAAATAAACAATTGCATCTACTAGATCTTTTAAATTATCTGGTTTAATTAATAAACCAGATTTCCGATCTTCAATAGCTCCAATAATTCCACCAGAACTCGTACCAATTACTGGTAGCTTATAATAATTAGCCTCAAGGTAAACAATACCAAAACCTTCAATTGATTTTTTCATTGAGATAGAAGGCATTATAAAGACATCTGAGGCTTTTAAATATTTTTTTTTCATTTCATCATTAATAGCTCCTAAAAAAATGATTTCATCGTTTAATCCTAAAGCTTGTGTCATACTTTTTAATCTTCCTGTTTCCTTCCCACTTCCTATTAAATAATATTTTATGTTGGGATATGAGTATGATTTTTTCAAGAATTCCATAGCTTGGATAACTAATTGAAAATTTTTTCTAGGTGCATGACGACCAACACTAATTAAGATAAAATCTTTGGGTTTTATATTTAGTTCATTCCTTATTTGGAGATTATCTTTTTTTATTTCATGATCCGGAAGAAAAAGACCATAAGGAATTACTATTAATTTGTCTTCGCTTAAATGGTTTATTTTCATTATTAATTCTTTATTCTTATCACTACTTACTATTATCTTATCAATAAGTTTTAAGTAATGAGTTTTTAGAGATAATCTAGTGCGAACTAAGAAATCTGTACCATGGGCATGGCATATGAATTTTTTCCCTATTAGTCTAGATAAAATAAATCCTAAAGGCATCATAACATTATCACAAACACTTCCATAAATCAAATCGGGATTTATTTTTTTTACTAATGGATAAATCCTTGATAAATTTTTTAATAGACTTATTATGATTTTTTGTTTAATGAAGAGATATAATAACATACATAACTTGAAATAGAGTTTTACTTTTTTAACAGTAAGTATTTTCCATATTGAATATAAAAAAAAAAAAATGTAATTTCGTTTCTTAAATAATGCTAATAAATCTCTCAGTTTAAAAATCTTAGTATACTTTAGAATATTAAATATATTTTTTCCTCTATAAGTATTATTAAATATAAATAGTGTTTCTTCTCTATCCCTGAATGCTTTACACATATCTGTAAAAAATCTACCGATTCCTCCATACACAGGGTAAAATTCAGATGCCAATAAACAAATTTTCATATTTAGAGTAATGTTTTCACTTTAAATTATAAATTCAATTCAATTAAGAGACTTTATCTAATAACCCTTGTTATACTGGATAGAACTTAAATTTTCCTTATGTTTTCATCAATCCATTATATAATTCTTTATACAAATAATTGATTCTAATTATATATCATTACATAACATTAAATATAATGAAAAGCTCTCCTACTTAAAATATTAATATGTGAATTTTCCATGTCTGAAGATGAGTATAAAGTAGAATATACAACCGTTTCAATTCCTAAGCCTTTAGTTGAAAAAATTAAAGAAAGAATGAAAGGGACAGGTTTCTCTTCTGTATCTAGTTATGTCACATATGTTTTACGACAAGTTATTTCTTCAATAGAAGAAGAAGAGAAATCAAAACAAGCATTTACAAAGGAAGAAGAAGAAAAAGTGAAGCAAAGATTAAGGGATTTAGGATATATTGATTAATAATAATCTTTGAATTTAGAGGAGGTTATGAAATTAAATGATAAAACCACATGGTGGAACACTGATTAATAAGGAACTCCCTA
The DNA here is from genome assembly GCA_048937405.1 of Promethearchaeota archaeon. GTDB lineage: Archaea > Asgardarchaeota > Lokiarchaeia > Sigyniarchaeales > SOKP01 > Loki-b32. The sequence goes on from JBHLNF010000005.1 coordinate 88,045, forward strand.
AAATTGAAAAAGAAAGAATAATAGAAGAGATCGATGAATTTAATAGTGTTATAGTTAAACCAGAGACTCTTAAAGTAATAAAAAATATTGCTTTTGGTGTTTTTAGCCCCTTAGAGGGATTCATGAATGAAAATGACTATCATTATGTATTAAATACTATGTACTTAGAAAATAACGTTGCGTGGCCATTTCCAATTACTTTGGATGTCTCTGAAGATGAGATAAAAAATATACACGCTAATGATAAAATAATTCTAACTGATGGTAATAAGACTCCTATTGCATTGATGAATATAGAATCAATATATGATTATGATAAGAAAGAGTATGCTGAAAAAACTTATGGTACAGTGGATAAAAATCATCCAGGAGTAATGAGGGTTTTTAATTATAAAGAAAAACTCATAGGAGGAGAAATTTTCTTGATTAACGAACCTAAGCCAATATTTCCGGATTTAGATTTAAAGGCCATCGAAACAAGAGTTTTATTTAAGGAAAAGGGGTGGGATAGAGTTGTTGCATTTCAAACAAGAAATCCCCCTCATTTAGGTCATGAATATGTTCAAAAAGCAGGATTAACTTACGTGGATGGATTATTTATCAATCCTGTTATTGGAAAGAAAAAAAGAGGGGATTTTTTAGATATAGTAATCATTGAGGCATATAAAGCACTTATAAAAGAGTATTATCCAAAAGATAGAGTAGTGTTGAGTACTTTTGAAACCGAAATGAGATATGCTGGACCAAAAGAAGCGATTTTCCATGCTATAACTAGAAAAAATTTTGGATGTGATCATATTATCATTGGTCGAGATCATGCTGGTGTTGGGGATTATTATGGACCTTATGATGCTCATGATATCTTCGAAAAATTTCCAGATTTAGGTATTGAACCAATAAAATTTAGATCTTTTTCAAAGTGTGCAAAATGCAATGCTGTTGTCAATGATAAAATATGTCCACATCCCCCAGATATGCAAAACTTTTTTGCAGGGAGAGAAATTAGGGCTGCTCTTCAAAATGGAAGACTTCCTGATCCAGAAGTAATGCGTCCCGAAGTTGCGAAAGTGATATTAAAATATGAAAATCCATTTGTATTATAATTATTAAATGTAAAGTAAATGAAACTAAGAAGCAGTTTTATTATCGAGTAATGAATATTAATCAAAGAAAATTAGTTATCATCGGATTAGATTGTGCAACTCCTAAAACTCTTTTTAAGGATTTCATAGACGATTGCCCAAATATTAAAAAAATGATGCAAAAAGGTGTATATGGTAAATTAAGAACCTGTGATCCCCCAATTACGATTCCAGCTTGGATGGTAATGAGTACTGGAAAAAAAGCAGGAAAATTAGGATTATATGGATTTAGACATAGAAAAGGGAATTCGTATGATGACTTTTGGATATCTACATCTTATAATATTAGGGAACCAAAAGTATGGGATATAATTGGAGAAAAAGGTTTAAAATCTTGCATACTGGGTGTTCCTCCAACTTATCCTGTTCAACCAATAAATGGTTGTTTAGTTTCTGGTTTTATTACTCCAGATATAACTTCAAATTATACATATCCTCCAGAATTAAAAGAAGAAATTAAAGAAAATGTTGGAGAATACATTTTAGACGCTAATTTTAGAGTAGATGATAAGTTAAATTTATTGAAAGACATTTATGAAATGACAAAAGTTCAATTTAAAACTATTAGATACCTGATACAAAATAAAGATTGGATATATTGTAAATTTGTAATTATTGGATTAGATCGATTTCATCATGCATTTTGGAAATACTATGATAAAAATCATCATAAATATAAGCCTGGAAATAAATTAGAAGGAGAAATGAAAAAATTTTACCAGTATTTGGATTCAGAAATCGGAGAAATCTTGAAAATTGTTGGGGAAAATACAATAATAATGATTGTATCTGATCATGGTGCTAAGGCAATGAAAGGTCTAATATGCATTAATATGGCTCTTGAAGATTTGGGTTTATTGAAATTTAAGTCTAAACCAACACCGGGTAAAAAGTTATTAGATGCGAATATAGATTGGAATAATACATTTGCTTGGGGTTGGGGGGGATACTATGGGAGAATTTTTCTTAATGTTGAAGGTAGAGAACCTCATGGAATTATTAAACCTGAAGATTATGAAGAAAAAAGGGATGAGATAATTAAAAAAATTAAATTAATAAAAGATAATAAAGGTAATCAAATGAATACAATAATTTATAAACCAGAAGAGTTATTTGAGACTTTAAATGGAAATCCACCAGATCTAATGGTCTATTTTGATGATTTAAATTGGAGATCCGCTGGGACGGTTGGATATAATTCTATGTATTTAATTGAAAACGATACTGGTCCTGATGATGCAGTTCATGATTGGTACGGAGTTTATCTTATTTATGACCCAAAGAAAAAATTAGGTAAAAATCTTGGAATTAAAAGTATACTTGATATAGCACCAACATCCCTTAAAATCTTAGGAGTTAAAATTCCTAAAGATATGGATGGTAATGTTATAAATTATTAAAAAATGTAAGAGAAAGATAAAAAATGGAACATAAAGGGTTTACATTATGGTTTACCGGACTACCGTGTTCAGGTAAAAGTGTGCTTGCTGACTCAGTGGCAAACGATTTAAAGAATAGAGGAATGAAAATAGAACGTCTTGATGGTGATATTGTTAGAAAGAGCTTAACTAGAGATCTAGGATTTACTGAAGAAGATAGAAATATGAATATTGAAAGAGTTACATTTGTAGCTAAATTATTAACTCGAAATGGTGTTGCTGTTCTTGCTTCATTTGTATCACCATATAATAAGATTAGAGCTTATTCACGAGAAGAAATTGGAGATTTTATACTTGTCTATGTAAAATGCTCTCTTGAAGAGTGTGAGAGAAGAGACGTAAAAGGGATGTATGCAAAAGCAAAAGCAGGAGAAATTAAAAATTTTACTGGAATTGACCACCCTTTCGAAGAACCAGATAATCCTGATATTATTGTTGAAACTGATAAGCAAACAGTTGATGAAAGTAAAGAAATTATCTTACATGCTTTAATTTCAATGGGTTATTTGCCAAATAAACATAATAAATAGAGTTTTTTGGTTCTATTAGCAAAATCGATATTAATCATTTCAATATAATTTTTTTTCTAATTGTAAAAAATCAATGTTTTATTATTCTTGTCTTATCATCGATAAAAATTACAATTTCCATCTATTATATTAAAAATACTGTTTTAAAGAATTAATGATATTATTTAGATGATAAGTTTATTCTATTTATCCAATTTAAGGTATATAAATATAATTCTTTATACATTCATGTCTAAACTAGAGGATATAATAAGATTAATACTATTGATATAAATAATTTCCTATATATTTTAAAAGATCTATTCTTTTAATTGAATAATAAATAGAATATTAGAATCACAAGGCTGGTTATGCAATAGTAGGAAAAATTTTTTATTTATTTAATGAAATATTAAAAAAGTTTGAAATTTCTAAAATTATAATTTAAATAGATATTTTCTTCTATTCCAGAAAAATAAATCAAAATTGATTATATGAATAAAAATTTTAAAAAAATTCTCTATAATTTACGATATCGCATTTTTCATCTTAGCGATAATAATCCCTTTATAGGGGAGCTTTTGAAATTTGGATATCTTTATCTTTATTACTTTAAATTTACGATTGAAGAATTATATTTGAATATTAAAGTAAAATTAAGATATGGTAAAATCAAACTTAACAAAATTTGTTTTATAAATCCTATTGAAGTATTATATGAAATTTCACCTCATAAGTATAACAAATGGAGTATTAACTCTAGAATTTTAGACGGAGATTGGGATCATTCAGAATCACTCTTTGAAAACTTAAGAGAAGTTAAAGCAATAGAACAAAGATATAAAGAAGGAATACAATGGGAAGAGACGGATTTTTATCATCAAGTTATGGATGAACACGCTAATGAAATAGAAAAGGGATTTAATTATAAAAAACACCTAGATAATGTACTTAAAGGAGTAGATTCCCTATATTTTCAAATTAAAAAGAGTGGATATAAATCAAAAAATGAATTATATTCAAATAAAAAGATTTATGGGAAAATAGTAAATATAAAAATTGGAAAAAAAATTCTTGATGAAGTAGCTTTAGCTATTAGTAGAGAAGGACGATTTCTATTTATTAATGGAAAGCACAGACTCAAGATTGCTCAATTATTTTTCATTAATAAAATTTCAGTTATTTTTGTTTTAAGGCATAAAAAATGGATGGAATTTAGAAAAAAATTAATTATTTTTGCTAAAAATTGTCAAGGAAAAAAATTAGATTATCAGCTTACTCATCCAGACCTTCAAGATATTCCTTATAAATATAAAGATCTCTGCTTTAATTTAATTAAGGAAAACCTTAGTGTCTCTCAAGGAACTCTTATTGATATTAATGCAAATTTGGGATATTTTTGTCATAAATTTGAGGATGAGGGATTTGATTGTTATGCATTAGAAGAGAATTCAATCTGCTTACACTTTTTAGATAAATTAAAAAAAGCAGAAAATAAAAAATATAAAATAATTCCAAAATCCAAATTTGATGATAACCTAGGACTAGAAATAACTTTTGATGTAGTTCTGGCTTTAAATATATTTGAGAGTATAGGAAAGGAAAAAAAATCTGATAAAATAATTGAATTTTTAAGAAGATTAAATTTTAAGGAATTATTTCTTGTAGTACCTAATTCAAGAAAACTACGAAACCGTAAGTTGTACCGAAATTTTAACTTAGATCAATTCTTAAAGGATATCACTAGAGAATGTTTTTTAAATAACGCTCAATTTGTTGGAAAAATTGAGGAAAATAGATTGTTGTATAAATTCACATCTAGTAAGGTTTATGAAAATTAGCAAATTATAGATTTATAATTTAATCATGTATAAAGAATTAAAAACTCAGATAAAAAACTTAATTTTTGATGTTAACGATTTATTTCCTTTGTTAGGAAGACCTCTAATATATGGATGGCGTGTACTTCATAGTATTAAATTTATTATAGGAAAAAATATATTAGAATCTAAATGGCAATTGAAATATGACCTGAGAAGGAAAAATTTCAGTAAAATATATTGGGTCAAGCCTCAGGACATACAATATTGTTTAGCAAAAAAATTTAACAATTGGAATAATAATACCGAAATATTGGAGGGTAATTGGGGCCAGAGTAAATTTCTCTTTGAAGAATTACCTATTTATCAATTATTATATGAAAGATTTAAAGATAATCAGAAATGGGAAGATATTGGCCATTATCACCAAGTTGTAAATCAAATCCTTATTGGTGAAAAAAAATGGGGTTGTAAAAATAAAAAGGAGTTCGATGAAAAACTTAGGAAAATTGAGTCATTTTATCATCACCAAAAAAAAAATCATAATAAATTTATAAAAAACGATTTTATCCTAAAAAGTGAAGAAAATTTAAAAAATTCACCATTATGGGAAGATATTATAGTAGTTATTAATGAAATTGGAAATCTCTTATTTGTAAGTGGAGATTTTAGCCTTTCAATAGTAAAATTACTTGATATTCAAGAAATTCCCATTAAAGTTGTGGCGAGACATAAAAAATGGATACATTTTAAACGCGGTTTACTATATTATGCTCGGTTTGGGTCACTTTACCAAAAGCTTACGCATTTAGATCTTCAAGAGATCCCTTTTAATTATGGAGAAGATCGTTTTAACATAATTAAAGAAAATCTTTCAATTTCACATGGAACCCTTCTTGATATTGGTACTAATTTAGGATATTTCTGCCATAAATTTGAAGAACTAGGTTTTGATTGCTATGGTGTTGAATCTAATTGGTATCAATTTCATTTTTTGAAAAAATTAAAAAAAGCAGAAAATAAAAAATTTAAGATTATAAACGATTCTATTTTTAATTATGGAAACAATAAAATGTTAGTCTTCGATGTAGTGCTTGCTTTATATATTTTTCATCATTTTTTAAAGAGAAAAAATACATACTTAAGTTTAATTAAACTATTAAAAAGATTAAAAGTTAAAGAATTTTACTTTGGTGCCTATAATCCTGAGGAATATCGAAAAGCAAAGGTTTATTGTAGATATACTCCCGAACAATTTGTAAACTTTATAATAAAGCATTCTTGTTTAAATAAAGCCCAATTGCTAACTAAGTTTGAGGATGGGAGAACTTTATTTAAAATTACCACATAAAAATTTATACTTTCATATTATTTTACTTGTATTAAATATTCACCAAAGTAATAGATAAAATAAAAATACTCTTGAAAATGATTCACATATCCTCATAAAGGGTAAAATTTTTTTTTGAAATTTTTAGATAGATAAAATTTTTGATAATTAAAATTTGAAGATAATTATTTTTTTGGCTAATTTAAGACAAAAAATGAAAATTAAGAAATAATTTTTTTCAATTGTTCATAAATTTCTCTTTGATTAATATTATAAAAATCTAATAGAGTTTCTCTTTTGCCTGATTGACCAAATGAATTGTTTACTCCAATAAATCTCATTGGTTTATGAAAATTTTTAGAATTAATACGTGCTATTATACTTCCAAATCCACAATAGATATTATGTTCTTCTATGACAACAATACCATTAACTTTACTTATCTCGTTAACAAGAGATTTATCATTTATTGGTTTAACACTTGGAAGATTAATTACTTTAATAGATATATTTAACTTTTTTTCTAAATCTGGAGCAGAATTAATAGCTAAAATACTACCATATCCTGTTCCTATTAAACAAATATCATCTCCATCTTTTAATATGTCTGGTTCTCCAATAATAAAATTATAATTATCATCGTGAATTTTAGGAAAAGAGCCTCTTGGTAATCTAATGTAAAATGGACCTTTAGCATTAAAACTATAGTCTAATATTCTTTCAAGTTCAATGTTATCAGAAGGAACTAAGACATTTAAATTCGGAAGAGTCGCCATTAAACTAAGATCTTCCAAAGCATTATGAGTGCTACCATCTTCTCCAACAAAACCACTATGAGTTGTAATAATTTTTATATTTAAATTGTCGTGACAAGCAAACCTTATAAATTCCCATGCCCTTCCAATTGTAAAGATAGAAAAACCACTCACCACAGGTATTTTTCCAGATATTGCTAAACCTAAAGCGGTTCCTATCATATTTTGTTCAGCAATACCCATATTAAAAAATCGGTTAGGAAAGTGCTTGGCGAAAATAGAAGTTCTTGTTGAGTTTGATAAATCAACATCTAAAACAACTACATTATTTTTTCTTTTGCCAACTTCAACTAAATAATTTCCAAAAGTATCCCTAAGAGTTAATTCACCCATTTTATTTATTCCCACCTTGTAATTTCTCTTTTATTTCCTCCAATTCTTTAAGAGCGGCATGATATTCTGCTTTATTTGGAACTCGACTATGGAATTCTTTTGTATGTTGCATAAATGAAATATCAGATCCTTTTATTAGATAAGATATAATAACTTTAGGTTTACCAATTATTGCCTTCGATCTTTGAAATCCTTCTAATATCTCTTTAAGATTTGAACCATCAACTTCAATAACTTCCCAACCAAATGCTCTCCATTTTTCTGCCAATGGCTCTAAAGCCATTACTTCTTCGGTTGATCCATCACTTTGGATTCCATTACGATCAATAATTGCTATTAAATTATCCAATTTATAATGATTAGCCACCATTGCAGCCTCCCAAATAGCTCCTTCGTTTAATTCACCATCACCAACCAGAACATATATTGAATTATCTAATTCATCTAATTTGGCGGCTAAACAACAACCAACTCCAATAGACAGCCCCATCCCTAAAGAACCAGTTGAGATTTCAATTCCAATTTCGAGATTTTTAACGGGATGCCCCTGTAATTTCGAGTTAAATTTTCTTAATGTGAGTAAATCTTCTCTTTTTATTAATCCAAATCTAGATAAAACCGCATACAATGCAGGAACTGCATGTCCCTTACTTAAAATGAATTTATCTCTTTCTTTCCATGTAGGATTTTTAGGATCTATTTTCATTATATTGTTATAAAGGAGATAGATTATATTAACACATGATAAAGAACCACCTAGATGACCTGATTGAGCATTGAATATCATTTTTAAAATATCTTTTTTAATATCCAGTATTTCAACTAAGAGTATCTGCTCCTCAGTTTTAGACAATTCCATACTAATACAATAGTAGTTAAATTATATGTTATTCATTTCAGTTTTTATATAATTATAAAGCTTTTTAGAATTATAAAATTCAACAGGAGAGAGGATTGATGAAAGCGAAGCCGCAAATAAAGCTATTTTCACTCCATCAAGAACGGATGTTTCTGAAGCAAACGATAACCCTAATACTGCCATAATGACACTGCCTACAGCAACATAACTTGTGACATTTTGTTTTAAGATTGGATTAATTATCTCAACTTTTTCATTGTCGCGTGAAAAAAGAAAACTATCTAATTCTAAATAATTTAGTAGAAGATTTTTACATTTTGAAGAATTTAAAATTCTTTTACCTGCAATAGTGATACTTGTCTCATTACAACAATCGATTGAAAATGTATCTAATGCTTTCTGGAGATTAATTTTAATCAATTCCACATTTTCATAAAGATAATAATTGAATTTTGTAGGACGAACAATTATAGGTATATCTTTATAATTTTCTTTTAAATCATGTAATAAATTTTTTATAAATAAATCCTCAAATATTCCTTTTAAACCATAATCCAAAATTAAGATTGCCTTTACTTCCTTGGATCTGTTAATTATTAAATCTTTAAACTGTCTTATAATCGGTTGAGAGAATCCACCATTATAATCTGTTTCTAAACGCAATAGATGTTGATTCATTGCTTTTATTCGAGTTATTTGTGGTGTAACTATATTTTCATTCACAAGAATGCCAGAAGAATCGATGTTTAACTCCTTAATCTTTTTAAGAAAAAAATCTCCTTCATAATCATTACCAATTACAGTACATACTTCAGGAATTCCACCCAAAGATTGTATAAACTGTAATACTAATCCTGTTGCTCCAATATAAGCAATTTTACTCTCAATTTTTACATTAGGTACAGGTGCATCTGGAGAGATTCTATCAGTATATCCTAAAATATATTTATCAATTAACGCATCTCCAATAATTAGGATTCTTTTACCTTTCCATTTAGAAACTTCTTCATTAAGAGCCATTATTTCAGACTATTTCTTTAATTCAACTTGTAATTTTTCCCAATCTTTAAGAAAAGAATCTAATCCCTGATCAGTATTAGGATGCTTGAACATTTTTTCAAGAACTCCAAAAGGGATTGTAGCGATATGAGCACCCATTTTTGCAGATTCAATTACATGTCTAGAATTTCTAATGGATGCAACAATTAGTTCGGATTTAAAATCATAGGCATTAAGAATTTCCATTGATTCCCTGAGCATATCAATTTCATTTTGACCATTATCCATTAATCTACCAATAAAGGGACTTATATATGAAGCTCCAGCTTTAGCAGCAATCAATACTTGATTTTGTGAAAAAACAAGGGTTACATTTGTTTTTATCCCTTCGGATTCTAGTATCTTAACAGCTTTAATCCCATCTTTTGTAAAAGGTATTTTAACTATAATATTTGGTGCAATTTTGGCTAATTCACGAGCCTCTTTAACCATTTCATCCGTTGTTAATCCTATTACTTCTCCACTAATAGGTCCATCAACAAGTTCACAAATCTTCCTTAATTGTTCAACAGGATCGGCACCTTCTTTAGCTAGAAGAGTAGGATTTGTGGTAACTCCATCAATAATTCCTAATTTTTGCATTTCTTTTATTTGTTCTAAATTAGCGGTATCAATAAAAAATTTCATAATGTTTCACGAGTCTATTATAGTGATAATAATATTAATTAACATTATATATTTATAGCAAATTCTTTCAAATTTTTAAATATCATATCTGGGACTATAGTCCCTATTTTTTTTTGTTCCTTTAATCCATATCCTGTTAAGACTAAAACGGTTCTGCACTGTGCTGCTGTACCAGTTTGGATATCATTTAAAGTGTCACCAACCATATAAGAGTTAGTTAAGTCAATGTTATATTGTAATTGCGCTTTTAGAATCATTCCTGGACTTGGTTTTCTACAATTACATAAACCTGTGAAATCGGGGTGGTGAGGACAATAATAAATATCATCTAATTCTATGTGATTTTTCTTTAATATTCCATTCATTTTATTATGAATTGCTGAAAGAGCTTCTTCCGTAAAAAAACCCCTTGCTATTCCTGCTTGATTAGTAATAATAATCAGCAAGTATCCTTTTTGTTTGAGAATTCTTAAAGCTTCGATTGAACCTTCAATAAATATAAAATCTCTTGGATCTGAAAGATAACTAACTTCTTTATTTATAACACCATCTCTATCTAAGAAGATTGCGATATTGCGGTTAGTCATGAAGATCAGATTCTTTTAGTAATTTAATCATTTTGTTTGAGTTTTTAGCTTTTAATATAGTACTAGAGCTAGATAAAATATCTGTATTTTTTAATAACTTTGCATTTGTTAGATTAATTCCACCATCTACATCAATCATAAAATTATAATTTTTTTTAAATTCTGCTAATTTATTTACTTTTTGTATGCTATTTGTTATGAATTTTTGACCTGCCCAACCTGGGTTAACACACATTATTAAGATAAGATCAATTTTATCTAGAAATGATAAAATTTCAGAAATTTGAGTTTCTGGATTTATAGCAAAACCAACTTTTTTATTTTTTTTTTTAATTAATTCTATTAGTTTGTGTTTATCATTGTTAATCTCAAAATGAAATAAAAAAATATCTATAAAGTTAACAATTTTTTCAATATAATCAAGTGGATTCATAACCATTAAATGTGCAATTATAGGAATATCATAAGTTTCTTTTAAGGTTTTAAAAACATTCAGATTATTATTTGTATTATTTACAAATTTACCATCCATTACATCTACATGAATGTAATCATATCCTTCTAAACCCTTTAAGATATCAGGGGAAAAGTTTTTAGTTGCATGTATAGAGATTGCAATTTTTTTCATGGATTACCAATTACTCAAAAAGTTCCTTTTCAACTAAATAACAGATAATATGTCCAACGGTTATATGTCCTTCTTGAATCCTTGGAGTATTAGTTGAAGGTATTTTTAAACAAATATCTGTAATTTCCTCGATTTTATTATATTTGCTACCTGTAAAACCCACTGTTGTAGCACCTTTTTCCTTAGCTTTTTTTAATCCTTTTATTACATTAGGTGAATTTCCAGATGTACTAATACCTATAACAACATCTCCTTTTTCTACAAATGATGAAACTTGTCTTTCAAACACAAATTCAAAACCAAAATCGTTAGCTGTAGCAGTAAGAGTAGATGTGTTGGTGTGAAGAGCAAGAGCAGGAAGAGATTCACGATCTTTATAGAATTTTCCAACAAATTCAGTTGCTATATGCTGTGCATCTGCCGCACTTCCACCATTACCAAAAAGAACCACTTTTTTTTTATTCTTGTAAGCATCTATAATTTTATGAGAAATATCTGCAATTATTGGTGATAATTTTTTAATTTCCTCTGTTATATTGTTATTTTCGTTTAAGATTGATATAATTTCGTTTTCCATCTTATCATCACCTTTATTAAATTATTCACATTTAATTAATTTCCCATACTTCAAGACCATTAGGATTGAAATGAAAATTAACAATTTTTCCTCCTATTTTTTCTAACTCTTGAATTACTTTAAATTTTTGATTAGGATCTGAAAATAGTAATAAGTGGCCTCCACCTCCAGCACCCAATAACTTTCCACCAAGAACACCAAATTTTCTTGAAGTTAAATAGAAATTTTCAATATCTTTATTTGATATTTTACTACTTAAGCTTTTTTTTGCAATCCACCCCTTATGCAAGAGATCTCCGAATTCATTAATTTTATTTAAATTATTAGATTCCACAATATCTCTCATAGAATGGGCAACATATTTTAAATCCTGCATAGCTTCCACGAAGGATTTCTTTTCAATTTCATATCCTTTTAATACTTCATCCTGAATATCAGAAGAAAAATGAGAGCCTCCAATATAACATAATATTAAGCAAAACTGAAGTTCATTTAGCATTTCAGCACTTATATCAATCGGGATTACTTTAACAGTATCCGAAAATTCAATAAAATTAAGACCACCATAAGCAGCGGCAAATTGATCTTGATATCCTCCTTTTTGCTTTAATTCGATTCGTTCAATATCATATGCCTTTTGTGCAATTTCATGTTTTGAAAATCCTTTATTATAATATCTATTTAGGGCGCCAATTAAAGCAACAGACAAAGAAGAAGATCCCCCCATTCCAGAGCCCGCAGGTAGTTCTGAGAATATAAAAATATCTAATCCATCATCTACATTTAAAACATTTATAATTCCTTTAAATAATTCAAAATCAGTTGAGTAATCTTTATCCCCAATTTCAAATATGTATTCTTTTCTAAGATTTAGAGAATAAATTCGAATTTTTTTATCTTTCCTAGGCTTTAAAGTTATATAAATATGACGATCAATTGTAGTACTTATAACACATCCTCCATGTTCAATGCAATATGGAGCCATATCTGTTCCTCCTCCTCCAAAACTTATTCGAAATGGAGCTTTTGAACGAATGATCATAATAATAGTGTAATTCAATAATTTATGTAATTATCAAATAACTTCATTTTAAATCATTAAAAAATTTGTTTGTTATACAATTTTTTAACTTTTTATTAAAGAATTTTTAAGGTTTCATGCTAAGAGTCTGTAAGAAATATTAATTTTATTAAGTTATGATATTCTTTAATTTAAATAATTCCTTATGAACTATTAAAATAATCATATTGAGATTTATTATCTTCTTATGTTAAAAAAGGTATTAATTACGGGAGGAGCAGGATTCATTGGATCTCATTTAGCGGATAAATTGATTGAACAAAAGAATTATGAAGTATCTATTCTTGATATTTTGGATGAACAAGTTCATGGAAAGACAAATAATCCCCCAGATTATTTAAATAAAAAAGTAAAATTTATCAAAAATTCTGTTACAAATTATAAAAAATTAGAGGAATTAATAAAACAAAATGAGGTTATTTTCCATTTAGCTGCTAAAGTTGGCGTTGGACAATCAATGTATCAAATTGAAAAATATGTAAATAATAATATTCTTGGTTTGGCAAATTTGCTTGATATTTTAGTCAATAGCGAACATAACGTTAAAAAATTAGTAATAGCATCATCAAATACCGTATATGGAGAAGGAAAATCTCAATGTAATAAATGTGGGGTAATTATTCCAAATCTAAGATCTATAGAACAATTAAAAAAAAAAGATTGGGAGTTATATTGTCCAAAGTGTAGATCTAAGGTCAAACCTCTTTTAACTGATGAAAAGTCAAGATTAAATCCAAGTTCAATATATGCTTTTTCAAAACAAGCACAAGAAAAAATGGGGCTATTAATTGGTAATACATATGGAATTAATACAACAGTATTAAGATTTTTTCTAGTTTATGGTATGAGACAATCATTATCAAATCCATATACAGGAGTATGTGCTATTTTTAGTATTAGGGCACTTTACGGAAAACCCCCAATTGTTTATGAAGATGGTGAACAATCAAGAGATTTTGTTAATGTAAGTGATGTATGTCAAGCTTTAATTCTTGCTATGGAAAAAGAGGCCGCAAATGGAGAAGTCTTCAACGTTGGTACCGGAGTCCCTATAACTATTAAGGAAGTAGCAGAAACTATTATTCAAAAAGTAGATCCGAAATTAAGACCTATTTATAATCAACAATACAGGATTGGAGATATAAGACATTGTTCAGCTGATATTTCAAAAATAAAAAACAAATTAGGTTATTTACCAAAATTATCATTTAAAGAAGGAATAGATGAATTGATAGATTGGATAAAATCACAAAAAGATGATGTTCAAAAACCCTCTCAAAAAGCTATAGAAGAATTAAAAGAAAAAGGATTATTACAATAAACATCATAATAGATAATTTATTTGTGGTTTCAAGTGAAAAAGATACTTATAACAGGAGCAAATGGTTTTCTAGGCTCTCATCTAACTGATTTTTATATTATGAAAGGTAATAAAGTATATGGAATTGATCTTCCTAATTGTAATTTACATAATTTATCTCATTTTACAAATGAAAAAGTCCAATTTTTTCCCAAAGAAAAAGTAAATTTTTTGGGTAATTCAATTCAGATTCCAACCTCAAATGAAAATTTTACATTTTTAGAATGTGATTTAAATAATAGCAATTTATTAGAAAGAATAATTAAAGAAACTGAGCCAAATTATTTATTTCATTTCGGTGCGCAACCACTTGTTATACCATCTTGGGAAGATCCCGTAGGAACTATAAAAACTAATGTTATTGGAACAATAAATATATTTGAAATTATTAAAAAATACAAAATGAATACAAGAGTAATCACAGCTTGTACTAGTGCGGAATATGGAACAACAACATCACTAAATAGGCCATTAAAGGAATCAGATCCATTAATGGCTATTCATCCTTATGGAATTAGTAAAGTTGCGTCTGAATTACTTTCTAGACAATATTATATAAATTTTGGAATTGAAGCAATAAATATCAGATTTTTTAATCAAACAGGTCCTAGAAAAAAGGGAGATGCATGTGCGGATTTTACTAGTAAAGTTGCTAAAATTGAATGTAATAAGTCCCCTCCCATAATTGAAGTTGGGAATCTAAATCCGTATCGAGATTTTACAGGAATAAAAGATTCACTTAAAGCTATATGGTTAGTGGCTACAAAAGGAACACCAGGAGAAACATATAATGTATGTTCTAACAAAAAGATTCAAATTAGGCAACTTTTGAATATTACTTTAAGTTTTTCATCAAAGAAAATAGAAGTACGAGAGAATTCTCCTCAAAAATTAAGAAGAACAGATGAAGATATTATTCTTGGAGATAATTCAAAAATAAAAAGAGAGTTAGGGTGGGATGTTTCTATTCCTATTGAGGACACTCTAAAGGATATGTATAACTATTGGTTAGAATATTATTCAAAAAGTAAGGATTAGGATTCTAACGAAAAAATAAAATTATAATAAATAAAATATGCTATTTTTTGTTAAAACTAAATGAAATTACTTTAATTTCATTTTCATTTAAGTTAGAAACGCAATGTGGACATTTTACATCTGTTTTTTTCTTTAATTTTGAAATTACATTATCTTTTAAAGCTGCAGAACACTTTTTATTTGGACAAATGTTTAATTTTCCATAAATTTTACCTTTTTCTTCTGAAAGGTCCTTATAACTGATTTCAAGGTTATCAATATTTATCTTATCTATAATGATATTTTTGTATAATTCAAGAAAATTCTTTAAATACTCCGATTTTGTTCCAATCTTCAGTGATATCTTTTCTTCTATTTTAAATCCATTTTTTTTACGAATAAATTGAATATTTCTAAGTAAATCATTAATTACTCTTTCAGCTAATAATTCATCATCAACAGACTTATCTAAATAAACATTAAAATACTTTGATTCCGCTTTAATTAAATTTTCCGATGCTTTTACAGATTGTACAATTTCTAATTCTTTTACATTTCCAACTTTTTTAATAATCTCAGGAAATTCTATTTTTGGCATATCTTTTTTAGTCTCAATAATAATCTTTTTATTCGGCCATCTTAATCTTATTCTATTTTCATCTTTAATAGCTCTAATTATTTCAATTAATTCACGTGTAAAATGCATTTGGTCTTCTAAATCTAAATGAATCATTGTCTCATCATAAACAGGCCAATTTTGTAAATGTATACTTTTTGTTTCTTCAAAACCTATTGATTTTAAATTTGATTTAAACATTTTAAGGAAAATCTCTTCACTAATCATCGGATTAATAGGTGCCAATAGCAATACAACTTTATAGAGGATTTGGTAGAGAACAGCCATAATCTGAAGCTTATTAGGATCTTCAGAATAAACATCAAGCTTCTCTCTATTTAACATTATGTACCACCTGCTTATATCATTTACAATAAAATCTCTGATTTCACCTGTTATCCACGGAAGTTGATATTCATCTGACAATTCTGTGATTTTTTTAATTGTAGAATTTAATCTTGAAATTATCCAATTATCTAATTTACTTATCTTTTTTATGTCATATTTAACCTTCGAAGGATCAAATCCTCCTAAATTAAATTTTTCGTTTGCATATACATAAACATTCCAAATTGTATTTAATATTTTATAAGTATCAGTATATTCCTTTAGATTGAAATTGAAATCTCGACCTGGTTGAGTAACACCTAAACAGTAGAATCTAAATGTTTCAGCGCCTTTAATGTTTGATAATGATTTATTTTGTTTTAATTCTATGACATTACCATCAATAAGATCTTCAGGATTTATAGCTGTACCTTTTGATTTGCTCATTTTAGCCTTTTCCATTAATACCCATCCATGCATGTAGCAGGCATTATAATTCTTGCGACCTGATGATACCATTGCACTATTTAATAAGCTATTAAACCATCCTCTAATCTGATCTTTTCCTTCTAATATAAAATCTGCTGGAACCCACGTATCATAATGACTTTTACCATCATAAATTTCTTGAGCGGCCCACATTACTGAACCAGAATCCAGCCACACATCTAAAATATCAGGTATCCTTTTCTTTGTACCTTTATTACAATCTCTACATTTCCATGTAACTTGATCAATCCAAGGTCTATGCAAATCTTCAGGACATTCCCCCGCAATTTCTTTTAATTCATCTGCAGAACCTATTACTGTAATATTTCCACATTTTTCATTATCACAAATCCATACACTCAACGGAATACCCCAAAAACGTTGTCTTGAAATACACCAGTCCTTTAACGTATTTAACCAACTTTTAAACCATCTATTACCCGCCCAATCAGGAATCCAATATATCTCTTCATTTTCTTTTAATAATTTGGGAATTAAACTTTCAGTTTTAAAAAACCATTGATTAGTAGCTCTATATACAAGTTTAGAATCACACCTCCAACAGTGAGCATATTCATGTTCAATTTCACTAGTCAATATGAGTGTACCTTTTTTTTCTAATAAATTCAATATTTCTTGATTGGCATCAAAGACAAACTGTCCTTCGAATTTTCCCGCCTCTTTTTTATAAATACCTCTAATATTAACAGGATTGAAAATAGGTATATTATTTGCTACACCAACTTCAAAATCTTCAGGTCCATGTCCAGGTGCAGTATGTACTAATCCAACACCCTCTGATACGGACACATATTCTTCAGACAGGATTATTGAATGGACTTTTTCACTCTGTTTTGCTAATTCAAGTTGATAGGGAACTTCTTCTAGTAATGGATGTATATACTTTTTTCCTTCTAATTCTTCACCAATATAGTCTTCTACAATTTTGTATTTATATCCTAGTTGTCCTGAAATTAGATGTGTAATTGAATTTTTTGAAAGTATCCAAAATTCTTTTAAATCTTCAATATATACCTTAGCATACTCCGCAATCGGATTGACCATTATAGCAGAATTTGCAACTAATGTCCAAGGAGTAGTAGTCCAAATTATGAAATATGTGTCATCAATATCGACTGATTTAATTTTTAAGAATAAACTAGTATCCTTTATGTTTTTATATTCATGTTCATGTTTGGCTAAAGCAGTGGCACACCGAGGACAACAATTTAAAGGTCTATAAAATTGATAGAGTAATTTATTTTCCCAAGCTTTTTTCAAAGTCCACCAAATTCCCTCAACATAGCTATTTTTAAATGTAATATAAGGTTTTTCCCAATCCCAAAAAAAACAACCTAATCTTTTAAATTGGTCATTCATAATTGCGAGGTTTTTCAAAGCGAATTCTTTACAATTCTTAATGAATTTATCCATACCGTATTCTTGAATCTCTTGCTTATTTTTAATACCTAATTCCTTTTCCATTTGAACTTCAATTGGTAATCCATGAGTGTCATATCCCGGAGTGTCTGATACTTTAAATCCTCTCATACGCTTATACTTTATTAAATAATCTTTTAAAACTTTATTCCAGGCGGTTCCTAGATGGATTGAACCTGTGGTATAGGGAGGGCCATCAATAAACCTCCAAAGTTTTTTTCCTTCTTCTTTATTCTTTATCAATGAATAAATATTCTGTTCCTTCCAAAAATCCAATATTTTTTCTTCTATTGCTAATAAATTCAATTTTTTATCTAAAATTTCCACAAAAACCATCTAGCATAAATGTGAATGTTTAGTAAAGGAAGTTAAAATTAAAAAATTTAATTAATTCCTGTAAAAACTCATATATAGGTTCTTTTAATTTGAAAATCTTATAATATAGGGTTCTATCTTTAAATTGGGTATTTTATCATCTTAGAAAAACCTTAAAAATAATCCTTTTTAGATAAATTATAATTTTTTAAATTTTAATATTTTTTAAAAATAAAAACACTATTAAAAAATCTTTTTTATTTTGGACTTTTTTTATTTTAAATTATACTTTTAGTTATAAAACCATATATTCGATATTAATTTCTACTATTTGATGACTTTGCATCAGTTCCAGAATATTTTTAATATTGGCCTCAGATCAAATATTAAAAGAGTTATGTCTTAACAATTTTCATGCTTTTTCAGGATATATAATAACTCAAACTTCATCTTATTAACAATTTTATATTTATTAATTAATTTGCTTGAAAGTTATATTAAAGATTTGTTTATGGGTATTTTAGATTTTAAAATCAGATTAAATGATATATAAAGACTTACAGAAAACTCTTAAATTAACTTATTTTGATTCAACAGGTATTTTCATTCAATCGAATTAAAAATAGTTATTTTGTAATTTGGTTGGATTTTATTTTGCTACATATTAAAATTATGATATTTGTTTTCATATCTCAATAGATTGCTTAATAATAGGTAATTTTTAATACTTATTTTGATTAATTTTTCTAACATGACCATGGTTCTCTCACTTATTACTACATATCTTATTTTTATTTTATTTTCATTAATGATTTCATTATTGGGGGGAATATTCATATATATTTTCCAAAAGTATAATAGAAAGAGATGGAATTTAACATTACTTGAATATTTTTTTATTTCTTATGCTATTGGGATATTAACATATATTATCATAGCATATTTTCTTAATATAATTAAATGTTTTAATTTTTTCACAGCCTATTTACCCTTTCTAATAATTTCGATTGGATTTTTACTATATTTATATAGAAAGAAGAGGGTTCAGCATATTTCAATTCGAATTAGGCAATATATAAATTCCAATTTTAAAAATATTATAATTTATATCATAATTTTATTTATCATTTATCTACTCCAATTTTTTGTGTTTTGGCCTGAAACTAATAAAAGCAATTCACTTTTTTCTAGAGATCCTTATTATTGGACTAGCCAGATTCTTTATCTTAATAAGAATGGTATAATAAACTACTCAGAAATCAGCTCAGACTATCCATGGGGTTTTATTTTTTTTTGTGGAGGAAACTTACTAATTTCAAATAACTTCACTTCTACATACTATTTTATGAAATTTGCATGTTTTCCTTTTTTAAATTTCTATATTTTGGTAATGTTCTCAATTTCTAGAAGAATTTTTAAACAACATAGCTTAATTTTTTCCAGCTCACTTTTAGTTTTAACCCAAATTTTCTTTGTTTTCAGAACAATGATGTTTATCTCATCATCTATATCGATTTTATTGATTTTGATTTCACTATTGATGATTCTAACAAAAGTTCCAAACTATTTTCTAAGTATAATTATAGCTGGGACTTTTTTATTCAACCCTGTTTATTCCTTCTTTTTCATATTAATTGTTTTGATTTTTTATTGTACAAAGTTCATATTTTCAAAGCTGGGAAAACCGTTAATATTAAAAGAAGCATTTATACTTGGAATTTTTTCAATAATATTTATTATTCCTTATATTATTAACGCATATTTCTTTTATGATTTGAATTTTGTTATTTTATTCGAGAAATTCTCAAGTTCTCTCGAAATTAGTAATTTCAATGAATCTCTCACCATAAAAAACATTGCTCCGAGTTTAAGGTCTGTTTTATTTTTGTTAAGTTTATTCAATACCAGTATTATCAACAGTGAATTAATTCTTTATATTGTATTTATTTTAATTTTACCTAGTTTTGGTCTCGTCTTTTACAAAGGATTTAAGGGTAGATGTTATAAAGATTTTCTTATTTTCGTAAAAGTCGGATTCTTATTAACAATATTTGTCTTATTGTCACCTTTATTTTTAAATAATATAATGTTTTTTGAGAAATACTATATAAGAGTATTGGAAGCTTTTATTCCATTTTTAATAATTCTTTTTGGGATTTTTTGTGAATATGTTATTATAGAATCAAATAAATTATGGCATTATATTAAGCTTAAGTATCGAAAAATTAAGTATTGGTCTGAAAAGAATGAATTTAATAGAAAAGTTTTGAATATCCCATTCATTATGATGATCTTAACATTATTACCATCTTTCTTAGCCTATAATTATAGCAGAACTCATATAGTCACACACTATTATTATGATGATTCAATAGTTGATTGCGTATTTTATATAAATAATAATATTGATGAAGAATCTAATGTTGCAGTATATTTTTATAATGATTCCTCTCTCCATCCAAGTGCAATATACTATTTACTAGATAATTATAATTTATTTTATTATCAATTTGATACAAATTTAACCTTAGTTAACTTTTGGGATTTTCTTAATAATAATTCAATTACATTCTTCATTATTAATTTGAATTTATATAACCAAGATTTTATAGATGATTTTTTTTCAAATAGTTCTTTCAATAAATTAATAGGAAGCCAGAAAATCTCAGATTTTTCTTTATATGGTGTTATTTAATAAAACCAATTTTAAAATTAGTAATGATACTAAATAAAATTGTGAAACAATAAGACTTTTTCACATAATAATCACTCATTTTATCCTTAAATTGTCTAATAAATATTATGTAGATTACTCCTCTTACATATGGCAAGATATTGTTTGATTTCATCCTATAATAAAATATAATGATTTGAATTCTATGATTTGAAATCTTGATATCTTGTGTTTTATATGGAAAACTTACAATTTTAACCCTTTTTGTAAATTGTATTAATTTAGTTATTCTTTATTTTGATTCAAAATCACCTTAAACAGAAGCCACATTTACCAAATGACTTAATAGTTTGCTCCCAACAGTGATTATGATATGCTCTGTTACAATGTGGGCATTCCGCATGACAATTTTCTTCACCAGCAATTTTTCTAGAACAGATTGGACATTCTATTTTATGACAAATTACACACGATATAACTGAAACTTCAAAAATTTTCTTAGATATTAAATTGAATAAATCTACAAGATAACTAAACGGTGTCCATTCATTAAAAAAGTCATTAAAAGAAGCATGCAAATCACTTTTAATTTTTTCATGTGCTTCAAGCTCGAATTCATTTATCACCTTTACCTCGGGCATTTTCATAGGGTAATCGAGTGGTAATTTAATTTGAAATTCAAACATAAGATCTTCAGTTTTCATTTTCCCTTTCATTTCTAAGTATAAAGTTGCTGTAGAGGATTCATATTTTATATTTTTATAATGATCTTTTAATAAATCAATTTCAAAATTAATCCTTGAATTTTTGTCAACTAACCAAGATATTTCTCTTATAATTTCAACAGGCTCTGAATAATTTTCTTTCCAATTCTTATAAGCTTTTAATTCGTTTATGGGGATCAAAATAATATCTTGCAATTCAGAGGATAATTTAAGATTAGGTAATTTTGGATAAGTATTTAAATCAATTGCCAGCGTGTATTCCTTGAATCCATATGTTAACAAATGAACTTTTAATGAGGATAAACGTTCCGAGACATTTTCACATCTATATTCTCCAGATATTTTCTTTAACTGTAGTTCAATATCTTTTATAAAAAATAGTTTTTTCTCCAATTCATGTAAAATATCTATTATGTGCAGAGGACTTTTAGCATTCCAATTAATTAAAGCATCTAATGTTATATTAGGTTCTCCAAAAATATTCTCAAGTTCTTTAGGAAAAGTTATAATTGGCTTTTTCGGATAATTCATAAAATCAATTGAAATTATAAAAGTTTTTGAGAGAGTAATTGTAATATACACATTGACAACAGCTTCTTTGATACTTGGCTGGTCATAGGTGTATTCTTGTTGAATTAAACCTAATTCAGTATTGATAATTACACTTATTTGTTCACTTCCTTCTATAATAGATTCTTGAATTGGCATAATAGATTCCTTATTAGAATTTTTAATATAGGATGTATTTATTTCTTCTGATTTATTATCATATGGCTTTTCATTATAAAAGGGATTATCTGGAGTGTCTGTTGAAGGAAGATAGTCCTCATCTTGAAAATCTGGGGGGTAGATATTTAAATCGGGAGTAATATATTCTTCATTTTCAAAAGAACTATCGATGCTTTCTTGGTCGTCTACAGAAATCAATGATTTTTCGAACATATCCTTTGGTTGTGTTAAATTATCTTTGATTTTTCTTTTAAGCTCATGAATAATATCTACCACATTAGATTCTGGTGTCCAGTTAATAAGATTATTTAACTGAAAAGATCCTAATAATTCTTCAATCGCATTATGATATCTAATTTGAGGAGGTGTGTTTGGAAAATTTTCGTCAAATTCTATTTCTAATTCATATTTTTTATCTCCAGATTCATATACATAGCCATATAGATGAGCTATATTTCCCGAAACCATCCAAAATGAAAAATATTTTGCAATTCGCTGAGCTTCTTTTAAAATTCTCTGTTTATCCATGGTGATCATATTGAAAAATTCTTTTGTTTCTTTCTATTATAAAAGATAGACTTTTTTCTTAAAAATATTTACAAAATTTCCTAAATATAATATAACATAAAGTTAGGATTAATATTTGCTTCGAATGTAAAAATAAGACAAAAAAAAAATTATAAAAAATGTTAAATGAATTTTTTTCTCTATTCTAAAAATCAATTTAGCTAAGCTTATAAGGTTTTTTTAATAATAATGGGAAAATCTATTAATTCCTTTTACGAATATTTAATTTTCAATTTATTTTTATTTTATTTATCTTATTAGAAATTTTTAAAAAAAAATTTTGTAGAATAAAACTTCCAAAGTGATTTAAGTTCTAGATCCTGTAATATCAATCATATTTCCATTATACAATGGAGCTAAATTTCTTAAAAAAAATCTCGATTCTATAAAATTATTGAAGAATTTGAATGAAATTGAGCTTGTTATAGTTGATAATAAGTCAAAAGATTCAAGTATTGATATTATCGAATCTTATGAAAAAGAGATTAATATCAAATTAATTAAAAATGATATTAATAAAGGTTTTGCTGAAGCGTGTAATACTGCTGCAAAGATTTCTAAAGGTAAATACATTTTTATTACAAATCAGGATGTAATTTTTCCTTCAGATATTTTTATAAGATTAAAAAAAATTTATAATAATTTAAAAAATGATCTTGAAATTGTTATTTCTCCAGCATTAATTTTTGAAAATGGTACAATTCATTATTTTGGAGCAAAAATTCATTTTCTTGGATTCTCCTATACTCCAGAATTAGGAGAAAAATTACCTAAAAAAAGAATTATAAAAAAAACAGAACGATTCTCAGGGGGTGGTTCATTTATGAAAAAAGATTTTTTTTTAGAAATGGGGGGATTTGATGAATCTTTTTTTATGTATTATGAAGATACAGATTTATCACTGAAAATGTTAAGAATTGGACATAAAATATATACTACAAATGATACATTTTTAATTCATCAAAAAAATTATCAGACTTTAAATGATAGTCAATATTTTTTCCTTGAACGAAACCGATTTATTGTATTAGTAAAAAATTTTGATAATATTCGAAAATTGATACCATTCATCATTATTATTGAAATAATCCTATTATTTCATTCGATTTTAATTAGAAAATTTAAATTAAGGATTAAAATTTATATTGATATACTTTCAAAAATTAAATATTTAGAAAATTTAAGGGAAAGATCCAAAAAAGAAAGTTCACTTCTTTCATATAAAAATTTGTCAAAAAAATTAGATCCTATCCTACTTTGGAAACTACGGAATGTAAATGGTTTGAGGAGATTATTAAAAATATTGAATATAATTCTTTAAAAATTTATGATAAAATGATAAATGAAAAATTAAGAAGATTAATTGATATACTGTTAACGCAATTTTTTAAAAATATAACTTCTAAATCAGCTGGAAGTTTACTTTTTTATCATATTGTTCTAAGAGGAGGATATGGTATAAACAAATTTTTTTCGTTAAGTGGAGAAAATCTCAAACTTTTAGTAAAAAACACCACAAATACGCTAGCATTAAGAGAACTTAACAGATTAATTCGTAAAGCAAAAAATCTAGAAGATATGGTTGATCTTGGCTTGTCGTTTTACTTTATTCTTCCGGATATCCCCTCTTCATTATTTTATAAAATTCATATAGTTAGTTTTCAGAATAGATTTGAATTGATTGAGTTTTTAAAATTAATCAAATCAATTAAACCAAAAATAATTCTTGATATAGGAACAGGGATGGGAGGAACACTTTTTTTGTTATCAAGATTTTCAGATCCTGATGCGCTATTAATATCCGTGGATTTACCAGAAATATCTATAGGAGGACGAAGTTTTCCAAACAATCCTTCCTTTTTTAAAATTTTTGCAAAAAAAAAACAAAAAGTTGTATTGATAAGGGAGGATTCTCATAAGTTTTCTACATTCAATAGAATTAAAAAAGTATTAAATAATAGAAAAATTGATGTTCTATTTATCGATGGAGATCATAGGTATGAAGGATTAAAGCAAGATTTTGAAATGTATAAAACGTTAGTCAAATCTGGTGGATTGGTATGTTTTCATGATATTGTCTCTGGACAATATAAAAACGTTGGTGATGTACCACATTTCTGGGATAATATTCGAAAAGAATTTAACTTTAAGGAGATAGTTGAAAACTGGAATCAAGGAGGATTCGGTATTGGAATTCTCTTCATTGAATAATTGTTAGTTTCTTAATTTTAATAGTGAAAATCTAAAGGGTTTAACGAAAAACGAACAAAAAGGAGGTAAATTTATACTGCAAAGTTAAGTTTTCCAAGTTATAAATTCCTTTGAAGAAGATATTTAAAAGTCAAAAAAATTTCTGAAAACCTAACACGAAATATTTAATACCTTTTTTCTCGTTATAAGCTTTTTAATTACTGGATTTATCAAATTCCAAAATATAAAGATTAGGCTCAAAAAGTCTGGATCTTTTTTTTAATATAATAAAAATCTGAAATGATATATTTCACACATGATCGATTTGTTCTTCTCTTAATACCTATTCTAAATCCTTGCCAAATAGAATTAAGCCTTATAATAATAGATTTAAACTTTCCTGTAATGAAATTTAAAAGAATTATTGTTAAATTCATTACAGAGAAAATGTAATAAAAAAATAAAATATCAATGAATTTTGCATGTTTCCAAACAAGTATTTGGGAATTTCTAGTAAAGAGGTGATTATTAAAAATCATTCTTTTCTCATTAATAATTCGTGGAATATTATGATATATAATTGTTGTCGGAACATAATATGATTTATATCCCTTCTTCTGAGCTCGTAAATTCCAATCTGGATCTTCATGATACATAAAAAAGATTTCATCCATTAAACCAATTTCATCTAATACTTTTTTATTTATAAAGACAGCTGTACCAGGAGCAAACCCTATAGTTTCGATCCTATTGTATTTTTTGTTATATGGATCGTATTCTAGATAACCCCGATTTCCCACAACAATAGCTGATCTAAAGTTAAGAAATGCACCTGTATTCCATAAAATCTTTTTGTTTTTATAAATTTTAATCTTAGGAGTAATCATTCCCGCGTTTGGATGAGTTTCTAAAAATTTTACCATTTTTTCAATAAAATCAGAACTAACAATTGTATCATAATTTAATAAACATATATAATCTCCATTACTCAATTTTATAGCTTTATTACTACCGCTAACAAAATATAAATTAATATTACTTCTTATTAAATTAATTTTGAGGTTATTTTCGAATTTTTCCAGTTTATTCTTGAGATCTAAATATAAATTATATTTAGAACCATTATCTAAAATAACTATCTCAAAATTTTTGTAGGTTTGATTCTTTAGTGACTTTAAACAATCTATTGTATGACTATATTGATTATAATTTAAAATTATTACTGATACTAATTTTTTCATGAAAATATCTTTTTATTATATTTATGATTATTTTTCAATTCTGTAATTTGTGAATATTCATTAATATTATTTATCAAATTTTTATTATCTTTATAGATTATAGTTTTTGAAGGTTTTGAGCATAATGATAATCGTTAAGAAGATATTTTTCACAAGATCTATTAGTTCTTCTTTTAATACCTATTCTAAATCCATGGTATATTGAATTAAATTGAACTAAATGGATTTTTTTCTTTCTTCTGATAAAATAATAAAAAGTGTCAATAATATTCATATAGAAATACAAGAAATAAAAAATTAAAATAACTCTTAATTTTGCATACTTCCAGATTAGTATTTGAGAATTTCTTTTAAAAAAGTAATATGTAAATAAAGAACCTCTTTTTTTAACATCAAGAGGAACATTATGATAAACTGTTGTTGTTGGAACGTAAAAACTTTTATATCCTTTCATTTGAGCTCTTAAATTCCAATCTGGATCTTCATGATACATCATAAAAATCTCATCGATTAGTCCAATATCATTAATTATCTTCTTTCTTAGAAACAGAGCTGTGCCCGGAGCAAAATCTATTTGCTCAATCTTATTATATTTTTTATTACTTGGGTCATATTCTAAAAATCCACGATTATTCACTATTTGAGTAGATTTAAAATTAATAAACGCCCCAGCATTCCATATAAATCGTTTATCTTCATAAAATTTAATTTTAGGTGTAATAAAACCAACATTAGGATTATTTTTTAAAAATTCTACCATTTTTTCTATAAAATCTGCTTCTGCAATAATATCATTATTTAATAAACAGATGTATTTTCCATTTGACAATCTTATAGCTTTATTATTCCCTGCCCCGAAATATAAGTTCTTATTGTTCCTAATTAAATTTATATTTAATAAATGTTTAAACTGATTCAATTCCTCTTTCAATTTTAGAAATAAACTATAATTCGAACCATTATCAACAAGTAAAACTTCAAAATTTCTATAAGTTTGATTTTTTAATGATTCCAAACAATTAATTGTAAATATATTATTATTAAAATTCACTATTATTACAGAGACTAATTCTTCCATAAGCAAATTTAATAGTAAATAAGATGTTAGTTGAGTTTGAAAGAGTATGAAAAAACTTAAATTTTTCCGGATTTAGTGAATTTCAATATCAAGTCACTAAAGAGCAGTTTTTAATAAAATTAGGAATTAAAATTAACCTTAAATTGACATCTGTAGAACATTATTCAATTTTAATAAATCGATTCATATTATTATTAATTTCGAAGAATGAATAATTTTTTTAAAAAAGATAAATTAGATTAAAAAATAAATTTTAAGAGTTTATGTGTTGAGTTTAAGAGCTGTCGCTTCCAAATATCGTTCTGGTTATTTTAGATTCGCTAAGAGCAGATAAAATAAATAGCACTCATAATGGTAAATTATTAACTCCAAATATTAATAAATTACTCAATAATTCATTATACTTTAAAAACTGTATTTCAAATAGCACATGGACATTACCTTCTCATTTATCTATGTTTACAGGGTTATATCCTACTCAAATTAAATTAACTGGCAAAAATCTTGATAAATTAAGTCAAAAAGTTCCTGTATTAACAGAATTATTGAAAGATCAGGGATATTATACTATTTGTTATACTGAAAATCCATGGATTAATAGCTATTTTAGAGTAACAAGAGGATTTCATAGGATTTTCTATAATTTTGGTTTATCATTTTTTAATTTAAGCAAAAATAAAATTGTAAATTCATTGAAATTGTTATTAGAATTTTTTGAGAAATATGTTGTTATGAAGATTAAATCTAAGCGGTTATTAGATTCATGGGGAATGTATAAACTGATAATTGACCAAATGAATAAGAGAATAATACGATCTATAACTTGGAAAAGATTTTTATGTGACTATAAAAACACAATTAATCTTCTAAACAAGCTTAAACACATAATATTAAATTACTCAAATGAGAAACCCTTTTATCTTTTTTTGAATATCATGGCAACTCATTCTCCATATATTCCTATCAAAAAAGCTTTAGATTATCTACAAATCACAACTAAAGATCTTAAAGTATTAAAACACATTCTTTTAAATCCAACATTTTTTAATCTCCGTATAAACGTAAGAGGTAAATCTTTAACTGAAAAACAGACAAAAACACTTCAGAAATTATATGATTCGTGTGTATATTACTGTGATTTAATTATTGAAAAATTGATTTCAATCTTCAAAAAATTAGAGTTATTAGATAATACTTATATAATAATTACTTCTGATCATGGAGATCATCTCTGTTCAGAATTCGATAATTATTTATATGGTCATGGGGTTTATCAAAGTGTTTATGATTCACTAATTAAAGTACCACTTATAATTTATAAACCCAACTTGAAGGAGGGAATAATAGACCATCAAGTTGAATTAAAAGATTTATTTCATACGATACTCCATTTAACGGGATTTTTTAAGGATAATAATGAGTATTTTGACCTTAAAAAATCAATATTATATCAAATTAATAATAATTTAACCCCTAAATATATATTTGGAGAAAATTTAAAATCAAAAAAGGAAACAAGAACGTTAGTTCGCTCATTTAAAAGGTACATCAACCCCTCTTTAATTCAAAAATTAACCAACAATATTCATTTTCTTCGCTCAAATTCTTTTAAATACATAAGCTATGAAGAAAAGGTTGAAGAATTTTATGATTTAATAAATGATCCTTTCGAAAAAACAAATATAATCTCGGATAATCATGAAGAATATTTGAAAATGAAATTATTTTTAGAGGAACATCTAAAATATATAAAGAATCCAAAGAATTTGGCTGAAATACTAACTAAAAAAGAAAAATTAGTCCTTAGAAGAGTTATGAAAAATATAAAAATTTAGGATCAAACACTTAAAAAATAATGTTCAAATTTAATACGTAAACTTTACATCATTAATAATTAGAAAAGACCTTCATTTTTAGATATATATTATCTTTCGACATATTATCAATAAGCAAAACTTCAAAGTCTTTATAGGTTTGTCTCTCTAATGATTTTAAGCATTCTATAGTATACTTATAATTATTATAATTAATTATTACTACAGAAACTAATTTTTCCAAGTTGAAATCCTTAATATATTAGTTTTGTTTTTAATTTGACAACATTGAAATTTCTTAAATTTTTCTAATTAGAAAATTTATACTTTTAAGATTAGACTGTATAGCTAATTCTAAATCTCAGATTTATTTGAATAAAATTAAAATCTAATCATAATTTTAAATCATTAGTAAAAAAATGAAAAAAAGATTGAAATAAGTATCAAATATAAAAGCTAATTTATTAATATGATAAAATCTAAAGCTATAAAAGAAAATTTATCACAGATTTTTGCTTTAACTGAAAAAAATATTAAATTAGCATTACGATATAAATTAGGTTTAGTTTTGTCCTACATTAACCATATAATCGCTATTTTTACACCACTTGTAATAATGTATAATATATTTGATTTTAGAGTTAGTTTAGGCTTTTGGACAATTCAAAATTTCATTTTATATCAATTCATTGCGTATAATATAATGCTGATGTCAGGAATAGTTAATACTTTTCCTAATCAATTTCTTGGAGAAAAATATTGGAAAACTTTACCTGCTTTGATAATTGGGCCTTTCAACAGGTTCAATCTTTTATTTGGGATATTCTTTTCTCATTTAGCATTAATTTCTTTCCCATTTATTATTTTTTTTATTTTAGGTATAATTTGGGAACCTATTTCAATAATTACAATAATTTTGATTCTTTGTATATTCTTTTTAATAGCACTAATCTTTAGTGGGATAGGTTTAATTCTTGGAATATTTGCTATTTCAAATGAAAATATATGGAATATTTTATCATTTTTATTATTATTTGTTTTTTGGTTTAGTTGCATTACATATCCTTTTGAAGTTTTTCCAGAATTTATCCAGAAAATAATTAATTTGAATCCGTTTTATTATATATTTGATTTTTTACGTATAACTTGGATTCAAAATAATATAATAATTACAATTCAGAATTACTTTTTCCACTTTATTGTTTTGATATGTACATCAATAATTCTGCCCTTTATAGGTGTTTTTCTTTTTAATCTAGTTTATAAAAAATATGGAATAACTGGTTATTAATTAAAATGAATAAAATAATCGAAGCTGTGGATTTATCAAAAAAATATAAATTAAAACGTCCTTGGAAAGTTCTTTTAGCCCTAGATAAAATAAACCTTTCTATTAACAATGGGGAAATTTTTGGTTTATTAGGTCCAAATGGAGCTGGTAAAACTACATTAATAGAAATACTAACCACAATAAAACAACCTTCAAGTGGTTATGCAACAATTAAAGGTTATGATGTATTAACACAACCCAAAAAAATAAAACCTTTGATTGGATTAATGCTTGCTGGTGAAATGCTTTATCACAGAATAACGGGATATGATAATTTAAAATTTTTCTGCAAGATATATAAAATTCCATCATACAAAGAAAAAATCCAAGAAATATCAGAAGAATTTGGTCTTACTAAATGGCTTGATCAATATGTTGAATATTTCTCAAGTGGAATGAAAATGAAATTAGCATTATGTAGAACTTTATTATTGGAACGTGAAATTTTATTTTTAGACGAACCAACCTTAGGTTTAGATGTAAAATCAAAGAGTTTTATTATAGAAAAAATAAAAAATTTAGACAAAACAATATTTTTAACGAGTCATGATATGAGTGTAGTAGAAAAGTTATGCGATCGTGTTGCTTTTATTAATTCAGGTAGAATTTTGAAAATTGGAAACAAAAATGAAGTAAAAATGCTTAAAGAATCAGAAGTTAAAGTATATATAGATATAAAAGATAATAAATCTGAACTAAAAAGAATTTTAATAAATCAGAATTTTATAAAAGAGGTATTTGAAAAGAATCAAGGCTTAGTTATCACTTTAAATGAAAGAGAGGATTATACAAATTTATTAAAATCTTTATCTAAATTTAAAATACTGAGAATAAGTGAACCAGATCTGTCTCTTGAAGAATTATTCCTAAGATTAATTGATTAATAAAAAAAAATTATAAAAATAAATTAGTAAAGCTATTTATTGGAACAAGTCTTGGTACAATGTATATTTGAAAATCAAGACCTACCTTTTTTATATCATTTTTTGTCTTGTTCTATATTTAATCCATAATAAGTAAGTACTTTTCTAATTCCATTCTCAAGACTTTGAACACATAAAAAAATGATAGGATAAAAAGCCATAAATATCAATCCATGTGTGGCAAATGCTAAAAATATTTGTGAATAAACTAAAATAATAAAGATTCCATAAATTTTTACCCATCTAATAATATTTTTTCTTTTGTTAAATATAATAAAAAATAACATCATTTCCCAAATACCTATTGTATACCTAAATAAGCCATTTTCTTTGAATAAATCCTCCAATCTAAATTCAATAAATCCTTTTATCATACCAAGTGAGAAATATTCATTTCCACCATAAAGCGTGTACCAATTAGGATGATTTGAAATAAGATCTGGTCTCGTTAATGTTCTTAATAAAATAAAGATTACAAGTCCAGGAAGAATATAAATAATTAGTTTAAAAAGTTTATCGAATACTTCTTTATAATTATTAAAATTTTGCTTTTGATTAAAAAAATTGTAAAGAATAAAGACCGGAATTGAGAATATGGCACTTTCTTTTGTTAATATTCCAAGACATAAAAAAAGACCATAAAGTTTTTTATTATCTTTTAATATGCAATAAAAGGAACATATTAAAAATAAATATCCTGGAAGATCTACCATATAAATGAAAGCAAAAGCGTTGACTAAAAATTCAAATTTTGGTAATGTAATGCTCCAGAACAAAAAAAAGCCTATAAGAGAAAATGCCTTATTAAAATGAATTCTAAGTGTAAAATAGAGCATTATTCCTGTTAAATAAAAAGATATAAATCCAATTAATGCAAACTCTAAAACAAAATCAAATGGTAATATTTCTACAATAAAGGGAATTAATACCCTATAACAATATGGTTGAACTATCTCTTTTTTAAAAATGATTGTGATATCTTTAGACATTTCAACATAACAATAAAAATCATCATAATTAACACCAGTGTATTCAGTAATACCAGTTCTAATTCGGATTAAAATTAAATAAATTAAGAAGTAAGAAAAAACAACTATTTCAATAAAATATTTTCTAAGAAAATTAGATTTTATAATCTTCATTAATATTAATTATAAAAAAAAAGAAATAATTAGAATTTTTCTAAGATTATCAACTAAACTTGAAATTTGTTATAGAAAGATATATTATTAATTTATATAGAATTTAAAAGTTTAAGTTATAAACTTAAATAAAAAAAACAGAGTGAATTTTTATTAAAGGCGTTATTTTAGCTGGGGGTTTTGGAACACGTTTATCACCACTTACAAAGGTTACCAATAAGCATCTATTACCTATCTATAACGAACCCATGATATATAAGGTTATTAAAACGCTTACAACTTCTGGTATAAAAGACATTACTATAGTGCTTGGTGGCGAAAGTGTTGGGGATTTTATTAGATTGCTAGGAGATGGTTCAGATTTTAATGCAAATTTTAGTTATGTTTATCAGCAAGGAGCAGGAGGAATTGCTGAAGCTTTATATTTAACTAAAAAAATAGTGAAAAGTCATAAAATTGCTGTTATCTTAGGAGATAATATTTTTGAAAATTGTTTTACTGATGAGGTTATCCAATTCGAAAATACAAGTGAATATGGTTGTTTTTTATTTTTAAAAGAGGTTCCTGATCCTAGTAGATTTGGCGTTGCTGAATTGAATGAAAAAGCAGAAATTATTAATATAATAGAAAAACCAGAGAAACCAAAAACCCATTTATGTGTCACTGGACTTTATTTTTACGACGAATATATATTTGAAATTATAGAAAAAGTAATCAATGAAATTGGATATTCAGAGAGAGGAGAGTTAGAGATTACAGATGTTAATAATTATTATATAAAAACTGGAAAGACGAAAACCAAAATAGTGAAAGGGTTTTGGTCTGATGCGGGAACATTTGAAACTTTATTAAAATGCTGTAATTTTGAAAGTGAATTTACTAAAAGGGAAAAGGATCTATACCCTTAAAGATATATACCTTTAAACACATCGGGAGAACAATTTATTATATCCGTCGTAATCAGTTCAATTTGGTCCTTAAAAGGTTCTATATACTCATCTCCAAACCAAAGAGTGTCTAAGCATGTTAATTTTTGTCCTTTATCAAGAAGCGGTGGGATTATTTGAACATCAACAGAACCTGCGCCTCCAAGAACCATTAAATTCATAGTTATTCAAATTGTTCTTTAGTTTTTCAAAGTAGAACCGAAGAAAAATTAGATTTGATCTGTTTCAATCAAATATTTATACCAATTAAGATTAATCGTTTTATCAGTTTTTTCGATTTGCCCACTCTCAAGCGACTTAGTAATTTCTTTTGCTGCATCGGTTACCGTATAATTTGGTTTGAAATTTAGTGTATCCCTCAATTTATCAAAATTAACTTTATAAGATCTTTTATCTGGCTGTCCATACCATTTTGGATTGTAATCACCTAACACGGTAATCGCCAACTCCTCCGCAAGAGCTTGAATTTGATAATTCTGGTCATTAGAACCTATATTGAAAATCTCGTTATCAACAAGTTCCTTATCAGCTTCCATTATCTTTCTAATTGCTTGACCCACATCTCTAACATGAATATTTGGTCTCCACTGTGTTCCAGGTTTCATAACATTGACTTCTTTTGTGTTATATAATGCATACGTCATACCGTTTACAACTAAATCAAAACGCATTTTTGGAGAAAACCCGTACATAGTAGCTGGTCTCATTATCGTAACACAAAAATCTTTATCGCTTAGTTTCAAAAGTTCTTTCTCAGCTTTTAATTTAGAATCACCGTAAGCCTCTAATGGCTTCGGCTCTGTAGTTTCATATATTACCTCTTTCTGATAACCATATACGCTACAAGTAGATGCAAATATGAATCTTTCAACACCAGCTTCCTTAGAATACTCCGCTACTCTGGTACAACCATTAAGGTTTATTTCATAAAAGAGGTTTTGTGGTATTCGTTTGAGTTCATCTGGTTGCGAAAGTGCAGCTAAATGGATAACAATGTCAATATCATCTAAAATTGATGGATTGAAATTTCTTATATCTTCTTTTATAATTTCCACATCATCCTTAAAGGATTCTATAGGTTCTTCTCCAAATAATAGCAAGTCTAAAATTTTAACTTGATATCCATTTTCTAAAAGTAGAGGTACTATTGAGCATCCTACAAATCCACATCCACCAGTAACTAAAATTTTCATATCTAATTCTCCTTTTTTAGGTTTTTTATGTTATAAAATTGAGATTTACTTATTAGGTGAATAATACCAATCCCAAGGTTTTCCGACTCTCGGATCGTTGGTCTTTCCATTAATAGACTTAGGAACTATAGTTATGTCATTCCAATCTCTTCTTTCCTCATCAGGATCACTATAATTATAGAGATTATTCACACCGTATAACATTTTTATAGGTTTTGTACCGATGGTTTTATATCCATGCCAAAGAATTCCTGGAACTCTTGCCACCTTAATATGTTCCTCACTTAAGACAATTTCATCTAATTCACCATATGTTGGTGAATCTTCTCTATCATCATAAGCACATACCTTAATTGCGCCAGTAATGCAAATAAAATAATCTATTTGACCTTTTAAATGTCTATGCCATGCTCGTACAATATCAAGATAACTAAAGGATAAATTAAATTGAACGATCTTATCCTCAAATAACAAATCCTTCCAATCTTCTCTTAAAAGCTCAGAAAAAAAACCTCGTTCATCAACAAATTTTTTGATATCCTTAACAATAATACCATCAATCATTGAGTTATATTTTTCTTTTGATGTTTTTTGCTTGTAAATTACAGTTAATAATTTAATTATATTACTGATAAATGATAAAATTGACATTTGAAATTAAAATTAACTATTATTTTCCTAATTATTGTATAATCAATTTTTATTTAGACCAAATAATTATTTATAAGTATACTTTTCAATCTTTTTGGTTAAGTCGATGAATATTTTACTTAGTTATCCAAATATTACACATCAAGAAGCAGTATTTCCTGGAATCGGTTATCTCAGTGGTTGGCTAACAAATTAGATAATAGAGGATTGGATTTATGATTCTATAATGAATTATGAACATATAAGTGCAAAAGAAATAAAGAAAATTCGAGATAGGTTTGCATTTAATGTATATGTGAAAATTAATTTATTAAAAGCTATTAGAACGTTGTTGCAGGGTGTTTTTTATAATAATTATATGGAAAATAGATCAAAGATACCAATATTTCTGAGAAAATTAATACAAAGAGTTGCAAATACATTTATTTATAGTTAACTTAAAAATTAGCTAATTCTAAAAATAATTATGAGAGTTTTATATTACAAATTTAATTTTTAATGATGTGAAATAACATTGAATAAAATTTTAATTGTTGGTGCGAGTGGACTAACTGGTTTTAAATTAGCTTACTTAGCTAAAACTGAAAATCTTGTATCTTGTACCTATAATAATAGACCTATAGAAATCGAAAATTGTAAAATGTATAAACTTGATAAAACTAATACAGAAAAAACACTTACCGTCTTAAAGAAGGTCAATCCTGATGTAGTAATAGATTGTTCAGCATTACATAATGTAGATTATTGTGAGAAAAATGAAGCAGAGTCTAAAAAAGTTAATGTAGATGGAACAAAATTCATAGCCGAAGTTTGTAAAAAAATTAATGCGAAATTAATTTTTTTATCTACTGATTATGTGTATGATGGGATTAAGCAGTCCTATACAGAAGAAAGTAATCCAAATCCTTTAAATATATATGGAAAGCATAAATTAGAAGCTGAAAAGGAGATAATTAAAACAGGAATTGATTATGCAATAGCTAGAACAAGTTTAGTTTTTGGATGGAATCCAAACGAATTAAAAGGATTAGTATCGAGTTCTGGAAAAACAATGAATTTTGTAATTTGGGTTTTAAATAAACTTAGAAATGGTGAAAGTTTGAAAATTGTTTCAGATCAATATAGTACTCCAACTTTGGCGGATAATTTAGCAGAATTTTTATTAAGTCTAGCTGATTCTAATACTACTGGCGTGTTTCACACTGTAGGTAAAGAATGCATAAGTCGATATAACTTTACAGTTAAAATCGCAGAGATATTTAATATAAATCAAGAGTTAATTACTTCTGTTACAAGTGAAATGTTTAAACAAATAGCTAAAAGACCAATGAATTGTTGTTTAGATTCAAGTAAATCAGAACGGATACTTAAAATCAAACCATTAACTATTGAAGAATCACTTTTAAGAATGAAAAATCAAGAAGAGGGTTTTTAGTATCTTTTTGGATTAATTTAAGAGAGTAAAATCAAATCTTATTTATTATTAATAAAAATCCTTAATAATTTTTTTACCTTTTTTATTAAGCTTCTTTATTCCAAAGAAATTTATTATTTCCAATTATTTATTCAAACTTTGGCACTTTACTAAGTCCATAAATAATAAAAAAACTTATAGAAAATGTTAAAAAGATGAAATAAGAGCTATAACCCAGAAAAGATAACAAAACTCCCATGGATCAAAAAGGATATTAAGTAATTCTTCAGATGAAAATTCTATTGGTTTTCTTTCTATTATAGAAGGTATAATAATATATACAAAACAAAAGAATAGGTATGGAAACAAAATTTTCTTGAATCTTTTTTTATAAAACGTCAGTATTGAAAATTCCTCCCAGTATTTCAAAGATAAAGTAAAACCTGAAATGAATATAAAAATTGGTACAGCCAATTGAACAATTTGATCTAAAAATTCAATAAAAGGGTTAGTTGTAGTGGCAAATTGAAAATAATATGTAAAAATATGTATTAAAATAACCTCAAAATCGCAATTGCACGTAAGGAATTTATTTCATAAAAGTTCTCCATTAAATGATTTTAATCGATTTTGATCTATATAAGAATATTCCTAAGATTGGTAAAATAAGTTGATAATTCTTAACTAAAGTGTATATACTTTTAATCCACCATCTTGGATTTAGAAAGAGAATTTTATACAATTCTTTTATTTCTTTTTGTAGGTTAAGTTGGAATGGTTTATAATGATTCTTATCTAGAGGAATATCTGTGATTTTCTCTTTTAAACTTAAAATATCACTAGTCCAATTGTTTTTTATTGCTAAATCTGTAAATTCAGTTCCGTTCATTGCTAATATGATTGAAATCTGCATTAGTTCAGGTAATGTTAATTTCACAAAGTTTTTTGTTTCTTTAAGTGATCTTTTATTTTCTCCAATATATCCCAATATCAAATTCAATTGTATAGGAATTCTCGCTTTTCTAGTCCCTCTTAAAGCTTTTATCGCTTGGTTAATCTTAATTGTTTTTTTCATATTATTTAAAATAGTTTGAGATCCTGATTCTATACCATAAGCAATCCCTATACAACCTGCCATCTTCATTATTTTTAAAAGTTTTTCATCAACTAAGTCAACTCTAGTATCACAAAACCAATTAATTTTAAGATCCTCCTCTATCAACTTAATACAGAATTCGATTACTCTCTTTCGATTGATTGTGAATACTTGATCATAAAACCAAACGTATTTTATATTCCATAACTTTTTTAAAACTTTTAATTCTTTAACCATATCATCAGCTGAACGTCCACTATATAGAGTATTGGCATCGGGGCAATAAGCACAACTATAAGGACAGCCCTTACCTGCATAAATTAAAGCATAGGGTTTGATTAATGGAGTGTATAAATAATATGGTTTAAAAGATTTGATTAAATCATAAGCAGGTATAGGTAATGTACTAAAATCTTTTGTTATTTTTAGGCTATTATTTACTATAAATTTATTTTTATTTACTCTAAAAGCGATTCCTTCGAGTTTATTAAGATCTCCTTTTTTTTCTAAAATATCTATTAGATTCTCAATCACAGTAAAAGGATCATTAATTATTTGGATATCTAAATACGGAAATCCGGATAAAACTTCTGTTGGAGCATTTTTTGCAAACCAAGAATAACCTATGGTTATGCAAAGAGGGTTAATTTTTTTTACAATCTCACAGATCTTTAAATCATAACCTATTATCCATGAATTAAAAGTGAAAATTAAACAATCTGCATTCAAATGTTTTAATAAATTTCTTAAATAAAGATAATCTAAATTTAGAGCATTAGCATCAATAAAATCAATTTGATGGTTTTTAAATCTTAAAATGGAAGCTATGATCAATAATGTTGCTGGAGTATCAACACGGTAATTACAAACAAATTCGCATCGCCCTTCACGGGTAACTGATGAACCTTTAAACTTTGGCAGATTTATAATTAATATATTCATATCTAGAATTGTTATTAATACATGATAACATATAGATCTTGATTTAAAACTATCTATTTATTTTACAAATTTATCACGATTAAAGTATAAAGAAAAATAGAATTAATTCAAAAAAATCAATGTCATATTCTAATCAACCTTTAAAGAATAATTTGATCAGTAATTATACACATGCTATTTTAACTAAAAATTTTAGAGAATTTGGCAGTCAAGTTATAATTAATGAATTTAGCCAAGTTATTGGTATAATAACTCTGAATTTTTTTAGTTTAAATAAAACAATAGAAATTCAAGATATTATAAATAATAAAATTATAAAAATTGAAAGAGAAAAAAAACCATTTTATAAGAATCAAGTTTTAAGAGATAAAACTAATAATGAAATGGGTATAATAAAAAAAAAGAGATTTTTCTCTTTAATATTAAAAATTAATGTAAAGGATAAGAGTCGAAAAAGAAAATATATATCAGTAGGTGATTTTAAAAACTACAATTACAAAATTAATAATGTCTCAGATAATAAAACAGTAGCAATGGTTAAAGATTTTAGTGAAAAGAATTCTATAGCTCAGAATTTAAATATAAATTTAAAAAACCATTTTTATATCGAATTCTTTAATTCTAATATTAATAAATTCCTAATTATAAGCCTTGTAATTTCTATAAACAAAAAAGTATCAAAGGTTAATTCTCTATCGAATATAACTGGTTTAACACGAAGGATTGCTCGATTACGTCCCATTGGGCCAGGAAAATCATTTAATTAATATAATATTTATGAACTTAATTTTTTTTCTATCTGCATAATTTCTTTTGCTAATTAATCAAAATATGGAGCATAATGTACTGATAAATCTCCAAAATAAGAATAAGTAATATTAAATAATGTAATGTTATAAAATTTAGGCAATAAGATATTTTTAGTAAAATCTGATTTATTTAAATAATATGAAATAAAGAACTGTGAAATCAAGAGATACTGAATCCTTTCACTTTTCAGATATTCAATTTTTTCGATACATTGAG
Source organism: Promethearchaeota archaeon (assembly GCA_048937405.1). GTDB lineage: Archaea > Asgardarchaeota > Lokiarchaeia > Sigyniarchaeales > SOKP01 > Loki-b32. Next base: position 128,097 of record JBHLNF010000005.1, read on the forward strand.
TTTCATTAAAATCTTCTTCAAAAATGTCATAAAAAAAGTATTGTCTCACAAACGTAATAGAGTCTGTACCAACTCCCATAAAAAAGTTATCTCCCACTAAAACACCTGAATGAATTGGAATATTTTCTGAAATCCAGTTAAGGGTGGTAATTGCCGATTTTGAATATCTAAAACGAGTGCTGCCGTTAATGATTCCTGATATAACAATCCCCGAGAAAGAAAATAGAATAAAACTTATAGCCATTATATTTTTTAGAATTGGGAATAAAAACTTATATTTTTGGGTAAACTTATAATTTTTCAATTTATTTAAAAGTTCAAAAAATGCAATTGATGCAAAGATACTTAATGCAGGTATAGAATAAAACCAGATTCTATTAAACCAATAATCCATCATATTGATATTTCTTTCAGAGATATCAGTTGGTTGTAAAGGATAATTTATGATATTCTCTATAAAAGTTAATGAAAAAGCAAGTAAAAAAGAAAATATCACCCATGAAAGTAAAACTAAGAATAAATTTTTAGATTTTTTATAACAATAATAACAGAAAAAAATCCCTAAAATCCCTATAAATCCCAAGTTTAGATATATTTTATCTAAATAGAGAAAGAAGAAAGATTCATTACTTAAATTTATGTTTAAAATAAATTCCTCTAAAGAAATAATGAAAAGTTCAAGAATTAAGAAAATTGAAAATAAAAGTAATATTAGTTTGAAGAGAAATTTAAATAGAATATTATTCTTCTGCTCATTTTTTTCTCTTTTCTTAGAATTTTTAAATAGAACGAGATATAGACAATAGAGTATTAAAAATAATACTATAAAGATTGGATATGTAATAATATATGGCGATTTAATTTTATCTAAAATAGATAAAAATTCAGGATTAAAAAAGTATGGAAATAATCGAAGTACCATATAACTTAAATAAAAATTCAATAATATATCAAAAAAAAGAAAAAAGATAATAAGAGAAAGCACAAAAAATAGGAAAAATCTGAATACATAGACTTTTTTTCTTTTTTCAGAGAATAAAGAATATAAGAAAAGAAAAACTAAACCGATCAAAAGAGGGAAAGCATAAGTCAAGAAACTTAATATTAAAAAAAATGAACCCAATATGATGACTTTAAAGTCACTACTCTTCCAAAATCTTCTTATCTCAAAATTATCTATACTTTTGTTATTTGTTACTATAAAAAATAAAGCAATACTAATAAAAAATAAGAAATATGAATAGCTTTTAAATATAAAATGAAATTCACTAACGAAAATTAATCGTGAAATAAGAGGATAAGAAAATAATCCAGAAAACAACGCTATAACTATAGTAGAGAAAACTGCATATTGTTTTTTGAAATTAAATAATAGAGATTTCATAAAAAGATATACTGACGTAATGAATAAATAATTAAAAGGTGCCAACAAGGTATTTACATTAATATAAGGTAATCCAGTTAAAACACCAATACCAAAAGAGATATATCCCCAGAAATTAGGATAAAAGTCAATAAAGAGCGGATTAATCCCACTAACCCCAATAAGATTAGCATATTTAATACCATCCCAAGGATCTCCAGGAGGAAGATACTCCCAACCACATTGAAATCCAATCGAAATAGTTGAAATTGCTAAAGCAAATAAAAGAACAAAAGCTGTATTTTTTGAGATGATAATTTGTGTTTTAGTTATATTCAAATTTTTAAACCTGATTATTTGAAAAATAATATCTATGAAAAATAAGGTTAACATGACAAATAATAAACATATACTTATGGATTCTCTCAATAATCCAATCTGATCAAAGATTATAACAAAAACACCAATAAACCCAAAAGAAATGAGAGGATATAAAGTTATTTTTAAAAAAAAAGGTTCAATAGCAAATTTCTTAGAAATTTCATTCTTTGGAAAAAAAATAGTATATAAATTAGATCCTGGTAAGAATGCACAGCTTATTATAAATACAATTGCTCTGAAATAATTTAATGGCAGAACATATTCCCAATTTATAAGTGAATTATTAGAAGTTATAGGAGGAATAAAAACAGATATAAACATTAGGATTAGAAGAATAAATTTGAAAGAATTTTCTGATAAAAATCTAAATTTATAATCAAGAGTATTATATTTCTTATGATTTGAATTTATATAGAGAAAAAAAGATGTAATAACTATAATAAAACCTAATAATAATATCAATGAAATTTCATATCCTCTCACTTTAATGTAAAATGAACTAAAGAGTAGAAATAAATAAATTGAAATTAAAATTATGATACCAACAGATTTAATGGTTATTTTATTGTTCAATTCTACTCAAGAAAATTTGTTGGGATATATTATAAAAACCAAATTATGAATATAACTAAAAGATTTTGATTTAAGATAATGAAATTATAATTTAACAACTTTTTGAGTAATTATATAAATTGCAATTCTAATTGAATTAAGCTGTTGTATTCAGAACATAATTAATAATTTTAATAATGACTATAATATAAAAAAATTAGTAACAATTAACGATATAATAAAATCAAATTTCGATTATTAATGCTAATCTCAATAAAAATGAAGATTTATTTTTTGTGTCAACTTAATTTAACAAAAAACCTATAATTTTTGATAAGGTAAAATAAAAAAAAGATAAATATAAATTACACAGGATTAATATAAGATGAATATCTTATTAATATCTCATTTCTTCCCACCGCATAGAGGAGGAGTTGAAACTGCTAGTTATAATACTATGAGAAATTTAGCTAAATTAGGGCATAATGTTGTAGTATTAACAAGTAAAGATAGAGATATTAAGTGTAAAGTCGAAGAGAAAAATGGGTCATTAATTTATAGGTTCAAGTCATATTATCCACCAGAAATAAAAGGCTTAACTCAAAGTTCAAATCTAGGGATAATGCCTAAAGCTATATTAAAATTACCAAAAATTATAAAAAAACATAAAATTCATCTTATTCATGTTGAGGGCCGTTTCTTTCCAATATCTTTTATCTCCGCTTTTTTGAATCATTTTATTTTTAAAAAGCCAATACTGGTCACTGCTCAGGGAAGGTTAAGAGGAGGGATAACTAAATTTGTTGAAAGAATATTTGATAAAACCATTACCAGAACTGTTTATCAAAAAACAAACAAAATAATTTGTGTGAGTAATTCTCTAAAGCAATATTTATTAAAAGAAAATATTAATGAAAGAAAATTAATAGTAATTCCAAATGGAGTCGATACTGATCTTTTTACTAGGATCAAAACTTCAGATATTTTAGATAAATATATTGAGACAAAAAAAGACTGTAGAAAAGTAATTTTTGTAGGGAGATTAGATAAACAGAAAGGAGTTGAATATTTACTAAAAGCTATACCAAAAATCATTAAGGAATATGAAAAATCACATTTTTTCATATTAGGAAATGGAATTTTAGAAATGAAATTAAAAAACCTTGTTGAAAAATTAGATATTAAATCATATGTTACGTTTCTAGATATGGTACCTTTGGAAAAAATGCCTGAGTATTATTCTGCAGCTGAGATTTTTTGTTTACCTTCTATTCATGAAGGTTTTCCCTTAACTATTAGTGAGGCATTGTCAATTGGTCTTGTTATAGTAGCTTCAAATACTGAAGGTATTCCAGATGCAATATTGGAAGGAGAACACGGTTTTTTATTTGAACCTGGTAATGTATCTCAATTAGCTGAGAAAATTGTAATGGCTTTGAATCTAACGTCACAGGAAGCTAAAAGAATTTCTGAAAATAATACTAAGTTAGCAAAAGAAAAATATTCATGGGAGATTATTGTTAAAAAACTATTAAATGTGTATAAAAGTTGTTTTAAGTACAGTTGATTTCTAATTCTTTTTTTAAATCTATATTAAAATACATAAAAAATAAAGAACTAGTAAAATGAATATAATAAGAATAAGTACAAGAATTTTTCCTGATAAAGGTGGCCCCGCAAAACAATCATATCTCTTGTCCAAATATTGTTCTAAAATAAATATCCGTGCTTTTAATATTGCATGCATTCTATCAAGGAAATATTATAGAGACAAAAAAAAAGTTAATCAAAATTTTGAAATTCAATATCTCCCATTTAAAGCACCAGGCGTTAACGCCAATGTATTGAAACATGGACTTTTTTTCTTCAAATTTATGTTTTATGGGATATTAAAAATGATTAAAATAATCAGAAGAGAGAAAATTGACTTAATTCATGCTCATACTCCACCACCCTCTGGATTCATAGCTCTTATAATAAGTAAACTTTTCCGAATTCCATATTTTTATACTTTACATGGATCACAAGTTCCAGTTAATTTCCTCTTAGATCTAGATTATAAATTATGCGTGAAAAATGCAAAAAAAACATTTATTGTTAATAGGCGTTTATTGAATTTAATTAAAAAAAAGTATGATTTTCACAATTTAGAATGGTTTCCAAATGGTATCGAAATTTCTAATAAGGGTGATTCAAAATTTAAACAAGAAAAATCCTTGATAATTAAAAAAATTGATTTGGAAAAATATTGTCAAAAAGAGGATTTTATTATTTCATATATTGGTTATATGATTTTTCGTCATAAAGTAAAAGGTATGATCGATTTTTTAGAAGGCTTCAAAAAATTTATAGATAAATTACCTTCAGCAGAAGAAAGATCTAAAATTAAGTTACTTTTTATTGGTGATGGTGAATTCTCTTATTTATTAAAAAATAAGATTAATCAATTAAAATTAGATGATCAGGTCTTTGTTTTAGGAGAACGAAAAGATATTAAAAAGGTTTTATTGATCACAGATTTATTAGGTCTAACTTCTTATATAGAAGGTTTTCCCAATGTAATTTTAGAAGCAATGGCATCAAATGTTCCTTGCTTAGCCACAAATGTAGGAGAAGTTAAACATATCATTGGAGAAACAGGATATATTGTTCAACCAGGTGATATTGTAAGTATAGGACAAAAATTAGGAAATTTTTACAATTTAACAGAAACTAAACGCAAAAAAATGGGAGAAAAGGCTTTTAATCGAGTAAGAAACTTATTTGATATAAAAATTATTATAAAGAAATTAAAAGACTATTACATCTCTGTTGATTGATTCTTTTTTTTACACTAGATTTTCAGTTATTTTTCAAATTCTTATAAATTTAGTGAAAAAATAATTATAATATGAATAATACTAAAACTTAATATCTCCTAAACAAAAAGGATTATTAGTCAAAATTTATTGAATTCTATGAAAAAAAAGATTTTAATAGTGATTCCTTCATTGGAAATTGGTGGAGGAGCAGAGAGAGTTGCAGCTTCATTAACAAAAAAATTAGCAAAAAAGTATACTGTTTTTATAATTACATTTTATAATTTTCAAAAAACTTATCCATATGAGGGATTTTATCATTCTCTTAATCTAAAATTAAAGACTTGGCGCAGAATTTTCCTCCCTATTAACATTTTTAAAGTTATTCAACCAATTTCTCCGGATTTAATAATTTCCTTTTTAGCCCACACGAATATCTTAATTATTTTAATAAAAATTTTATTTCGAATGAAGATACCATTAATCATATGTAATCATACTAATCTTAAAATGGCATATAAAGATAGAAAAAAATATATAAATTTTTTTGTAAAAATATTATATCGATTAAATTGGATTAAAAAGATTATTACGATATCAAAGGAAAATCACGCTTCTTTAGTAAATGATTACAATATAAAAAAGAGTTTAATAACAACAATTCATAATGGAATTGATCTCCAAGAGATCAGAGAATTAAGCAATGCTGAAGTAAATTACAGAGGAATATTTGAAAATAAAGAAATTATCAAATTTATCACAATTGGGAGATTACACGAATTAAAAAGACATAGAGATCTTATTATAGCGTTCTCTAGGGTTAAGTCTGAGATAATTAATGCAAAATTATTCATTATTGGAGATGGATCTTTAAGAAAAGAACTAGAAGAACTAATAAAACAAAAAGACTTAGAAAATGACATCATTTTACTAGGATTAGTAGAAAATCCATATAGTTATCTCTCAAAATCAGACATTTTTGTACTGTCCTCTAAATATGAAGTTTTTCCTATGGTTTTACTTGAAGCATTAGCATGTGGGCTTCCAATAATATCAACTAATTGTAAGACAGGGCCTCAAGAAATTCTAAACAACGGCCAATATGGAATCTTGACAAAAGTAATGGATTCTGATGAATTAGCTGAAAAAATGATTTATTTAGCTAAAAATGAAGACTTTAGAGAGAAGTATGCTAAGAAATCATTAGAAAGAGCTAAAATTTTTGATATTAATAATATTTCAGAAGAATGGTTCGATCTTATTGATTCCTATATTGGTTAAACTGTTATATTAATAAATTTCTTCCTTTATCTTAGCAGAGATTTCATTAAAAAAATTAATCCCAATTTATAACTTTTAAAGTTTGCCAGAAAATCATTTTATTTAACAAAAAACATGGATTTTGAAATATAAAAACTAATGATCTCAACTTATTTGTATCATAAAATATTTTTTTTAATGATATAGTATTGATTTTTTATTGATCAAATAAATATAAAGATGTATAAAAAATTAAAAATTTGCATTGTTTCACCGAGAATTTATTCACTATTCAATAACCAATGCAAAGTTCCTTATGGTGGAGCAGAAGTTCAATTATACTTACTATCTAAAGAATTTGTAAAAAACGAATTTATCAAATTGACAATAATTACAGGAGATTATGATTTAAAAAAAGCAAAAATAGAATATCATAATAATCTATTATTATATATTACTCAACCTCTCTCTAAAAAATTTATAAATTTTTTAAAAAGACCTATTTTATTATTTCTTACATTAAAAAATATTAATCCAAACATAGTTATTCAAAGAGTTGGAGGTATTGAAACTGGAATCTGTGCTTTTTATGCGAAATTATTCAAAAAAAAGTTCATTTTTTCAATTGCTCATGAATATGATGTAATAAAAAATGGCAATATAGGCATATCTGGTTTCTTTTATAGATACGGATTAAAAAATGCTGATTTTATAGTAGCACAATCTAAAAGCCAAATTTCTAAATTAGAATCATGGAGAAAAAAAAAAATTAATAATATTAAAGTTATAAAAAGTGGATATAGTATCTCCAATTTAGATATCAAAGAGAAGAATAATATTCTATGGGTAGGAAGAGCTGCTAAATGGAAAAGACCTGAATTATTTTTAAAGTTAGCAGAAAAGTTACCTAATGAACAATTCATCATAATATGTAATAAGAGTACGGATATGGCATATTGGAATAAGATTTTTCTTGAATCAAAAGTTATGGAGAATATTGAATTCATAAAATATATCCCTTTCAATAATATTGAAGATTTTTTTAGAAAAGCCAAAATTTTTATTAGTACTTCACTTAAGGAAGGGTTTCCTAACACTTTTATTCAAGCCTTAAAGAATAGAACCCCTATTATTTCATTAAATGTAGATCCTGATAAATTTTTAACCAAAAATAAAATAGGATTTTTTTGTAACGATAATTTTATTGAGATGGTTAAAAATTTGAAATTACTGATAGAAAATCATGAATTATATGAAAATTACTCTTTAAACGCATTATTATATGTTCAAAAACACCATGATATTAGTATAATTGGAAATAAATGGATTAAATTGATTTTAGGAATAAATAAATCCTAAAATTGTTAAAGTCAATAATTAAGGAAATTAGAGTTTGATTAAAAATAATTAATGAACTATATTTATTAGTTAAACTTAATACTTTTAAGAAGTAAAATCTAATAAGGCTAATTTTCTAATAGTTCAATTTAGTATAATTGAAATCTCGTGTATCAAATAACTTTTTTAGGAGATGCATTATCTCTTAATAGAGAAAAATAAAGTAATGTTTACTTATAGAAAAATCTATGATAGGTGTTGAAAAAATATATTTAAATTTGTTTAAATAATATAAACAGATAAATATCTCGTATATACTTTTTAAAACCGCTTTTTTAAGGAGAAAAGAATTTATCTGTAAAATATAGATAATTTATGAAAATCTTAATGAAACTGCTAAATTTATTGAGTAAAAATTTAAAAAATAAAGAATTACTAATTAATTTAATGATAAAGATTAAAATTCTAAAGAATCTCAATCATATTATAAAGAAGTTTATTTTCGAAAAGCTTTTAGGTCTGAACTTTTCATTTTTACATGATTCTTTTTTTGCGGATATCTACAATGATGTTTCATTTATAAGAAATCCCATTTTATTTGGAAAACGTATTTATAGTAGTTTTAGATACGTAAAAGATAAAAAAATTCAAGAATTTAAAGAATTTATAAGGTATGGGGAAAAAAAATTAAGTATTAGTAAAATTTATTGGGCTAATCCTAAAAACATAAAGTATAACTTAGAAGATAATTTTTTTAACTCATCTGATTACTCCTTAACTTTAACAGGTGATTGGGATCTACCTGTTAAATACTTTAAAGATCTTTCTGTATATAGAGCTCTTAAACAGAGAATTAAAGAAGGAAAGAATTGGGAAGAAATTGAATTTTATAATCGAAGTCTGAATGAAATTTCTAAAGGAATAAATAAATTGGGTTGTAAAAATAAAGAAGAATTGGAAATTAAGATAAGAAATATAGATTCCTTATCTAATCAATTAAAAGAAGATAGTAGGCTTCTGATGGGAAATATTAAATATTTAAAAAAAATTTTTAGAAATCTAAGAACTCAAACGATTATAGATAAGATTATCGTTGTCATTGGAAGAAATGGACAACTTATTCATGCTAGTGATGGAATTGGTCTATCAATTGCCAAATTATTTAATATTCCTTTAGTACCAATTTATATTACTGCTAGGCATAAGAAATGGATGGATTTTAGAAAAGAACTAATCTACTTTATCAGAAAATATAATAATGGAATACTTTATCAACCCATAACTCATCCTGATCTTCAATATTTCCCCAATCAACATGGGGAAACCCGTTATTATATGATTAAAGAAAATATCTCCATTTCCCAGGGAAAAATTCTTGATATTGGAGCGAATTTAGGATATTTCTGTCATAGATTTGAAGATGAGGGATATGATTGTTATGCTGCTGAAAAAAATCTAATTAATTCATATTTTTTAAAAAAACTACATCGTGCAGAAAATAAAAAGTTTAAAATTATATTAGGTTCAATCTTTGAATATAAAAAAAATCAAGAGTTACATTTCGATATAGTTTTTGCTTTGAATATTTTTCATCATTTTTTAAAGACAAAGAATCTTTATTTAAATTTAATCAAATTATTAAAAAGACTTAACGTAAAGGAGCTATACTTTGGTCCACATACACTAAACTATTTTCGAAATAAGCCGTTTTATAGAAATTATAACCCAGAACAGTTCGTAAACTTTATAATTAAAAATTCTAGTTTAAAACGAGCAAAATTCATAGGAAAGACTATAGATGGAAGATCTTTATACAAAATTACATCTTATGACTAAATCCCCCTACATAAGAGTTATTCATCTGTTAATTTAGAAAATACTCTTTATTAAATAACTTAAATTGTTTGATATCATTATTTAAATTTAAAATACAATGACTTATTTAAAATTTTAGATGAAAATTGCTGTAATCACTGATCATATTCCTTCTAAATGGGCTCATAGTATTAATACTATGAAGATGGCTCAGGGTTTTTTTAAATTAGGACATAAAGTAGAGGTTTTAGTTATCCAGAGATATAAAGAAGCCAAAAACAAGTTAAAAATAAAAGATGTTCATAATTTTTATGGTGTCAATAAAAAAGTTAAAATAAAATATTTTCGGGATTATTCCCCATATTATTTTCGGGAAATTCGATATTTAGGAGGTTTTCTGGTTGAAGCTGCTAATTTTCTAACAAGATTTTTATATCCCTTAAAAATTTTTTTCGATCCTGAAAAGAAAATTAGTTATTATTGCAAAAAAGAAAAATTCGATTTAGCGTTCTGCAGAAGAGCATATAAAACAGTATATTATAATACTTTCAATAAAATATCAACAATTTTAGATGTTCATGATTATAGAAATGCAGAATTAAATGATATTGTAAAATTGAATAACAATGTATACTTTAAAGGTATAATGACAATCAATAATGTAATAAAAGAAAAATTGATTAAGTTTGGTTTCGCAAGAGAGAAATTTGCAGTTATGGATAATGCAGTAGAATTAAATAAATTTAACCAAATAACTGATAATAAATTAGAGTTAAGAAAAAAATTAAATCTACCATTAAATAGAAGGATTATATTATATTCTGGAGCATTATATAATAATCGAGGTATTGATAGTATTTTAAATGCATCAAATTTGCTAAAACATAAAGATATTTCATTTTTTTTTATTGGTGGAGATACAAAATCTATTAAACGGTGGAAAAAATTTATTTCGAAGAATTCAATTTTAGCAAATATAAGTTTTTTAGGATGGAAGGAACGGAATTTGGTTCCATTATATCTCAAAGCTTCTGATATTTTATTAGCAACATATTCAGTAAATTGTCCAACATTAGATATAATGTCCCCAGTAAAACTTATCGAATACATGGCATCAAAAACTCCTTCTATTGTAACAAAAATAGGTAGAAATATTGAATTATGTGAAGATTATACTAATTGTTTATTTACTAAACCTGATGATCCAAGAGATTTGAGTGAAAAAATCGAAATTCTACTTTTAAATGATGAACTTAAGAATAAATTGATAACGAATGCTTATGCTAAAGCAAAAAATTATACATTTGAAAAAAGATGCCAAAAAATTCTTGAATTATTATAATTCAAAAACATCGTAGAAATAATGTTATACTATGAAAAATGTAAAATTATTAATGAAAAAACTTGATTTAAGGAGATCTATTGAAAAATTAAAAGTGAAAAACTACTTCTTAGGGGGTGTGCTCTTAATTGTTTGGGACACACTCAAAGCTCTCAAATTTAATTTTAAAAAAAAAATATCAAAATTCCAAATACGTTTGAAATATGGCGTTAGTAAATTATTTTTTAATAGACTTTGTTGGATCAATCCAAAAGAGATACAATATTGTGTTGAAAGTGATTTTGATAAAAATGAAGATTTTTTGCATATAATTGATGGTAATTGGGATAATTCGAATAGGCTTTTCGAAGATCTAGATATTTTTCAATCATTTAAACAACGTTACGCTTATAATAAAAACTGGGATGAGACTGAATTTTATCATAGAGTACTCAACCAAATTTCAAGAGGGATTAAAAAATGGGGATGTGAGACCAAAGAAGGTTTAGATAATCGAGTTAGAACCATAGACGCTCTTTATTCTCAAATAAAGAAAAATGGATTCAAATCAAGAAAAGAATTAAACATTTCAACAAGCTGGTTTGGGAAAATAGCAAAACCTGAATATTCTGATGAGATTGCTTTAATGGTTGGCAGAAAAGGAGAACTATTGTTTTTCGATGGGAGGCATAGACTGTCAATTGCTAAATTGCTTAAAATCCCTGAAATTCCAATAAAGATTATAGCAAGACATAAAAAATGGATGGCGTTTCGCTATAACTTTTTATTATATAGCAAGAATGAATTGAAAAAAAAATTTTCCCATTCTTTAAAGCATCCAGATTTACAAGATATCCCTATTCATGAGGAAGATTCGATTTTTAAGATAATAAAGAAGAATCTAACTCTAACTTGTGGTTCCTTATTAGATTTAAGTGCTAAATTGGGATATATCTGCCATAGATTTGATACTAAGGGATATAATTGCTTAGCATTTGAGAAAAATCCACATAACTTATACTTCTTAAAAATGCTAAAAATCATCGAGAAGTGGAATTTTAAAATTATCGAACCTAAACTATTAGAAAAAAATATGTACAAAAATTTGGATGTAGATATTATTTTAATATTAGATATTTTTGGTGATTATTTTACCAATAAGGAAAGTAACTTATTATTAATTAAAATTTTAAGTAAATTTAAGCCAAAAGAATTATTAATTGGGATAAATATTCCTAATAATTTTCAAAAAATAGGATATCGGAAAAATTTAACATCTAAAGATATCTTGAATCTAATTACTGAAACATCCAACTTGAATACACAACATTTCATTGGAGAAGCAAATGATGGAACCTTATTCTACAAATTTACGGCCTAAATCCAAAATAACTTTTCTTGGAACTCTATATAAAAATAGCATTAAAAATAAAAAAAAGATAGGATCTATCATATTTAATCATAATTTTTGAAATCCAGAATTTCATTAAAGAAATTTTCCTTCTTTTTTTAGTTTCTTATAATGTTCAATATCTCTATAAGAAAAAGGTTCTGCAGGATGTCCTCCTGCAATAGCATAATCTGGGATATCCATTGATACAACACTTCCTGCCTGAATTATCGCACCTTCTCCAATTCTCACACCCCCTAATAATGTAACTCGAGAACCTATCCAAACATTATCCCCTATTATGACATCCTTATAAATACGTTTAGAATCGTAGGGTATTTTAGTTCCTTTATTATAATTATGTATTTGTGTAATAACTAAAATATCATTACCAGAATGAAAATTATCTCCTACAATAAATTTACCTCTCCCTACTACTTTAATCCCATTGAAGGAGCAATTTTTACCTAAATATGTTTGACCAGTGAGACTTACTTTAGAGGATTTTATAATAGGAATACTATCATAACTAGCAATAATTCTTAAATTTTCTTCAATTGTAAGAGATAATTTTATATTTTCAATCAATTCCATGAATTTATTTCTTAATACAATTAAAAACCTTTTTATCAGTTTAGTCTTCATAATAATCTTTTTTTTAATTATTTAAAAACAATTTTTTGAATTAATTTTAATATCTTTTCTGCGGGAACTTCATTTTTATCATAATAAGAATAATTCAGGGCAGTTCTTTTTAAATCTTCAGAATATTTATTGTAAAGATCTTTATTTTTTACTAAATTCTTAATATTTTTAGCTAATTCTTTTTGATTCTTTACATTTATTAGAAGATCATTTTCTACAAAGAGATAAGATCCTATCTTGATAAAATCTAGATTTACTAAATCCAATTTAATTGTTGGTATTCCAATTATCATTGCTTCTAAAATGGTAGTTGATTGTCTTGCTAATAATAAATTACATGTATAGATAAGATCCAAGATGTTATAATCTTTTACAATAATAGGATCTACACCAAGTTTATTAAAAATTTGCTTATGAATTTTACCATTCTCACCAGGATGTAGCTTTATAATGAAATTCTCAACCAAATCCAAATCTTTTAAACAACTTATTATTGCCATAAAAATTTTCTCATAAGAGATCTCATCTAATGTATTTGTCGCCAATAATATGGTAAATTTATCTGGTGTAAATTCATAAGTTCGATCACTAAAAAGATCCTTTATTTCATTCAATTTTTTAATTTGGTTTTTAAACAAAACCTCATAACGAGGTCTCCCAGTTATTATAATATTTTTCCCTGATTTTCCTTTGGATATCATGTATTCTTTATCTTTTTTGCATTCTAATGCATAAAAATCAACATTTGGTTTGGTAACCATTTGATGAAAGATTGGATATGCTGAATGTGGAATATGAATCGTTGGAATTTGATTTTTTTTACAATAATTAATAAAAAGTCGACCATCTGTTTTGTAATCATTAGTTATTATTACCACAGAAGGCTTATTCATTTTAATTATCTGTTTGAAAAGATAAAAATCATTAAAAATATCGATTAATAAGCTAAATAAATTATCAAAGTAAAAATCTTTTATTAAACCTGTTAATTTTATTGAACCATACTCTATATAATCAGCTGAACTTGCGAGATTGCCTAACCAAATCTCTCTTTTGAGCTTCAAAAACTTGAATAATTGAGTAAATCGATTTAAGGGTATAAAATGATTTAAATTTCCCCTATTATATATAATAGGGTTAATTAATTTATTTTTTTTAAGGAGCGAATATATTGGCTTGATACTTTCAATTTGATTTTTTGTTCTAGCAGTAATTAATACGTTTTCTTGTGATTTATTTATGGAAGAACTCTTAGTTACAATTTTCTTGAACCAGAAGGATTTTAGATTTTCACTTAATAAATTAAGGAAATATTTTATGTGTGAAGATACTGCAAAACTATTATTCAAAATTAAAATTGAATCTGAAAAAACTTCAACATTTCTAACCCTTTTGTTTAAAACCTTAAAAAAATCTAAGAAATTAGGGTTATAATTAAATAGAATAGTCTTATTATAATCATCTGAGGAAACGATGTTTTTGATTAATTCATATTCTCCAAAAACCTGGTTAAGATATCTTAACAATACAAGTTCGATAAGATCTCCAATAAATACTCCCTTTAAATGAAAAATCTGTGATTCAATTAAAATATTAAATATTTTAGATAACATCTCTTTGTTTTCTTTCATGAGTTTATCTAAAATTTGTAAGAAGGTTAAATGGTCTAGTTTTACTCTAAAATGTGAAAGCATTTCAATCTTAGTATTATTTGATTTTATCGCGATTGTTTTCCTATTTGTTATTATTTTAATATCTAGCTTTTCATGATATGTCTTCTTTAACTTAGATATCAAACGATTTAATTTTTGATTTATATAAAAATTGAGAAACTTATTTAGCCTCTTCGTTAATTTTAAATAATCTCGGTTAAATAAATTATCCAAAATGAGAATTTTTTTCTCTTTTTCCATCGAATTGCATCATGAAATCTATAACTTAAGTTTTTTTAATTAATACATTTATAAAAAAACAAATTAGATGAGAAAACATAAACTTTTATTTTAAATATTATTTTCTATTTTATACTATATTTAAGAAACTTAATTATAACAAGATTTATGGAAACCACTATGGAATATTTAGGTAAAAAGATTCAGAGTTGCGAATTTTTTATCATTGCAGAGGTTGGACTTAATCATAATGGTAGTTTTGGTAATGCTTTAAGATTAATTGATGAAGCTCAAAAAGCGGGAGTAAATGCAGTGAAATTTCAACTTCACATCTCTGAGAAAGAAAGAATGAAAAATGCTCCAATTCCAGAATATTTTACTCTTGAAACTCGGGATGAATATTTTGATAGAACCGCTTTTTCTTTAAACGAATGGATAAAAATAAAAAACTATGCTCATGAAAATAAATTATATTTTATAGTGTCTCCTTTTTCGCATAAAGCAGTAGATATATTAGAACAAGTTAATGTTGATGCCTATAAAATCGCATCAGGGGAAACTACAAATATTCCATTATTAGAATATATAAATTCTAAAAATAAACCTGTCTTACTCTCTACTGGGATGTCTAATTGGCAAGAAATTTTAAATGCAATTGATACTTTGAAGAAAAATCTAATAGTTTTATTCCAATGCTCTTCTCAGTACCCATGTCCACCAGAAAATATTGGTTTGAATATAATCACTAAAATGAAACAAAAATTTAGTGATTTAACTATAGGATTTTCAGATCATACTCCGGATTGTTACACTTCTATTGGAGCATATATTATGGGTGCTAGAGTTTTCGAAAAACACTTTACATTATCAAAAAAAGTATATGGTCCTGACGCAAGTTTATCCTTAGAACCTCATGAATTAAAAGAATATGTTAATGGTATATCTTATATCTCCAAAGCTTTGAACAATCCAGTTGATAAGGATAATATTGAAAAATATAAACTCGCGAAATTAAAATATGAAAAAAGTATTGTAGCGGCCAAAGATTTAGAAAAGGATCATATTTTAGAATACCAAGATTTAGATTTTAAAAAGCCGGGAGATGGGCTAAGAGCTGATAAATATAAGGACATCATCGGTATGAAAGTAACTACAAATATAAAAAAAGATGAAAAAATAGAATTTGAAAAATTAATGGATAATTAGTATTATAAAAATGAGATAATGAATCAAAAAAATATAAGAAAGGTATGTGTTTTTCTAGGAAGCAGAGCCCATTATTCTAGTCTCATTTCAATTATGGAACATATTCAAAAATCAGATAAATTGGAACAAATATTAATAGTAGGAGCCTCTGCAATATTAGATAAATATGGAGAAGCGATTAATATAATTGAAAGAGATGGTTTTAAAGTTAATGAAAAACTTTTTATGATTATCGAAGGTGAGAATCCTCAAACGATGGCTAAATCTACAGGTTTAGGCTTAATTGAGTTATCTAGTATTTTTAATAAATACAAACCAAATTTTACTGTGATAGTAGCAGATAGGTTCGAAATGCTTGCATGTGCCATTGCCTCTGCGTATAATAATATACCTATTGCTCATATTCAAGGTGGTGAAGTATCAGGTAGTATCGATGAGAGTATAAGACACGCAATCACTAAATTATCTCATCTTCATTTTCCATCAAATGAGTTAGCTAAACAGAGGATATTACAAATGGGAGAAGATGAACGGTATGTTTTTAATTTTGGTTGTCCTCGAATAGATACAGTTAAGAAAATCCTAGATCAACCATATAGGTTTGATGAAATTAATAATATAATAAGAACACAAGGAGTAGGAGATGTTTTCGATATTAACAACCACTTTTTATTAATAGCCCAACATCCTGTTACAACAGAGTATGGAGAAGGAAAGCAACAAATTACTAATACACTTCAAGCAATTAAAGAAATTACTCAAGAGAGAGACATACCCGCTATCATATTATGGCCAAACGCTGATGCCGGAAGTGATGATATTGCTGAAGGTATCAGATACTTTAGAGAACACGAAGAAGAAAAAAATTTACATTTTATCAAAAATTTCTCATTTGAGCATTATATTTGGTTAATGGATAAAACTTTATGCCTTATTGGAAATTCCAGTAGTGGAATCAGAGAAGGTGGTTTCATTGGAACTCCCGTGGTTAATATCGGAACAAGGCAAAATGATAGAGCTCGTGCTAGCAATGTACTGGATTGTGATTATTCTTATGAAAATATTAAAGAATCTATTGAAAAACAAATTACTCATGGTAAATATAAATCAGAAACCATATATGGCGATGGAAATGCTGGAAAAAACATAATCAGGATATTAGAGACTATTGATATTAAGGTTCAAAAAAGATTTATGACACGTAACATTTCAAATATATAAACATGAGTTTACCTAAAAATAAGTATCTAGCAATAATTCCTGCTAGATGTGGTTCAAAAGGTATTAAGAAAAAAAACATTGTCGATGTTAATGGTAAACCTTTAATAGAATATACAATTAAACCCGCGGTAGAAACATTAAAAAAGCGGATTGTTGAAAAAGTTATTGTTTCGACGGATTGTAAGGAAATTAAGAAAATTTGCGAAGATTTAGGTGCTGAAGTTCCTTTTTTAAGGCCAATTGAAATTTCTGGTGATAAAGCAAAATCGATAAGTTATATTTTACATGCATTAGACTTTTTTGAAAAAAGAAATCAGTTTTTTGATGCTGTAATCATTCTTCAGCCCACAGCGCCTTTAAGAACTGAAAATGATATTGAAGAGGCAATAAATTTATTTGAAGCCAACCCAAAAAGCGAATCACTAATTTCATGTTATAGGGAAGAATATATCAATGATTTAGTAACTTATAGAAAGGAAAATAATTTTGCAATTCCTATAAATCCTAACCATAATAAAGGAGTTAGACGACAAGAACATGGGAGTATATTTGTAAGAAATGGAGCAATTTATATTACAACAGTGAAATATTTAAAAAATACTAAACAAGTTATTTCCGATAAACCTTTAATGTATGAAATACCAAAAAGTCGATCATTAAATATAGATACATTAGAGGATTTAAAGATTTTAAGGAAATTTTTATGAATATTGGAATAATAGAACCAAGAGATTTTTCAAAAAAAGCAATAGAGATATTAAACCAATTAGGAACTGTTGAAGTATTACATGAGAGTGATACTCTAAGTGATTTCATTAAGGATAAAGAAATTATTTTTATACGTTTAAGGTATTATATAGGTAAGGAGTTTCTCGATGTAGCAATTAATCTCAAATTTCTTTGTACACCTACCACAGGTCTTACTCATATTGATTTATCTGAAATTAAAAAAAGAAACATAGAAATAATATCATTAAAGGGAGAAAGTGAATTTCTTTCAAATATTCGGGCTACTCCAGAGCATACTATTGGTTTAGTTATTAGCTTACTTAGAAATTATAGAAACTCTTTTTTAAATTTAAATAATCCAATTTGGAATAGAGATAAATATTGGGGTCATGAATTATTTAATAATAGAGTTGGGTTAATTGGATTTGGTCGTATTGGAAAGATCTTAGCAAAGTATTTTAATAGTTTTGAAGCCGAAGTTTATTTTTATGATATTGATGTAGCAATTAATTCAACTTATAATGCCATTAGATTGGATAATCTTGAAGAATTAATAAAAAAATCAAAAATAATTATCCTATGTGCTTCTTATAACAAAA
Source organism: Promethearchaeota archaeon (assembly GCA_048937405.1). Classification (GTDB taxonomy): domain Archaea; phylum Asgardarchaeota; class Lokiarchaeia; order Sigyniarchaeales; family SOKP01; genus Loki-b32. The sequence continues at coordinate 146,607 of JBHLNF010000005.1, forward strand.
GAAATAAGAAGTTCTTTGATCATAGATATATAGATCTATTGAAAGATAAATACTTTATTAATATTTCAAGAGGGGAATTAATTGATGAAATATATCTAATAAAAAAAATAAAGAATAATTTCTTTAAAGGTATAGCTTTAGACGTTATATCGGACGAAACAAAAGATAATAATAATTTATCGGAGTTTTTGAGATTGACTAAAAAAAGAAATTTCATTTTGACTCCTCATATCTCAGGAGCTACTTATAAATCAATTCATGCAACAGAAGAATTTATTGCAGGAAAATTAAAGAGTATAATTAAAAAATAAAAAGACTTCTAATAAACTATATAAATTCCTCTTTTCAAAATAGAGATTATATAATGTTTTGAGAATATTTTCATATAAAATTATCTTAAAATTTTTTATTTTTGATAATTTATATTTCCTAATGGATTTATACTAATTTTATTGCCAAAAGATCATGACAGAAGAGAAAAATGAAAAAATTTTGTTAATTGGGGCTGGAACTATGGCAATGGACTATGCTAAAGTTCTGAAAGCTATGAAGAAACAGTTTATTGTAATTGGAAGAGGCAAAAAGTCTGCTCAAGATTTTGAAGACACTTTAGGGATTCCTGTTGAGATTGGGGGTATTAATAAATGGTTAGAAAACAATCAAATAATTCCGGATTATGCTATTGTAGCAGTGACAGGTAATCAATTAGGAAAAGTATGTATTTCACTTCTTAGAAAAAAGGTTACTAATATCCTTTTAGAAAAACCTGGAGGCTTAAATGAGGATGAAATAAAATCTGTGGCGAATGAAACTGATAAATATAATGCTAATGTTTTATTAGCTTATAATCGTCATTTTTTTGCTTCTGTTATTAAAGCTAAAGAAATCATTCAAGAAGACGGAGGAGTAACCTCATTTAATTTTGAATTTACTGAATGGAGCCACATTGTAGAAAAACGTGATTATGATCCTGAAATAAAAAAATTCTGGCTAATACATAATTCTTCTCATGTTATTGATTTAGCTTTTTATTTAGGAGGCACCCCAGAGAAATTAGAATGCTTCACCACCGGAGGCTTTAAATGGCATCCTTCAAGTACTATTTTTACTGGAGCAGGAATGACTAAGGAGAATGTCCCATTTTCTTATCATTCGAATTGGGATGCTCCAGGAAGATGGGGTGTGGAAATCCTAACAAAGAATCACAGATTAATTTTTCGACCTTTAGAAAAATTGCAAATCCAAAAGAAAGCAAGTATTGCTATTGAGGAAGTAGATATTGATTATAATTTGGATACTAAATTCAAACCAGGATTATTTAAACAAGTTGATGCTTTTTTGAATAAAAATTGGATGGAATTTATAGATATTCATCAACAATTACATCATCTAAAGTTTTATAATATGATTGCCAATTATTAACTATATGAGAAAAATTGCTATAATTGGTGTTGGGAATATCGGAAGCCGTCACTTGCAAGCTTTAAAGGCCGTTAAAAATCCATTGAATATAAATGTAATAGATCCTAACCCTGATTCTTTAGATATAGCAAAAAATCGTTACAATACATTTCAAAATATTGGAAATGAGCATCAAATAAGTTATTCAAATAACATTTCAGATATTAGCAAGGAAATAGAAATTGCGATAATTGCGACTAGTTCTTTAGTAAGAAGAGATGTGATTGAGAAATTATTACATCATACTAAAGTTAAATTTATGATACTTGAAAAAGTATTATTCCAAAAAGAAGAAGATTATTATTTTATTCAAGATTTATTAAGTTCGAGCAACTGTCTTTGCTGGATAAATTGTACACGCAGAATTATACCAGTTTACCAATACACAATTAAAAATTGGTTTGAAAAAAAAAAAATATATTATAGTTTGTCAGGAAGCAATTTTGATTTAATTACAAATATTATCCATCATATAGATTATATGGCTTATATATTAGAGAGTACTGAATTTAATGTTGATACATCATACTTAAATCCTGCATTAATTCCAAGCAAAAGAGCAAACTTTTTAGAGTTAGAAGGAATTCTGCAGATTCATTTTGAGAATGGGAGTCATGGAATATTTTCTTGTAATTCCTCCGGAGATCTTCCTGAAATTCTTATTATTGATTCTGATACAAATAGGTGTGTCATTAATCAAAAAAACCCATTCTCATTTAAATGGGATAATGAAACAGAAACTAAATGGAAAAGTATAGATGCAAAACTTCATTATACAAGTGAATTAACCACTCAAATTGTAGAGAATCTGTTAAATAACGAACAGTGCAATTTAACAAGCTATGAGGAATCTATGGAGATTCATTTAAACCTACTTAAACCTCTACTTATTTTTATTAATAAATTTTCTGAAAAAAAATTTGATTATTATCCTTTCACTTAAAAACTTCTAAAAATAAACAAATCATAAGATTAATTCTTTGTCCATAAACAATTTAAGAATTGAAGAATTTCTACATATAATTTTACATTTGTATAAAGATTTATAAAATATTCTAAAAAAAATAGTCCCATATATGAAAATCCTGATTCTAGATAACATTTTTAATAAAGAAATTAAAAAGAAATCCAAATTGATTAATAAATTATTATTTAATTATAAACGGATGAAATTATACGGATTATTAGATAAATTAAAAAGAATTTATAACCAGAATATAGATATCACACTAGTCTCTAATGATACAAAATTATCTAATATTAAATTTAAAATTAATGTTGAATTACTCTCAGACTTTAGAATTGATTTAGAGCGAAGAGAATTCTTAAAAATTTTAAAAAAAGTAAAAGAATCTACTAAATCAAATTATTCTAATCTTATTAGAAATCTGAAAAATTTAAAGCAATTCTATATAAACAAAATCTTTATGGGCGATCTATTTGAAGGTAATTTTGTACGATTTTTCAATTTAATTTTTGGAGAATATGAATTAATAAAAAAAATAATTCAATCAAATAATTTTGATCAAATTTTATTGTTTAATTGTAATTTAAATTTAGTTGAATTCTTCAAGAATTTGAACCTCAAAAATCATAATATTAAAATATTTAAAAATCCAATTTTTAAGAAAAAAAAACTAATAGTTAGACTGCATAATGCGTTCTATCTCTTAAAGGGATTAATTGAAAATATATTTGAGCAATTTCTTCGATCCCAAAAGTTAGTATATCAACAGAATAACTTCCAAAATGATCCTGGGAGAAAAAAAGTTGTATTCCATGGCACTTCAAAAAATCAGAAAAAAAGTTTAGAACCTATATACGAATACGTTAAAATAAATAGGACTGACTTAAATCCAATTAAATATTTTTATACATTTAAACACACAATTCCAAGAAATTCTATTACTGATTATCTAAGATTCTTGTTTTTAATGAAAAGAGTATGGTTTAATAATCTGGATACTATCTCAAGAAACATGAATTATGCCGAATCAGTAGATATAGTTAATATATTAGATGATTTTTATCATTATGAATTATTATTTATCTTAATTATAATTTTTAATAATTTCTGGCATTTCAAGGAATTTCTAAAAATGGTTGATCCAGATATTTTGGTAATCGCTAATCATTTTAGAGTTGAGCCAAAACTTTTTACGAAATATTGTTATTTAAAAAATATCCCAACTTTATTCGTTCCTCATTCTGCAATCGTAACTTTTGATGAATTAATTACTAAATCTTATATTAGATATTTTACTGTTCCAGGTGAAAGAGATAAAGCTTATTTGGTTGAAAATGAGGACAGGATCAGTAATATCATAGTTACCGGAAGGCCTAGATATGAAATTTTCTATAAGGGTGAGATAAATCGCTTAAAGGAAGTTAAGGATATGTACTCCAACAGGATTTATAAGTTTGAACAAAATAAATTTACTGTTGTATTAACAACAAGTCATTTTAATGAAAAAACTACTGAAAAAATAATATCGTCTGCTGTTCAAGCATTAAAACCGTTAGGATTGATTAATAATTTAGTTATAAAAATCCATCCTCAAGAAGAAGGAACAATTCATAAGAAGGTTTCTCAAAATTTAAATGTTAATCCAATAATCATTAGAGATTATAACATATTAGAGATTATCCAATCCAGTAATTTATTATTAACTGTTCCTTCAACAACTGTCTTAGAGGCAATGGTTATTGGCACTCCGGTTATTATATTAGATTTTATAAATTTAGAATTTAATAATACAGGTAAATTTATTTTTCAAGAAGAGGAATCAATAATAACTGCATCTGATGGAATAAATTTATCTGAAAATATTAAAAAACTATATGAAAATAAAGATTTTTATCAAAAATACTCAAAGAGAATAAAGGAATTAGGTAATGGATACTCTTATTATAATGAAAACGAAGGACCTATATTAAAAATAGTTAATCTTATCCAAAAATCGACTAAATTAGCAGATTGAAAAAAATTTTTTTAGAAAATATTGATTCCATATCATTTTTTTGAGTTAAAATGAGATAGAAAAGTTTTTTAAACTAAAAATGATACCCTTATATTTTTTTCTTCGTTTAAGAATATAAAAAAAGATAGATTCATTATTCTTTTTTCAGCATATTGATTTGTATTTATGACAAACATAATTTTCAGAGCGGTTTATTTACTAAAAGAAAAATTAATTCAAAATTTTAAAGATTTGAGTAATTACCATCACTATAAATACTACATTGAATCAATTAAACGAAGATTCCAATATTTAATTCCTTTTAAGAATTATTATAAAACCATACATTACTACATAGAAAGATCAGATATAGATATTATTCATAGGAAACGAGAAATTCCCAAAAGTGCAGGAATTGGAATAACTAATGTATGCAATTTAAATTGTATCATGTGTAATATAAAATTAGCAAAGGTACCTCCGGGTTACATGGATCCAAGGATATTTGAAATTATTTTAAAAGAACTGAAGAAAATAAGAATAAATTCAGTAGCAATTCATACAATTGGAGAACCACTTATGCACAAAGACATAGATCAATTATTCCAAATAATCAAGAAAAATAAAATTAAAATTAAATTTAGTACGAATGGACAATTACCAGAAAGACTTATAAAATTAATTCATTATTACTCAAATCAAATTGAATTTGTACGTTTCTCTATTGATGCGGCTAAACCTAAAACCTACGAATTTATTCGAAAAGGAGCAAATTTTAAAAAGTTGATTAAATCTCTCGAACTTGTTCATAAATTCAATCAAAATAGGATAAATTTTAATGTTAGCGTAAAAATTGACTCAATTCTCAGTTTAACAAATATAAATGAAATTCCATTGTTCTTTAAAAAATATGGAAAGTATTGTAAACCTGAATCAATTAATTTTACTCTTGTCAATGGATTATCTCCTGATACTGCTTATTTTAAAAAAGCATTCCCCTTTCCCAACTTGATTAAAAAAGAAGTTCCATGTAGTTTACCTTTTAATGCAGTATATTTTACTAATGATGGGAAAGTAACTCTATGTTGTGAGGATTTTAATGAAGAACTTACTGTTGGTAATATAAAAGATAATTCACTTATTAAAATATGGAGTAATGATTATTCGAGTGAAATACGAAGACAGCATTTAAGTCCAGAAACAATAAGCATTACAGCTTGCAAAAATTGTTATGGTCCTTATAAATTTATTTCAAATATAACTAATTATTTCATTCATTTATTATATTATTATCATCCAGAATACTCAAACAAGGAATTTGGAGATAGATTAATATATTTTCTTCATAAAATGGATAAAACAATAAAAAATAAAGGTTTACATCGGTTAGAACAAGTAATATTAAATATTTTTAGAAAAGAAATTAAATAATAAATGTCATAAAAACGGTTAAATTATGAAGAATATAGCTATAATTGGAGCTGGAAAGATTGGAAGTAGACATTTACAAGCACTTAAAGCAGTCAATATCCCTTTAAATATTTTTGTTGTAGATCCAAGTGAATCTTCATTAAAAAAAGCTAAGAAAATATACGATTCAATTAATAATACTCAAATTCAACATAAGGTTAGATACCTTTCCGAGATTGACATTAATGATAAACTCGACTTGGCAATTAATGCAACTAATTCAGATATGAGAAGAGAATCTACTGAAAAATTATTTCAAAGTTGTCAAGTTAATTTTTTAATTTTAGAAAAAATATTATTTCAGAAGGCTGAAGATTACTACGCAATCAATGATCTTCTGAAAAAAAGAAATTGTACCACTTGGGTTAATTGCAATATAAGAACAATGCCAGATTATAGAAATTTAGTGAAAAAATGGTTTAATAAAGAGAAATTATTATTTACTGTTACTGGTAGTCAATGGGGTTTAATGTGTAATGCGGTTCATTTTATTGATTATTTATCATTTCTAACTGAGTGTAATGAATTCGAAGTCAACACTGAGTATTTAGATAAAAAACTTATTCCTAGTAAAAGAGAGGGATTTTATGAACTATCAGGAATTATCCAAACTCACTTAAGTGATGGTAGCCATGGAATACTATCTTGTCAACCTAGTGGAGATCTTCCGATAATAATTAATATTTCCTCTGATACAACAAATTGTTCAATCAATTTATTAAAAAATGAAGAAAATATGTTAATATGTAAAGGAAATTCTGACTGGAAAACTTATAATGTCGAATATCTTAATGTTAGCAGTTTGACTACTTCTCTAGTTGAAAATATTCTTACTAGTGGTAAGTGTCTGTTGCCTACATACGAATATGCCATGAAACTTCACTTATCTTTCTTTGAACCTGTATTAGAATTTTTAAATATGCATATTGGAAAAGATTTTACTAATTATCCATTCACTTAAACATAGAGATTATGAAATATGGAAAAAAAAAAAAATAAATCAGTCTTATTAGTTGGTCCTGGAAAAATGGGTAGGGAATATGCAAAAATATTAATTGATATGAAATTACCCTTAGAGATTGTTGGAATAGAAGATAAATCTTCTATTGAGTTTGAGAAATTAACATTATTACCAGTATATAAAAAAGGGATTGATAATTGGTTAGCAGAAACAGAAGAATATCCACAATTTGCTATAGTTTCAGTAATCAATCAAGACCTCGGTAATGTAGCAAGATCACTTATTCAAGCAGGATTGAAAAATATCCTCTTGGAAAAACCAGGTGGGTTGGATATCTCAGATATAGGAGCTGTAGCTAAAGAAGCAGAAAAAAATAAAACAAATGTATTTCTTGGTTACAATCGCCGATTTTACACATCAACTCTTAAAGCTAAGCAGATTATTAAAGAGGACGGAGGAGTTAAGTCCTTTTTATTTGAATTTACTGAATGGAGTCATGTAATGGAAACTTATCCTCTTATACCTGAAGTTAAAAAAAATTGGTTATTACATAACTCCACCCATGTAATAGATTTAGCATTTTATTTAGGGGGTAAACCAAAAGAACTTTACTCTCTTAAAACAGGCACTTTATCATGGCATCCAATAGGTTCTACTTTTACAGGGGCAGGAAAAACTGAAGGGGGAGCATTGTTTTCTTATCATTCCAATTGGGATGCTCCAGGAAGATGGGCTACGGAGATCCTTACTAAAAAACACCGTTTAATTTTTAAACCTTTAGAAAAACTCAAAATTCAGAAAAGAGCAAGTGTGAAGATTGAAGAGGTAAAACTCAATGATAAATTAGATATTGACTTTAAACCTGGACTTTATCGTCAAGTAGATGCTTTTCTAAACAATAATTGGAGCGAATTTAAAAATATCCATCAGCAACTAAAAGATCTAGAACTATACGATACCATACGTAAAGGTGGAGTTATTAAAAATCAATAAAAATCTTTTTTTTGATAATATTTGAACTTATTCATCTCTAATGATTTCTGAAATACGATTCAATGCTTCTAAAAAACCTCTACCATTATAATTATGTCCTAACCATATTTCAGGAGTATATGAAACATTAGTTTTAATTAATTCAGGTAAAAACGCCTTAAAATTTATCATACCATCACCCACCTGTATACCTTCACCCATAATGCCAATAGCATCAGCTATATGAACATGTCTTATTAAATGTTTGATTTCTTGATAAAATTGTGCTACTGTCATATGCTCTCCCTCTAAACTATTAACATACATTCCGGCGTGACTAGTATCAAACGTCATTTTAAGTTTTTCTTTCTCTAAAAAAGCACGAATTTCTCTTGGATTACAAAAAAGATTTAAATAACTGTGTCCCCCATAATACCATCCATTAGGGGGCAAATTTTCAATCAATAGTTCAATTCCATCAAAATCAATACTTGTTAGAACATCATGTAATTTATGATAAAGATGGCCATTACCAATAATTCTTTCAAATTGACTGAATCCAGGAATGTGCAGCACTAACTTAACTGGTTTATCTTTTTGCTTTAAAAAGTACTTAGACATTCTTCTTGTTAAATCAACAGTATTTATTAAGCTATCTATAGATCGCTTTTGAATTAATCGATTTTCTGAACTGATATCCATAACATCATCTTCCCAATTAGTTGGTGCATGAATAACTAATCCTGCATTAATAGGTTCAGAAAACCATTCACCTAAATCAACAAATACGTCTTGGTCTGTAAGATGAAATTCAAAAAAATTTGGTTTATAATCAAGGTAATTTTTATAGTCGGAAAATCTAACAATCAAACCCCAATTATAAGATGCTGTAAGCTTAATTTCTTTAAATTTTTGCCCTAGATCCAAAAACTTAAGATATTCTTCAGCTTCAATATCTCTAATTGCTGTCCTTCCTAAAAGATCAAAATAAAACTGAGGTGAAATACCTTTAGCAGGACTTTTAGTAGTTAACATATCTTCTTTAAAAATTTCTCCTTTCTTTATCGATCTTGTAGAAACTATACTTTTTCCTAAAATTTCTCTATTAAAGTATTCACCACGAGAAATATAACGTTTATCAGCTCCGATAGCCTGCTTAACATGTTTAATATCCCTTATTACTCTTCTAAGACCTTCTGGTTCTAAGCTAGCGGAGTGATCTGGACCTTTCATAGTTCTATCAAGAGTAATATGTCTTTCAACGATACAAGCACCAAATAGAGTAGATGCTACAGAAATAGCAAGCCCTCTTTCATGACCAGAATATCCAACAGGAACTCTAAATTTCTTAAGTGTTGTAATAAATTTTAAATTAATTTCCTCATTTAATGCAGGATAAGTACTATTACAATGCAGTAGACAAAATGATGTATCTCTTGATTTAAGAAATTCAACTGTCTGTTCAATTTCAGAATAAGTTGACATACCAGTAGAAATAATAATTGGCTTTTTCATTTTACAAATATAATCTAGTAATGGAAGATTTGTCAAATCCGCTGAAGCTACTTTATATGCCGAAACATTTAGTTTCTCTAAAAAGTCAACACTTGCTTTATCAAATGCTGTACATAAAAAATCCATATTTTTACTCTCTGCATATTCTTTAAGATATTTTAATTCACTTTCTGACAAATCTGCTCGTTTTTGAGCAAATAAAGAATATTGAATCTGTTGATCAAAGACAGATGGATTTTCGATAATTCTATTTAAGTAAAGATCACCAAAATCTCTTTTTTGAAATTTCACACAATCTGCACCATATTTGGCACAATAGTCGATTAAATTCTGGGCAATTTGAATCGAACCGTTATGATTTATTCCAATTTCTCCTATAAAATAGACAGGATAATCATTACCAATTTTTCTTCCATTAATCACTATATATGGTTCCATTACGTAACAAAAGGATAAATTTTTTTCAAATCTAATTTTTATAATGTATAAATTAATAATAACCTTTTCTTTGATAAAAAATGAAAATATTTAATGAAATTCAGATATACATTGAGATTTTATATAACTTTAAGGGATTTTGAAGTATTTCATGAACTTATAGCAAAAATATTTATACTATTAAAAATTATAAATTTTTTGGAGTAATTTATAATTTACCATATACTCCATCCACCATCTACCAAAAGAATATGACCTGTTATGTAAGAAGCTGCATTAGAGATGAGAAAAATTACTGGTCCTACGATATCATTAGGATTAGCCATTCTTTTTAATGGTGTTTTTTTATTATAACTATTTACAAATTTGCTAGGTTGATTGTTGAAAACACCACCAGGAGCAATTATGTTCGCTCGAACATTATTCTCTCCATATCTTGTTGCTATATATTTTGTTAATATGTTAATTGCTCCCTTATTAGAAGCATAAGAAATTTTGTTTGTCATATTGGTACCCTCATATATTGAAAAATCAGGAGCTGTAATACCATAAATGGAACTAAAATTAATTATGGATCCATAATTTTGGTTTTTCATGATTTCAGCTACTTTTATCGAAGTAAGATAATACCCCCCCAAATGCTTTTTCAAACTTTGCGTAAACGTTTCATAATCATATAACTTTTCTTTATTATTATAATCCTCTGTTTTTGGCCAAGCCATATTTACTAAAGCATCTATTTTGTTGTATCTTTCTATAATAAATTTAAAGAAATTATCAACAGATTCTTCATTAGACATATTTATTTTTTTATAGAATACTTCTAAATTTTTTTTTTTTAATTTTGTTTCTAATTCTGCTCCAATTTTTTCATCGATATCTCCAATTATAACTCGTGCGCCTGCTTCTGCTAAACCTCTAACTACTTCAGATCCAATTAAGCCAGCACCTATTGCTATTACAACTTTTTCTTCAAGACTAAACAAACCTGGTCCGTACTTAAAAGTCGAAATTAAATTTCTCCTCTCTTATCATGAATTCTATAAAATCAATATCAATTTGTCTATCAATATCTATCGATGTATCAGGCATCTCATAAATAAGGGTTTTTCCAGATAAAACATAAGATGTTTCAAGTAAATAATTTCTTTTAAAAACCCAAATCGAAGCATTTAATGAATAAACTAAGGGAGCTTGTTGTCTAGCAACAATCGGTTTCTCTGGAATTTTACAAAGTACAGCATAACCATTTTCGTCTAATTCAACCATATTAAAATAAGGATTTCTTTCTGCTAAATACGCACTTGTAATTAGGTCTGCATCTGAATTTTCAAGGCGATTAAAACTAGTTTCAATATCTTTTATAGTTCTTAATGGAGAAGTAGCATCTAGATCGATAAGGTAATCATATCTTTTTTTTTCCTCGTTCTCACAAAATTTGAGAGCATGTCTTAAAACATCAAGCTTAGCCATCTCATCTGTAGCTAACTCTGCTGGTCTTAAAAAGGGGGTTTCTGCTCCATACTTACGAGCTATTTTTTGTAATTCTAAACTATCTGTTGAACATATAATTCGATCTGCTCTACCCCATGCTTTAAAAGCTTTAAATGTGTAAGATAAAAGCGGTTTCCCATTAATTAATCTAAAATTCTTATTTTTTAAGCCTTTCGAACCGCCCCGAACACATACAGTTCCAAGAATTCTCATTTTCTTTAATTATTTTTTCTGTTTAATAATTTTAATTTTAAAATTTAATTTTTCACTTCAAATTAATTAATTATGATTTTTTCTTTTCTCTTAAATTTAAGTATTTTTTCCAGTAATCCTCTCGCATCCTCAACATTAATAATCTCTTTTGATTGCTTTTCAATTCCTTCTAAAAAAAGTGCTAATTGTTCTTCAAAATAATCATTACGTTCAAAGTGAAAAGTTTCTTTTCTAACTTTTTGTTCGCTTATAAAACTAATTTCCTTTTTTATCATATCTGCCAAAATTTCTCTCTGAGGAGTGAGGAGACGGACGAATCTTTGAGCTTTAAATCCAAAGTAGTCGAGATGAATTGTAGCATGCATATTATTCTCGAAATTAATAATTACATCACAAAAATCCTCAGAATCAATTTCAAGAGAACTTATTTTTCCATAGATCCCATTAATTGACTTTATTTTTCCAAAAAACCACTCATTAAAATCAAATTCATGAATAAGATCTAAAATGACCCCTCCTCCTTGTGCATTTTTAGAACTATAAATTTCTCTATAGTCTCTTCCTGGTCGCCAATTAGGTAAGTAAGAACTGTTTAATGTCTGTGCATAAAATATTTCATCTCTTATTTCATCAATAAGTTCTTTCATCCGTTTAATAATTGGATTATGCCTCATACTATAACCTACATGTACAATGGCACTTGATTTCTTTATTTCATTAAAAAAAATATCCAAATTATCTAAGGAATCTGATAAAGGTTTTTCAATAAAAAGATTTGTTATCCCAGCTTTAAGACAAATAATTGCTGTTTCAATATGAAAAGATGTTGGATTAGTAATAAATGCAATATCAGGTTTAACTTTTAATGCTTCTTCTAAATCATAAATATTGTGAATACCTGGAAATACATCTTCTTTTCTTGTTCTATACGCATAGATCTCATGGTTATAGTTTTTCTTTAATAATTTCAAGTGTCTAGTACCAATGGACCCAAGACCAAAAAAGAGTATTTTCATATTTTTTATCATTTACTTGTTATAATATCTCTTAATTGATATAATTACTCTTTCTGTCCAATAAAAAGAATGCTTTCCGAAATTAGGTGCTTTTCTAATAATTTCTGATATTCCTTATTTACATTTGTAAACCATATATTAATTTCTTTTTTGATTTGTGAATCTAATCCCTCATCCTTAATTAAAATAGGTTCTGACCACCCCATCTCTATACTTTTTTGAGGTTTCTTTAAAAATATCCAATTAAAATGATTCATAAGATTATAACATTGGAATCCTTTTATATTTCCTTTAAATCCTGCTTTTTCCATAACCATAGTGAGTGTTTTAGGTGAAAAATTAAATAAATGTGGTTCACGAAACCAAAAATCTAAATAATTATCAATTTTATATCCCGATATCAAGATATCTTGAATATTCGGAACTTCTACGACCAAATAGCCATCATCTCTAAGATATTTCTTATAAATCTTTAATGATTTAATTGGATCCTCAAAATGTTCAAGGACTTGATATAAAGTTATCATGTCATAATAGGCTAAAGGGAGCCCTGTTTTTTCAATCGAAGTTGAATATGTCTTAATTCCTAATTCATTTTGCGTAAAATCTGCATCTTTCTGATTATATTCAATTCCTACACACTCTTTAACATATTCTTTTATAGTATATAAAAAATGTCCTGTGGAGCAACCTACATCCAAAATTTTAATTTCAGGATGCAGTAAATGTTTAATTTCTTCTACTCTTGCCATTTGATAGGGTAATAGAAGTTCAAACATTTCCTTACATTTTAATGGTTCTCCTAATATTGGTTTATAATTCTTTCTATAATCAGCAGCATAATAATCTTCTAAATCTTCAGAAGTTGGTTTTAAATAGTTTAACCCACAGTTTTGACATTCAAGTACTTTTCGTGGGATGTTATATCTAACTTTTTCCCTAACTATTTTAAGTTCTTCACTTCCACATAAATAGCATTTCATATTTTTAATCAATTAAGTACTTTTTAATACTCTTTTGTAATTTTAATATATTTAAGTTTCTATAGCGAAATTTTCCTAAATTTAAAAGATCTCTATTTTATTCTAATTTTATATTATTTTTTGGGATATCTTCAATAAAGCTATTTTTAATTTTATATTATTTTATTTCAAATGGCCCATACAATTTATTTTTGTGTTGTACCCTAGAGTAAGATTATTTATAATTCAGTAGTATATTATGAGGGTGCTATTTAAAATATTCAAGGTTCCAATCAAAAAAAAGAAATATGAAATTTACTATAGAATATTATAAGAATTCTTTTATGGGACTAATATTTGAATTAATATGAAGGTTATAATTCTAGCTGGTGGATGGGGAACTAGACTTGGTAATTTAACAGAACTTATACCAAAACCAATGGTTAACATTGGTACTAAACCAATATTATGGCATATCATGAAAATATACTCTTTTTATGGCTTTAATGATTTTATTATATGTTTAGGTGTAAAAGCTGATGTTATTAAAGATTACTTTTATCATTATAAAACAAAAATAAATGATTTTACAATAAATTTATCAAATGATAAGATTGAATTCTATAATAAACAAGTTGAACAATGGAGAGTGACGCTTATTGATACGGGATTAAACACTTTAAAAGGAGGAAGAATTAAAAGAGTGGAAAAATATCTAGATCCTGGAATAAATATGGTTACATATGGAGATGGTTTAGCTGACATTAATATTCTAGAACTGACAGAATTTCACAAATCGCATAAAAAATTATGTACAATAACAGGGGTTCATAAACCTGCTCGGTTCGGAGAGTTAATAGAAAAAGACGGAATTGTCTATTCTTTTCGAGAGAAACCACATTCTTCACATGGGTTAATAAATGGTGGATTCATGGTGTTCAATAATGAATTATTAGAGTATTTAACGACCGATGAAATCTGTGACCTTGAGAGAGGAGTACTTGACGAATTATCATTGAAAGGAGAAGTAATGGTGTTTAAGCATAAAGGAAAATGGGAATGTATGGATCATGAGAGAGATGTTAACTATTTAAATAAGTTATGGAACTCAAATAAAGCATTCTGGAAGGTTTGGGAATGAATAATTTATATGGTACCTTTTTTCAAGATAAAATCATATTATTAACTGGACATACAGGATTTATCGGTTCATGGTTAACTATTCTATTAAATGAGCTTGATGCGAAAGTAATAGGTTATGCTCTCCCGCCTCTTACTCAAAATGATAATTTTGTATTATCAAAGCTTGATCAGAAAATTGAGAGCAATATAGGTGATATTCGGGATTATAAAAAATTACTTAAAATAGTTGAGAAATCTCAACCAGATATAATATATCATCTTGCAGCTCAGCCTATTGTGAGAAAATCTTATTCAATTCCAAAGGAGACCTATGATATAAACGTTGGAGGAACAATTAATATTATTGAAAGCTTTAAAAATTCTGAAACAGCAAAATGTTTGATAAATTTTACAACAGATAAATGTTATGAAAATTTAGAACAAAAAAGAGGGTATAAAGAAACAGACCGTCTGGGGGGATATGATCCTTATAGTTCAAGTAAAGCTTGCTCCGAATTGATTACATTAGCATATCGAAATTCCTTTTTTAATCCAGAGAATAGTAATAAAATTAAAAATATATCTTCTATTAGATGTGGGAATGTTTTTGGAGGGGGAGATTGGCAAGAAGATAGATTAATTCCCGATTTAATGAAAGCAATAAAACAAAAAATTGAGTTTAATGTCAGAAATCCTGAATCTATAAGACCATGGCAATTTGTATTAGAAGCTTTACGCGGCCTTTTAACTCTTACAAAAAGAATGTGGAGTGGCGATACTAAATACTCCGGGGCATGGAATTTCGGTCCCGATGCAAAAAGCTTTTTAACGGTTAAAGAACTCGTTAAAAAGATTTTAAATTATTTAAATTTAAACAATTATTCTGTAAAGTATATTGCTGAAAGTGGATTACATGAAACAAAAGTTTTATTGCTTAATACAGATAAAGCTAGGACACTTTTAGGATGGAAACCTGAACTAGATATAGACAATAGCATTAAACTGTTAAGTGACTGGTATATGGAAGAAGAAGTTGATTATAATTTTAATGTAAAACAAATTAAAAATTATTTTAAAATTATTACAAGTTAAATTTAAATTCATGAAAATTAAAGAAACTAATTTAGATGGACTATACATTATTAAGCTTGAACCAATACAGGATGAGCGAGGCAGATTCCAAAGGATCTTTTGCAAAGATGAGTTGAATAAAATAATCCTTAAGAAAAATATAGTTCAAATTAATCATTCTATAACCAAACAAAAAGGAACAGTTAGAGGTTTGCATTTTCAATTTCCCCCAAAAGCAGAAATAAAAATCATCACCTGCTTAAGGGGAAGCGTATTTGATGTCTCTGTGGACCTAAGAAAAAACTCCCCGACTTTTTTAAAATGGCATAGCGAAATCCTTTCATCAGATAATAAAAAAGTCTTCTTTATACCCGAAGGATATGCACACGGTTTCCAAACTCTGGAAGAAAATTCAGAATTATTATATCTTCATACTGAATTTTATAGTCCTGAAAATGAAGGAGGGATTAGATATGATGATCCTAAAATAAATATTGAATGGCCAATAGAAATTACTTTAGTTTCAAAAAGAGATAAACATTTTAAACTATTAAATGAAAAATTTCAGGGGTTATCAATATGAAATGCCGGTTTTGTAGTAAAGAATTACACTTCCAATTCATTGATCTTGTAAATTCTCCTCCATCAAATTCTTATCTAACTAAAGAAGAACTTAATGAGCCTGAAATTTTTTACCCTATTAAATTATTCGTATGTGACAATTGTTATTTAGTCCAAATTGATGAATATAAAAAATCAAAAGAAATATTTAATGAAACATACGCATATTTTTCATCCTTCTCAAAAAGTTGGTTAGATCATTCAAAAGAATATGTAGAGATGATTATAGAACGATTTGGTTTTAATTCTTATACTTTTGTAATAGAGATTGCGTCAAATGATGGATATTTACTTCAATTTTTTAAAGAAAGAGAAATACCATGCTTGGGTATTGAACCTTCCCCTAATACAGCAGCTATAGCGAAAAAGAAAGGGATTAATGTAATAGAAGATTATTTTGGGGTTGAACTGGCAGAAAGTCTCATTAAAACTCATAAAAAACCTGATTTATTAATAGGAAACAATGTTTTAGCTCATATCCCTGATATCAATGATTTTGTAAAAGGTCTAAAGATACTCTTAAGCGAAGAGGGAGTTATTACAATGGAATTTCCACATATTATGAAATTAATAGAAAATATACAATTTGATACGATATATCATGAACATTTTTCCTATTTCTCTTTTTTAACTGTTAAATCGATATTTGAATATCATAATCTTGAAATTTTTGATGTTGATGAATTGTCTACTCATGGGGGTTCATTAAGGATATACGCTAAACATAAAAATGATCAAACTAAAGAAGTATCATCAAAAGTTTATCAACTCTATGATTTAGAGATTTCTAAAAAAATGAATACACTTGATTATTACAAAGGGTTTCAGGAAAAAGTTAATAAATTAAAATATGAATTTGTAGATTTTCTTATAGAAAAAAAAAAATTGGGAAAATTAGTTGCTGCGTATGGAGCTGCAGCTAAAGGAAACACACTTCTTAATTATTGCGGAGTTAAAAATGATTTAATTGAATTTGTATGCGATTTGTCTCCTTACAAGCAAGGTAAATATTTACCCGCGAGCCACATTCCAGTTTTTAGTGAAGAAAAAATCAAAGAAACGAAGCCAGATTATATAATTATTCTACCGTGGAATATTAAAACGGAGATCATGAAACAACTAGCGTATATAAAAGACTGGGGAGGGAATTTCGTAATTCCAATACCTAAGGTGAAATTTTTATGAAAATCCTTGTTACTGGAGCCACTGGATTTATTGGAAAGTATGTAATAAATGAATTATTAAAATTTAACCACCATAATATTATTGCTTCTGGTATAGAGAATAAAGAAGAGGTTAAAAAGTTCGATTGGTTCAATGAAGTAGAATATCTAGTTTGTGATCTGAATGAACCTATGGAAAACTTCTTTACTTTTTTTAAAGAACCAGAACTATTAATCCATTTAGCTTGGCAAGGCTTACCCAATTATAAGGAATTATTTCATTTTGAAAAGAATGTTCCTTCTAATTATTATTTTATAAAAAATTTAATCAAAAATGGTTTAAAGGATATTTCTGTTATAGGTACTTGTTTAGAATATGGCATGATTGAAGGGAAATTATCAGAAGCAATGAAAACAAATCCAGTTACTCCCTATGGACTAGCTAAGGATACTCTTAGGAAATATCTTCAACAACTCAAAAACAAATATGAATTTAAATTTAGGTGGATTCGATTATTTTATATGTATGGTGAAGGTCAAAATCCCAATTCTATCATTCCTCACCTTAATAAAGCATTAGATGCTAATAAAGAAGTTTTTAACATGTCTGGAGGAGAACAAATAAGAGATTATTTACCCATTGAAAAAGTGGCAGAATATATTGTAGAAATATCACTTCAGGAAAAAGTATTGGGAATAATCAATTGTTGTAATGGAGAACCTATCTCCATCAGAAAACTTGTAGAAAATATTCTAAAGAAAAGGAATAAAACCATAAAATTAAATTTAGGTTATTATCCTTATCCAGATTATGTTCCTATGTCTTTTTGGGGAGATAATTCTAAACTAAAACAAATTATTGAAGGTAATAGGAAATTATAGAAAAATAAAAATATATTGCATAATAACAATTATTGAAAGTGATAACAAGATACATTTTCAAGATATTTAAAGAATAAATAAGTTTAAACTGAAAAAATATTTTTTGTTAAAATATTGAGTGAGATCAAGGGGAGATTGTGGACAATTTAAAAGTTTTTAAAGGAAAGGAAGATATAAAAGTAAAAATTAAACCAAGAATAGATCTCAAAAATAGAACAAAGCTTGAGACTGTCATTCCTCTTAAGGTTCCGTTTATTATTTTTGTTGATCCTTCTGATTTATGCAATTTCAAATGTAAATTTTGTCCCTCTGGAGATATATTTTTAATGAAAGAGGTCGGTAGAAGTCTGAATACCATGGATTTCGATCTTTACAAAAAAATAATTGATGATATTTGTGAATTCGAAAAACAAATTAAAGTTTTAAGGCTTTATAAGGATGGAGAACCTTTACTCAACCCTAGATTCGTCGATATGGTTAAATATGCCAGAAAAAAAAAATGTGCTGAAAGGATTGACACAACCACTAATGCTTCGCTTCTTAATCCTAAATTAAATCTGGAAATTATTGAAGCTGGACTTGATCGTATAAATATCTCAATTGAGGGCGTCAATGAAAAGCAATATCTTGAATTTTCAAATTTTAGAATCAAATTTGATAAATTTGTGAATAATATTCGACACTTCTATGAAAATAAAAACGAAAATTGTGAAGTCATCATAAAAATCAATGGTGATACAATATCAGATGAAGATAAATTAAAATTTTATGAGATTTTTGGAGATATCGCCGATGGTGTATTTATTGAACATATTATGTCTTGTTGGCCTGAATTTGAACTTAAGGATGTTGAAGTCAACCAAGAATATGGCATATATGGACAAAAAATAAAAGAAGTCATGGTATGCCCTTATGTTTTTTATTCATTTTCTATCAATTCTGATGGCTCAGTTAGTGCATGTTTTCTTGATTGGTCGAGAAAACTAATCATCGGTGATGCTAGAAAGGAAAGTGTTAAAGATATTTGGAACGGAGAAAAGCTTTTGAAATATCAAAAAATGTTTTTAAGAAAAGAAAGAAAACAACATTCTGTATGTAAGAATTGCGGTCAATTATCGCATGGATTACCTGATAACATTGATGATTATGCGGAAATATTATTAGGTCGTTTAAAATAACATGATCCCTGAAAAAGATTTAGAATTAAAACCGTATTCTGCGGTAAAAATTGAAATTAATACTCGAGAGGAAGCCAACACAGTTTTAGAAAGAATATTAATGTCAGAAATTGTACTTTCACCGCGAAAAATAGATAAACCAGTAATTCTTTATGGTGCTGGAAGTCTGGGTAAAATAGCAAAGGATTTTTTCAATTATTTAGATCATAATTTTTTGTATTTTGTTGATAGAAATTCTGAAACTATAAAAATGGATACAAACTGGATTAATACAAAAATTATCCATCCAGATGAAGTAAAAGAAGATGATAAAAATAATTGTCTTCTTATAATTTGCATTGTTACAACTCCACTGATTTCTTTACTTGAAGATCTAAAAAATCAAGGGTGGAAGGATATTTCTTTTTTCTATGATATATCTGAAGCCTACACTGATCAATATCCACTAACTAATGGCTGGTTTTTAAATAAACCAAATGAAAAAGAATTTAATGACTATAAAAAAATATTTTTAATGTTAGATGATGTTTCACGTATGCATTATCTCCAATTTTTCGCTTGGCGGAGGTTAAGAATCGAACTCTTAATAAATAATTTCCAATTAATGAATAATAGATATTTTATTCCAGAACTTATAAATTTATTAGATGAGAATGAAGTTTTTGTAGATTGTGGAGCTTTCAATGGCACTATTTCGAAAAAATTTATAGAAATAACTCATGGAAAATATAATCATATATATGCAATTGAAGCAGATATAAAAAATTATGAATTGCTTGAAAAATCTTTAAAATCCATTCCAAATGTGATAATCTTGAATTGTGCTATAGGAGATAAAGAAGGAATAGAGAATTTTTATCAAGGATTTGATTACGCTTCAAAAGTAAATAAAAAAGGAAATAGTACCGTCAAAATTACAACATTAGACAATTTAAAAATCCCTGCATCTTTCATTAAAATGCATTTGGAAGGTGGAGAACTCTCTGCATTAATAGGTGCCAAATCAACGATAAGGAAACATCGTCCAATTTTAGCAATAACAATTTATCATAATATCTTTGGAGTAAGAGAAATACCCCTTTTTTTAATGAGCTGTGTTAAAAATTATAAATATTTTATGAGATTGGATGCTTGGGCAGGAACAGGGGCAGTCTTTTATGCGATTCCAAAAGAAAGATATAATTAGGAGGGTTTTATAATGAATAATGAAATTATTTTTGATTTAGGTTTCCATAATGGCGATGATACAAATTTTTATCTTAAAAAAGGATTTAAAGTTGTTGCACTTGAAGCAAATCAAGAATTAGTAAAACGAGGATTAGAAAGATTTTACGATTATATTGATGAAAAACGCTTAATATTAATTAATAAAGCTATATCCGATAAAATAGGGATGATTAATTTTTATATACATCCTAAAAAATCTGATTGGAGTAGTTGTGACCAGAAGATGGCAGAGAGTGATGGCACGAAATCAAAAGTAATCTCAGTAGAATCAGTGTCGCTTATAGACCTATGTAAAGAATTTGGGACTCCTAGATATATTAAAGTTGATGTTGAGGGATGTGAAATAATGGTTGCTAAGCAACTTTTTAGCTTAAACGTTAAACCTCAATTTATTTCTTTTGAGACTTCAAAAACTAATTATGCTGGGATTTTCTCATGGTTGTATGTATCTGGGTATAAAAGATTTCAATTAGTCAACCAATTAATTCATTTAAATCGCAAACCCGAAGACAATCAAAATCAAACTGAAGGAAAAAAGTTAGAGTTTCAATTTTCGAAATATTCATCAGGATTTTTTGGTAATGATTTGCCTAAAGATAAATGGCTTAGATATGATGAAGCTTTAACTCGTTATATAAAATATAAAGAATTAAAATATCTTGATAATCAGGAATTAGCATTAGGCTGGTTAGATGTGCATGCAAGCTTATAAAAGCAATAAAAAAAAAATTCTACACATAACTGCCCATCTAGGTGGTGGTGTTGGAAGGGTTGTTTTAAGTTATCTTATTAGGAATAAACAAGATCCGTTATTTGAGCATGAAGTAGCATGTCTGGATTATGCGAATGATTATGCTGTTGATGTATCTAAAAATTTTGGTTTATTAATACTTGAAAAGATGTCAGAAAGAAAAAAATTATTACTTGAAAAAACAGCAGATTCAGATATAGTACTTATTCATTGGTGGAATCACCCACTTCTTTTTGATTTTTTAGTACGTGAAGAATTACCACCAAGTCGAGTAATTATGTGGAGTCATATCTCAGGTTTCCATTCTCCAAATGTTTTTACAGATAAAGTTCTGAGATACCCGGATATCTTTGTTTTTACTACTCCCTTAAGCTATAAAACAAAAGAAGTGCAAAATCTATCTAAAAACATAAAAAAAAAATTACGTGTTGTCTGGTCTACAGGAGGTGTAGAAAATTTCAGTTCTATTAAACTAGAAAATCATAATGGGTTTAATATTGGATATATTGGAACTGTAGATTATTCTAAAATGCACCCAGACTTTTTAAATATGTGTAAAGGGATTGAGATTCCAGATGCTAAGTTTATAGTTGTAGGAGGTCCAAAAGAGAAGGAGCTAGAACAAGAAGCGAAAAATATGGGCATCTTGGAGAAGTTCACATTTACTGGACATGTACCAGATTTAACAAAATATTATTCAATACTCGATGTCTTTGGTTATCCACTCGCACCATATCATTATGGAACCTGTGATCAAGTCCTACAGATGAGTATGGCAGTGGGTATCGTTCCAGTTGTGTTTTCCAATCCAATGGAAAGCTATATGGTTAAAGATGGAATAACTGGGATTATTGCAAAGAATAAAGTGGAATATATTGAAGGAATAAAAAAATTATATCGAGACCAAAACTTAAGAACCACTTTATCGAAGAATGCGAAACAATATGCTAAACAAGCATTTACATTAGAAAAAATGTCAAATGCATGGAAGAGCGTTTTTCTAGATGTCTTAAAATTCCCAAAAACTAATAAAAAATGGACAAATAGTAAATTAGTTTCAGATTTAACTCCTATGGATGTTTTTCTAGAAGCACTTGGAAAACATGGAGTAGATTTTATTTCTTACTATAATGCAAAAGATGGAGAAGACAGAAGAAAAGCAACAAAAAAAATTAAAAACTTATCCAAATCGCCTGCTTGGCAAGCAAAAACAAAAGGTACCGTTCAACATTATTGTACATTCTTTCCAAATGATAATAATCTTTCAGTTTTGAGTAAAATTTTTAATGAAAGTGAGGAAAATTGAGTAAGGATCCATTAAAACAATATTTTATTGATGCTCTTGAAAGGGTAAAATTATATCAAAAGAATGACGACCTTCAAGAAACTTGGCAGAGCTTTCATAAGGAATTAGTTAAGGCAAAATATGCTTATAATTTTTCTTGGTTGGGTGTTCCAGTCCTTCAGGCACCTCAAGACCTACAAGCGTTTCAGGAAATTATCTGG
Organism: Promethearchaeota archaeon; assembly: GCA_048937405.1. Taxonomy (GTDB): domain Archaea; phylum Asgardarchaeota; class Lokiarchaeia; order Sigyniarchaeales; family SOKP01; genus Loki-b32. The sequence goes on from JBHLNF010000005.1 coordinate 169,590, forward strand.
AGAATTAAACCCGATTTAATTATTGAGACAGGTATAGCATACGGGGGTTCCATTATATTTAGTGCTTCAATGTTAGCTCTTTTAGAAATGTGTGGTGAAATAGAGAAGGGAGAAGTGCTAGGAATAGATATTGAGATTCGTCCTCATAATAAAGAAGCGATTCTTGCTCATCCGATGAGCAGTAAAATCACAATGCTTGAAGGCTCAAGCATAGATGATAGTATAATAGCAAAAACAAGAGAGTATGCAAAAGTTAAAAAAAGGATAGTTGTCATCCTAGATAGCAATCATACTCATGAACATGTTTTAGCAGAACTAAGAGCTTATGCTCCACTTGTAAGTATAGGAAGCTATTGCGTTGTAGGAGACACGGGCATCGAGGATCTACCTAATGGAACAATATCTAATCGCCCTTGGGGAAAGGGTAATAATCCAAAGACTGCTGTTTGGGAGTATCTGAAAGAAAACAATAACTTTGAGATAGATAAAAATATAGACACAAAGTTAATTCTCACGGCTTCTCCTGATGGGTATTTAAAGAGGATAAAATAACTTAACATCACTATTAAAGTATTAAATCCTAAAAATATATGAAAAAAAGTGCCTGGAAAAAAAAAGTATATTAAACAACAGAAATTATATGTTGATGAAAATTTCAGATAAATTGAATGATATAATTTAAAAGTATAAAGTAATTTTTTGAATTTGAAGTTTTGCAAGTCATTTAAAAGCTCAAAGCTGAATATTGTTAAGATTGGATTCGATTGCTTATTTCTTGATAATCATCTTAATTAAATTCCTTTTTGAAATAATACTAAAGATATAATTACAGAATTAAATATTTATAAACCAATTTAAAAAAGAATTAAAAAAAGAAATGCTTAGATTAGATATATACAAAAGAATTTGTCAAATTTGATCAAATTGATATCATATTAAAAATAGAAAGGAGAAATTAGAAATGGTCAAAAAAGAGGAAATAGTTGGTGGAAGAAATCCATTCGATATGAAAATTTGGGATAGAATAGAGAAAGTTGTAGAGGAAAAAGGACATTCTCTGAGACAAGTTTTAGAATCATTCCCGATATACGTTCGTCGTGTAAATTTGAGTAGATTTATTATGTTATATGAACTTTTTAAAAAAATTGTAGAGATCCCCGGAAGTATTGTAGAGTGTGGTGTCTTTAGAGGAAGTAGTTTACTTACTTGGGCAAAACTTCTTGAAATCTTTTGTCCTGGTGATAGAGAGAGAAGAGTTATCGGTTTTGATAATTTTGCTGGATTTACAGAGTTTGTACAACAAGATGGACCATCACTTCCTATAAGATCTAAAGTTGTTGGAGGTTGGAGTGCTGAAGATTATTATGATGAACTTCTTAAACATCTGCAAATTTTTAAGGATGATAGTTTTTTGTCTAGAGCCCCAAATCGTATAGAATTAGTTGTGGGAAATATTGAAAAAACAGCGCATGAATATTTAAAAAATAATTCAGGTTTAAGAATTTGTCTCCTTAATATAGATTGCGATATGTATAAACCAACTAAAGCAGCATTAGATGCATTTTATCCATTAGTTATTACAGGTGGAATTATCATTTTAGATGATTATGGTGTTCCTGAATGGGCTGGGGAAAGTGCTGCTTTCGATGAATATTTTGCAGAAAAAGGGGAAAAAGCTCCAAAATTGAAGACACTTCCTTATTTTTCAGCACCTACATCATATTTTATTAAAGGAGAATAAATATTATATTTTCAATTAAGGCTATGTTAAAAATTATTCCGGTTTTTTAAAAATGTGCAAAGAAAAAGTGAATTATACCTTGAAAGGCAAAATTACTTTGATTATACCAACTCATAATAGACATGATCATTTAGACAGAATTTTAAATTACTACAAAACTTTTGATATAAGAAAATTGATTGCTGATTCTTCAAAAGAAGAATATGGTAATAAAAATAAATATGATATAGAGTATTTTCATTACCCAGACGTCCCTATTTTAGTAAAAATTGCTGACATTGTCAAAAAGGTTAAAACGCCATATGTTTTTATGTGTGCTGATGATGATTTTATAGTTCCAGAGAGTATTAAGAAGTGTATAGATTTTTTAGAAAATCATCCTGATTATTCCTCTGTACAGGGACGCTATATCAAGTTTATCCCTATTGAAGGTGATGTTTTATTTAAACCCACATACTTACATTGTATTAACTATCATATTGATGCTGAAGATCCTGTGAGTAGGATGAAGCAACATATGTCTTTATTCATGCATGTAATTTATTCAATCCATAAAACTGAAAGTTTTCAACAAGTTTACAGTTTATTAAAGAATTTTTCAATCGAAAAGGTAGGAAGATTAGTTGAAATAGCTGCTTGTCTAATTATAGTTATAAATGGAAAACATAAAATGATTCCCGTTTTTTATAGTGGAAGAGAATCAAACCCATATTCTATGGGGGCTACTCATGAAGTATTCGAGAACATAATAAATAATCCTGAATTTTCTAGTCAGTATCAAGCATTTATTAAATTAATATCAACCCATCTTTCAAAAAGTCAAGGATTTGATATCGATGAAGCAAAAATCTATGTATTAGAGGCAATTGATAATTATATAAATAAATTTTTGCCATATTTCAAGAAATTTCAATCAGGCGAATATGAAAAAATAAAAGGAATAAAACTCTATTTACATAGATTAAAAAAGTTAATTTATCAATCCCTTGAAATATTTTTTCCACACACATTTAAAATACTAAGAAATCGGGAATTTTTTCGAAGATATGCTTATATTTTCCTTAAAAATTATAATGAAATATTTAAAATTAGAAGATTCGTTTTGACTTATCCAATTAAAACTCAAGATGCTTTCATAAATCAAAAAATCAATTTTAAGAATTTTATATCCTTTTCATTTTGGAAAGGTCTTATTAATTCATATTTAATTAATCAATAAATATTCCATTGAATATGAGGAGATTTGACCTTAGATAAAATTCCCCGTGAAATTGCATACAACATTTTAAATACATTGATTAAAGAATTTAACGGTTTTAATATTTAGGATTGCGGTGAAATTTATTTGTTATAAATTAGTTTTACGAATAAATCTTCGAGTGAATATTCAATTTCTTTTATTTTTGTAATCTTATATTTTCCTAAAATAGATAGTATCTCTTGGTAATAATCTCGATCTTTGATATGGATCTCAAGTCCTTTATTATTTCCATTAATTTCTTTAATAAAGGCTTGTTGTTCTAATTCATTTTTTAATTGATCTTTATTTCTATTTATTTCTACTTCTATTGCTATATCTACTCGTTCAAGTTTCTGAATATCTTCCTTAGTTCCAATTTTAATAAGATTTCCATTATTAATAAAGGCAATTCTATCACACACTTTTTCAACTACTTTCATATCATGACTCGTAATAAATATTGTGCTGTCAGAATTTTTTATTCTATCAACTATGAATGATTTGGTTTGTACATCTAGACCCGCTGTTGGTTCATCTAAGAAAAGAATCTTGCGATCTAATAACATTGTTCTAAGTAAAGCGAGTTTCATCATCATACCGCTTGAAAAATTCTCAACATATTGGTTAATCCATTTTTTTAAACCAAATTCTTCAGCCATTCTAAATATTTTTTCTTTATAGTTATGGATTTTATATATTCTGCAAAAAAATTTCAAATTATCATAAGCAGTAATCCTGTAATACAACATCTTGAATCCTAACATCAGTGCTATTTTTTGTTTTGCTAGAATAGGATTTTTAATTATGTCATGTCCATCAATGACAGCATAACCCCCTGTAGGTTGTATTAATGTCGTTAGAATTTGAATAAAGGTCGTTTTCCCAGCTCCATTTGGTCCTAATAATCCAAATATCTCTCCTTCTTTTATTGAAAGATTAACATTATTTAATGCTTCGATATCTTTGTTTTTATCTCTTAATTTATAAATCTTAGTTAAATTGAAAGTTTCGATTATATTTTTTGTCATTTTGGTTAATATCCTACTATACCGTATTTTTTATAAATTAGATTAAATATAAGAACTCCAATACTCGGGAGAATTATAGCACTTATAATCAAGACAATAAAATTAGGATAATGAGATGTAAAAGTTATTATAATATCATTTTCAATCCATGTTAATCGCAAAATATCAAAGATATAATATAAAGGATTTAAATTAATTATATTTTGAATTAGTCCAGGAAACAGTTCAAATGGATAGGAAATACAACTAAACCAAAAGACAAATGTAAGTAAAAAAGATAATAAAGACCAAAGATTTTCTCTAGAGATGGCAAATATACCAAATATCAGTCCTATTCCCCCAAATATAAGTACAATGAGGAGATATATAGCAATAACAAGTAAAAAAGTTAAAAAGTTTATTGGGAAAAAAACATAACTTAAAATTAAAAAAGCTGTAAACGGTATAGCCATCACTATCAAATATGAAAGAGCAATTCCGAATAATAGATTAAATCTATTAAATGGGGCAATTATCATTGCGGGAAGTGTTTGCCAGAATTTTTCCTGACGAAATTGAGATGGAAACATGCCGATAATTTTTTGTAATAATAATATAGTATATGATATAAAAATAAATATAAGATAATTACTTGAATTCCATGGACCAAATCTTAAATTATTTTCAAATAATTTTCCCAATATAATAATTGGTAAAAATATTGAAATAATAGGGGTGACGAGAGAAAAAATCAAAGCAAGTTTGAATCTTAATTGCAATTTTATATTTTTATCTACAATTGCATAAATTTGATAAAAATTATCTTTAATTGTGCCAAGTTTTTTCATTTCTTACCGTTTTTTTGCTTATCTTTAATTCTATTAATATTATATTGTTTCAGTTATTGATATTTCCTTTTTTAGCACTACGATTAATATTAGTAAATGTGTAAAATCTGTAATCTAATAAAAAATTTCGGTTTTAAGTAGATATAAATTTCAACATGTAGTTGATAGTCTTACAAAAATATATGTGACTCTTATTAAAATAAATTTTGAAAAGAATTAGTTAAATAATTCAACTTGATTTTAATTTATAATTATATTTTATAGGATGATTTTTCAGTGATTTATTTAATTTCTCTCGTACTTCTTTTTGAAATGTTATCTCTCAATTATAGTTATAGTTTTAATTTCTAATTCTGTATTCGACTTTTATAACTTTTAGTATGTCCTAAATAGTAAAAATAAAGAATATTGATTGTATTTATATCTAATGGATTACTTGCTATTACTTCAGATTTAATTTTTAAAAATGTTTCCTAGCCCATACATTGTTTATTATCTTTAATTTCATCTATAATTAACATCTATTGAATATCTGTTAAGACAAAGAGTGATGGTTCTAAATTCTTCCACTTTTCATTACACTAATTTGATAATTTACCCAATCTTCGATTTTGTGGATCTACCAATCTTTCCCACCAACTCAATACAAGCACTGAAATTGATACTGTTTTTATAACAATCATAAGATTTGTAACAATGAAAATGTTGAAAAAATCCAAAAAATTATAAATTTTTTATCATGAAATAAATTAAAAAGAGATTTTTTCATTTAGGCTAAAAATGTCGTATTTTGTAGATGGATACTATACAATTTCTTTTTTTTTCTTTATTTTATATTTTGTTGTTATCTCGATTTTTGGGTATTCGATTTTTTCGATTTTAAATAAAGAGGGAGTTAAGAAGAATTTTACAATATCCTCTATTTTAAAATACTTTACATTAGGATTAATCACCCATTTGGTTTATTCTATGATTATTGTTTCTTTTCAAATTTTTAACTTTTTCTCAGTATATTTACCTTTCATAATATGTGATGTGTGTTTTTTAACATTTTCAGTAAAGAAAAATTTTAAATTGAAAATTCAAGATTTTGATTGGCGTAAGGTTTCCTTTTTATTTAAGCGAAATATAACGTCTTTTCTAATATTAATAATAATATTCTTTATGCAATATACATTAATGATGTTTTTTATTTGGAATCGCTTAGCTTTTCCCTCCAGTGATCCTTACGCTTGGTTTAGAAATGTATGGTTTGTTCATAATAACGGGGCAATAAATTATAATTCTATTGAAGGTTATCCTCCTGGTTATATATTATTTGGTGCAAGTATGATATCTCTGACAAATGATTATTATACAATTTATTTTTTTTGTAAATATTTACCAATATTTCTATCATCGATAAATTTACTCGTTTTATTCGCAATATCGAAAAATCTTTTTAAAAAAAAAATTTACGTGTTTTTTACTTTATCGATGTATTTAAGTGTAAATTACTTGTTCTATCGCTATGAAATGTTTATACCATCCACTTTAGCTACTACTTTAGGATTTTTATTTCTATTATTTTTAAGAGATGGTTCAATTGTGCAAAGGGTATTAAATGATCTAAGTCCAAGTAAAAATTCAGTAAATACTCTAAAAAAAAGTGAATTTTTATTTAGAGGCGCAATAATTTCAGGAATTATTATGATACATGCGTTATATGGATTGTTTTATTTATGCTTTTACCTTCTTTATGAATTTTATTTGTTTATTGTATTATTAAAATCTAATAGAAAAATCCTAAATTCAAAATCTTTTTTTACAATCAAATTTTTAAAATATTTCTCATCTTTCTTTTTAATTATTGTTTTTATGCTATTACCATGGTATATAGGAACATCAATATATTTGGATTATCCTTTATATCAAGCATTCACCTATTACATATCATCCCTTAATTCGTTTCAATCTCCATCTTTTATTAATAAATTGGGAAGATTTTTTTATGAATTAGCAAGCTTTATTTTTGATAATACAGCATATAGAGATCTTGATAACTTTTTTCATAATGACATCATGTATTTTTTTAACTTTCAGAATAGTCTTCATTTCTATATTAATACTATTGGAACTGGAATAATACTAATTGTTATCGGGATTTTCCTTCCATTTAAAAAATTCTTTAATTTAGATGAAAAGCAAAAAAATCTTGTAAGGTTCGTTAAATTTACATTTATTCTTTCGCTTTTATTATATTTAATAAATGACTTAATTAACTTCAAAAAAATACCATTTACATCTAGATTAAATTATTTTCTTAGTGTTTATCTTAGGAGGGTATTTGAATTATTTGCTGGATATTGGGTCATATTATTTGTGTTAGCGTTTAATTTTATTATTTTATATTTTTCAAGATTATTCCTCAAAACGAAATATATAAGGAAGATCACTAAAAATGATTCAATAGATAAGTTTTTCAGTATATCTTTTTTAAAAAAAAATTTTAAAAAAGTGAAATTTACCAGCAAAATTTTAAAAAATAATTCCGTTGCTCGTACTTTAAATTTCAAATTAATTAAAAGATCATTAAATAGATTAAAATCGATTAAAAAGATTTCTAAAAAGAAATTTATTAGAAAAATTCTTGGAATCCCTGTTATAATCGTTGGAATTTTTATAAGTGGGTTCTATTATACGATAAACTATAGAAGAATTTATTATCTAAACCATTTTTCTGATGATTATGCTAAAGCAGTTTTATTTGCTGGTAATTATTTTAATAAAAATCCACTCGAAGAAGAGACCACGATTGTTGTTGAATTGGTAGAATCTAAAAAGTTTATCTACAAATTATTAGTATCTGATAATTTGAATAAAAGATATTACACTTTTTATGATTATAATGAAACTCATTTTCTAAATTATACAGACTATATTGAATTTAAAGAATATATAGAATTGATGAATGCTTCATATGTATTATTAAATGTTGTATTTACTGACGTGGATTTTCAATCTAATTTATATTCGGATATAAATCTTTTATATAGAAACAGGGGATTTTGGATTTTTGGGGAAATTCTATAATTAAAACAGGTAAAAACAGTAAAATTTTAGCTGTTTAAGAAAATATTTTCTTATTTTTAATTTTTCTATAAAAGTAATCAATGATTTTCTTAAGAATCAAATTGTTTATGTCTAATCTAAATTTTTTTAAAATATAATATATAATACATGAAGAGATGGATCTTATAATCTTAATAAGGTTTACATAAGATGTCCCATAAGTTCTTGGGTCTACTGAGATTGGGATTTCTATAATTCTAAAGTTATGAAATGCTACTTTAAATAATAGTTCAGTTGAAAAACCCATATCTGTATAACGCATTTTTCTTAAAACAGTTTTAATATCTTTTCTAAAAGCTCTAAAACCACATTGATTATCATAAATTTCTTGAAGAAATAATAATTTTAAAAAAATATGAATAAAATAACCCCCCACTTTAGCATAAAGAGGCATTTTATAATTACATTGACCCAAGTATCTTGATCCAACAACCAAATCCGCTTTATCATCAATAATTGGTTTTATTAAGTTAGCAATTTCTTCAGGATTATGTTGTCCATCTGAATCTAATGTAATAATTATATCTCCAGTTGCATGTTTCATACCAGTTATTACTGCTGCTCCATAACCTTGATTTTCTTTATGTTTCACAATTTTTATATCCATATTCTCGATTTCTTTTACTCTTTCTACACTTTTATCAGTTGAACCATCATCAACTAGAATAACTTCACACTGGTGATGATTAGGTATTCTTTCAATAACATTTTTGATAGTATTTTCTTCATTGAAAAGTGGAATTATGACTGAAATTTTATGTAATTCCCTATAATTAACTTTCTTGTCACTATTGTTGAGATTATAATTTTTTAGATTACTCTTTTCTACAGAAATTGGCGTCGTGTTCATTTTTTTAACAACATTTAATCATTTTTAAGTAAAGTCAATTATTTGTCTTGTTATTGATATAATTTAATTACAGTTAAATATTAAAATTTTATTATATTTTTAATAAAATTAATTATATATTAATTTCTCCATTAGAAAAATCCAATTTAGGTTTGATAAGTATTGCATAAGATGCTAAATGAAGAACGGTTATTTTTAAGATCAAATTCAAAAAATCTTAATATCTCTAGCTCTTTTATAAAAAAAATTAATGATTTTCTTAAGAAATGAATTTTTTAAGCTCAATTTTAATTTTTTTAGTAAATAAAATAAAATACATGAACTAACTGATATAATAATCTTAATTAGATTTACATAAGAGGTTCCAAATAATCTAGAGTTTACTGAAATAGAAATTTCAATAATTCTGTATTTATTATATGCTGCTTTAAACAAGATTTCAGTGGAAAATCCCATACCAAGATGTCGTATATTTTTAATTATTTTATAGGTATCTTTTTTATAAGCTCTAAATCCACATTGGCTATCATAAACTTTTTGGAGATATAATATCCATAAAAAGAGATTTATGACATAACTTCCTACACGGCATATAAAGGCATCCTATAATGATACGTTCTTAGAAATCTAGAACCAACAACAATATCGGCTTTATTTTCGATAAGATGTTTAATTAAATTAGAAATTTCTTCTGGATTATGTTGTCCATCTGAATCTAATGTTATAATTATATTTCCAGTAGCATTTTCAAAACCAGATAAGATTACTGCTCCATAACCTTGGTTTGATTGATGCTTAATTATTTTATTGTCTTTATCTTTTACCTCTTTAACTTTTTCAATACTTTTATCAGTTGAACCATCATCTACTATAATAATTTCATATTGATAATGATTTGAGATTCTATCTAAAATAGTTTTGATAATATTCTGTTCGTTATAAACAGGATTATTATGGAAATTAAAGCCTCCTTTTTTTTATATTCTTTAAAATGATAAAAATAATTATTGAGTTAAAGTTATGAGTTTTAGAGTAATCATCTAAAAAATTTTGATTCGCTCTCATAATTAAAGTTAATATTTATATTACTATAACTAAAATTAATAATCTTATTGATAAACTTTTCCCAAATTGTTGATCAAATATTTACTCACATGAAATAAAAAATTAATATTCCATTATTTGCGTTTATACAGGCTTAAAAGAGTAATAAAAAAGGTTAATTTCTTATTTAAGTTTTTAAGAGATTTCCCATTCTTTCTCTAGTATCCTTACTTAATAATCTATGAGTAATCCACGTGATTTTCGGAAAAACATAATATTTAATGAAGAATAAAATTATTTTGGTAAAATAATTTTTCAGTTTAATAAATGACTGACCATATTCCCTTTGTTTTACTTTAACTGGAATTTCTTTAAAGTTATAGTAGGGTATTATTTTAAAAAGCATCTCTTGTGTTAAAGAGTATTCTGATTCAAATCCAATTTTATTTATTAATTTTGAAGATAATGCTCGGTATCCATTTGTAGGATCTGATATCTTTTTTCGGAGAAGGAGAAAATAAAAAGCAGTCATTAATTTTGAACATAATTTTCTATATATATTCATATTATAATAATTCATAAATCGGTTTCCAATAACAAAATCAATGTTATCTTTAAAAATTGGTTCAATAAAGTCGTTTATATATTTTGGATCATGTTGCCCATCACCATCCAATAAGACAACTACATCACATTTGACTTCTTTACAGTAATTTAATCCCGTTTTAGTAGCCGCTCCATTACCTCTATTTTTATGATGCCTAATGATGTTTACATCATATTTACTTGCTATTTGATATGTATTATCATCAGAACCATCATCAATCACTATTATTTCCATTTTATTAGAGATATTTCTGGGTATTTTGTCTAATGTCTTTCCAATATTCATTTCTTCATTATATGCTGGAATTACCACCCCAATTCTTAAACTCGGGAAACGATAATCTTCATATTGCTCTTTTTTATTCATTTTAGTAGTAGAATCATAGCTTGGTTTTTGTGATGGTAGTAATGTCTTCAAAATAATATTCCCACTATATAGTAAAATTAATGCATAATTTTGAAAGGTAATCTAGATGAATACAAACTTAAGATATTTTTTAATAATAATTTTTAATATAAAAAATAAATCAATTTTACAGATTTATAATTTGTCCTATTAACCATATGATTAAGACTGTTAGTCAATAAAAGCTTTCAATTTGGATTTGATTTATTTTTTTACATTTTATCTAAATAATTTTATGTTTTAGTTGGAGATGACTAAAATTTAATTAATTGATAAAAAAAGTTAATTAATAATTTCACAATAACTTTTGTTATTTATGGGTATTCATTACATAAATATTTGTTTTGTAAATCCTGGTATCAACATTAGACGCCCTATCTCTTTAATAATGAGTTTATTAGAGAAAAATAAATATAAAATATCCATTTTAACCCCCAGAGAAAAATCTAGTGTCAGAAGAGAAAATACAAGGCATTACGATGATTTTAAAGATATAAATTTACTAACATACCCTATATGGACAAAATCGTCAGGATTCATTTGGCCAATTCCCGTTAATTTGGATTTTATTAAAAAAACTTGGAAGATATTAAAAGAAAATGATATAATTCATGTATGGGTTCCATTTTATCCTAATACATTTATAGTTTGTTTATTAAAACTCTTATTTTTCAGAAAGAAAAAATTAATTCTAACAATGGACACATTTCCAGCATACTCTTTTAAAGTATCATCATTATTGGATGTATTGTTTAAATTCTTTTTTAAGACTTTAGGAAAACTTGCTTTTATTGCATCTAATTATATTTTAGTTTATGGAGACTCATTTGTTAAACATGCTGAAAGCTCAGGAGTACCTAAAAGGAAGATAAAAGTTACTCCTACTGGAATCCAACTTAATCCTAAATCTTCAGATATAAATATTAGTAATTTACTAAATATTAAGAATAATGAAAAGATTGTTTTATTTATTGGAATTCATAATAAAAGGAAAGGAATTGATACAATTATAAAAACAGCATCTTTATTGAGAGATGAAGACATTAGATTTATATTAATAGGCGATGGTCCAGAAAGAGAGAAATTAATTAAATTGGTTTCAACTTTAGAATTATCTGAAAAGATTAATTTTTTAGGAAATCGTCTAGATGTTCATAATTTTTATAACCATGCAGATATTTTTTTTTTCCCTAGTAGAGGTGAAGGATTGCCTGGTGTTTTAATGGAAGCAATGATTTATCAAGTCCCTATTATATCAAGTAATATTTCGGGTGTAAGAGATTTAATAGAACACATGAAAAACGGAATTTTATGTAAAACAGAAGATATAATCTGTTATAAAAATGCTATAAATTTACTTTTAAGAGACCAAAAAATAAGAAATAGATTTAAAAAGAACGGATTAGATATGATAAAAACTAATTATATGTGGAAAAAAAATTTTCTAAAATTTGAATCTATCTATAAAAAGTTAGTTTAAAGTAAAGATTTCTAATATTTAAAATCATCAATTCTGTTCAATCATAGATTTTTCACACAAAAATCATTAGTAATGATGATCACTAATTAAAATTTGAATAAATCATCTTTTTCTAAATAAAATCATTGTTGAATTTGAGTGAATTTCAATATAAAATTCATAATTCTGATTAATTTTATTTTCTAGTAAATTTCTTAGTAAAGTTTAAACTTTTAAATAAAATTTTATCAAAGAATCTCTTTTTGTCTAAAAGAGACTGGAAATAAGATATATCAGAAGAAGTAACTGTTCTTAACAAGTAATTTGTTATAATAAAGAGAATAAAAAATGTAAAAATTGATAAGAAATCAAAATTCTTAAAGAGTGAAAATCCTAGAAGTAGAATAAACCCTTCAGCTGCATTTTTGAATATAAATTCCTTTAGAATTATTGTAATAGACAAAGGAATGAAAAATGTTATGTATTGAATTGCAATTTTTTTGATAATCAATTTAATTTTCCCAAATTTATATGTTGAATAGATTTGAATTATCATTGAAATAATATTTCCTATTATCAATCCATAGATAATTGCTCCTTCTACTCCAAAAAAGTAAAGCCCAATAAAAAATAATGGAATACTAATCGAAGTATAAATTATTCTTAAGATTAAGGTTAACTTTACTTTATGTTGAGCATTTAAATGACTTTGTACAAATATCATGAGAATTTTGAAAATAGATGCAAGTACCATTAATCGAAGAAAATTTGAGTAAATTAACCGGTCTTCAAGAAATACAAAATCTATAACAAATTCCACGCTAAAAAAAAGGACGCCTGACATAATTAGCAAAAGAAATAAGGTTACTCTATAAGTAATTCTAAAAATCTCTTCTATTTGCTTATAACTTTGTTTCGTGTTTAATGATGTAAAAGAGGTTAATAGTGGAAAATTAAAAGAATGAACAGCATAATCATTCAATTTTTGATAGTTTTGTGCAATATTATATCCCGTAACAACATCACTGGAGATTATATACCCAATTCCTTGAACTTGTGATTGGGTCCAAATTCTATCAATAAGATCATTGAGGCTCATATATCCACCATATTTAAATGTTTTAGAAACATCTTCCTTAAATGAATCTGTTTTGTTTCTCGTTAGTTTAATTTTATTAACCATTATAAAGACAAAAATAGAATTAAATATAAACGGAATTAAGCTTGAAATTAAAACTATCCATGCTGCAATTTCAATCTTAATTTCAATACTATTTATCCAAAAAATAATTAAAGGGATAATATGTATCGTATTTTTTACTATTAAAAAAAGGAAATTATAATTAAACTTATTGAAACCACGATTAATGGCTTCTACTATATTATTCATATTATTTATTAAAATACAAGGACTCAAAATAAAGAAAAGAGATACTAAAGTTTCTACAAGAAAATTAGAAAATAGAATAAAAATCAAAATACTGATAATAAAAATAGGAAATAGAAAAATCAGTTTTATTATAATAGTGTTTCGGATTAATGATTTCACCTTGGATCTTTCATTTAAGGCAAAATATCTTGGAATATAATAATTTAGAGTAAAATTGAGACCTGGAGGTAATAGGGATGTTATAGTTACTAAAATCATAATAATTGATGTGGCCATTATGAGAAGGCCCCAAATATCATCTACAAATAAACGGGCTAAAAGAAAAGAATAGATAAAAGTGAAAAATAACGAGCTATAATTAAACAAAAATGAAAAGAAAGTATTTGTCGCCAAATTTCTGTATTCTGAATTACCATTTGAATTTTTATTTTTATTATCTGAGTTTTCCATGTCGAAAATTAAATTATTAATTTGAATAAATTAAGGGAAAAAATAGTAAGTCTCAAATTAAATTTATGGTTTGGGAAAGTTTAATATATCTTTTTAAGAAGCTAATTAAATTTACTATTCATATTATACTATAAATTTTATTAAAGAAAAGTTTAATAGGATAACGCTAAATTTTTATTTTTTACCTTTTTTCCCCTAGTTCTTTGACTTCTATAAATATTATAAGATTTTAATCCTTAATCTCATCATAAAGGATGAAAACCAATTAATATTAATTTTAAATAAAATTAAAATAATAAGCTTTTTAATCTTTATAGAAATGAAATTAGATATATCAAAGAATCTGCATTCAAATCAAGAATTTAACAAAACTATGAAATTACAATATAAACCTAAAATTGGTATATTTACTAAACCAATCGACCAAGGTACAAGTGGTAGTGGGAGTTATTTAAGGCAGTTAGTGAATCAGATTCTAAAATTAAATAAAAAATTTAATATTGTTCTTATACATCATTCTAAAAATGATAATGAAGTGTATAAGAAAGCGAAAGATTTAATTATTTCAAAAAATCCATTATTTGCTTATATAAAACTTAAAAAAGAAAATTTTGATCTACTTCATTATTATCCATTAACTATAACTTCTCCAATTTGGATAAAAAAACCAAAAAAAGTTACTTCTGTTCATGGAGGTGGAGCAGCAGAGCTTTACTTTCCAAGTCAGTTTAGCTATATAAAACGGTTACATTCTAAATTAATTAAACCTAAATTTTTTAGGAAAATGGATTATATTTTTGTAGGATCTAATATTGGAAAAAAATTTCTTACACGTCAATATAATGTGAAAGAAGATAAAATATTTTTTACTTATAGTGCGGTAAATGAAGATTTCAGAATTTATGAAAATAAACCTATCGAAATTAAGAAAAAATATGGAATTGAGGGGCCATTTATTTTCCATCTAAGTAAATTCTCAGAGAGAAAAAATCCATGGACAATAATGAAAGCTTTTCAAAAAGTAAAAATAATTAATGATAAGATTAAGTTAGTACTAGGAGGAAAAGGTTGGAAAAATATAAAAGTTATTGATTTTGCCAGAAAGAATGAAATTTTTAAAGATATCATATTTACTGGTTTTATTCCCCAAGAAGATCTTATTCATCTTTTAAATTTAGCTGATGTCTTTGTTTTCCCCTCGTTTTTTGAAGGCTTTGGTATACCTAATTTGGAAGCAATGGCATGTGGTTGTCCAGTAATTACTTCAAATGCCTTCGCAATACGAGAAATTGTAGGGGATGCCGCACTACTTTTAGAAGATAATTCAAATCCTGAAGAGTTAGCAAAAAAAATAATTTTATTAATTAGTGATAAAAAATTACGAGATGAATTTATTAAAAAAGGTCTAGCAAGATTAAAATTATTCTCGTGGGAAAAAAGTGCCCAGACAGTATTAAAAATATATGAAAGATGCTTGAACCTATAATTATCTCTTTTAAATTCTTTTTTTTAGAAAATATATTTAATTTTCTATTTATTTAAAAATCTAATCCCTTAGATTTAATAGATATTTTTTCAACCTCTTAAATTCATGTTTAAAGTAAAAAGTTCTATCAATTTTTAACATCAATATTTGAAAAATTGATAAATATTGGAAGGTTTTATCCTTTAGAAAACTGAATCTATTACCATGATTAAAATTATAAACTTTCTAATTTTTATACATTTAATAACTATTTTTTAGTGAAATATGCCGAGAGAAAGTTTTAAAGAATTTAGACAAATTATTCAAGGAACAAAACTTGAAAAACAAAGAAAAAAGAAAGATTGGTGGCATTGGATTTACAGATTTTTCTCAAGATATATTACTTGGGTTCTTGTAAAAACCCCTATTTCTGCTAATATTATTACAATTACAGGAATATTGATTGGGTTAATAGGATTATTCTTAATAGGAATAGGAAATAATTTTTTAATAATTTTTGGATTTATTTTATTATATATTTATTACTTATCTGATGAAGTTGATGGTGAAGTCGCTAGATATAAGAAACAAACATCTTCACGAGGTATATATTATGATGAAATCGGACATTTATTCTTTCAAGGATGGTTTTTCTTTTCTTTTGGATACAGTATTTATAGGCTCAATTTTGAGTTTATGTATATTTTTCTTGCATTTATCGCAACTTTTTTCCTAATAGGAATTAGAACAGTTAGGAAAATATCCATCATAGCATTTGCTAAAGGTAATATTAAAAAAGGGAATGAAATTAAAACAAGAGGAGACGAAGAAAAATCCTCAAAAAAATCTTTTATTAAATTAGTTAAAAGTATATCTATCAATCTAGTAAATGGTTTTAGTCATACACACATGATAACAACAATGTTTTTTGTTGGATTCTTATTATATATCTATTTTGAAATTATTTGGGTAATAGAACTTTTGATGATTAGCTACGTTCTATTTCTACTTTTTGTATTTCTAACATTTATGATTTTAAAAGCTAGAACTATTGAAAAAGATGCTCGAAAACATTATGAAAAAAAATTCTTGGAAAATCCATAATAAGTTTGAATTAAAAATTACGAAGGCATTTTAATGAATATTTTTTGGATTGTTACTGACTCAATTTGCAATTATGAAAGGTCTGATTTACATGGTTTACTTCCGACCTATAATAAATTAAAAAATGAAAATGAAGGTTTTTATTTTGAAGATTGTATCTCTCAATTTCCTTCAACAAATTTATCACTTTTATCATTTCTAACAGGTAGATTTCCTTATTATATATTCCCTGACTACTATCGTTCAATTAAGAATTTGCCCAGTTTGAAATATAAGAATTTTATTGCACCATTGAAACAAGAGAATTACAGAGTTCAATCAATTTTTTTTGGTAGAGAACAAGCTGTAATTTTAAAAGAAATTCTCAATCCATTTTATGAAACAGATATGTATAAAGGAGATCACTGGCTGGATGCTAAGGAAGTATATCAATATTTTATTCAGAAAGTTGAAAAATTTCAGCCTGATGAAAAAAACTTTTTATTCACGTTTTTTAGACCAAGTGGCCCTCAAACAGATAAATATTTAAGGAAAATAATAGAATATTTAAAAAAGAATAATTATTGGGAAAATTCAGTAATAATCATCAATTCGGATCATGGATATTATGATAAGAATTTATATAAGAAGACTAAATTACTCCATTTTGATGATATTCATCAATCATCGATGCAACCTGTTTTATTTATTAAATTACCAACGAGTTTGACTTTATCTCAGCCCAAGATAATAGAAAATAGGACATATTTAATTGATCTGATGGAGACGATTCTGGATTATCTAAATATTAAGATTTCTCATGAGAGGGATTCAATTTCTTTCAAAGATTTAATTGAAAAGGATATTGATGTGAACAATCAGAGAATAATCCGAGGAGATTGCTATTTAATGTTCCAAGCAATTAAAAGAACTATGATAATAAAATCTAATTGGAAATTAGTAAATAATAATGGAATATTTTCATTATACAATTTATCTGAAGATCACTTAGAAAGAAAAGATATAAAAAACCAATATAATAAGATTTACAATGAACTATATCAATTCTATTTAATGACAGAATTGAAGGCATATAAGGTATTTGAATCACTACTCTTTTCTCTTTATGATAAGAGTATATTACCAAAATTAAAATTATCAAAAATTTTTATTCCTAAACAATTTCCTCCTCAACTTGTAAGATTTCTCAAAGAAAATCTAGCGAAAAATAACATCATTATAAATAGTCAAGATCTAAATGAACTTCAATTAAACGATGATCAAAAACTTACTACTATACTCTTTTATAACAGACTAACTGGAATTAGATTAAGCAAATTAATAAGAAAATATAAAGAACAAACCAAGCGATTCATAATTTTGGACACAGAATTAAATGAAGTTTCTGATCAATTAAATCAAACTGGGTACTTAAAATTCGTACTCAGATCAATTTGGGTCCGGAGAAAACTCTTATTTCAAAGATGGAAGGAGATTGTTGTTTGGATTTTATATTTCCCATTATATTTCAACAAGCATGCAAGAAAATATTACAAATAACTAATTCTTGGTTTTTCTCGGGAACTTATTGAATTATAAAAAATTAATTTTAACTTTCTTAAGACTTTTTTTAGAGAAATTAATGAGAAAGAAAAGATAATTAAAGTTAGGATAATAATAGTTTAGATATCCAATAAAAGGATGAATAAAGTAACTCCTTACCTATATAAGACTTCATAAGTTTCGAGATAACAAAAAGAATATATAAATATCAAATCTCTAAAAGTTTATATAGGTAACCGTACTTGTAAGGTTATTAAACTTTTCATGTAATTATATGCCGAAACAAAAATTTTCTGATCCTGAAGAAATTAAGAAGATTTATGAGAGTGTTAAAAAAATCGGATATAAAAAAACATCTGAGAAATTTAATGAGCATATTTCACTTCTAGAGCGAATTGTAAGAAGATATGAAGAAAACAAGGAAGTAAAAAAGATGAAAGTAATTATTATAGCCGCGGGTCCAAGTACAAGATTAAGACCCTTAACTGAATATAAGCCAAAATGTTTATTAGAAATTGAAGAAAAAAGCATTCTTGAACGTATAATAGAAATTTTTAAATATTTTGGTCTTGATAACTTTGTAATTATTCGAGGATATCAAAAAGAAAAAATTGATTTACCAAATATTTCCTACTATGATAATGATGATTACTATAACAATAATATTCTCGAATCATTGTTTTACGCTGAGGAGGCAATGAAAGATGGATTTATTTTCACCTATTCAGATATATTGTACAGTAAAAATGTCGTTAAAAAATTATTAGATTCCCCTCATGATTTTAGTTTTATCGTAGATACTGATTGGAGGAAAAGATATGAAGGACGCACAAAACATCCTACAGACGAAGCTGAATTAGTTATTGTAGAAGATGGGAAAATAAAACATCTATCAAAATTTTATAATCCAGATATTGCTTACGGAGAATTCATAGGACTTGGTAAATTTACAAAAAAAGCGGCAGAAATTTTAAGCCGTAACTATAATCGTGCAAAATACAATAAAACTTGTAAATTTGAGGGAAGATTTCATGATGCAACGACTATGCAAAAAGCATACTTAACAGATATGCTTGAAGAACTTATTTTTCGAGGATATTCAATGCATTCGGTTGACATTCAAGGAGAATGGGTAGAAATGGATACCGAGGAAGATTATGAATATGCTAAAGAATTAATAAAAAATGGAAAAATATAAAATTAGGTTAAAAAAATATGAGCGAAGTTGAAATTACTAATAATAAAAATGAAATTAAAAAAGCATTTGATACTGGTTATAAACTAGCCAATTGGCGAATGCGAATATTTTTTACTGGTTGGATTACTTACATGATTTACTATATAGGACGAAATAATTATGGAGTAGCAAAACCATTTATCATGAATGAATTTGGATATACTGCTACTTTAATGGGAGTTGTGAGTTCTATCTTTCTTATTGCATATGCATTTGGACAATTCTTTAATGGTTTTTTAGGTGACAAAATCGGTGCCAGACGCTTTATTACATTAGGATTAATTGTATCATCAGTTTTAAATTTGATGATGGGAGTTGCATTTGACTTTATTTGGGTAGCTTTTCTTTTTTGGGGTTTAAATGGCTATTTTCAATCAATGGGATGGGCACCTTCAGTGAAAACAATTGCTAATTGGCATCCTGCTGAAGAAAGAGGTAAATGGTCTAGTAGACTTGCCACTTCATATCTACTTGGGGGAGTTCTATCATGGGGTATCGCCATTCTTATTACTGATACATTTAGTCTAGATTGGCGTTATTCTTTTATTATTCCAGGAATTATAATGTTTCTCATGACGTTTCATTTTTATTTCCGTATTAGAAATGCCCCTGAAGAGGTTGGTTTACCAACTTTGGAAGAAGAATGTGAAGGTGTAATAGTAATGGGTGACTGCCGTCCAGATGAATTTGTAGGCTTTAAATATATTTTTAATACAGTAATTAAAACTAAAACTGTTCTTTTTGCAGCTTTTGGATTATTTTGCCTAAATATAGTTCGATATGGGTTAACTGATTGGCTCCCATATTTATTAAGTCCTGAAATAACAGGTGCAGAAGAATTTGGTACTTGGAAATCAATTTTTTACCCTATTGGAGGTACATTTGGTGTCATTGTTGCTGCATGGATTTCAAATAAATATCTTAAAAAAAGAAGAATACCTGTAGTTTGTGCTCTTTTTCTGACTTTAGGATTAACATTATTCATATATACTTTCCTACCTCCACTTGATATGGTTTTTGGAATTCCTGTATTGATGTTAATTGGTTTCTTAAATTTTGGACCTCATGCACTTTTAGTTTCTACAATACCCATGGAATTTGGGACAAGAAAAGCATCATCTGCAGCTACAGGATTTATTGATGGTGTTGGTTATATAGGAGCCGCTATTACAACTTTTTCCTCAGGAGCTCTTATTGATGCTGCTGGTTCTGGAGCTGCTTTTTTACTCTGGATTATAGTTGCACTAATAGGAGGTTTAGTCCTATTATTAGATTGGAAAAGTATACCAGAAAGAAGAGAATATGTTTAAACAAAAATATATATTTTTTTTTATTAATTATTTTATAGATAATTCTAATTAATCTCGATAAATTTATTTAGTTAAATTATAAAGAATTTATTGATAATGGATTCAATTTTTATTCAAAAATAACTATATATTATTAGATCATGCTTAATCAAATATTTAAATCAAACTAAGGTGACATGGATGGAATTAAAATTGAGAAGAAGGATCTTACCTAATGAAAGAAGGAGTATTTTGAAAAATTTACTTAATAAAAAGGGTTTTGCTAGAATTCTCGAAACCCATAATGGTTTGAGTGCCATAATTGCTAATAATATAAAGGAAATAAATAAGGGTGAAATTCTTGAATTTAATGGATTTTGGGTGAGTAGTTTTACGGATAGCGCTGCTAAAGGATATCCTGATATTGAAATTATTGGTATGGAGTCACGATATGAAACGATTCGTCAAATTCTAAATAATACAAATAAACCTATAATAATAGATGGCGATACTGGAGGGGAAGCAGCAAATTTCGAATATTTTGTAAGATCTTTAGAAGACATGGGAGTTTCAATGGTTATTATTGAAGATAAAAAGTTTCCAAAAAGAAATAGTTTGGAAAGTGGTACAATCCAAGATCAAGAAGATCCAGAGATTTTCTCAATAAAAATCAAAAGAGGCAAAGAGGTTCAAATATCAAAAGATTTCATGATTGTTGCTAGAATCGAAAGTTTAATTTCAGGATTAGGGTTAAAGGATGCTCTCTTTAGAGCAAAGAAGTATTTATTAGCAGGAGCAGATGGAATTATGATTCATTCCAAAAGTATTGATCCTAAAGAAATATTAGAATTTGCTGTGGAGTATAATAAATTATCAAAAGAATTAGGTTTTAGGAAACCACTGGTCTGTGTTCCTACAACGTATAATACCGTTTCAGAGGAAAATTTACAAGATTATGGTTTTAATATTGTTATATATGCTAATCATCTCTTAAGAGCTGCTCATAAGGCTATGAAGGAAACAGCTTCAATAATTTTAAGAAATAAAAGAGCATTTGAAGCAGAAACTATGTGCAGCCCTGTAAAATCAGTTTTTAGAGATGTTGGGTTTCTAGATGTTAAAGAAAAGGATATGAAATATATTAAAGGTATTACAAAAGTTATTATTCCTGCAGCTGGTGAAGATCCTGAATTTGAAATTCCTAAAGCAATGACGACTTTAAAGGGTAAAACAATTCTACAACGACAAATAGAAACATTGAAGAATTGTGGAATTACTGATATTATTGTAATAAGAGGATTTAAAAAAGAGGATATTAATGTTGATGGCATAAGATACATTGATAATGATGAATACAACAAGTACCATATTTTACATTCATTATTTAAAGCAGAAAATGAAATGCAAGGAGGTTTCATATTTATTTATTCAGATATTTTATTCAATGAGCAAATAATCAAAAATTTGTTAATGGTAAAAGGAGATATTATTTTAGTTTTGGATAATTCTTATACTTATCATAAACACAAGATTGATAAAAACCTTGATTTAATTTTAACAAAAAATAAACCAAGTGAACAGTCTAGAGATTTATACCAAAAAAAGAATGAAATTATACGAATTGGTAAACAAATAAATATGGATATGGCAGATTTTGAATTTACGGGTATTGCATATTTTTCAGAATATGGTGTTGAGATTATTAGACGAATATATAATGAGTGCAATTTGACCCATAAGGGAAAATTTCATGAAGCAGATTCATTTCAGAAAGCATCTTTTGTAGATCTGATACAAGAAGTAATAGATAGAGGTTTCAGAGTGGACATTTTGGAAGTTCATAAAGGATGGTTTGAACTCCATAATAAAAAAGATGTTGAGGTAGCTGAAAGATTAATCTAATTTTAAATAAGAGTAGGTTATAGGATGAATGAATATATAGGATATGGTTCTATATCGAAGCTTAAATATATTTTAAAGAATGAAAATTTCAAAGATATTTTTCTTATAACTGGAAATTCAAAGTTAGAATTAAACAATATCAATAAAGTTAAAACTATTGTAAAGAAATATTCAAATTTCTTTCATTTTAATGATATTGCTCCAACTCCTTCAGTCTTGGGTATTGAAAAAGCATTAAATTCTTTTAAAAAGAAGAAATATGATTCTATTATTGCATTGGGAGGAGGATCAGTCTTAGATATTGGAAAAAGTGTTTCAATTTTTTCTACTAATGAAGGAAAAATAGAAGATTATCTTCTAAAAAAAGAAAAACTGAGAAGAAAAGGAATCCCTTTAATATTAATTCCAACAACCTCAGGAACTGGAAGTGAAGCAACTCACTTTGCTGTTATATTTATTGAAAAAACAAAATATTCTCTGGCAGATCCAATATTAATTTCTCCAAAATATACTATTGTAGATCCTGAACTAACATACAGTCTTCCAAAAAGAATTACTGCATATACTGGTATGGATGCATTATGTCAAGCGATTGAATCTTATTGGAATATTAATTCTACAAATGAATCCAAGAATTACGCAAAAAAAGCGATAAAACTCATATTGAAAAACTTATTTAATGCCGTTCACAATCCTGATAAAAAATCAAGATATAGTATGGCAATTGCTGCACATTTTTCTGGTAAAGCAATTAATATTACAAAAACTACTGCTTGTCATGCTATCTCATATCCTATTACCTCATATTTTAATGTACCACATGGACATGCGGTAGCTCTAACTTTACCATCAATGTTTATTTTTAATTCAAATGCAAATGAAAAAGATATCAATGATCTTCGTGGAGTTGATTTTGTTAAAATGACAATGAATGAACTCATCTCAATTCTAGGAGTTTCTAATTTTACTGACGCAAAAAATAAAATTAAAAATTTAATTAAAAATATAGGTTTAGAAACAAATCTAGGAGATTTAGGGATAAAAACTCAAGATGATATAGAAATAATTATAAAAAATGGATTTAATCCAGAAAGAGTTAAAAATAATCCCAGAATTTTAACTGAAACTCAATTAAGAGAGATTTTAGAGGATATTAAATGAAAGTATTATTGTTAAACTCAGGTATTGGAAAAAGATTAGCTCCATTAACGAATAACTTACCAAAATGTCTTATAAAAATATCAGATAATGAAACTATATTAGACCATCAATTAAAGAGTATAATAAAGTGTGGTTTCACAGAATTTATCATTACTACTGGTCCATTTGAGGATAAAATCAAAAATCATATTGAAAAATTTTATCCTTCTATTTATGTTGACTATGTAATTAACCCATTATATAACAAAACTAACTATATTTATTCTCTTTATTTAACGCGGAATAAAATCAATGATGATGTCCTATATTCACATGGTGATTTAATCTTTTCTGAAAATTTAGTAAAATTATTGCTTGAATCTAAGTATAAGGATTGTGTATTAGTAAATAAAGATATTCCACCTCCAGAAAAAGATTTTAAATCAAAAATTCTTGATAATAGAATATTTAAAATAGGCGTTAATTTGAAAGGTGTTAGTACAGCTTTTTTAGCTCCATTATATAAATTAACAAAAAATTTTATGTTAAGATGGATTCAAGAAATTGAATTTTTCATAGAAAATAAGAGAGTAAATTGCTATGCCGAAGATGCTTTAAATGAAATTTTAAATGAACTTATTTTAAAACCTTGTTATTATAATGAATTTTGTGTTGAAATTGATGATTATCAAGATTTAGAAGGAGTTAAAAATTATTTAAACAAATATATATAAAAATTTAGATAATTCAATGGTAAAAATGATTGTGTGTGAAGAATTTATAAAAATTTTAGAGAAATATGATTTTACTTTTTTTACGGGTATCCCAGACTCAACTTTTAAGGATTTGATGAAATATTTAACTGATAATCCTAATGGGAACCTTAAAAATATAGTTGCCTGTAATGAATGTGAAGCAATTGCTATAGCGTCAGGTTATCATTTAGCAACAAATAATATAGGAATTGTTTATATGCAAAATTCTGGATTTGGAAAAACTGTTAACCCTCTTACATCTTTATGTGATCCTGAAGTATATTCAATACCTATCCTTTTAATGATTGGATGGCGGGGAGAACCAAACATAATGGATGCCCCACAACATAAAAAAATGGGAATAATTACATTACCTATTTTGGAAACTCTCCAAATACCTTATGAAGTATTGGAACCTAATCTACAAAAGATAGATAAAGCATTAAATCACGCATTAGACTATTTTACCAACAAAAAAGGACCCTATGCTTTAATATTTCGGAGGAATTTCTTTCAAAATTATGAAATGAAGACTTCTTTAACAAATAATTATCATTTAACTACAAGGGAAGTTATTCAGATAATTTTAGATAGTTTTTCTACTGATGAAATTGTAGTTTCTACTACTGGTTATATATCGAGAAGAATTTTTGAATATAGAGAAAAAAATATAAAAGATCATCATAAAAGTTTCTATAATATAGGTTCAATGGGATGTGCTAGCTCTATTGGATTAAGTATAGCTCTACAAAAACAAAAGAATAGGGTTATTGTTTTTGATGGGGATGGTGCTGCTATAATGCAAATGGGGGCATTTTCAACTATAGGAAAATATGCACCTTCTAATTTTGTTCATATAATTATAGATAATGAAGCTCATGAATCTACTGGGTGTCAACCAACAAATTCAGCTAGTATAAAATTTATAGATATAGCTAGAGCATCCAATTATAAGTGGAATGTTAAGGTTGAGAGAAAAGATGAATTATATGAAGTTTTAGATATTATTCAAAATCGAAATGGACCAATTTTAATTGTAATAAAAACAAAGATTCATTCTGAACCAGATTTGAAAAGACCAGATAAACTTCCAAGGGAATATAAAAAAGACTTTATGAGGTATCTATCTAAATTAAACTAGTGATTTATAAACTAAATATTAAAATAATTTTCTTCATGAAATTTTTATTTATTATAAAATTTCATTAGATAATTTAAAAACTCATGATTAAGTTAAAATTTAAAATACTAATTAATTAACCAGAAAAAAGAGTTAAATGATTTATGACACTTGAAGATAGAAGAATTTTAGTTACTGGTGCTGCAGGATTTATTGGGAGTAATTTAACTGATAAATTACTTAATTCAGGTGCAAATGTAATTGGTATTGATAATCTATTTAATGGGCGATTGGAAAACCTAGATAAGGCTTTTAATAATAAAAATTTTCATTTCTATAAAGGAGATATAAGGGATTTTAATTTTTTACTTGACATTTTTAAAGATATTGATATAATTTTTCACGAAGCTGCATTTACTAGTGTCCCTCAGTCAGTTATAATGCCCGAATCTTGTAATGATGTTAATGTAAATGGTACTTTAAATGTGTTAAATGCTGCTAGGAAAAGAGATGTTGAAAGAATTATTTTTGCTTCGAGTTCAGGAGTATATGGAGATACTCCAACATTACCCAAAAAAGAAAGTATGCCAAGAATACCAATATCTCCTTATGGTGTAGCTAAATTAGCTTGTGAAGCATATATGCAGGCTTTTTATCATGTTTATGGTTTAAATACGCTTTCTTTAAGATATTTTAATGTTTTTGGACCTAGACAACGAGATTCTCCATATAGTGGGGTAATTGCAATTTGGCTTGGAAAATTAATCAGTAATAACAATTTAATAATATTTGGTGATGGAGATCAATCAAGAGATTTTACATATATTAAAGATGTTATTCAAGCAAATATCTTAGCAGTTGAAAATACAATTTCAGGAGAAATATTTAATATTGGTGCGGGGGTTCCAATAAAAGTATTAGATCTTGCAAAATTAATGCTAAAACTCACAAATAAAGAGGATTTAAAAATCATTTTTGATCCTCCAAGACCTGGAGATATAATGCACAGTTATGCTGATATTTCAAAAGCTAAAGAGTTTTTAAAATTTCAACCAAAATACAATCAAGAACAAGGTCTAAGAGATTACTTTAAATGGTATTTTGAAAAATATAAGATTAATTTAATTTTAAATTAAATATAAGTACAACCATGGAAATTTTTAGAAGTAAATTCAAAAATATTCTAATTTTTCTATATTCAAGAATTCATTTAGTTGTCTTTTTAATTTCAGTTACTTCTCTTATATTCATTTTTTTTAAAATTATTAATTTAGAATTAATTTTAGGATTTTCAGAAAATTTGTTTTTTGCCTCAGTCTTTCAAACATTGGTTATTTTAAGTACAATTTATACTATTTTATTTTTACCGACTTATCCAGTTTTTTTCATAATTTTTAAAGAGAAGTCTTTCAATTATTTAGAAAAATTAAGTTTAACTATAGTCATAAATTCTGCTTTTTACATTCTCATGGGATATATGGGATTTCTCATTAGAATTCCGTTAACCAAATTCTTTTTCTTTTTTTCAGCATCAATTTTTTTTTTTTTAATAATTGGATATATTATCATTTTCGAATCTAAGAAAAATCTATATGTTTTTATCAGATCAAAAGATATTTCTACTTTAAAGAAAGAGAATTTAAGTATAATTTATTTCATTAAATATCTCAAAAATTTATTCTCTTTTAATATTATTTTATTAATAGTTTTCTTATTTCTTATTTGTATTTTAAATATCGTCAAAGTTAATAATTTTATTGGAACTGATCCTTGGCTTCATATCCTTAATAGTACAGTTCTTACAGATCTTAATATTTTACCTTTGGAAGGATATCATGGTACGATGGGATTAAACATATTTGAAGGCGTAATCTATTTCTTTTCTGGAATAGAACACATTCGTATACCCAGTTATTTTGTATTTTACACATTCTTTGTGTCAGGTTTAATTTTTTATAATATTTGTATGAGAATTTTTAAAGATCAAAATTTAGCCATATTTGGAGTATTTCTTTTAGAATTTTCTTCTTTAGGTTTCTCCGTAATGATGATTCAATATTGGCCTTCTGGTTCAGCATTAATTAAATGTTTAATGATTTTTTTCCTTTTATATGTAAGACTCGAGAATTTTATTAAATCAGAACGTCCTTCTAAAAGAACTATTTTCTTAAATATATATTTTGATTATGCATTAATTACATTAATTTTTATCAGCTCAGTTCTCACCCATGATGTAACAACGTTATTCTTCTTGTTTTCTTTTCTATGGTTATATTTAATTTATTTTTTAAGAGATTATAGGAGAGGATTTGATTTTATATTCTTATGCTTATTATTAGTCTTATTTCTTGTTTTTTCTATTTTTGGAATAGGTGAAGGACATTACTGGTTTATTGAATCATTAGAAATTTCATGGTACTATCTTGTTTTAGGGATTTTAACAGGTGGTCCAATATTGATAATTATTTTGTGGAAATTTAGTAAATCAATTAATTTTACTAATGGAAAATTTAGTGCTACAATTAAGGGAGAAACTAGTATCCATTATAAAAAAATTGAGGAGAAGATAATAATTCCGCTAATTTCAAGTGTTATATTCTTATCCCTTATGATTTTTTTAATACTAGACAATATTTGGATGAATATAGGAATAATAAATATCCTTTATATGATTGAGATAATAACGATAAGTAGTTTCGCTATTTGGGGGTTAATTATCTTCCAAAAAAAACAAAGTGGTAAAGCATTGTTTATCTGGGGAATAGGATTATTATTATTCCTATTAACTGGATTTGTATTTGATTTCTTTGTATTGAATAATATGATTTGGCAGAGAATACTCTATTTAATCCCTCCTATTATTGTCTTCGGATTTCTAGCGTATATATATAAACTCATTAAATTAAATTCTTTTAGAACATTTCAAAAGAAATTTGTATTTTTGTTTATTATATTATTTTCACTATTTGTTTCTTACTTTTATGAATCAAAATCTTTTGAGATTTTTATATTAAAAGATAGAGAAATTAGCTCAATTCAATGGTATTCTAATAGGACAAATAATAAAAATGTTATAATTACTGAAGTTGGCTGGAGTCATGTTTTTAGATATTATGATTATCTTTATGGTAATAATTCAGAACCACTTCCTTATGATCAAAATTTTTATTTTCTAAAATCCAAAATAGATCTTTTTCCTCCAAATAATCACTACAATGAAAGTGAGGTAAATATTTTAGAGTATATTAAAGGCAAATATAATACTGATGTCTTTATCCTATTTGCAGACGATTATATTATTAACAGAGGTTTTGATTTATTTGGTCACTTAAGTGAAGAAGAGAGAGAACAATATTATTCTCTTAATTATTTAAATAAAATTTGCGTTTCAAGCACAGAGGAGGGAAGAGAAATTCCTTTATATTGGGTTATCTAAAGATTTCAAAATCAGCTTCGATAAAAGAACGTAATTTATCTTTTAATATAGTAGTTTTATCTCGTTCAATCTTAATTAATTGTGGTAATTTACCTGTATGTCCCACTTTATTTTCTCTCGAAATAAAAGTCCCGATAACTCCCTCAATGTCATTTGCTTTCTCCAATGCTTTCTTTATAGATTTTTCAATATCTGGCCCTTTAACAACATTACAAATTTTAGTGGCTGCCGCATCTGCTAGAGCACAACTCTTGGCAAAAACAGTGACAGCATCAGCTTGTCCAAAGCTGATAGCATGACCAACTGTGGCAGAACTTGTTCCTATTCCAATTGGACAATCTTTTTTTTTTATCATAAATCCTAAATTCAGATTTAATTCATTTTTCCCTGCATATAATGCTATTTTAATAGGTTCTTCAGAATCAACTGCAATTTCACCACCATTTTCAACTAAAGCAACTTTAAAAGAAGATGGGTTAATATTTTTATAATTATTGTTTGAGTTCATTGCTTCAAGCATCAAATCTGCTAAAGCTCCTGCTACAGAAGCCATTGGTCCGACATCACATATTTCTGCGACTTCTACCATATTATTAATAATTCTTAAGTCAGTATTAACTTTAATCGGAGAAAATGAATTGAGAAAATCTTTATCGTTTTTAATATATTGCTCTAATAATTCTCGGTGATAATAAAAACACTCTTTTGCCCTTAAAATGGCGTTCTTAGAATCTGATATGATAGTAACATCCGATTCTTTTTCAATAAAACGAGTTTTGAAAGTTTTCAATTATAATTATAAGATGTAATTATTAAATTAGTAATTATATAAGGAGTCTAAGAACTAAACAAATATAAATAAATTCAATTTTATTATTAAATTAAAAACTATCTCTCTTAATTATGAATCAAGTTAACTACGAGGAAATAATTTCTCAATTAAAATCTGACCTAAATGCGGAATGTGCTATAGCAAATAAGTATGGAATTATTTTAGGATCACTAATAAAAGAATTCGGTAAAGATAAAGTTATTCCACAAGCAATATTATCATTGATTTCTAATTCTAAAGAAATTGCTAACGAATTAAACTTAAATAAGATAAATTCTTTTGCATTGGAAGCACAAGAGTACAATTATTTGTTTACATTTAGTGATGAATTGATATTAATCTCAAAATTAGATTTAAATGTTAATTTAGCAAAATTCATGCCAAGTATTAGTGTTTTTTTAAAAAAACTAAGTATGAGCGTAAAAGAAGAAAAGATTATGGAATTTTCTGTCTTTGATTTTTCAAAAGAAGTATCTAAAATAGAAGAAACAATAGAGAAAGAAAAAGTTAGGAAAAATAAATATTCTATTATTAAAGATTTAGTAAAACATATCTCAAATTGATTTAACAAATTAATAATTATTAATAATCTTGGTGAAACATCATTTTAAGGCAAGTATTTATTTATAGAAATAGTGAACTATTGTACTATAGACATTTTGGAAAAGCTCTGAAACAAAAAGTTTTAGATATTCTAGTAGAAGAAATAACTAATGAAACTATTATAAGAAGTGATTCAAAAATTGATTTTCATGACTATTATAAGTTTAGAGTTGCATATATTACAGAAAAAAAAAATGATTTAATATTTTTATTTGTAACAAGTTTAACTGACAAATTCGAAAATATAAAAAAGGAATTGGAAAAATGCAAGAATGAATTTCTGAATTTATTTGAGGATATACTACAGCATCGATATGACGCTAAAACTTTTGAAGTTTTTGATCCCACCATTGATTCTATCCATAGAAATTTACGTCCTAAAATATCTTTGGTTGGTTTTTCAGGAGTTGGAAAAACAACAATAACTAAATTAATTAAAGCCGATGAAATACCTATGCAACACATACCAACTATTACGGGGGATATAGCAACTATTAGAATTGGGAAACTACATTTTCATTTATGGGATTTCGCTGGTCAAGAACAATTTAGTTATTTATGGAATAATTTTATAAAAGGTAGTGATGCAGTTCTTTTAATTACTGACTCTACATTAGAAAATGTTGAAAAAAGCAAATATTTTCTTGAATTAATAAAAGAACAAGCCCCTAATGCTCAATCTGCTGTAATTGGTAATAAACAAGACTTAAAAAACGCAATGAATCCAGTTCAAATTGAAAATGTTTTGAGATTAAAAGCATACTCAATGATTGCACTTGAGCCTCAAAATCGTGATAAAATGATACAAATAATTGCAGATGTTTTAGAAATGAGTGCAGAAGTTTCACCATTATTAAAACCTTTGCTTGAAAGAGATAAATTAACTGAAGAAGCCGTAAATGCCGTAAAAAGTGCGGATTTTGATAAAGCTGCATTTTTGTTTGATAAAATTAGTGATTTATGTATAGATTTAGGAGATGATTCTTTAGGACGAGAATTTTTTGAAAAATCACAAAAAATAAAAGAGATGTTAAAAAAGGTTGGTCCATCTCCACCGACTCAAGCTGTATCTACCGATAAAAAAGAACCAGAAAAAATAATAGTTCAACAAACCACAATAAAACCAGAACCACCCATATTACCTCCTGAAGATACAAAAAAAATTGAACAAACAATAGAAATAATGAAAAGTGAAGAAACTTCAGGACTGTCCAAATCAGATATGAATGAAAAAGTATCCGAACCAGTTACAAAAATTCCTGAGGAAACAGAATCATCTAAAGAAATTATTATTCCAAAAGAAAAAATTAGTTTAAAATTGAATCCAGAAGATTTTTTGGTAAAATCAAGACCAAAAACTGTAGAAATTGTTCCAGAAGATGCAAAATCAAAATTAAAAATGTCAAATTTAGCACAAACAAAACCCACCGAAAAATCTAATGTCTTAACACCTGTTTCACCAATTAAATTAATGGAACAAAAACAAAAAATAAAGCCACCTCCTAAAACATCTAGTATCTCAAGAGAGCCATTAATTTCTGTAGAAAGCAAAATCTCAACAAATAAAATATCTTCAGTTGAAAAAGAAATATCAACAAGTGCTATTGAAGAAAAAACAGAAATTCCATCCAAGCCCGATAAGAAAACGCAAGAAACTCAAGTAATTGAAAGTAATCAAGCAGAAAGTTTGAAGAAATCAATATTAGATCTAAAAATAAAAAAAGCGAATTTAACAAAGATGGCTCTTGATTTCGATATGAAGGAACTTACGGGTGAAATTACATCAGAAGAGTTAAACGAAAAAAAAGCAAAAATTAATGAGTTAATTCAAAAAGTTGATAACGAAATTCAAGATTTACAAAAACTTTTGAATACTTAAGGAAATAATTTATTTAATATTATTGTATTACTTTTTTAATTATTAGATTTAAAAAAAAAACCTTCTTTTATTAATATTTATATTATCAATAAATACTACAAATATGTATATTAGAATAGAATATAAATAACAAGAATTTATGATTACCTCTTCAGCATGGATGATGTCTATCTAAAAAATCATAATAATCTCTTTAAATACTCATCGGGTACATTTGCTTCTCCAATTGTAATTTCTTTTTTTCCTCCATGATAATCTGATCCTCCTGATTTAATTAAGTGAAATTTATCCGCAAGTTTTCTAAAATACTCTGGATAATACTTTTGAGCCCAAGATGCTTTATCGGTCTTATAGAATGGTCTATTCTTTGCATAAGTATATTCTATTTCAATACCTTTAATTCCTGCTTTAATACAGGCTGTAATAAACTTTTGTTTATTTTGGATCTTATAAATTCCAGGATGTGCTAAAATAGGGATACCTCCAGCGGATTCAATTAATTCAATTGATTCCTCTAAATTTAGCTCCACTTTTCTATCGACAAATGCTGCACCACCAATGCTAATCATACGGAATAGATCATCTTTCGACTTTCCAATAATTTTTTCTGGATTATTATTTATCATAACTTCGACTATATGGGGCCGTCCTACGACTTTACTCCCTGCTATTACTTTTACTTCTTTAAAAGAGATGTTATATTCAAATTCAGTTCTTAATCGTTTACAAATTGCTTTTTTTTGTTCTAGTCTTCCATTAATTTGTTCACTTATCGTTTTTATTAATTTATTTGAGGAGTGATCTATATTTAATCCAATAATATGAACATCAATTAATTCCCTAATTGGTTCATGCCTAATTGAAATTTCAATACCAGGAATTACAATAATTTCTTTTAATTCTCCATATGACAAAAATTCTTTAACACCATCTATAGTATCATGGTCTGTAATTGCTATTGCCTTTAATTTCTGATTTAGAGCTTCTTCAATCAATTGTGAAGGAGTTAGTGAACCATCAGAAGCAGATGAGTGTAAGTGCAGATCGATCATTATAATTATTAATTAATAATTTAATTTGATTTTACTCTAATAAAATTTAATGAAGAAAAGTTAATTACATACCTATAATTTTAAATTAATATTCAGAGAAACAAATAGTTTAAAATTCACTCGTGTATAAAATGCCGATTATCATCATGAAATTCGGAGGTTCTTGTCTTGTAGATCAGACTGCATTTAGTAAAATTCTCAATATTACAAATATTTATAAAAATATAAAAAAAGTATACATTGCCTCTGCTTTGAATGGAGTAACTGATCTATTATTAAAAACTGCAATGGGTTTAGAAAATGAAAAAAATATTGATAATAATATGGCTTTAATAGAAAAAAGGCATATGGATTTAATAGAGCAAGTTTTTGAAGAGGAATCAGAGCACTATTTTAAAGTAAAAGACTGGATTGATAAGAAATTAAGTGAGTTAGAAGAAACCTTTGCGGATATAAAAGAATTTGGACTTGAACCTTATTATAAAGACTATATTCTGAGTTTTGGAGAGATTTTATCAACTTATATATTAAATCAATATCTTCTAAGTAATAAACTCAATTCAATATTTATTCCTGCTAATAAATTGATTATTACAAACGATGAATTCAATAACGCTTATCCATTGTATGAATTAACCAATGTTCGTACTAAGAAATTTTTATTGCCGCTTTTAGATAATCCAAATAAGGATATAATCGTTTGTTTAACTGGCTTTATTGGTAGAAATAAGATAGGTTATATCACTACACTAGGAAGAGGTGGATCTGATTATACTGCTACTATTATAGCTAGATCTTTATATAAAGTTGGGATCGATAAAAATATAAAAGTAATTTTATGGAAAAATGTTGATGGATTATTCGCAATAAATCCAAAGTATGTACCCCATTCTTCTCTTATTAAAAAATTGGATTACAATGAAGCTAAGCATATTGCAAATTTTGGTGCAAAAGTGATTCACCCTAAATGTTTAGAAGCAATAGAAAAATATGGAATACCTTTAGAAATAAGGAATTTTGATAAACCACTCGAGGAAAGCTACACAGAAATTTCAGAGTTTTCAGATAAAGATTATATCAAAGGTATTTCTGCGGTAGAATATGCTACTATCATAACTATCAGTTCTGGAAGTATGGTAGATATACCTGGAGTATTGGCAAAAATTTTTAAAGTGATGAGTAAAAATAAAATAAGTGTTTCTTTAGTTGCTCAAAGTTCCTCTGAAATTAGTACATCATTTATTATAAAAGAAGATGATTGTAAAAAAGCAATAAACGCTTTAAAAAGTTCAAAATTCTTTTCAGAATTTTTTTATATTAAATGGGAAAATGTTGCTGTAATTAATATAACTGGTCTTAAAATTCTTGAAACCAAAACTAAAGCAGAAATTTTTAATGCATTAGATAAAAAAAACATAAGTGTCAAAGCAATTTCTCAAAGTCATGATGAATTAAATTTATCTATTGTTATTAAAAGAGAACAATTATTTGAGGCAATTAATATTATTCATGATGATTTATATGACGAATTTGGAGATTCTAAATAAAACACAGAAGATTAATTACAGATTTTCAAAATATGATTTCATAATTTTATAAAATAGTAAAAGAATAGAACACTAGAAAATAAAATTAGTAATGAGATCTAAATTCTCGAATCAATAATTCGACGTGTTAATTCAGTAAAAGCTTCATCGACATTAATTCCCGTTTTCGCAGAGGTTTCAATATAAATACTACCCTCATTTTCAGCGAATGAACGGGCTTCATCCCTATCTATTACCATACCAACATCTTCTATTAAATCGGCCTTATTTCCAATAAAAACAAAGGGTATCTTTTCACCCGCAAATTGCCTTATCTCGGTAAGCCACTTTCTTGTTTCTGTATATGTCTGTTCTCGAGTTAAGTCAAAGACTAATAATGCTCCCGCAGCACCTTTATAGAATGTACTACGAATAAATTCAAAACGTTGTTGCCCCCCAATATCCCAAATACTTAGTGTGGCAATCTCTCCTTGCCTAAATTCAACATCTTTAGTTAAAATATCTACGCCTACAGTTAATTTATAATTAGCTTGGAATCTATTCTTTATGAAACGCTGAACAAGACTAGTTTTTCCTACAGCAGCTGCCCCTGTTAATAATACTTTTAACTTAAAACTTGACATAAAGCTCCACTCATGTCGATTTTTACTAACTTTTTTTAATATTTTAATTTTGTAAATAAATTAAAGATAACTAAATTAAAGAAAAAATAAATTATAAATTTAAATATTTTTACATAAACTCAAATTGGTTTTTATTAATTTCTATTCATATTAAATAGAATATTAATACTTAAAAGTTAGTATATAAGTTTTAGATTTATATAACTATCTCTTCGGTATTTCGTTATATTCTTTCAAATTTTTAAATAGATCGAGTTTTAGGTGAGGAAAGTACATTGCTTCAGCATATTCTTTTTGAAAATTCTTATCTATAGCAATTTCAACATATTTAATTTTGTTTAAAAGCTCTTGCGCCTTGTTTCTTAAATCTTGATTTAATAAACAGTGTTGTGCTCCTACTCCAGCAGCATTTCCTATTTGAAAAATACACTCATCATTAATATCTGGAATCATTCCTATAAATTTTGCATTTTGAGCGTTTATATAGTTACCAAAAGCACCTGCTAAGAAAATTTGTTTGATAATTTGATAACTTTTCAAATTATTCATAATAATCCGGGTTCCAGAATAAAAGGCTGCCTTTGCCATTTGAATTTGTCTTATATCGTTTTGATTAATTGAAATCTCCTTATTTATAGAAGTATCATCTTTATCTGCTATAATGAAATCTATTTTCTTATCTTCTTTTATGAATCTTTCATGATTAATATAATCTTGATTAAAATTTCCGCTCCTAGTAATAATCTTAGATTTTAACATCTCTGCTATAACATCAACTAGACCAGAACCACATATTCCAATTGGTTTTTTGTTTTTAATTGTAGTATAAGATACATCAAAATCCTTAGAGTCAATTTGAACTGTGTCTATTGCTCCTGCTGCTGCTCTCATCCCATTGCTAATATGAGCTCCTTCTAAAGCAGACCCTGCTGCACAAGATCCCACAAATAAATTCTTTCGATTACCAATGATAATTTCACCATTAGTACCAATATCAATTGCTAAAGTAAGAGATTTTTCATTATAAATTTGTGAAGAAAGTATTACACCAATAGTATCAGCCCCAACAAAACCCGCAATAATAGGTGCTGTATATACATTCCCAAATTTAGAAATATTAAGATTTAGTCTATTTGCTTTTATATTAAAATTTTTTTGAATAACAGGGATAAACGGACTTATTCCTATATTGATAGGATCAAGTCCCAAAAAAATATGATGCATAACAGAATTTCCTACAACAGTAGCTTCATAGATCTGAGAAGGATCGATTTTTGCTATTTGACATGTATTTGAGATAATTTCATTCAAGTCTTTAATTACAATAGAACTTAATTTTTGAAGATATTCTTTACTATCCTTTATAAGTGTTAATCTTGTTATTAGATCTTCTCCATAGGCTGTTTGGCTGTTCATTTTTGAACTGACAGCATAAGTCTTACCATTATTTAAATTGATTAAATAACCTACTATAGTTGTTGTTCCAATATCAAAAGCAATTCCATAATTGTCTTTGATGGTATTACCTGGCTCACAAGCAATGATATTAGTATTATCCCATAAAACTAGTGTTATCTTATGATCATTTTCCCTTAAGATTTTAGGTAATTTTTTCAAAACATTAAAATCGATATTAAGATTGTTATATTTCTTTATTTTTGGAATAGAACTTTTTATTGATGCTTCAATTCTTTCAAAATCAGCATCAGGTTCCTCTAATGATGGACTTCTTACTTCAATGTAAACTTTTTGAATAGTTGGATTTATTTTCACTCCTTCACTTTTTCCTGCAATTAAGATGTTAAAATCTTCCAACAATATATCATTTGGGAGAAATATTCGGAATTGAGGATGGGGAAGTGTTTGTAGATATTCTGATTGTTCCGTATTAAGCTTTGTTTGACAAGCAAGTCGCCATCCATTTCTTAGTTCTTCCTCATTTACATATCTCTTTTCATTATTAGTTGGAGGATTTAAAAATTCTTTTCCTTTTTGTACTGAAATTTTGCATTTTCCACACGTTCCTAATCCACCACAAATTGATCTAATTGGTATGTCTAAATCTAAAAGGATTTCATAGAGAGAGAGATCACTTGGAAAATGCACCCTTCTGGAAATTGGTTCAAAATCAATAATTATATTTCTTTTCTTTATATCCATAACTATATTTTAATAATAAATAGGGTTTAGATTTTAAATTTGAATTCAAAATTCTTGAAAATTCAAAATTCTTTGTCGATTTTAATAATTTAGTTAAGATAGTTATCACAATATAAAAAGTTTAATTACTTAGCGTGGATAAATTAAAATAAGAACAAGGAAAGAATTTTTAATTTTAATTTAGGATTAAAGAGGTTCAATTTAATTGCAAAATCCAGAGGAATTAGCTCAGGAAGCTTTAAAATATTTAGATATCGCACAAAAACTTGAAGAAGAAAAAGAATTTGAAAATGCAATTTCGCAATATCAACAAGCTGCTGATTTTCTTAAGCAAAGTGGATTTTTAATGCATAGAGTTCAGGAAATTTACGATAGAGTAAGTGAATTGAAAGATTTTCTACAGAAAGAAAAGCTTTATCAACAAATAGAACATAAAACTCAAAGTGTACAATTGCAAGAACGAGGATTCGCTTTATTAGACAGAGCTAAAAAATTAGAATTTGATGGTCTCTTTGAAGATGCTATTCAACAGTATTCATCTGCAATTCAATTACTAAGTCAAGCTGGTTGGTCTGAAACCCAACTATTTGAATTAAAAACAAAAATTAACCGTCTTTCTCAAGAATTTGATAAAAGAAAAACAACCCTAGAACCACAAAAACAAATACCTGAATCACAGAGTCCCCCCATACAATTAATTCAGGATGAAAAACCTCAAATTGTTGGAATGTTTGGCCAGAAAAGTAGTATAGAAAAGGAAGAAGTTATAAAACGTTTTAGAGAAAAAAGAAAATATGAAGAAAATATTCAAAATCAAGCGTTTGAACATATTGATGCGGCAAAATTATTTGAAAAAGATAAGAAATTTGATGATGCGATATTGAATTATGAGAAAGCCATTGGTTTATTAACTTCCATTGGTTGGACCATTCAAATCCAAAATATCCAATCCATAATTGAAAAACTCAAAAAAGATAAAATAAATTTCGAATCTTTTCAAGTTAAACCTTCTACAACTTTAGAAACTACTGACATTGAAGAGGAGAAAGTTATATTAGAGAAAAGAGCAAAATTAGCCAAAGAGAAATTAAACAAATTTGAACTGAAGAAAAAACATGAGGAACAAGTACAAAATGAAGCCTTCAATTTGATAGATATTGGCAATAGATTTGAAAGAGAAAATAAGTTTGATGAAGCAATTGAAAAATTTGAACAGGCAATTCAATATTTTAAATCTATAGAATGGGATTCTTATGTACATCCCATTAAAGGCTTTATTAATCAAATAAAAGAGAAGCAGGAGAGAGAGAAAAAAGCGGAAAAATTAATTGAAAAGAGACAAAAAGATTTAACCATTCTTCAAGATTCGATATATTTAAAGCAAAGAGAGCAAATTTTCAAATCAGCAAAAGAATTAGACAAGAAAAGAAGAGAATTTGAAGAAAAAACAAAAGTTGATGCAAAGAAAGAAAAAGATCTCTTTGGAATATTAGATAAGGCGGATAAAATTTTAAAAGAGAAAAATTTTGATGATGCTATAAATGAATATCAAAAAGCTTTTTCTATTTTAAGCGATTTGGGTTCTGGATGGGAAACTTATACATCCATGATAAAAAATACTATTTCTAATGTTGAGAAATTAAAAAATTCTTACCTTACTAAAAAACTTGATGAGCAAAAGAAATTAGAAGAAAAAGAACGTGAAGAAATTGAATTTCAAAAGCAAATTTTAACTCAATTAGATAAGGAGCGAAGCCAATTAAAAGAGAAAGAAATTATTATCAAAGATCATGAAGAGGAAATTAAGCATTTTGAACAACGTAAAAAAGTTGGATTTGAGTACTTAGATTCTGCCATGGATTTCCTGATACAAGGTAAATATGAAGAAGCTATATTAGCATATCAAAATGCTGCCAATATTTTTGCCGAAATACAATGGACGGAGGAGATTCCTTTAATTGAAGTATCAATACAAGAAGTTGAAGAATTGCAGAGAACTCAAAATATCATCGAGCAGAGGAAACTAAAAGATGCTATTGAACGTCAAAAGAAAGAGGAAGAGTTTCAAAAACAAGTTAATAAATATTTAAGGCAAGAAAGGGAAAAATTAAAGAAAAAAGAAGTTGAATTAATGGAACGGGAAAAGATGGTAAAATATCAAGAAGAAAGGAGCATTGCAGGATTCAAATTACTAGATCAAGCTCAAG
This sequence comes from Promethearchaeota archaeon, assembly GCA_048937405.1. Lineage (GTDB taxonomy): Archaea > Asgardarchaeota > Lokiarchaeia > Sigyniarchaeales > SOKP01 > Loki-b32. Next base: position 209,635 of record JBHLNF010000005.1, read on the forward strand.
ACAATTTAGAACAGGGAAATTTTGATGATGCCATTGAGATTCTAAAATATGCCATAAATTTTTTCGCTGATATTAATTGGCAGAATGAAATTAATCTAATACAGAATTCCATTATAGAAATTGAAAATAAAAAACGAGAAGCTGTAATTCAAGATCAAATTAAAATACAAGCAGAAATTGAACGAGAAAAGCAAGAAAGACTATTTCGGGATTATGTTACAGGGGAAATGAAAGCACAACAAGAGAAATTTGAAAAAAGAGAAATTATTTTAAGAGAAAGAGAAAAAGAAATTGCTTTTCGGGAAAATAGAAAACAAGAAGCTTTTAACTTACTAGAGACAGCACAAGATCTTCTTTTAAATGGGAAGTTTGATGATGCTCTTGAAATTTATTATAATATAGCGAATATCTTTGCACAAATTCAATGGAATGAAGAAATTTCAATAATTCAAGAAGCAATTCAGAATATAGAAGAAAGAAAGAGAGAGAATGAAATAAATAAACAAAAATTAATGCAAAAGTCAATAGAAAAAGAAACTGCTGATAAAGCTTTTATTGAGCAACTTAGGTATCAAAGAGGGAAGAAACGAGCTGAAATTTTGAAAGAGAAAGAACAAATTGAAAAACAAAAACAGCTTTCTGCTCAAAATTTGGTAAAACAACAAAAAGCATTTAAATTGATAGAAGATGGAGAAAATCTTATCGAAAAAGGAATTTTTGATGATGCAATAAGTAATTATAATGAAGTTATAGAAATTCTGAAAGAAATTGGTTGGGAAGAAGGATATCTCTCCCTATTACGTGACAATATACGATCTTTTAAAGCAAAGAAAAGGGATTATGAAAAAGAAAAACAAAATGAATTTGAAATTAAATTAAAGCAACAAAAAGAAGAAGAATTATTTCAAAAAAGAATAACTGAATATATGAAAAAAGAGCAGGAAAAAATTCAAGCTAAAAAAATTGAGATTCATCAAAAAGAAGATTTGTTAAAAAAAATGGAAAGCCGAAAATTAGAAGCATTTAAGGCAATGGAAGTTGCAGATAAGTTATTAAATGAAAGTGATTATGATGGAGCTATCGAGAATTATATTCAAGCAGAGTTGATATTAAATGAAATTAATTTTCCAACTAATGTTATTAGAGATATAATTCAAACCATTCAAGAGAAAAAAAGAGAAGAAAACCTAAACAAGATGAAAGAATTAGAACAAAAATATAGAAAACAACGTGAAGATGAACTCTTTCAAAAACAAATCTTGGAAAGAATAAAATTAGAAGAACAAGAAATGAGGGAAAAGCAAGAAAATCTATTGAAACAAGAGCAATTGAGGATCATAGAAGAACAAAAAAAACAAGAGGCATTCAATATATTAGATGACGCTAAAATAGGAATTAAAGAAATGAAGTTTGATGAAGCAATTGATTTATATAATAATGCCAAAAAGATATTTCTAGAAATTCAATGGGAAGATCAAGTTAATTTAATTGATAAAGCTATTCTTACGATTGAGAATAAAAAAAGAGATACAGAAGTACAAAAACAAAAGAATCTAGAAAATAAAATTCAGCAAGAGCAACTAGAAGTTACTTTCCAAAGAAATCTTGTTAAGGAAATGGAAATTGAACGTAAAGAATTAAAGAAAAGACAAATAAGTCTTAGAGAAAGAGAAAAAGAACTCATTTATAGAGAAAAAAAGAAAGAAGATTCATTTAAACTATTAGATCAAGCACAGGATTATCTTTCACAAGGCAAATTTGATGAAGCAATAGAACTTTATGAAAATGTGGCAAATATATTTGCTCAAATTCAATGGACTGATGAAATTCCAATCATAAATAAAGCTATACAGGATATTGAAAATAAAAAGAGAGAAAGAGATTTAATAAAACAAGAAAATTTTCAAGAGATAATAAAAAAGGAAAAATCTGAACAAGAGTTTATGGAAAAAATAAGGGATCTGAAGGAAAAGGAAAAATTAAAAGCTCTTGAAGAAAAAGATTCAATACAAAAGCGAGAATTGAGTATTTCTCAAAATTTAATCAAGCAAGAAGAAGCATTTAATTTGATAAATCAAGGATATGATTTACTTAATCAAAAGAATTATGATAAAGCATTAGAAAATTATCAAAATGCAATAACTATCCTTACTAAAATAGGATGGACCCATGATTATTTAAAACTTCTTAAAGATGCTGTAAAAGCCATTGAAATAAGAAAGATTGATGTTGAAAAAGAGAAAGTGCTTGAAAAAGAATTATTTATGAAACATCAACAAGAAGAAGAACAGTTCCAAAAGAAAATAACAGATAGTATGAAAATTGAACAGAAAAGATTACAAGCAAAAAAAATTGAAATTCAGAAAAAAGAACAATTAAAACACGTAATGGAGAGTCGTAAAGAGGAAACCTTTAAAACTATGGAATTGGCTGAAAATTATTTTAATCAAAAACAATATGATAAAGCAATTGAACAATACCGCCAAGCAGAGTTAATTTTGAATGAAGTTGGCTTTCCAACTAAAGTAATTAGAGAAATGATAAATAAAATTCAAAATAAAGAGAGAGAAGAATGGCTAAATAGTCAGAAAGATCTAGAAAATAAACATCAGAAGGAGAAAGAAAATTATGAATTTCAATATAAAATCACAGAAAGCATTAGATTAGATGAAATTAAGTTAAAAGAAAGAGAAAATAAAATTCAGAGACAAAGAGAACTCCAAAAATACATGGAAAAAAGAAGGGAAGACGCCTTTAATCTTCTCGAAGAAGCAGAAGGATTCATGAAACAATCTCAATATGATAAATCACTTGAATATTATCATGCCGCTGAATTAATATTAAATGAAATTGCTTTTCCAACAGATTCGATAAGGGATTTGATTTTAAAAGTTCAAAAGAAGAAACGAGAGTACCAACTGCAAAAACAGAAGGAATTAGAGCAAACTATTAAAAGGGAAAGAGAGGAATGGAATTATCAACAAAAGATAGTTAAGGAATTACAAAATGAAAAAGAACGATTGAAAGTAAAAGAAATAGAGGTATTAAAAAGAGAAGAATTGAAATCAAAATTAGAGAAAAGAAGAGAGCAAGCATTTAAGATATTAGAGCAAGGAGAGGGCTTCTTAAAAGAACAAAATTATGATAATGCGATAGTCTGTTATAGAAGGGCAATGCAATTTTTAAAAGAACTCCAGTTTCCAACAGATTCTATAAATAATATGATAATTAAAGTTAATAAATTGAAAAAGCAAAAAGAAAAAGCAGAACGTTTAAAATTTGAAAAAGAACTTGATAGAATCGAAGAAGAAAAAGCCTTAGAAGTTTTAGTAGAAGAAAGAAAGAGACAAGAAAGGGAAAAAATGGAAGCGCAACAAATAGCACTAAAAGAACGAGAGAAAATTATCCAAGAAAAAATGAGTGTAAGAGAATCGGCATATTCTCTTTTGGAAGAAGCTGGGACTTATTTAAAACGTCGAATTCCAAACTACAATGAGGCTATTTCATTATATATTCAAGCACGGCATATTTTAGCGGATAATATAGGATGGGAACCTGAAATTAATAATTTGAATATATTAATTAAAGATTTACAGCAAGAACAAGCTAATTTCCTCAATAAAAAGCAATTAGAGGAACAAGCTCGTTTACAACGTCAAAATGAATATGCCTTATTTCAAGAAGAAGTTAGAAAAAGAAGGTTAGAAAAAGAAAAATTAAAACGGGAACAAGAAAAACAATATCGCGAGTTACTATATAAAAGAAAACATATTGAACAAATTAAAAGTGAAGGATTAAGACTCATTGATGAAGGGAAAAAAAATGCAAGGTATCATGAATTCGAAAAAGCCTATGATAATTTTGAAGATGCAACTAAAAAGTTTAGAGAGATTGATTGGAAAGAAGAGATAAAATATATTGAGACTGAAATTAAAAATACAAAAATATTAGAAGAAAAAGTAAGAAAAGAAGAAAAGAGAATTCAACTAATACAGGAACAGTTAGAAAAACAAAGAATTTTGGAAGAAGAGCGTAAAAAGGCTGAGGAATTAAAACTGAGAGAAACCGTTATTGAAGTTGGTGAATTAACTGAGGAAGTATCAGACATAATCGAAGAAATTAAGCAACAACAAAAACTAGATGCTGAAATTCAAAAAAAGAAGATTAAATCTAAAGCCAAAGACTTTCGTAAGGAAATGAGTAATTTAATAAAATTTAAACAAGAACTTTCTGAAGAAATAGCAAAGAAAGAAGCAGAAAAAAGAAAATTTGAAGAAAAATTACAGATGTCAAAAGAAAGAGAAGAAATTGATAACCTTAAAAGAATGATTAAAGAAACTTCTAAAAAGAAAAAAAGGTAGAAATTAATATTTATCTTTAAATTCTTTAAATTTAAAAAGAAATTCTAACTATTTGTCTTAATTATTATTTTTTGAATTATTTGGAAACATATCATTAAAAGAGTTTAAATTAAGATCTTGAAATAATAATTATAACAACAAAAAGAAGTGTTTTATAAAATGATTGAAAAACCAGAGGATATTGTTAAGTCACGTATGTATGCTAGACAACAGCTAATTGATGGATGGGATCAAACTATAATTGATAATGGTGTTATTATGATAATTGGTGTTGGAGCTTTGGGTTGTGAAATTGCTAAAGATTTTGCTTTGATGGGAATTGGTAAATTGATCCTTGTTGATCTTGATACTATTGAAACCTCTAATTTATCACGTCAAATGCTCTTTAGACCAGGAGATGAAGGACGAGCAAAAGCAGAAGTGGCAGCAGAAAGATTGAAGGAGATGAATCCTTATCTAAAGGTTGATTTCTACTTTGAAAAACTCCAAAAATTACCAATAGCGGTTTATGAAGAATCTGATGTAATAGTGGCAGCTTTAGATAATTTTAATGCTAGATTAGATCTAAATAAGATATGTTTAAGATTAAAAAAGCCAATGGTCGAAGCGGGGACAGTAGGATTTGAAGGACATTGCCAAATAGTAATTCCTGAGGGATCTGGATTGCAATACAAGAATAAGGAAAGCGAAATCGAGAATTTGGTTCAAACAAGGCTTTGGGAGATAACCGAAATGGAATATCCCGAATATTTCGAAGCACAGAAAAGAATTGAAGAACTTGAAGAAGAAATTGAAAATATTAGAGCTGAAAAAATTATTCCTTTAGAAGAAAAATTTAGAAAGGAAATTGAGATGGTTTTTGATTGGAAGTATGCTCCGGAATTATTAGACCAAACTCCTTGTTATAGATGTTTAGTACCAATACCCCCTGCTGATGATAAACTTGTGGCAGCATGTACTTTAAAAGGTCTACCACGCAATAGAAATCATTGTGTAATTAAAGCTGAAGTAGAGTTTGAAAAGAAATATGGTCATAAACCTGACCTAAATTTAAATGATGAAGTAATAAAATTAAAAGAATTAGCACAAATTGAATTAGAAAAATTAAGAGAACGGGTTCTTGATGAAAACCTTCCACCAGAAACAAGAGATTCTTTATCTGAAGAGGAAATTAAGGAATGGAAAAAAAATATTGAAGAAACATTTGGACCAAATTATAAGTTTGAAGAAATGGAGAATATACTTGGGAATAAAATTGCTGCAATACAAACTGTTAGCTCAGTTATAGCTAGTATTCAATCTCAAGAAGCATTAAAACTTCTTTTTAGAGTAAATGGGAGAAATATTGGTACTCCAATGGATCCTCCTTACATTAATTACAATGGAATTTATGGCCAATTCGATCATCTAAATATAATAAAAAGAGAGGATTGTCTTGCTTGTGGAAAAATTGAAGGGGAAGAAAATGTACAAATTGTAGTTCCTTTTGATGCGGATGTCGGGTATGTTTTTAAAGCCTTGAAAATAACAGGATATGAATTAAATCCAGAATTATGGATGATTACTAACCCAATGACAAAAGAAATATACTGGAATCCATATATGCCTTCATTAAAAAATCCAAAGATTAAATTAACTTCCTTAAAGGTTAAAAGCAACGACATAATTTCGATGACTCCTTTAGGTAAAGCATTAGTAGAATCAGAAATTAAAAAGTATAATGTCATAGTTGCATTTATGTAAGATTTTAACGATTAATTTACATCAAGAAATATTGAAATATCAGCCAATAAATTACTCATTATAAATTTTAATATTTCATAATATTATTAATATATAAAATAGAGGCGGTAATTTTTCCAAAAAATAAACCAAGAGATACACCAATGAGCAATACGCATTTTAAATTTATGGTAAAGCATTTTAAAAAGCGTGATCAAAAATATCCTCCTCATCAAAAAATTGAGAAAACGAAAATAAAAGAAGGAAATATTGTATTAGATTATGGTTGTGGGCCTGGTAGTTATGCAATTGCGGCAGCAAAAGTAGTTGGAGATAGAGGAAAAGTCTATGCCGCCGATATTCATCCCTTAGCACTTGAAGAGGTAAAAAAAAGAGCGGCTGAAAATAAGTTAAAAAATATTGAAACCATCTTAACTGATTGTGAAACTCAGTTAGAAGATAACTCAGTTGATGTTGCTTTATTATTAGATATTTACCATGATCTATCAAATCCAGAGTATATTTTAAAAGAATTACACCGTGTTTTAAAAAGAAATGGATGGTTATCAGTAGATGATCATCATTTTAAAGATGATGAAATAAAAGAGAAAATAATTGGTAAGGGATTATTTAAATTTGCAGAAAGGAAAGAGGAACTCTTTAATTTTACAAAAATCTTAGAATAGTGAAAAATTTGTTTTGTTTATATTTTCATCTATTTTTAATTTTATTAACTAATTCTATTAAATCTCCTATAAAATGAGCTTCAATACCTGCATTTTTCCCTGTTAAAAGATCATTTTCTAAATCTCCAAAAAAGATCATCTCGTCTTTTTTAACTTTAAAATATTTTTGAATCTTTATTAGTCCATCTGGAGCTGGTTTCCATCTCCTCACATCTTCCCTACCGATTATTAAATCTATTTTTTCCTGAATATTAACAATTTTTAAGGATGTTATTATTGTATTTCTTGTATTGAGAGATAAAACAGCAAATTTTGTATCTTTTTTAGCACCAAAAAATTCATAATTATTGATAAAAAATATTGTTTCTTCAATAGGTGTGAGATCTTGAATATTTTTAAGTTCAAATTGTCTGATAATATCAAAAAAAAAATTCAAAATCCCTTCATCTTTTTTTTCTACAACCATATTAAGACAGTTTGAAACTCTTTCAACGTTACAATTTTCTTTATATAGTTCATTGTACTTTTTAATTAAAATATCTTTCAAGACAGTCCAATTAGCTGTAAGTTTAACTATGGTACCATCTAAATCAAAAATTATAATTCTTTTTCCTTCTAGTGCTAAAGTTGTCATTTATAATAACTGAAACTGTTTTAATTGCACTTGTTATTTATCAAACTATATTTAGAATAAATAAAATTAAGAGAAAAAATTAAGTTTTTTGGACCTTAATCTATTGCATATTTCTTAGTCCAGGCACTTGCTTTTGCCTCAAACTTCTTTTGAGCACGAAAATATTGTTCACCTGCTTCATGATTTAATGGATCTCCTGGATTAAAAAAGGGAGGTTCTACATGCATCATGCCTTTTAAAGCTTCTATTATATTTGTGAGAGTTTTACTTGGAGTCCATCCAGAAGCTCCAGTGCTAGCATCAACCTTTCCTACCAAATCGGGATTGATTAAATCTAAACAAATATTTAATTTTCCAGGTGGAATTGAAGAATCAATATTAGGATGCCACATTAAAGTTACTGCATAAGCATAAGGAGGTGCAAATGGATAATTCTCTGGGAATTTGATTTCGAAAATAAACTTACCATCCGCATAGGGAGTTCCTTTCTTTCCGATGATAGTAAGTCTTAAATGATCGATACTTCTTCCCCATGGTTCTAAAATAACATTAGCATCATTCTTGTATGCTTCGATTGCTTCAGTATAATCTGTTTCTTCTCTGATAATTATCACCTATCATTTGAATTTGCTTTTAAATTGTAATTGATATATTACTTTAATTTTATAAAAATATTGTTCAATTGATAAAAAATTTTTCACAACAAAACTAAATTATATTTTTAAGGTTGAAAATTTTTAGTTTAATATCTTAATAAAGTAAATATATTTGAAGTTTTCTTAATCAAAAAATAAAAAAAATTGCATACAAAAAAATGTAGAAATCATATTTTTGTGTTATTCAATTTTATCAGTAAAAAACAAAAAAAATATATTAATTCTATAATTATTTATTTTTAACTTAACAACCCCTCTTAACTCAGACTGGTAGAGTACTCGGCTGTAGATATTATCGCGTAATAAAGCTTATTGCTAATGAAATTACGTCAGCTGAGACCGAGTGTATTGGAAAAAACCATACCGGTAAAGGTCGCCGGATCGAGGTGAATCCCTCAAAGAAATTCACGATACGCCGGCAGAGGGGACCATTAATCTCATTTTTTTACAAGAATTTTAAAATAACACTTCACAATTATTTACAAAAATATTCTTAATCTCTCTATAGATCATTTTTAACAATTTTACTGAGTAATTTTCTTAATCTAAACCATTTAAATACATCTTTTTTAAAAGAATTATTATATTCAATGTTTTCCCAAATGCCTTTATAAGTGAGAAAGAGATATTTTTAAAATAACGCAAATTGAAAAAAAACTATAGATTCCTCTTATAGTATTATCTAATAATAGGGGAAAAAGAAAAGAAGTATAGTATTTCTGAAGTGCATAATTTCTTTACATCATTAGACAGATTTCCAGGTTTTAAATTAAAATTAATTTAATTCTAATTTTTTAATTTTTTCTAATATTTGTTGTTATTTTTTTTGTAAGTATGAAATTTGAAAATTAGATAGAAGAGGGATAAAGAATATGAGAGTAAAAAGAATATTATTTCATATCCATTAATTCTTTTTCGTGGTTCTAATAATATCTCTAAGTAGGTGTTAAAGTTTGAATCTAACTGAACTAGTACTTCATCCCCATATTCCAATCTTACCTTAGTTGGTTTATTACTTAATGAAATATCTAGCGTTGTTGTTCCATTTATCCATATCCATTCATTATAAGTTATTCCATTAGAATTATATACTATTAGTTGAACTTGCTGAGAGTAATGATAATCATTTAAGTGTTCATTGAGATCATTAATTGTGAGTTCTAGGATTTGAAGGTTTGCATCATAATGACATTCAAGGAAATTATATTTTGGAAGAAAAAGATTATCAAACCAAGGAAAGAAAAACCAATCCAATGAGGAACCATACACACTTTCCATAGCTTGTTGTAAATCGGATAAGAGAGCAATTTTATATATCTTTTGAGTAAAAAAAAGTCTCAATCCCGTTAAAAATAATGTAGTGCCAAGAGTTCTACGTAGTTTCTCAAATATTAAAGGTGCTTTAGTATATGCAGTAAAATAATAATTATCTTCATTGACCACCTCGTATACAGAAACATTTATTTTTGACGATATTCCTTCACGAACATAATATGTTCTTACGCTATCGATATAAGGTGTTTCTTGAAAATATTCCCAATTATTATACTTTATTTCCCCATAATAACTTGTTGACCAGCAAACTAACCCTTCATCTAAGAAACCCCAGTCAACTTCATCATTTCCAACTAAATTATACCACCACTGATGCCCTGTTTCATGAACAATAATAGCTTCTAACCAAGTTAGAGGATATGACCATTCATCTATAGATTCTGTTATATAAACCTGACATGGGTATTCCATTCCTCCATAATATGTATATTCTTCCACAACATTAAAAGTTGGATATGGATATTCACCAAAGGTTTCATTAAAAAGTGTTAATGCTTGTTTTGCAAAATTTATTGCATTATTTTCCCATATTGTTTTAGATTTTGGTAAGTAATAGCTAGTTATATTCACACCATTTATTACTTCAGATTCCTGATAGAAATATCTTGAGGTTGAAAAACTTACTTCTCTAACTGGATGAATTGGATCGAAGTGATATGTTGTAATTGATCCATAGTCTATTTTATCGACTATTTCCCCAGTTGCCGCAACAATCATTCCTATTGGTACAGTAATGTAAAAATCATAATAAGCCATATCATAATAGAAAGGATCACCAACCCCAAGATAAGGATCTGTATTCCAACCATCATAGCTATCATACACACAAGGCATAGGGTAGAATCCTGCACATTTATAGATTCGAGATTTATTAATATCTCCACCATGAGAATTAGAGCGGTCAATCCCCCCATCAGGTAACGTAGCATTGAAGTATATCTCAAACTGAACTCGTTGAAATGGTTCCAATATATTTTCCAAATAAATCCACATTATTTGGTTTGCTGGATATTCATCATAAATTAAAGGTGATTTAGAAACATCAGATTTATTTACACTAATTATATCAACTAACCCTGGTCTTGAATCGTAGTTCATGCCGGATAAATAAATATGAAATGGAACTTTAGTAAAATTCACTGGATCGTTATTATAGAAATCAACTTTTAAAATCCCTGTTAATTTCGAACTACCTTCATCTAATTGAACAGATAAATTATAGTAAGAATATTCTCCACCGTTTGATGATAATATAGGGGTTTTATTGTATTTTAACTTGGGATTACCTGGACGTGTAATAGTTTCATTTGAATTTTTTTTACCCTGAACAATATTTAGGAATCCACCAAAACACAGGCAAAAGAGGATTATGAAACAATAACGTTGAGTGTTCGATTTGATTATTATCATCATTACTTATTAGATTAACTTTAAATTACAATTCAACTATTCATATTTAAAGTTTAAAATCATATTATTAATTTGTTTGGTTATTCTAACAGTTTAATAGTAATAGACCTGAGTCTTTTTTTTATTTGAATTAAACAATTAGGATATATAATTAAATCTCTTTAAAATGAAAATCCTTCTTGATCAAACTTCACAAACTTCTTATTTGGAACCTCATTAGTTGAATTATAAATAGCATTAATGAATTATTTTAAAAAATGGTAATATGGGCAATAAGGTAAGAAAACCAAAGGAGATTATTAATGAGTGAAAACAATCAAAATTTTGATCAACATGAATTAGAAAAAATTCGGATGAAAAAAATGAGAGCATTGATGGAAGCAAAAAAAAGAGAAGAAAACATTCAAGAAAGAAGTGTATCAATTTATGAAAAGGTTGATTATGTTTTGAAAGTTGTTTTAGCTCCAGATGCATACGCACATCTAAATAAACTAAAAAATGATGAACCACCTGTATATAAATATATTTATAATGAGTTAATTAGCCTAGATGTGGTACAAAGTATTGATTACTTAATAGCCCTAATACAGCAGAGAGGTGGAATTCCAAGAAAAATCCCTCTTGATGCTATTATATTCTTAGAACGAAAAGCAAAAGGTATTAAATCTAAGATTCAAGTAAAACGCGGAGATGATATGATGGATTTGAGTTCTTTTCTTAGTAAAGATTGATACTTCTAAATAACTATATATTAAAAGAAGCTATTGTTCTCTTCCTGAAATTATTGCTATTACTTCCCATTCATTATTTGGAAGAGGATTTGCAGATATATCGAAAAATTGAAAAGCAAAAGGTCTACCAAAAATCTGTTCTACAATAAAACCAAAGGAACTTACTGTAAATATAAAAATTCTCTTTAGAATTGACTCTGTACTTCCACTAATATTTAATTGTTTCATGACTTCTTCTATTATCTCAATTTCTTTATCATTGTAATGATACTTAAAGACAAGTTTAAAGTCAACTGGTGTTGGTGCTTCAGGATCTGAAAAGGTCAATCCTCTTTTTCGGAAATGAAAAAATGAATTTAAATAAAAAGAAAATATTTCTTCATGATGGTCTATTAAGAGATGAGAAATACGAGAGCGTTCACTATATTCAGGCCAATAATTTTTCATTAATTCTAAAAGCCTAGGATAATTCTTATATTTATTTTCGCTTTCTTTCTTTAAATAATTAAGTAATTGATTCTTAAGTGGTTTAAACTCTGATTCTCGACCCACCCGTGTTATAAATTTTCGAAATTTAACACTCATTCTCTTAAGATGAAATATTATTCTATATGAACTATTTATTATTTATTTATTTTTTTCTATGATATTTTGATAATACAAGTCCTAATATTTATTACTAATTTTTTTTTGGCATTTATCAATTATTACCTAGAACAATAAAAGAAAAATGTAATTTACTTTATTATAATTATTAGGATTTATACTATTATGATTGAGAAAGTAGGATTAATCTATACTGAAGAATATCAAAAATACAATTTTGGTAAAGATCATCCCCTAAGACCTTTAAGGCTTAAACTGACCTATAGTCTTATGGAAAAGTTGAATCTCTTAAAAAATCAACGACTTTTAATCATCAACCCTCGATTAGCTACACAGCAAGAAATTGAAAGTATTCATTCCCCAAAATATGTTGAAGCTGTCAAAAAGCTAAGTGAAAATCCTAATGATAAAAGTGTTATTCCATATCAGTACGGCTTAGGTCCTGGAGATAATCCTATTTTTGAAGGGATGTATGAAGCATCTGCATTAGTATGTGGAGCTTCAATAGAAGCTGCTGATACCGTCTGGAATGACGAGGAGATTACGATAGCTTTTAACCCAGCGGGTGGTTTGCACCATGCAATGAAAAATAAAGCTTCAGGATTTTGTATTTTCAATGATATCGGTGTCGCTATAAATCACCTAAAGAAATTGAAAAAAGACATCAAAATTGCCTATTTAGATATTGATTGTCATCATGGAGATGGCGTTCAATGGTTATTTTATGATGATCCAAATGTACTTACGATTTCCTATCATCAAGATGGCAAGTTTCTCTTTCCTGGGACAGGCCATATTACTGAGACGGGAGAAGGAAAAGGAAAAGGCTTCTCTGTAAATTTTCCATTATTACCTGGAACAAATAATAAGTCCTTTATAAATCTTTTTAGGAAGACTGCTCCAAAAATAATAGAAACATATTCGCCAGATATTTTAATTACTCAGCTTGGGGTGGATACCTATTTTGATGATCCTCTCACTCAAATGGGTCTTTCTCTATCAGTATATAAAGATATTGCTCAAACGATGAAAACAATCGCACGTGAGTTTTGTCAAAACAAATGGGTCGCACTAGGGGGAGGTGGTTATTTGATGACTGTAGTTCCTAGGGCATGGACCATTTTTTTAGCGAGAATGCTGGATGTGGAAATAGAAAATGAATTACCAGATAGCTGGATTAAGGAAGTAAAGGAAAGTGCCCCTTATGAGGATACACCTTATTTATTATGGGATCGAGGTGAAAAGGTGGAAGTTCAAATGCTCTCTCATCCTGAAATTGCTAAAAAAATAATCGATTATACAAAATCTCTAATTGAAGTCGCAAATGAAAAATATATTCCTTATTTAAATAAAACTTAAGATTTTTAAGTACTAAAAGTCCTATGTTCTTGAGATCTTTTGATACAAGTTGAGTATAAAAACAGTAAAATTATCTTTTTATAACTTACCAAGTTTTTTCTTTAAATAAATCCCAATTATATTTCAGTATAGAGAAAATATATAATATGAATAATCATGGCAGGAATACACCCGAGTTCTCCCTTAGAGTTTTGGGAAGATAGAATAAAACATCTTATCAACAAAAATAAAACGGTACAAAAAAGAAGACTTAGTATTATTAAAGACCGAGCAAAATATGCACAAAATGAAAAAAGACAGAATAACAGATAATTCTAATCATATTTTTTTTATTTTATATATTTTTCTAAGAATTCCTTAATTCTTTTGAGAAGGAGATTATGGGTCTTTAGATTGTCATATTCTTTTCTATTTAACAGGTCTTCTTCTTTCACTATCATGTGAAGCCCTAAAGTTGCGAAGATGTGAAATGTAAAACGGTAAAATCCTACAGTATGTACAAACTCTTTTACTTCCTCAAAAATTTGCTGAATGAATTCTTTTTGAGCTTGTTTTACCTCATCGCTTAACGCAGTCATAATTATATATTAGTTATGAACTCTAAAGCTTAAATAAAAAAAAGAGAGCAGGTTAAGTAATAGAAAGGAATTTCAGAATAAGGTCTCTAAAAATAGATAAATTACGTTTCAACTCAAACTAATATGAATTGCAAAACTTTAAATTACTTTTCTATTATTTAAAATAATATCAATTGTTTCAAAAATCTACAAGAATAAAAGTAGAACTTAATCCGAGTGAGGGTACACATGTTCTCTTTTCTAACTAATTTATTTAGATTTAAAAAAATATATTGGATTATTCAAGAAGGAAGTGGAATACTCCTTTATAAAAAAAATGGGCAGAATTCCATACAGGATAATTATGTTGGAGAGCTTCTTAGTGCATTTTATTCCCTTTCACATTTTATTTTCAGAACCGCCCTACAATCCATAAAAATTGATAATTTTAAACTTAACATTATTAGAAGAAGAAAATTATTTTTTGTTTCTATATGCCCAGGCAGAATGAAGAGACAAAAAATTGTTCGACGTTTATTCACAATTGCTACCTATTTTTGCTCTTTATATTCAGAAGAGGAAATAGAAAATTGGGACCATAATATAATGAAATTCCATAATTTCGATAAGGAAGTGAAGATTCATAAAGCTCAAATCATCGGAGATTTTATAAATAAATTATGGACTCATGATGTCGTGACAGTAAATTAAATTCTCTAATTTCATTAATTATTATTATAGATTTTCAGTGATTGTATCTTATATTCTCATAAAATATTCAAAACCCCTTTTGAATATTTTTATCTTCTTTTACTTTCTTCTGTAAAAGTTTCAGAATATTATCTATTATAACATTGAATTGCTGCTATATCTTTTAAAGCTACTAAAATTTTACTGATAAATATGGAAAATAATATTTAATTCATTATTTGAACTTAATAAAGACAAACGACTGGAGATTAACAACAAAATTTTTCAAAATTATTTGTCATTTTTTTCATGTGAAAAAAAAGGAAATTTTTAAATACTAGTTTTTGATGAACATCTAGTGTAAATAAAAGATCGGAATATCATGATACTAAAATATATTCTTATACCTAATGCCGTTGAATCGGCTAAATACCTCAACCCTTAACCCTGTTATTAGATAAATACGTCTCCTCTTTTTGCAATTTTGAATATCATGTTTTCCGACTCTTTCTTTTCCTTATTATAATCTATTTCGAGTTCCAATTTTTTTCTTAAACTAAATAATTCATATTAAAATTATTATCCAAGATATTTGAGAAAAAAGAAAAAAATTTATTTTTTTTAACAGTTAAACCTAAGCAAAAATGGTTATTGTTGATTTTTAAGCCTATTTCATCCAAAATCATTATCTCAAAATTATTTTTTGAAGCTTAATATTTTTTCGAACAATTTCATCCTCAAATAAAGGATCAGTAAAGGAGATCTGACAAGTAAAGGTAATTGATCCTTCCGATTTAATTGAATAGTGATAAGCTGTTTCTAATCTTTCATGTAAATCGGAAGATTTAACTTTTTTTTCTTTAAAAATTTGCTCGAGTCTTTTTTTTGGTTTCCATACTAATTCAAATTCAAAATCTTGGAGCACAAAATTACTTTGATTCTCGATCTCTAATATGAAATCTAACACTTGATTTTCTATTTCATAAATAGTATTAAATTTCAGATATTTGAGTATATACTCAGAGATCATATCTGAGACAAAATCATCAAGCCTTAGAATCCCCTCATATATCTCTGGATCTTTAATTAGATTTCCGATGTTTTTTATAACTTCCGTTAAAGTATAAGGTGTTTCATTAATTTCCTCTGGTTTTAGAATATGGAGTCCAAAGATATATGACAGTAAATAAGTTTTAAATTCTAAAAGTTCCAATTTAAGCTCTTTTGATAGGTCGTGAGCTCGTGAAAAGATTCGAAAATAGAAGTAATAGTTTCTATCAGATATTCCTTCTGTATAAAATGCAGAAATATCACTTTTTATATTAAATATTTCACAGGAGACAATGAATAGCTGAATAACTTCAAGTAAAGATAAAGAAATCCGATATCGATTAAGTAATTTCAGTATATTGCAATAATTTTTCAGTAAAACCAATAATTTTTTTTTTTTAGTTATATGAGAAAGGGATGAAAGTGATAACTCTAAGTGTTTTTTTACATTAAATTTTTTATCCTGAATCGAAATATCATAAGATTGGAGTTTCAAATTTTTTATTTTTTCTATGAATTTTATATTAAATATGGTACTAAGTAGTAAAGCTAAACCAATTAAAATGTCTTGGTTATTACTTATTTTTGATATGGTAATTGAAGATGTAAGATAGGAATAAAACCACTCTACAGTTGCTAGATATTCAAGATAATTGTTATTGATTAGTTCAAGTGGGATATGAAACTCTTTTCTGACTCTCTCACACCCTAATCTTTCAGTTAAATTGAATGAAAGCTCTTTCTTTATTAAAATAGTATAGGGATATTTGTGATATATTCCTAATGTATTGCTAATATGTTGCTGTATTTTACTGAACTCTCTCTGAATTCTTACTGTATCATCCAGCATATCAGTTCGTTCTTTTTTGGGAAGTTGATATTTTACAGTGGTTGATTTATCCAGTTTTTTTAGAAATTTCGGAGTTGGTTCATAGTTTCTACCACCTTCTCGTTCTCCATTTCGATTAAAAAAGTAGATCATCAATGTATCTCCATGGTCAGAGACAACTAAATATACAATTGGTCCAATGGTTCGCATTTGAAACTCAGGAAGTATACCTAAAGAAAAGACACTTTTACTTTTTATACGTAAGACCTTCACAGATTTAGGTCTCTTTTCTTTATATTCCCAATTGGCAAAATGCACTACTTTTTTAAAGGTGTCTCGCAGTTCCATGAGTATTTGTTAAATAAATTAAATAATGAGTGGATCTTTAGGAACATAGGTAACTTGTTCACATTTTTCTTTCCCAATGATGATATCATCTTCTAATCTGATACCCCATTTCCCAATCCAATATAGTCCTGGTTCATTTGTATATACCATATTCTCCTTGAGTTTAGTATGTTCGGGAGCTGAGGAACTTACTCGAGGACCAACACCATGAGCTTCAAAATCCAGTGCGTGTCCTAATCCATGGAAGAACAACTTTTCATGATCATAACCTTTACTAGCAAGATATTCACGACATTTTATTGCAGGTAATCGACTGGGAGTATCGTCAGTATAATACTTATTTGCAATTTCTTTCGATTCATACAGAGTTTTATATGCTTTTATGAATTCTTCTGAGGGATTATTGCCTACCCAATATGTCCAAGTAATATCAGAACACATCTCATCTATTTGCATACCAGTATCAATAAGAAGTGGTCCAGGAATTATTTTTTTGTTAGAAGAATTATGATGTGGATCAGCAGAATGCTCTCCAGTACCTATAATTGCCGGAAAAGCGGATCTACCAACTCTTGCGTATTCATATTCTAATTTTGCCATTAGTTCTCGTTCTGTCATACCCACTTTTGCAAAATCTGGAACTTTTTCCAATAATTCAATGGTAGCTTTGCATACATTCCGTAAATCCTTCAATTCTTCTTGAGATTTAATACATCTAAGTTCATATATGATAGGAGCTGCTGAAATAAATTCGGTTTGAGAAGCTATCTTTTTTATTGCTAAATATGTTCCATAAGGTATGTAATCTGCATATGAAGTAGTATTAACTTTAAAAATATTCTCCCCAAAATTAAGTGCTATTTTAGGTGTGTTTATTAAAGGTGATAATTTGTCAATAAAATCCTTCGTCGAATTAAAGGGGATTACTTCTGCGTTGATTTCCTTTTTTTTAAGGGAATTTCTTACCATATTTGATTCCATAACTATTGTAAGAACTTTATGGTTCCCATCAGCAGCAATAAAAATCGCATGAAGGGCGTGAGAATCAACTCCTAATAAATATCGAGAATGAATATCATTATCTTCATTACATACTATTAACCAACCATTTGCATTTAATTTTTGAAGTACTTGTTGAGCTTTTTCAAATTTATTCATAATTCATATCATTTAATTGATTTTAGTTAAGTAAGGCATAATTTAATAAAAATTATTATTCAAATAAAGTGATATATCCTGATTTATGAATTTAATATTTGCGATGTATCACTAAAACTAAAAAAATATTATCATTAATTTTTTTCTTAAAGAAGATAGAATAATAAAAATATTTATTTTAGCGACGTTCATTAATTATTAAAAAGAAACAAAATTTTTCAAAAGGATAAGATTTGAAATGACGGATGTAAAAAAGCTCCAATTAAGAACCGGTGCAGAAGTAGATTTTGATAAAAAAGCACCAAATACTCTTTTTGAGATGATTATTAGTGAGATTTTAATTCCTAAATATAAGGAAAATGCTGATTGGAATTTAAGTTTAAATATTATTATTGAAGAGATGAATTATCTTATAAAAAAATATGACTTAAATCCCAAATTGAAAATTGGTCTACTAAATGATGTTGAAGAACATTTAGATAAAGATATTGAGGAATTAACAGGTGTAGATAAGATTGAGATTTTGTTTTTAGGTATGGATGATTATGTTGAAGATATAAGAAAATTAATATTAGCAGGTAAAGATAAAGAAGAACTCCGAACAAGCATGGCTCAATTGATTATGCCATTGACAATTTTTGAATTATCAGAGCTTTTTATTTATTTAGGAAAAAGAACTTTTTTAAAATAAATATTTTTTATCTTTTTTTAGCCCCCTTCAATCTTTCATTCTCATATAGTTATATACTAATCAATATTTGCTTCTTTCGCAGTTTTATAAAGGTAATCAAAATAATACAATGATGCAGGTCCAAAAGCTACATGATCTGTTAAAATACCAAAATAGGACATTTTTTGGGGAAAGAAACTCTCTGAAAGTACAATAAACGCATCTTCTCCCTCATCGATAATTACTGCACTACCAAATACTTGATCTCTCCATCGTATTTCACATAGCGAATCATATTTTTTAATCAAGGGTTGGAATTCTTTATCTTCCAATGCTTCAGCTTCAAGTAAAAGTCTTAAATCAGTCACCCCACGAGCTCTAGCTTTTTTTATATCATCATAAAAAACTTCTAAAAATTCATATTTATTTGAAACAATATAAATAGATGTTTTTGCCAAATTAATTAAGGATAAGGCTTTATTGATACATACATCCCTACCACGATGAATATATAGTGCGATCTTAATTGGTGTATCATGTGATTGATAAATAGGTGATAATGTATGGATGATTTTATTTGAGTGTTCATAAAAACTGTCACTATATTGTTTTTTAGCAATAACTAAGGCCTCATCCGGTGATTTAGCAAAGTATCGAGATGGACGACTCTCTTCTTCCTTGATTATCCACATTTTCTCTTTTTCGAGTTGAGTTAGAATATTATATATTCTTGAATATGGTACTCCAGAAGCTTCAGAAAGTTCTCTAGCATCCATAGGTCCTTTACTTATTAGTGTAAGATATATTGAAATCTCATAATCGGTAAGACCAATAGACCTTAAAGACTCTTTTACATTTTCTGGAATTTCATTTGACATAATATTTCTATTTTGATTATTTTTATATTGTAATTAATGAATTTATGAATTAATAAGAATGTTAATATTATTTTTCTTTAAGAAAATTAAAATGATCTTACAAAATTAAGGAAAATAATGATAATTCTATTACTTACAATTAATTATTAAACTCTTATCTTTATGTATGTTTTTAAAAATTATTGAAAAAAGTAAAATAATAACAAATTATTAATAGATTGATAAGACTCAATACGGATTTTTCAACATTGGATTTAAAATTATATACACATTATTACTAAAAGAGAATAAAATTATAGATTTAATTAAAAGAAATTTAATAAATTATAAATCATATTTAATAATTAAGAAATATTTTTTTTTAAAAAGAATCAAAAAACGTAATTTGTGATTAAATGGATATTGTCGATCTTAAAATATTAGAATTATTAAAAGAAAATAGTAGGATGTCATTTAATGATATTTCTCAAAATGTAGGTAAAACAGAAGCAACTATTAGAAGAAGAGTAAAAAGACTAACAGAAGAAGGAATTATTAAAAAATTTACTATAGATTTTAATATTGATAATAAACCACGAACGAGAGCTACTGTAAAAGTTGAACCCGATTTTAAGGAGATTAAAAGAATTTTGAAAGAATTATTAGATATTGAAGAGATTACGGATATTTGGAGACTTTCAGGTGATTGTGGATTATTCATGAAAGTTGAGATACCTTCTATTGAGCAATTTAATCCTTTAATTGAAGAAAAGATTTCTCAAATAAAAGGAGTAAAGATTGTGGAAACTTGCTTTATCACAGATGTGATAAAATAATTTTTTTGGGATGTTTCATAATTGTAATCATTAAATCAAGGTCTAAACCACATGATTTGAGTATTTAGAATATTGATTTTTATTCTCACTTATTTATCTAAGAGTTTATCAATGATGTTTATTCTTTTCTTTGTTTTCTTTAAATCACTTTGAAGTTTTTTTGAGCGTTTAGCATATTCCTCATCATTTAGTTTTCCGGAAGAGTGTTTTTTGTCGATAAATTCCATTAAATCCTGAACAGAAGTCAGTTTTGTTTCTAATCCCTCTTTTTCAGATTCTAAATCATTTTTAGACTTGTCCTTCTTTTTAAATTTAGGAGAAGATTCTATAGCTTTTTCTAAATCAGTTTCGTCCTTTTTAAGGCTTTTTGGTTTTGGTGGTAAATCGGTTAAAGTCGTATCATCTAATCCTTCAAAGATATCTGTTTTCCCTTTATCTTTTTTTTCAATAACAGATATTTTTTCCTGTTCTAGCGAAGATGCAGCTTGAATCGAATCAGACCTAATAGAAGTTTCTAATTCTTCAACATGAGAAGTCATTTCTTCTGATTCTATTGTTTTAGCTACTAATTTATCAATAGTTGATTTTATTGAATTAATTTGAGTTTGAAGGATTTTTAATAGTTTTGCTAATTCACTATTATTAGAGATTTTCATTGAAATATCAACATCGATAGAAGCTGTTCCGGAAGAGATAATTGATGGGATTATGTTTTGTTGAACAGATGCTTGTGTTGAATCTATACGGGTTTGAGTAGTAGGGATCGGAATATCCGAATTTGTTCTTAATTCCATTCGAAAATCGGAAATTAACCATTTAAATAAATTTAAAGCTAATTGGGGGTTATCATTACATTGAAATCCACCACCTACTTTATCTCTAAACATTTCATAACTCCCAATACAACAGACTCTTCCATTTTCTGGTTCTGAGACACAGATAAGAGGACAAGAGAATGGTTCTGATGTTTCATTTGAATCTGCTATTGAAAAAGCACCAGTTCCAATAATAGAAAGAGAAGATCCTGATCTATAGCATAATGTAGCTATTCCTGCTGTAATTGGGTGGGGTATATTAAATGAAGAAATTAAAGGAATATTCTCTAATCCTAAATTTAACCGATCATCTAAAACCTGGTCGTTTTCAAAGGCAATACCAAATTGATCCGAAATTTCTGAGAGATTACTCCCACGTCCTCTATCTCCCCCAGCATGAGATAATAATAATAATCCTCCCCCGGAATTTTTAACCCAATTTGCAATAGCATTTATTTCTAGGGAGGAAATTCTGGAGAAATCAGGGCAAACAAAAACAAGAATGTCATATGGCATTAAACTCTCTTCTGTAATTGGAACTTCCAGAAAATTATAACACATAAAATCATTAGAATTTAAATAATCTCGAAGTTCAGTAAGATTTTCATCAATCTTGCCTCTTGGCTTATGAGAAATATCAAAAGCAATATGATATGGCATTTTAAATCAATATTATATTATTTAATATTTTTATTTCTTCAAATTCTTGTAATTACTGAGTAGTATTTTAATATTTCTATAATTAATATTTAACTATATTACATAGAAGTTATAAATCACTATTCTCTAATCTAGTCTTGAATCTGAAAAGATAACAGAATCATTCAATATACGCTTTTATCTCCAATAACCAAATTATCTTTACTAATATTCTCAACTTTTACATTATTTCCAATTATAGAATTTTTTGAAATTATATTACTAAGATGAGCATTTGATTCAATTACGCTATTTTCTATAATACAATTTTCTAAATATGAATTTTTTCCAATTGAAATATAAGGTCCGATAACAGAATTAATTATTTTTGTATTTTTTCCAATATGAACAGGATTTTTTAAGAATGATCTCCCTACAGTAATGTTTAAATCCTTAAATTCTTCAGATTTGATAGAAAATTGTTCTAAAAGATATTTGTTACCGTTTAGAAGTTCTGAAGGACGCCCAAGGTCTAAATTGCCCTTCTTTAATTCAACCGCAGCTATTTTATACCCTTGATCTACTAAATCCTGTAAACTTTGTGTCATATAAACTTCCCCAGAATTATTGGTTCTTTGATCTAAATATTTTTTCAGATTTCTGAATAATGCGCATGTTGCACTATTTGAAAATGCATATGGTCCAGCAATAGCGAGATCGGATATAAATTCTTTTGGTTTTTCAACTAATTCTTGAATTAAATTATTTCCATCTACAGTAACAATTCCATAAGAACTTGCATTTTCCTTTGGTACTTTCATGACTGTTATTATCCCATCTACATCAGATTCCCAATACTTATACATTAAATATGAATACTCATCAATAGGAATCATATCACTTAAGAAAATAAGTGATCCTTCTTTTTTATCATCTTTAAGACTTTTCGAAGGAGATTCCGTAAATCTTGTATGTGCTAAATAGATAGCTTCTCCTAAGCCCCAATAATATGGAATACCTTCTTTATAACCTCTAGGGACTTGTTCAATGAATGTCAATTTAAACTTATCATCATAGTGTTTTCGAATATATTCCATTATTTGTCTTTTCTTATAACCAACTATTAAAATTAGTTCTGTATCTGAATCAAATGTGTTAATAAATTTTGTTAGAATATGATCTAAGACAGTTTTTCCTGCAACTCTTAAGAATGCTTTTGGTTTACTTAATGTAAATGGTCGTAACCGTGATCCGATACCTGCAATGGGTCCTATTATTTTCATTGTTATTTGATTAGAAGAATTTTATTAATAGAATTTAGATTTATCAGAATCAAACACTCTTTGTAAATGTCCAAATAAATAATCTAAACCGCTTTCTTCTTTAATTGAACAAGGAATTAATTCACTTGTTGATCCCATTTGAATAAAAACTTCTGAAATTAACATTGATAACTCACGAATTAATCCTTTTTCTCTTTCATTTGTGGAATCTTCTAATGCCTGAAAATCTTGACTCCAATTAATTATCATATCGATTTGATCATCATCAATAAGATCTGTTTTTGAGAGGATGTTTATTAAAGGAATTTTTTGAAATCTAAATTGTACGGAAGCAGCAAGAAGTAATGTTGAAATGAACCCATTAGGACGAAGTACAAAATTAGAGTCAAATAAAAAACTCACAGATCTTTGAATATCTCCAAATCCAAGAGTACTAGCTATTAATGGACCCGTTTCTCTAAACGCAAAAAGCTCAAGTTGCCCAGCTGTATCCACAAATATCCAATCTGGATTATAATCATCGATTTCTTCCTTTAAATCATCTAAATAATTAACCATTAAATCTGAGGCTAAAATTAGACCTCCATTTGGACCAAGTGTATATTGTTCCATAATTTCCTCTAAAATGATATAGTCTCTAATATCAATATCTGGTGTGTAAGGCATAGTTTTTACTCCGGGATCCAGATTTAATGTAATTGCTGAGATTTCTGGATCTCGATTTATTACATAGTTTTTAATCTCTCCTGTAAGAGTGCTTTTCCCACTTCCTGCTGTACCTATAAAATAATTTAATAGAATTCTGAAAAACCTCAGTTATAAGATTATATTGATATATACAGATTTTTTAGGTCATTAAAGATCATTCATTAAGTAAGTGATTTCAAATCTTCAGAATTTGATAGGAAATATAATCTTGAGGATTAATTAAAATTTTATTAATCACTTTGGTGGATTTAATTTTTCTAATTGAATTTCTTTATTTTGTTGTTTCTTCAATCGTTTAATTTGATTTTTTATAGCCTCTTCTTCTTTTTTCATTAATTCGTCTTCACTAAGCATAATTGAATTTAATTCTTCTTCAGATAATGGCTTTAAGATATTTTTAATATTGAATTCATTATTTTCATTGACATTTATTGTAAAAATTGATTTCATTTCTTTAATTACCATTAATTTATCCGCTGACATCTGTCCTTGTATTAAAGCTGGTTTTGTAGAGACTTTAATTCTCTCAATTGCTAGTCCAGATCCTCCTCTATTAGGTATAGAAGGAACATATTGAATATTGGTTGGAGGAATATTTTGAAATGATAGAGATAAATTTTGTAAGGCTTGTTCTATCCTTTTTAAAGTCTTATTACCTTCACTTATCAAGTGTGATAATGAATTCTCTTCAAATGAGCCCTCAATTTTACTTTTCTGATAGATGAGAGTCCTCTCTTCCTTATTTTCATGTACATTTTTCTTTATTTCCTGAAATATTTTCTCTTGTGATATTTTGCCTGAAAAATTTCTTTTGTTCTGTAATTCTTCAAATTCGAAGCCATCATAGCACTCATCATTAACCCATATATCCAATATATTGTAGCTTTCTTCAAAATAATATTGAAATTTTTGACCAGAGAATAAAAAAATTGATACTCTCAATATTTTAATTTGTAACTCATCAACGTTAATCAACTCATCTAATTCAATGGAGAAGGATAGAGATTCCGAAGAGTGATATAACTTTTTAATTGCAATAAGATAGGGAGGTTGATGAGGATGTATTGCTTGTCTTGAAATCTCAAATTGTAATGTTAATCGTTTTATTTTTTCTGGAAGAAATAAAATTTGTTCTTCTTCATTTTTTTTGAATTCCAAAAATAATTTGTGTTGATCGTCCCAAAAAATATGGAACAATTCCATACTAAATTTTTCCCTTTTTATTTTTGATTAAAGCATACAATTCGATATATCTACCACTTTAATTCACGCATTAATAAAAAATATAGCCGGATAAGTAATTTAATGATTTACAATAATTAACCTATTAAAATAATGGAATAAAATTAGAACAAATTCTAATTAGCTTTTTTTAATTTTGATAAATAGTAAATTGGTCTTTTTATCTGGGTTTTAAAATACTCAATCTCTTCTTTTGTATGATCTCCAATATAATCATTAACATCCAAGACTAGTATAGCTTCTTGATCTTCTAATTTTTTTAAGGCAATTTCCTGCAATTTTTCCCATTCTGTAGAAGAAAAGTCGTTTTTATTTAATAGCCCATCAACTGAACAAATTGAGACAATTTTTTTATAAATTATTTGTAAAATGGACTCGATTTTAATAAAATATTCTTTGAACTTTATAGAACCAACCAAAAAGATTTTATCTTCTTTTATTTTTGAAAAATCATACACACTGAATTCATGCAAGAAATTCTTATTTAATCGTTCTTTTACCATAATATAATTTATTCTGAATTAATTTTTAAGTTTCACATGGAATTAAACAAGGTTTACTTAGCAGAAAATCTAGAATTTTTAAAAAAATTAGATTCAAATTTAATTGATTTGATTTATATAGATCCTCCTTTTTTTAGTGGAGTAGATTATAAAGAATTTTCTGACTTATGGAAATCCTTAGATGACTATTTAAGCTTTATGATGATAAGGATTAAAGAAATGTATAGAGTACTTAAAGAAACTGGAAGTTTTTATTGCCATTGTGACAATAATGCTTCATTTGAATTAAAGACTATATGTGATAAGGTTTTTGGGCGAAAATTTTTCAGAAGAGAAATCATTTGGAATGTAGGAAGTGTCTCAGGATTTAAAAGTCAAGTAAAAGGTTGGATAAGACAACATGATAAAATTTTATATTATACAAAATCAGAGAATTTTATATTTAATAAGCAATATACGCCCTACAAGGATGAATATATTAAAAAAATGTTCCGTTATAAAGATGAAAATGGTCGACTATATAGGAAAAGACGAGGTGGGAAACAATACTTGGATGATAAACCCGGTAATGCCATAGGTGATGTATGGAATGATATATATTCATTTCAAACAACTACTAGATCAAAAGAATACCTTGGATATCCTACCCAGAAACCAGAAAAGTTAATAGAACGTATTATTTTAGCATCTTCAAATGAAGAAGATCTTGTAGCGGACTTTTTTTGTGGTACAGGTACAACATTAGCTGCTGCTAAAAGACTAAATAGAAACTGGATTGGAGTAGATAATAATTCCAAAGCTATTGAATTATGTAAAAAAAGATTAAATATTAAATAAAATAATACTAACCAATTTAATTTATGCTAAGTATTTCTTAAAAATAAGATAAATGATTATTATGAAGGATAAGTATGCTTTATTTGCTTTTAATGGAGAACCAATGTGTTTTATTCATGTAATATTAAACGCATTAGAAATGGATAAAAAAGGTTATGAAGTAAAGGTAATTATAGAAGGATCTGCTACTAAATTGGCAGATCAATTTGAAGATAAGAAGAATCCTTTTTATGAAAAATATCAAGAGTTAAAAAAATCTGGATTAATTGATTGTTTCTGTAAAGCTTGTAGTAATAAAATGGGAACTTTAAAAAAAGTTGAGGATCTTGGATTTCCTACTTGTACCGAACTGATGGGACATCCAAGTATGGAAAAATATATTGAACAAGGTTATTCAATAATAACTTTCTAATTGAACTAAAATTAATCTCTTTCTATAATTACAGCAGGAATTCCAAGCCATTCTCTTGCCTCTTCAAGGTTTTCTACTATTTTTCTTTTGGGTGAATCTGCTCTTTCGAATAAAATCTCCGCTTCCTTTTTTAGGACAAGGTTTTTTGAAATAATATAGGCAGATTTAACTAATCTATCATTATTTCTTTTAAGAAGATCCAAAATCATTTCAAAAGATTTAAGATTTAACAAGATAAGATCTAAACCATCGACTATTACTGAAATACTTTTAAAATCTTTTGTTCTTTCCTCAAATTCTTCAATAAACCTTTCGGCAACTGAAGGAGGAAACGTTCCAAGTGCTTTTACATAAAGGTGAGTTTCTCCTATCTTCTCGATTTTATACATATTCTAAAACTCAATAGTACAATTAATATAATTAATATTTATCAAATCTAAATATTTATTTTATTGTCCAATAAATTCTAAAAAAGTTATATTTATTTATAAATGAGATTCTGAATTTAGATGCAATGAAAGAATTTCACGTGAAGATATTAATTTCTTTTTTGAATTATCTTTAACCTGATTTACTTTTAACTTGTGCTGTTCCAATCAAATTATATTTTTTCCAGTCTTTCTTAGAGGTTGATCTGATTGTATTCACATTTCCACACCCCTCACAACTTGATTTTCTTTCCCAATGCAAATACCCACATTCATTACAAATATATGGATATGTTTTCTTAAATAATTTCCAATCTATTTTTATAATCCATCACCCCTAATAACAAATTTCCGTGAATAATAAAATAATTCACTCTAATTAATTGATTTATTTACTTTTATAGAAAAATTCAGCTATTTAATTACAAAAGTAAAAGATTCGAGAGAAATAACTTAATTTTATAAAGTTAGTCTAAGAGAAAGATATGTTAAAATGATTGTGAAATCGAGCTTTCACGAATAAATATCATAATTTAATAAGAAAAGTGGGGACTGAGGGATTTGAACCCCCGACCGACAGGTGTCCGCTATACAGCTTTTGCTTGTAGGATCTGGAGCCTGCTGTGCTACCGGATTGTGCTTACTAAGCGATTTTGCTTGGAAAACTACACCAAGTCCCCAATCTCAAGTTAATTTACTAAAGAATGTATGAAATAAATATTTTTTTCTAATCATGACAAATGAATATGAAAAATTAGTAAAAGCAATTAGATTTGATATTAACTGTTTTTATTGTCGTTTTCTTTTTTGATGGTGAATCGCTTTTAATGAAATTCCATTTTAATTTGCCAATTAGCCATTTTCCTTCATTATTTGTGCCAATCTCCGTTTTTATAATTAATCCGTACTGCATCACAGGACACTTCTTACTTTCTGTGCCAATACAAAAATCTCCTAAAGAATAAGCAATTATTTTGTTGATGTTATTAATGGGAAAAAATGATATTGGTTGTGGACAATGTGAATGGTGCCCAATTAATGCATCAAATTTGTCTAACATTATCCTCCCGTGGTTAATGGTTCCTATACGGGGAAATAATTCCAGTTCATAACCCCAGTGTGGAAAAAGAATGTTAAATGCGCTTTTTTTAAGATAATGGTAAGAGTCCTCTAACTCAACTAAGTAATTACAGGGGCGGTTAGACCATCGAGTGCTACCTACAACTCTTATTTTTTCAGATAAATCTATATATGGATTTTTTTCTGTCCCAAACACATTAAAACCTCGCTGAACCAATTGCTTTATTGAAATCGTAAAACCATATATCCCAAAATCACCACTATGATTATTTGCAACTGATAAAAATGTCTTTTTTGGAGGGAATAAGGCTTCAAGAGTATCCATTATCCAAGGTTTATGTCTTTTATCCATCAACTTTTTTTTCTCTGAAGTTATCGTTCCTTCAAAATTTCCAATAAGAAAATCGGATCCATCAATAAATTGATGAACGCTATTATCAATTGTTAATTTCTTAGTGTTCAGAGCCATTATATCCCCTATGAATGAGACTCTATATTTAGGAGTGATTTTGTTTAATTGATATTTTTTAGGAATGTAGTCTATTTTGCTATTATTATTTTTCTTTGGTCCAAAAAAAGTCCGTCGAAGCCTCCCAAAACTCTCTATTATTGAATAAGGAGTAGTAATATGACCATTATTAAAGAGTCGTCCAGACTTAATCATAAACTAAAATAGATTTAGATTATAATTTTTAGTTTTTGAAACAAAACTTGTAATGGATTTTTGGATAGTTACTGGATTTACGTATTAATTGCAATTGAAATAAAGAAAAAAATACATTGAATCCTTAGCTATTTATCTTAGTTTTTCACTACATTCCTTAACAATACTAGATATTTTCCTTGTTTTTTAATTTGTATTGTATTATGGATTTTTGTAATCTTCTATGAAAAGATATAGAAAAAAATTTAATTCAATCCAAATCCTAAACTCCCAAATAAAAGAAAATTTGTGATTACTGTATTTTCAATTTAGTACCGAAAATTTATAAATTCTTATGAAATTACATAAAATAATTTCTAAAAAGAATTAATTAGTTCTCTCAGAAAAAGCAAATTTTAAAAATTCAATTTGAAAAAACTCAAATTTAAATTTAAGGTGTAAAAATTAAATGAAAATTATAGGTATTGTAGGTAGTCCAAGAGTAGATGGGAATACCCAAAAATTAGTAGATATCATTTTGTCAAGTAGCGCGGAAAATGGTGCAGAGACAAAAATATTTAATTTAAATAAAATGGATATAAAAGGATGTCAAAGTTGTTATCACTGTAGGACTACTGATGATGGTTGTGCAATAAAGGATGATATGCCACAATTATTTGAAGAAATAATACAATCAGATGCATTGATAATTGGGTCACCTATCTATTTTGGACAAATGTCCGCTCAGTTAAAAATATTTATTGATCGTCATTATTCCCAAATGAAACCAGATTTTAGAAATGAGATTGGCAAAAAGGATTTGGTCTTAGTTTATACTCAAGGTAATTCTGATATTGATCGATTTAAACAATATATTGATTCTACTTTAAGATTATACGGTTTTATGGGGTATAAAGTCAAAGATATAATGATTGCACCTGGGCTCCGTAAAATTGGTGCTATTTATCAAGAAAATGAGTTGGTGGAAAAAGCAAAAGAAATTGGAAAACAGTTATTACAAAATTAAACATTAGTACAGCGAAATAAAAGCATTTTAAAACAATAAAAAGAGTATTATCGTATATAATTTATAAGAGATTAATTATAGCTAAAAATCTAAAACAAATTGATAGTAGATTTCTTCTTCTGAGCTTTTTATTTTTGTAGTTTTCTTAACTGTAACTCCAATCAGTTCTAATGCTTTTTTTATATAACCCATAGTGACAAATTCAAAGAAGGGGTGATATTTTATAAAATCTATTAACTGAACATGTAATGTATCTCCTTTAATTTCAACTTTTTCTACCCCTGCATCAAAATAATGAGTCCAGATATGAGCTAGAAACGTATTAATAAAATCATCAGATGTTCTTTTCTGTTTAATATATGCTTTGAGATAGCCTTGTTCATTTAGAGCAATTTGTGCTGCTTGTTCCCCAAAACTCCATAATACTTTCTGATTACCATTATGAAATTCTTTAATCAATTTATCTATGAATGACAAATATGAATCTAGAGGAATTAGAGACGTCATAGTAACAATATTCGGAAACCCCGAATAATCCTTTTTAAATTTCTGGAAGAAGGTGTTCCAACGTTGTTCTCCAAAAGCTGAAATATGAGCATTTTTTATTGGAATAAAAGATATCCCTTTTGCATTTATTTTAAACCACCACCATCATTAGAATCACAATTCTTATTTTCTCTATTTAGTTCTATATAACATTTTAACTACTTAATAAATCATTTTTTTGTTTGATAGTTTTACGTTATATAAGAACGAAAAGAGATTTTTTTTTTTATAAACCTTTTTAATCCTATCATTCACTTTTAAGACTAAGAGAAGAAATATATTAAATACATAGCAATTTATTATAATTTTTCTCCACATTCTTCACAAAATTTAATATTTTCCTTGTTTTTCAATTTAGCACCGCAATTAGAGCAAAAATTATTCATTTTGGGTAAAGTGGTACTCTCTTCTAATATTTCATAGTCAAAAGTTTCTTTCTCTTCTTCAGTATGTTCAAGTTCAATATTACAATTATCGCAAAATTTACTTTTTGAGGATATATATTTCCCACATGAAATGCATTTGTACCAGAGTTTTAAACCACAATTTCTGCAAAAATCACTATATTTAGTTATAGGAGCATTACAACGGGGGCAAGTTTTTTTTTCTAACCAAAAATAATGAGAAGTCATTTGAAATACAATTAATAATAATAAAGTTAGGGGGAGTAGCACCCACCATATAGGACTTATTAGAAGGGATAATATAAAAGATAAAGCTGTAATTATAATAAAGATTAATACAAATACTCCTATAGATCCTCTTTTCTTTATATTCTTGCCACTAATGTTCACGGAAATAACTTTCACTAAAATGAATCATTTCTTATGAATCATAATATTTCTTTAACTTTAAGATATATGATTAAAAAAGCTAAGTGATGGTTGTTTTACAATAAGGACAAATTATGGTATCTTTATCTATTTTTTCTCCACACGCAAAACAAAATATTTTTTCAAGACTGTATAAGATTTTTTCATTATTTTTATTCAATTTTTCTAATATATCATTGTTATTTTTTTCATCAAACATAGATTAATCTCATTATTATTGATATAAAATTTAGTATAATTAAAATTAGAACAAATAGCTTTAATAAAAAATTGTAGACCAATATTTAAGTGAATTATTTTAAGATGACAAAATTTAAGAGTAATAAATTTCTTAAATTATTATAGAAAATTCATAAGATTATTGGTTAAAATAAAAATGCCTGGTTCTCATGGTTCTTTAACAAAAGCAGGAAAAGTAAAAATGCAAACTCCAAAAATTGAGAGGACTGGAGTAAATGCTATTAAAAAAAAGGCTCCTAGAATGAGATTTCGCGAATTATATATCCAGAGAATATTAAAGGGTGGTTTCGGGGGTCAAAAAGATAGTCTTGGAGCGAAAAGATCTCAATTTTCAAGAAGATAAAAAAAAATTTTTTCTATTCAATTATTCCTATTGTATGCAATTGAGTTTTTAGTTTTTGACTTTGTTTAAGATAAAACTGTGATTTTTCACGATTTTCACTATATCTATTATAAAAATCACTCATCAAGAGATTCCATCTTATTGCTCTCTTCATATTACTTATCTCCTTTAAGGTTATGCGATTCTCAATATTCGCTAATAAAGAATGTGCTTTTTTAACATCTTTTTTGTAATGAATATAGAATTCACACATTTCAAGAATTAAATCTATTAGAAGTTTTAGGATTTCCTTATTTTCAAAATCAAATTCAATTGTTTCAAACCCAGTTTTTAAAAATTTATGAGTCAGAGTTAGATTACCCTTATTTTTATAATAAATCGCACGAAGAAGACAATATTTTAGTTTTACTTTTAAATTACTATTTCCAATTTGAAAAGCGTTTTTGAAATATACTTTCGATTCTTCAATTTTTTCCTGTTCTCGGAGTATTAGTCCAATATATACATATGCTACACCGAGAAATACTTCTTTATCTATGGAAATTTTTTCATTTTCTAAAAAATTGACTATAACTTTAAAATGATTAAATGCGTTCTCAATTTCCTTTCTTTTATAATACATAACTCCTAATCTATAATGGATTTGAATAATGAATTCAACGGGAATTTCTCCTGATTTTGCGATACCTAATGCATTCTGTAAATAATTAAGAGCCATATCTTCGTGATTTAATAGTTTTGCAATTTTAGCCAATTTAAGTAAAATAGATACAATTATTTTTTTTTGTTGGTTTTTGTTAAATACGATTAATAAATCATTTAGGAGTTTAGCTGCTTCTTCAAATCTATAGTTGTTAATTAGTTCTTCTGCCTCAATATATTTATCTATAGACTCAATTACTTCAAAATTAGAAGGAGGTTTGTTAAATAGATGATTATGTATATAAAATAATTCTTTTGAAATCGAACTTTCATAACTTAATGCTGAAAAAGGAAAATTATTTTTATTTTCAATAAAATCTGGATTATTATATTTGAGTTCTTTATCAGCACGAAATCTTATCAATGCAGTTTGGCTAATTTTTCTTGTTTCAATAATTTCTTTTACTGAATTCAAAATTAAACGTGCAAAGGTAATCCAATTTTCCAAAAATAAATCTAATTTAAATTCTGGAACCTTAGAGAATACTTCATTTAAAATATATGGAGAATAACTATCAATGAGTCCCCTTAGATAAAATTTATCATATTTTATGTCATTGATATAGGTAAAATATCCTTTCTCCAAAATAAAAAATTCATAATGATATTTATCATCTGAGAAAAATACAGTTTCAGAAGTTCTAATCTTAGGAATTCCATCTTTTAACTCCCAAGGAATTTCAAATGTTGGATTTAATCCCACTTTTTGAAGTGTTTCTTGAATAATTTTTAATTCTTGGTTTGAAAACTCTGTTAATTTATCTCTCTTATTCATCAGTGAAATTCTTATTCGATTTAACCATGAACTTTCATTTTCATTATTAATTAACTCTGGCATTATTAAATTTAATAGTTCATTTAGTTGTTGTTTTCTTCCATCTAAAGGAAAGTTATGTTCAAGATTAAGAGATAGTGCTAAATTTCTAAATGATTTCATAAAATAAAGAATATTAGTATATATATGCTTATTCAAATTCCAAAATTGAAAAGCCATTGAAATTTGAAAACTTACAATTTCGAATGGAATATTGATTCTAATTGGAAGCGTTATAGGAAATTTGAAAGTGAATAAAACTAATTTATTCTTCTTTAAACTGTATCGAAAATAGTTTTCAATCTGTTTATCGATCTTCCATCCATTTTTTTCAATAAATTCTCTTAAATTTTTTATCTCATTTGAAGAAAATGGGTTAATTGACATGTGCGTATTGCTCTTGAGTAATTAATGTTCTTAGAGACCGAAAAAGTTCTTATATAACTATTAGTGATTACAAATATTAAATTTTATATCAACATCAGATTTAATAGGATGAATTTATTTGTAAAAATTGTATTTTAAAGAAGAATTTATTGATTTCATCATGGATATCACACAATTTAATAAAGAACTTGGAAAGAAGATTGTAATCGCCCAAAGATTTGAAAAAAAGGGTGATATTCAGGCTGCAATCCAAGAATGGGTAGATATCTCCCAAATGGCTTTAAATTTTTCAAAATCTCCAAAAATCAGTGCTTCTTTCAAAAATATGATTATTAATAGAACAAAAGGTATTTTTGCTCATATTAAAAACTTAAAAGCAAGTCAATTTAAAGAAGAAATATCAATGGTTGATTTACAACCATCAGAAGAAGTTATAGTAGAGAAAATTCATCCTCAAATATCTCAAAAAGAGAAATTTCCTTCACAAGAGAAAGAAATAGATAATCATCAAGTTATTAATTCGACCAATAATAGTAAACCTAACATTATTGAAGACTCTAACTTAAAAAACTTACCAAAAGGATTTAAGGAAATTGAGACAACAAAAGAATTTAAAATAATTACACCTCATGATGAAGATTTTATCAAAAAACAACATGCTAAAGCAAAAGAGGTTGATATGTTTAAAACCAAAAAACTAGAAATCTCAGATGAAACCCCCCAACCTACTAACAATATTGATTTTGGAGTGCTTCAAAGTGGTAAAAATCTAATTTGTTTTGCATGTGGTTATGATAAAAATACATTAAAAGATAAAAAATGTAAGAATTGTGGAACAGATCTTATTTAATTTTAACCTATTAATAGCGAGGTTGCCTTTTTGATTTTTGAATTTTATTGAATTTTTTAATTGCACGATCTCGCCATACAGTATTCCATTTTTTAAAACCAGACTTAACGTATTTTTCTCTTTTGTAAAAATCATAACAAACCCAATTAAACAATACAAAAAAGCGTTTAGCTCCGCTTTTTTTCGTTAAGTTTTTTGATATTACATTTAAATCATTACGAAAATGAGAAATTAATTTTCCTTCAACTGCATCTTGTAATTTTCCCTCAATTATGGCATCTTCATAGTTGATTCCTTCTTCTATAAAATAAGCTCTTACATCATCAAAAATATTTCCTCGACAGAGATGGATAGTTTCAGAATTCTGTTGAAAGTCTAATTCTCTTAATCCGTCCTTAACTAATTCTACGGATTTTTTTAGTGGCATTTTATTTTTCCAATTTTCTCCTTTAAATAATTCTACTGAGAGTGTTCGAAATACTAATTCTCCAGTTTCTTTTCTCAAAAAACCGATGAATGCATCACCCACTAAGTCTCCTGTACCACTATCATCAATTTCAATCGTCATTGTTAATAAAGTGTTTTTTCATTGTTATGTTAATTGAGTAAATTAATTAAAAAATATCAAGTTTTATAAAATTAAATATAATGATAATTTCTTGAGAAATTACTTATGAATATTGAACTCTTAATGATAGGAAATGAGATTCTTATTGGAAAGACTCAAGATACTAATTCAAATTGGATGGCAAAAAGAATTACAAAGTATGGACATCATGTTAAAAGGATTACCACTATTGGTGATGATCTTGAAATAATTTCAACTACAATACAGCAAATTTTATTACGCAATCCGGATCTGATTATAACATCAGGAGGAATTGGACCTACGTTCGATGATATGACTTTGCAAGGAATAGCTAATGGTTTAAATAGGAATTTAGAAATGGATCATCGTGCCTATGAAACAATTAAAAAAACTTATGAACGAGCACATAAAAAGGGTCTCCTACAAATCAAAGAGATGACTAAGGAACGAGAAAAAATGGCATATCTTCCAAAGGGTTCTATTCCTTTAACTAATACGGTTGGAACTGCACCTGGAGTTAAGATTATTGAAAAAAATACTCTAATTTTTATATTACCTGGTGTACCTGTTGAGATGAAAGCTATGTTTCGAAATATAATTTTATCAATATTGAAAGAAAAACAAGGTAATTTCATAGAAAAAGGCTTCCTTTTTTCAGGTATAGGAGAAAGTCAGATTGCAGCTTATACTAATGAATTAGAAAAAAAATATCCTCAATTATGGATTAAAACTCATCCTAAAATTGGGTTATCTGTCGAAGTTGAGGTCTCTATAACTGCTTTTAATGTAGAAAATGGTGAAGAATTAATAGATGAAGTTTTAGATCAGATTAAAAAAATTGTAATAAAACTCAATGGTAAAATAAAAGAAAGAAAATAATTCCAATTTTGATGCCACTTCGCAAGTGGTATTTTCAACAAGCCACCATTATAAATGTTTAAGCTCATTTCATTAACATCTTTAGAGGTTTTTAATTTCAAGATTTTGAGCATCTTCAGCAACTCTAACTAGCCCCGGTTGTACATTATCTATTGACCCAACAATCCAATTAGTTATTTTATTACTTGTTAGAGTATTCGTGAATTCTTCCACTTTAGTGGGATCAACAGCAAGTAACATACCTCCAGCAGTTTCATGACTATAACAATCATCAAAAGCATATCCTAATTCGTTTGATAACTCCTTAGAAAACTTTATTGAGGGAGTAGTATCTATGATAGCAGACAAATCAGAATTTTGAAGCATTTCAGTAGTATGACCAGCCAATCCAAATCCCGTAATATCACTTAATGCATGAACAAAGGAAAAATCCTTATAGGAATGGATTGTTTTAATAACGTCTTGATTTGGAGTTGTCATAATTTCTACGGCAAGATCTATAGATTTTTGGAGTTCTACCTGAGAATAATGTTCTAACATTTCTGGAAAATCCTTAAGAAGTCTATAAGCTGCCATAATTGCTTGTAATCCAATCGGTTTAGTTAAAATTAATTTATCCCCTTCTTTTACTCCTTGTTTTTGTATAATAGCATCTTTATGTACATATCCAGAAGCTTCTCCACCCATTAATGGCCATTCACTATAAATGGTGTGCCCTCCAACTATTCTAGAATTTATCTTTTCTTCCATAAAGTATTTGATCCCCTTTAGAATCCCCTCCGCAATTTTCATTGGAGTTCTTGTACTTATAGCTAGAAATACAAGCATTCCTGATATCTCAGGTACATTCATTGCAAAAATATCATTTGTTACATTACACGCAGCAATTTCGCCAGCAATTTCCGGTTCATCAATAATTGGTGTGAAAATATCGATATTTTTGACAAGAACTAAGTCACTATTTGGAATTGGAAGAATTGCAGCATCTTCTATATCTCCCGCTAATCCTACTTTGGCTAATAGATCGTTCAAATCGCTTTGTCCGAGTTTACAACTTCATCCATGTATTTTTACATCTTTGGTTAACCGATATTCTGAGTTTTCCATTTTCACCTCACACTAATAATTTTATCTAATTTAATTAAAATTTTAAATATAAAAAACTATTCAATTCTTATTTATTAAGTTCAATAAATTTAATTAAAAATATATTAAAAAAAATAAAATATTTATACTGCTTGTTTATTTATTTTATCATTTCTAGGAATGCTTCAATTCTTGTTAATAGATTACCTTCATCTTCAGAGGAATAATCTGTAGAAATTGAAAGTATTGGTATCCCTTCTTTTTTAAGTTCCCTTTCTAGTCCAATAGCTTCTACCTCATAAGGTTGACAAAAGTTTAAAGTATACAGAATAACTCCATCAACATTATAATTTTTCACAAGTTCTATTATATCCTCTTTTCGACCTTCATTTGGAGTAAAACATGCGCAATTTATTCCTAAATATCTTTCAGCAATGATTTTGAGAAGTTCATCTATTGTATCTCCATTTATTTCATATTCAGAGTCAAAATATCTAGTTCCTGTGCAAGTCTCTTCCGCTACTATAATAGCTCCTTTAGATTCTACTAAATGATGTATTTTCCAGTTTGGGATTGCCATAGGAGTTCCAGTTATTAAAATCCTTTTTGCTCCTTTTTCTGTAACGCCTACATGTTTTTTCATACGTTCTTCTAACTCATTAGCGAGTTTTCCTATCATTTGAATTTGGCGATCAGGATCATCGTAAAAAGCAATTTGTGAAACTAATAAAGCGTCTTTTCCAGAAATTGGAACCGGATCTGCTTTCCTTGTTTCGTATATTCTTCGTAACTGTTTCCTCTTTGTTTTAATTTTTTCCATGGACATTTTTAATTTTTCAGCATTAAGTTTATTTCCTGTTAATTTTTCAAGTTTTACAATTAGTCCTTTTAATTCCTCAATAAAATGAGCTTTAGCTTGTAGTCGATTTTTACATTGAGGGGTTTCCACAATATATATTGGTTTATATTCACTTATTACTTCCCAAGCCTTTTTTTTTCCATCACATGTTGTTTCACCAATTAAAAGATCTGTAATAGCGTAATAAGGACATATATTCCCAATACCAAAACCTAAAGCAGATTTAATTAATGCACATATGTTTGTGGGCAATAATTCCTCTGAAGCATAATTGGAAAAATTTGTTCCACCACATAAACCAACACTAATAGCATCCAAAGCTAATATAATCTCATCTGGAATATATAAGCAAAAAGTTCCAATAATTTTTTTACCTTCTTCTTTTGCCTTCTTTAGTTCACTGACTCGAATACCGTGTATATCACCTACGACAAAGTCAAAAAATTCCATTCCTTCTGGTCGATTTTTCTGTGAATCTATATAAATCGTTTTGAATATTTCTGGTAATACAGCTAAAAGTTGATCATGTTTTTCAATATTTAAACCCAATTCTTTCCACATTGGGTACCAGTTTGTTTTTTCTGTCGTCATATATATCAATCCAATTTGTTTTCAATTAAATTATATTTGATCAAAGTTCATTTTATTTATTAATCTTTTCGATATTGTTTATCGAGAATTTCGATAAGTAATATAATAAGATTTCACTAATATTGTTAAAAAAAAAAATTTAGTAAAAATTAGAGTATTATAACATTATGAGTATTTGAAAAATGGTTATTTCTTTATGTAATATTTACTGTATAAATAAATCAATATGTTTAGTTGTTTTTCTCGGTATTTCAAATTGGTCTTTATAGTATAAATCCAATTTTATTTCATCAGCGCTAGGATCGAATAAGTTTTTTTTAAGCTCCTTTCTTTTATCTACTTTCAACACATAGTTGAACTTGAAATTTTTCCCTGGTTTCAATTCATTAATTTGGAGAAACTTTGGAAAACTTTCTTTTCGTTGGAAATTAAGATAAGTAGGTACTTTAAGTGAAATTTGTAAATCTTTAAAGTCAAAATTAGAAGGATTAGATAATTTAAAGTTTAGATAAATTTCGTTTCCAATAGTCTTGATGTTTTTAAAGAAAAGAATTTCTTTAGAATCTGGAATATCAGATTCAATTTGTTGATAATACAGTCTTTCATTAATAATTTTTACATTTAGTTTACCCTTGCTTATAAATTTAACAATTAAGTCTTTTAATTTTTCAATATTTAACCTAATATAATTAGCCAGCAAATCTAGTTTAATTGGATTTATAATTTTTAGATAATACTTAATTTGGTTTAGATAAAGCTTATTATTAGATTTTCTGATAAAATTATTTAATCTATTTATCAATAATTCTTTTGAGTTACTAAATTTATTGAGAAATGGTCTTATATATAAATTAAAAATGTTATTATCATTGAAGACTTTTTCTTTACCAAGAATTAGATCTATCTCTTTCTCAGTTTCTTCAATAAAGGTTTGAATTTGTATTGAATTTAATTCTATTAACTTCTTTATCTCTGAGAATTCATTCTTTTTTATCAAGAGATCTATTTTGTCTCTTAATTTATCAAAATCATCATTAAACTTTTTCATTCCTTCAATTCTCTCTGAAAAGATAGTTTGGATATGTCCTTGAAGGAGGTGAAAATTTAAGTCATTACTAATCGCATTAATTGATGTAGGAATTTTTGTATCAAACAATTCATCTTTCATTAATTGAATTTGGCGATCCAAATCATTCAAATATTCTTGAATCTCAATCTTTACTGTTACCCACTTTTCCAAAAGATTTTCAAATATTTCGTTAAATTCTACATTATCAATTAGCAAATCTCTTATATTATTGTCCAAATTAAACGTTTTTTTTCTTATTTGAGTGATATAACTTAAAATATCATCATCAATATTAGTGGGAAAAATATCTGGTTTTTCTTTATTTAAATTTGGCCCATATCTGTCTTCTTTCACATATTCAAACTCAACTTTTAGAACATCGATACGATTACTTATAGTGGTAATTTTTTCCTTTAATTTTAAAATAAATTCCGCTTTTTTCTCTTCACAGATCTCTGAAATAAATGCTTTAATAATACTTAATTCTTCAATTATCTGTACTCGAGTTTCTTCCCATTCTTCGATTAAATCAAAAGCCAACCTTTTATATTCAAATTGTTTGATAATATGATTGAATTTTTTAATTTTCTTCAAGATTTTATTATATTTTTCATTTAATTGAAGATCAGATTCATTAAATTTGAAATTTTGAATGTATGAATTCATTTTTTCTCGAAAATCAGCAGGGATCTTTTGAAATTCAATAATTTTTTTATGAAATAATGATAATTCATTTTTGATTCTACTAATAGATTCATTGATATCTGCAAATTTGTTGTGGATATTTTGTAATGTATAGGTAATTTCATTTTTAACTTCAGGATCTTTTTCAATTTTCAAAGCTTTGTTCAATTCAATGGTAATCCAAATAGCCATCTTTTTACTTTCTAAAATAAAACAGATATTCTGCAATAGGATTATGGTTTTCTTTCTCTCTCGCCAGAAACGTGATTCTAATTGATATAAAATTTTTGTAATTTCATTTTCAATTTCAATCTGGTATTCTTCAAATAACCGTTTAAATACTAAGGCAATAGTCTCTCTAATATTTTCAGAAGGATTTTCTAATTCTTCAAATAAATATGGAAATATTTCAGTAATATTTTGGTGACTTAGATGGTATATAGCATTAATTAGTGAATTACTAAAATTTGAGTTATTTGCTTCTGAGATAGAATTTAATAAATTTGCCCAGATTTGATCAAAGTTATTTTCAGCAATATTCACAAGAGCATCTATTACTTTTAATTGAATTCGATAATCGTTTTCTTTCAATAAATTAATTAATTTTGGGATAATAGAAATTATTTCTGGAGACTTTTCTTTACCTATCTCTCCAAATAGCCAAATTATAAGTTCTTTTACTCTATTTTCTTCGTTATAGAGAAGGTTTAAAAGAATATAAAGTATATTTTCTTTTGTCAAGAAATAAGTACCATGAATCTTTAAGAGTTCTGCGGCAGCTCTCGCAACATCATCATCTTCATCTCTGAGATTTATTATCACCATTGATAATAATGGTTCTAAATTACGAATTTTAGTGTAATCCTGATTTAAAATCTTCTGAATTGTTTTAATTACATTTAGTTTTACTTTCCAATCATTATCCATCAATTTTTCTGTATATTCTTCAATTATCTCCCGCAATTCATCTAAATCTATATGTAGAGATAAAATTAAATTGCCTATGATTTTTACAGTTAATCTCCTTACAGAAGGATCCTGATCATATAACCGTCCTCGAATCTTGCCTAATAATTCAATTAATAAATTCGGTCTAAATAAACTAATTTGATATGAAATCTCTAACGATACCAATCTAATCCAGGAATCAGAATCATTAACAAAAGGAATAATACCTTTTATTACTCTCTCTGAGATTTGAGGAGATTTATCACAGATTAGATTTAATAGACTGAGACTTCGATATATTAACTCTTTATTTGATTGGTTTTCATACTGTTCAATAATGTTAAATATTTCATCTGATGCTTTTTTATTATACCCTTTTAGAATTAAACTCTCAATTTTTTCAGTGTCTAACGATTCAAGGGAGTCTAAGGGATCTTGGGATTTCAATGCGATAGGTAAAATTGTTTTTTATTATTTATACTTCAATTATCACTTCTATCTAAACTAGTATAAATATATTATAAAATAGTTATGTGAAGAAGAAAAAAAAATTCTACTCTACACAAAATTGTTTAAAA
Organism: Promethearchaeota archaeon; assembly: GCA_048937405.1. GTDB lineage: Archaea > Asgardarchaeota > Lokiarchaeia > Sigyniarchaeales > SOKP01 > Loki-b32. Next base: position 251,745 of record JBHLNF010000005.1, read on the forward strand.
AAAGTAATAAAATCATGAAACATTTTTGGCTTTATTCAAAAAGTTCAATAATTGCTTGCCCAGGGGTAGCGATTCGTTCTCGATAAGTAAGTATCCCATTTTCAACTTCTTTTTCATGTATGAGTCCTAATGTTATATCTTTCTCAGATACATATCCCCGCTCTCCAGCTTCAAATAACTTGATGATATTTCCTTGTTTGTCTTTGATATCAATTTTAGTTATCGTAGTCTGACTCACGTCAAAATATACTCGATTACCCTCTATCTTGTTCAACTTTGCTTCAGTAATAAGTAAATCTCTACACCTCACCATACCTCTCATTTGTACTTCAATTTCTATAATGGTTCCATATTTCCCATGTTCGAGAAAATCTTCGAATAGTTTTGTAATAAAACCAAAACTTAACAATCCATGAGCAATAACGCCTTTAAGCCCTGCTCTTTCGGCTATAACATCATTAGTATGAATAGGGTTTGTATCTCCTGATGCTTTTGCATATTGTTTTAGTAAATCTCTTGTAATATCCTTAAATTCATTTTTTAATACTTGTCCAACTTTTAAATCAGAAACTTTAACCATTTTAATACCCTCCTTTGCGAAATCCAGCAGAGATAGTAATATTACAAACAGGTTCATTATTTTGATTTTTTACATGAATTAAAAAGTCAGCAAATAACATCATATTTTTTTCAACTAATTTTATATCAACACACCTACCTGAGACTTTTAGTTTATCCCCAGGTTTCACATCAACACAACCTTCCCAATTATATCTATTACCTGCATGTAGGAGTTTACCCGGATCAAGCATAATACCCCGTTCTTTTCCATCTTGATTCAATTTTATTCCTAAAAGCAATTTATATATAGCTTTAATAGTATAATAATTTGCAAACGCATGACATGCAATTACACCTTGTTCCTCTGTACCGACGTATTTGGGATTAGTTATACCATATATTTTAGCAAAATTAACCATATTTCTATATCTAATATTTACTGTTGTAGATCCAGGAATATCCTTTCCTTTCATATTGTCAATTAAAAATTCAGCATTCTTTTTCATTTCTTTAATATCCAAATTGACATCACTCTTTTTGCTCAAAATTAAAAATTATAACAAATAAAAATTCAATTCATTTTACTTAAAGTTTTAATTTAAATTATAACTTTTGAGAAGAACTTCATTAAAATCAGCTAATTATCCTATAAAAATTCATTAATTTATTTTTGTATATAATTTTTCTTCATTACTGGTAGATTTGAAGTAATTCAAGATTCTTTCTTTTTCTTTAGATCCATTTAAAAAAATACAAGAGATTTTATATTGTTCTATAAGAGTTAATGCATAAGCATCTATAGGACGAGTTCTTTCTTTTAATTCATCAGCATTGGATTTAACTTTTAAAAATTTTCCTAATTCCTTCATCTCTTTAAATTTTGATACAGAAATTTCTTTTATTATTTCATTCTTATCATTTAAAATACCTTCAACATCTTTAATTAAATAACATTCACTCAACTCTAGTTCTTTTGCTAGATGTATAGCTATAGAATCCGAAGTTACATCCCAACTATGTGGGAGGTTATCATGTTCTTTAAAATACTCATAGGGTAAGAAAATCGAGATTGTATTGCTTATTTTCTTTAATTTACTAAAATTTTCAATTACTTCTATATCAGGAAAGTTTCTACTCAATTCTAATCCATTATAATTCATAGAGATAATTCCCATAAAATGCGCAATTTCTTCAGTAAATTTTAATTCAGTGTATACTTTTCTAATAAAATTTGCAAATGTCCCCCCACCTGGAATTATAATTATTTTTTGAATTATTTTCTCTTCAAATAGCGATTTCAACTGGGATATTGTAGATTTTAAATTTTCAAATTCTCCTAAAATTTTACCTCCAATTTTAAATAACGCTGTTGTATAATTCATTTTCCTATAAATATACTATAATTGATAGAAGAATGCCCCTGCTACTGCAAAAGCAGATGAATTGATAGAATTTGGTATATGAGTAATTTCTTCGTAAGTAACTATATCATCAAAGCCTAATTTTTTTAAAGATTTTCTGATTAAGAAATCTGCTGATAAACCAGTTATTACATATTTTGGGTTAATTTCAAATTCAATAAATCTATTTTTAAGATTTTGCATGAATAATCCTATTTCTCTTATAATAATATCTAATTGCTTCTTATAAATGTATTTTGCAATTCTCTTTAAATCTTCTTTTGAAATTGTTTCAAGATCCATGCATATTACTCTAGAAAGCCGAGCATAACAATTTTCTAATGATTTTGAACGATTATCAGCAGTATCATTAATATATTCTTCTTCTGAAATATTTTTTAAAATTCTATGAATATCTGAGATTAAAGCAAACTTCTCAAATGATATACGAATATTTTTATCTTTATAAGGGACATGATGAGTAATAGAGGGAATTGTAGCTCTCAAACCTCCTGTGTAAATTAACTCATGATTTTCTAAACGAGAAATATCATCTCTTCCTTTTGGTATGGGTAAAGAATTAATAATTGGTATTATATCAATTGTTGTCGATCCTGCATCAATTAAAATACACTTAGGAATGAATTGACCTAAGAATAAAGCTGTAGAAGCCCAATTGGCTGCTGAAATTAAGGAATACTCCGCTTTAGCTATATCAAAATTAACAAATGTACTCTTGTTGGTGATAAATTTTAATTTATTTCTATCAAAGATTTGATCAAGGGCATTTAAAATAGTTAGAATCCCTTCTCTTTTGGTTTGAAAAGCATCAGAGAGTTCAGCAGTAATAGCTACAGCGATGTAATTAATACTTTCAAGTTTAACATTATTCTTAATGACTAAATTTTCAGTGACTCTTTTAAATAATTTTGGAATTTCAATTATTGTTTTTTCCCAGAATGGAAAATATTCTATATATGAATAAGATTCAATAATTTCTTTATTTTTTATTTTAAGAAAAGCTGCTTTTGTATTAGCTCCACCAATATCTAATCCAAGTATGAGAATTATTCATCACTTTCATATCGTAATTTTAAAGCATTGATTAGCTTATCTAAGTTCTCTCCTGTAAGAGCATTAGTTAAATAAAATTCATTGTCTTTTAGATTTAGTTTATCTCTTAAAAATTGAATTTCTGAATCCTTGGCTAAATCTATTTTATTAAAGATAATAATAATCTTTATCTGTCCCTCTTTAGAAAAATTACGTTTTATTTCATTAAATAATTCAATTTGAGACTCAACATTATATCCAGAGGCAGGTGTAGGATCAAATATAAAGAGAATTATATCAGATATTAATCTTAGAGCTAAAATTGCTTGTAATTCTATATTATTCCTCTTCATCATAGGTCGGTCTAATATGCCTGGGGTATCTAGACACTGAATATTAATTGAATCGAATTTTCTTTTAATTTCCAAATGTCCCATATTCAACTTTTTAGTTGTAAATGGGTATTCTTTAACTTCAATCCTTTTATTTGTGGAGATTTTTTTGACAATACTACTCTTTCCAACATTGGGATAACCTGCAACAACTATGCATGGCATTGTATAATCGATTGAAGGTATTTCTCTCAATCTACCTCTAATATCATTAAGATATTCAAGATTATTTTTCTGCTTATTTATTATTGAAGAGATTCTCCCAAAAGCAGCTCTGCGCAACCGGTCCCCTTCTTTTGGAGCTTCTATCTTCTTTAATTTGGAAAGATATTCTCTTTCAATTTGATTGAGAATAGGCAAAATTCCATTTAATTTACCCAATGTTAATTTCAAATTATCAATATTTACGAGTATAGATGCTAGTTCTTTGTAAAAGTCTGGAAGATCATTAATAATGGGAACCATTTTTATAATTTTTATAATTCTATTTATGATTTCTTCAATAGCAACAATAATACGCTTGGATTCTTTTTTTTTAGCCTTAATTAGGATTGGAGCGTTTTTTGAAACTTGAGCTGAACTTCTCATGCTTCTTTTAAATGCAATGTCTAATAATTCACTTGAACTTGGTACATGATAGAATTTATCAAAAGGGTTTTTCATTAAAAATCATATAAAATGTTTGTTTTAGGATAAAGAGATAATAATTATTTATATTTTTTGGCGAATTTCGATAAGTTTTCTCTCAGTTTCATCTATTTCTTTAGAGAAGTTCATTATATCTTTCGGGATTGATTTATACAATTCTAAAAGATATTCATATCTTCCTATTAATCGAGGATATTTCCTTAATTTTTCTTCTTTTTCAGCTTTTTTGATAATTAAATCGATCATTTCAATTTTTTGTTTTATTTCAGGTGATAAAGCTTTCTGTTCTGAAATTTTTTTATAACTTAATCTTTCTTTTTCTTCTAACACTTTATCAACATGTTTTTGGAACTCAACTTCACCCTTGGTTTTTACCATTGTGTCTTGTTTCTGAAATTTAACTAAATTTTTTAATTGGAATACTCTCTTTTCAATCATCCCAATTTTTCCTTGATATCCTAATTTAGAATAAATCTCTTTTGATTCCTCCAGTAAAGAAATTGCTGATACATAATTTTTCTTTTGAAATTCTTCTTTTGATTTTTTTTCTAGTCTTTCTGCTTCTCTTTCTAACTCATCAAAAGGTCCCGGCATAAATATCATATAATGTTAATAATTTTTAATACTATTTTTGATCGTATAAGTTCATGATTTCTATTTATTTAAAGATTTTAGAAAATAAAAATGTAACAAATATGGTATTGCTTTCCAGAAAAACTTTTAATGTGATTTTAATTATTATCTAAGACTTTAACATTATTTTCTACATCAAAAATAAAATTAATTAATATAAAACATCTAATGAAAAAATTTAATGTTGGTATTCTTGGAGCTACCGGGATTGTTGGACAAAATTATATCAAGCTTTTACAAGATCATCCTTGGTTTGAAATAATAGATGTTGCTGCTTCTCCAAGATCAGCTGGTAAATCCTATACTGAAGCAGTTAAAGAAAAGTGGCAGATACCAATTTCAATTCCTGAAAAAATAAAAGATTTAACAGTAAGAGATGTTCAAGATTTTGAAAATATTTCGGATAATCTTGACTTTCTTTTTTCTGCTATTAATATGCCCACAAAAGAGCAAATAAAAGAATTAGAGATTACCTATGCGAAAAAAGGTTTTCCTATAATAAGTAATAATTCAGCTCATCGTTGGACTCCTGATGTACCTATGATTATTGGTGAAATTAACCACAATCATGTAAATGTCATACCTATTCAACAAAAAAATAGGAATTTTACTAAAGGTTTTATAATTGTAAAACCTAACTGTTCACTCCAAAGTTATTTAACACCAATTTATGCTTTAGAACAAGCAGGATATAAAGTAAAGAAATTAATTATTACCACATTGCAAGCTATTTCTGGTGCGGGGTATCCGGGTGTTTCATCTTTAGATATGCTTGACAATATTGTTCCATATATTGGTGGAGAGGAAGAGAAGACAGAGACAGAACCGCTAAAAATATTTGGTACAATTGGAAAAACTGGAATTGAGAATTATAATGATATTCAAATTAGTGCAACCTGCACAAGAGTAGCAGTATCCGATGGTCATACTGCAAGTGTAAATATGAAATTTCAAGATAATGTCCCTTCAAGCGATAAAATTATCGAAATTTGGGATAATTTTAGTTCTGTTCCTCAAGAGTTAGAACTACCTTTTGCTCCTAAACAACCAATAATTTATTTAAAGAATATTGATAGACCTCAACCAAACAAGGACAGAGATAATGATAAAGGAATGGCCGTTACAGTAGGTAGACTTAGAGAGGATAATGTATTCGACTATAAATTTGTTTCATTAAGTCATAATACAATAAGAGGCGCTGCAGGCGGAGCTATTTTAAATGCGGAATTATTAGTTTCTAAAGGATTTATAAAATGATATATATTTTTCAGTTTTAAGTTATCTCGATACATTTTTTAATCCTATCTTTAAAACTCATGTTTATCAATTAGAATGGGTAAAAGTATTGTCATCAATGACATTGATCTCTTTTTCTTTATTAATTTGAAAAAAGGAAATTCAGGGTACATCATGAAATATCGTTCATTCTTTAATAAACTTAGAGTTTTAAATCGAGGGAAAAAAGAAAATTTCGAATGGTTGAAAATGTAATTTTTAAGTATATTTTCAAGCAAAATCTTATCAATAATAATTATTGCTGAAAGTTTACCAAATTTTTGAGCAATTTCAGAACTAATTGAATTCAATGAAAGACTGTTATTTGAAAATATTTCTCCTATACCAATTGCTTCTAAACTTGTCAAAGTACTCGCTTCAATTTCTGCTAAAATCATCTTTTTGCAAGCATTTTTTGATATGCTTTGCCGAGAGATTTTCAAGTTTTTAGCTCCCTTTACATCTGTGATGATGAATAATATTCGAGAGTTTAAACCAAAATAAAAATCGAGATAATTAAAAATTACCTCAGGTATTGCCCAATGTGAAAGTTTTCTGAAATTTATATTAAATCCTAAAATTCTTATCAAAAATCTTATTAGAGTATTGTAAATTCTAGGGTGTGGAACCATATTCCAGTGCTTTTCAAAACTGCGATATCCAAAAAGAAATTTTTGTATTAATAATTTTAAGCTTTCTTTCTTTAATGGAATAAATAACTCGAAAAAATTAGAAAGAAATGAAATAATATCATTTTGATTTAAATAATAGACCTTTTCAGTATCTAATTTATTTTTAATTATACTTAGACTATCAATTACATCCAAATCAATAGTATTGAAATCCAATTCATTAGGTGTAAAGAATTCTACTTCTAACTCGGATTTTCCAGACTTTAAATTGGTATGTTGAAGATGAATTACTATTTTTGTTTTATTTCCTTCTATTAAAAAAGAGATATTGAATTCAGGTAGAATTTCATTAATGAATTTAAAAATATTTTTAAATCGTATTTTTCCCAATAATTTGATTACATTTTTAAAAAATTCAGAGACAATAGGGGCAGGATAAATTAAAATTAAGTCATGAACAAATAATTTTTGAATCAAATCAAAAAATTGCTCAAAAAAATCATGAGTGGAGATTTCCTCAATTTTTTCGCAATATTTGTTTATCATTTCAAGAGCTTCATTTTTAAATAATCGAATTGATGATATTCTAATACCTTTTTCTTTTAATATATTCGCTTGAATCTTATTAAAGATTTCATCTATTTTTCTAATTTCTAGACTCTTTATTTTAATTAATCCTTTGGGTAATACTTCTATAGATTGATGGATTCCAGCTTTCTTAGTCTTATATAGATATAAACCCAATACTTTATTCTTTTTTTCCTTTTCAGATATTATAACATCAAGTATGTTCTGTTGATCATTTATAAATTTCGGATAAAGAACCTCAAAAAAATAATATAATAAATTAGCATTTAAAGTAATTGGGGTCAATGGAATTCGCACAGTTTTCTGTATTTTTTTAGGATCTTCAATTATTTCTCTGTTTTCATTGAAATTCAATATTTTTAACCAGTTTATCCTGAATCTTTCATTTATCAACTAGCTAAAGCGCCTCCCAAATTTTTAATTTATCAAATAGTTGGTCTGAAATCCAAAGTTTGTTTATATTCATTAGTAGGTTTAAATTAGGAAGATTTTTTTTCTTATAATATTTAAATATTGATTCCAAACATTTGAAAAAATCAGGAGGACATCCAGATAAATTTAAAATATTTTTATTTTGTTTTTTCTTAACTTTTTTCTTCTTTTTGGATTTCGATTCCTTTTTTGGTTTTAGTTGATTATCAGTTATTAAATCTGTCTTGTATCCAACAATTTTCTTTCTAAAATTGTAATCTTTAGTACTGTTAATAGCACAATCTCCAAATAAAATAACATGCCCCCCTTCTTCCGGTTCAGCTGGAGTTTCACCAATTAAAAAAGAATTTTTATTGTTGTATTTTAGATCTTTATCCATAAATGTTTTAATAAAATTTAATAAATGATAAGCATATTTAAAACATCCTGAGCATATTTTACCTGAATTAATTGATATGTTTCTTATCCTGATATCTTCGAGCTTTGAAGCACATAATTTTATGTTTGTTCGGATATCTTCAAGTTTTTCACCCAAAATTTTAATATCTGAGATTTTAGGAACTGGAAAGTTTCTATTTTGTGCTTCTTGGATTAATTCACTCTTATTAATATCCACATTTAAAGCATTAAGAGTTACTAAATCAACAGAAATCGCTTCTTCTCCAAGTATAATTATACCTGTCTTCTTTAAATTAGAATCTTCATAAGGATAGGGTCCTGCTCCTTCTATTACATAAAAGAGATCGTTGATTATTAAGTTTGGTTGTTTAATTTCAAAGACATCAAATATATTTGAAATTAAAGCTTTTTTGTATAGATCACGAGTAAGGTAATCATTTTTATTTCTATTTTTTTTTCCAAATTCTTGAAAATTTGCTGGAATAATTGAATAATGATTTAATAGAGATAAGTTGAGTTTAAATAAAGGATTTACATTAATCTGATTTACAGATATAAATTTATTTGAATTTAGAATGGTGTTTGAGATAAGGAATTCATTATCTTTTATTTCTACTTTTGTGTGTGAATTATATTTGATTTTTTTTAAATTGTCTTGATCAATTTTTTTTCCATAATTATTACTATTATCTAAAAATGCTAAATCTGCTCCAAGAGTTTGAAAATATTCATTTAAATGTAATATATCTGATATTAATTTGATAGAAATTCCCTTATAAGGAAAACTTCCTAATGAAACGTGCTTCGCTCCAGCTTTTTTACAGGATAGAATTAGGGCTTGAAGAATATCAAAATTAGTATTAATAGGGAAGCCTCCTGGCAAACAAAGATTAAATTTAATAAAGACCTGATCACCATCATCAATAAATTTAGAAATTCCTCCAAGGATATCAATTCCTTTTGATAAACATTCTTTTGGAGTATTGCCTTTAGTAATAGCTACTTCGATTTTCTTCGATTTTAATTGAGTAAACATAAATGTGTTCGGAAAAATTCATTTATTAAAATGATATTATTAAATAATGAAAGGATTAAATTTTAATTTAAGTGATAGGAATAATGGAAAAAATAAATTTAAACGATAATATAATCGAAATTCCATCAGATAAAAGTGGAATCGATATGGGGCAAACTATTTCGAAAACTGCGTATTTAAACAATAGTAAATTATCCTTATCTTATTTTCTAATTCATACTGGTTTTCCAGATATTAAAAGTAATAATAACAATAAAAAAATATTAATTATCAAAAAAGAGGATTTAAAATGTCTAAAAAAATATTAAATGATTACGATGTTGTAATCATAGGATGTGGTATAGCCGGATCAGTTGTTGGTGCGATTTTATCCAAAATGGAACATAAAAAGGTACTCATCCTTGAACAATCATCCCAGATAGGGGGACGTGCTACATCATTCCGAGGGGAAAGTATAAAGGATGCAGATGAATTTCGTAAAACCTTAATGCAATCTGCTCACTCTTGGGTAGTTGATAGAACAGACCCTGATCTCAACACACTCATCAAAAACAAGATGCTTAATGGTTATGTGTTTGAAGCGGGTGGTAGAGGTGCTTGGTATACCAATCGAGGAAGGGTCAGCCACGCATTGGCCCTATTTAACAAACCTTCGATTTTCTATCCTAATGTAGGTTTCGTATGGTATGATCATGATTGGAAACCTCACATAATAAGCAGAAGATCTAAGTTAGGTTGGATGAGCAATGAAGATTACTCTGAAATGGTTAAAGTTCATAAAAAAAAGCTTCAAATTCAATCAATAACTGAAGCTGAAAAATTAGACCATGTAACTTTAAAGGATTGGGTAAACAGTATAACTGAAAATGAGCTCGCTCAAGAATTCCATTATGCAATGGGGACCTTCCAGACGATTATCAACGATCCAGCTCTGAACTCTGCAGGAGAGAATCTAAAAGTTTTTCTACAGGTAGAAAAAATGGGAGTACATATAACTGATGGTTCTTGGGCATTTGCAGGTGCACCAGGGCATCGCTTTATTGTTGAAGGTTTTGCTAGTGTCGTTAAAGATAATCAAGGTGATATAATTACTAATGCTCAAGTCAGTGAAATTATCATCGAAAATGGAAGGGTTATAGGTGTAAAAGCTAATATTGATGATGAAATAGTAGAGATAAAGGTTCCGTTGATAGTTTGTACTACTCCCCCACGAGTATTGCTAAAGCTAATATCTGAGAATTTATTACCCAATGATTTTATTAAATTAGCTAAAAAAGTAATTCATACTGCCATGGTTGCGGCGAACATAGGTTTGACTAAACCATTGAGTACTTTTTGTGAACTGGAGGTTGACCCTAGATCTTTTTACCATACATCTATGTTGATCTCAGAGAAGGAAGGATTGTTTAGAGGCAATGTTCCTCTCGATATAATAAGTTTATCTACTATTGCACCTACAACCGCTCCTGAAGGGAAACATCTAATGGGTATGGCTAGCAGTATTTTAGATAGTGAAGTACATGATAAGAATAAAGTGAATATAGTGATAGACAGGATGTTGAAATTCTTAGATACCGCATTCCAAGGCTGGAGAGATGCCGTGGAATTCATGTTATTCACTGTAGGAGATACATGTATATTGTGGCGACATCCAGAAGATGAATGGGTGGATATAGAATGTCCAACTATAAAAGGATTATATTTTGCTGGAGATACTTATGGAAAACGCATTAATGAAGGAGGAATTGAAGCTGCTACCCATTCTGGATTTATATGTGCTGGTAAAATAATGGGTAAGGACTATTTACAACTTTTACCACCGCTCTTCCGCTAATAAAAGGAATTATTTTTAATATTTATTGACAATTGGAGTTAATTGAATTCTAACCTAAGTGATAAGACTGATAACAAAAATAATTTTAAGCGATATTAATTTCGAAATTCCACCAGATAAAATTGGAATTGATATGGGACAAACTCTTTCGAAAATAACTTACTTAGAAAATAATGAATTAAATTTATCTTCTTTTCCTACTTATACTGATGTTTCAGAGATTAAAGCATTTCTCAATAATAAAAAAGATCAATTAAAAGTAATTAATTTTACGGGTGGAAAAAGTTTTGAATTATATGAAGCATATTCAAAAAATTTTATATCAAATCTGATAAATGAATTTGAAGCAAGTGTGAAAGGCATCGAATTTCTTTATAATCTAGAAAAAAAGCAGGAATTACCACGTTCATTAATAGTGACTATAGGAACTGGAACCTCAATTGTTTTGAAAAACGATCATATTGTTCATTTAGGGGGTTCCGCACTTGGGGGAGGTTTTTTTATGGGATTAATAAAAACTATATTCAATTTATATAATTTCCAAGAAGCACTAAACTTAGCACAAAAAGGAAATCGGTATAATGTTGATTTAAAGGTTTCAGATATATACCATCCAGGGGATAAGAGAATTGATTTAATCTTTAGGGAATTTACCGCAGCATCATTGGGTAAAATTAATGAAAATTATGAAGTAAACTCTTTAAACCAAGGAGATTTTATTAATTCTATCATTTGTATGATTGGTGAAAATTTAGGAATTATTGCTAATACTATGGCTAGTAATAATGATGTTACTGAAATTGTTTTTTGCGGAGGTTTCCTAAAAGGAAATAAGATTTTAAAGAAAATTCTCTCCCTTTTATGTACAGTAAATAATAAAAAGTGTATTTTCTTAAAAAATTCTGAATTTTGTGCAGCAATTGGAGCATTATTAATTTAAAGTGTGCGCCGATTTGGAGATTTTTACTCATCGAATGATAATTCTAATAAAAACACTATAAATCGGCGCATATTTAATGTGTTTATCTAACATTAAATATTTTATCATAGCCTTCATAAAAGTTTAAATAAAGTTTATTATTTCCTTCTTTAATTTAAGGCATAATTCAAATTAAATTTAAGCAGAATTATTATGACATTGGAGTTTGGATATTTTCAATACGAACTAGAAGATTTTCTAATCAGAGCATTACCTTCTATTATATCTTCTTTAAGCATTTTTATGTTTTACTTATTTATCTTTCTTTCACATAGAGGACGAAAGGAAGAATTACTTAAACCGATGTTTCTGAAATATTTTGCAATTATTGGGATGATAAGTGCCTTTATTCCACTTTTCGAACCAGGATATTTTTATGTAAATCTAACCGAGAATGAAAGGTCAATGATCATAGCCTTCTTAATATTTCAGGGTTTAATTAATAGTGTCCCATTATTTCTGGCTAGTGTTTTACTTTTATTCTATGGAATTAATAATCGAAATAACTTTGGAAAATATTTATTAGTAGCTGGTATATTAATGTTGATTTATTATGGATTTAGTATAATTACCTTAGACTGGGGAATTGGAAATATTTTTATGTATTTATTAAATCTTGAACCAATTACAACTACATTTGAGAAATTAGTAATAATCCTTGGAGCCTTCTTTGGCATTTTATTAATTAGTGGTTATTGTCTTTTTATTATTCATGGTGCCAGAAACTCAGATTATAAATTTATTTATGGAGTGTTGATTATATTTATCAGTACTAGTATTATTACTCCTTTTGTACATATAGGAGTTTTATTTTTTTAGTTATTTTAAAAAATATCTATAGATTCCTCCCCTAACTAATAGATTTAAAAAATTAAAATGTAGTATTTTTTAATTTATATAACATTTTCATCAGTAGAATTATTAAGTACCTTGTGAATGTTGCTCAAGTAAATCTTTGTCAGTTTTACCCATTTTAATCGCTAATTCTGCTATAATGGCATCTAAATAACAAAAAGCGGCGATTTCAAACATTGTACCTTCAGGTGCAAGTACCGCTGTGTCTCCAACTGCTTTATCTCGTTTTGTTCTACCTTTAAGTTTTATAGTGATATCGCCAATTCTTCCTATCACAGTCTCTGGGTGACTTGTAATTGTAACAATCCCATATGGTTTTATTGTATTCACATAATTATTAAGCAAACTAACGACAATGCTAGTAGTACCAGAACCAGAAAGTACTATTAAAATATCTTTTTTTCGTAACGCTGGCATGCTTGCTAAGTTGGTGACTATATGTACTTCGGCCCCTAAGTGTACTAATCGTGTCGCAAAGCATTGTAATATGAAAGCACTTCTTCCAGAGGCTAATAAGAAAAATCTACGCTTACTTACTAACCCGTCATGAACTAAATTAATAAACTTCTTAGTATATTTAAAATTCTTATCTAAATGGTCAATATTAGCCTTAATGTTATTCATAATTAGTTCCATGGATTGAAATAAAATTCGTTTTGTCTCCCCATTAAGAGCTAAATCATTAGTTTCAGTCATATTAAGTCTTTACCCAATAATTGGTAATTAATCAATATACAATATTTATAATCTTGGAATTAAAATAATACTTTTGTATACTATTTATTTTCTCATAAAGTTTTTAAAATCCATTATCAAACAGTTAATTTTGTCTAAAATATATGAAATTATGGATTATTTTAGAAATTACTAAAAAAATCGATTATTCACTCAAAATTTATTCTAAATTCAAAAATTCAACCTTTTAATTTAATTAAAGCTTATTTTGTATATATATCTTAAAAGTGTGATATAATGAATAAAAAAAAGATTAATTCTGGAGCTTATTTATTTCCTCTGCCACTTGCTCTTGTTGGAGCAAATGTTAATGGAAAACCAAACTTTGAAACCATTGGATTAGTTGGAATTATTGAAATTCAACCACCATTAATTTCAGTCTCTTCTTATGAATCTCATTTTACTAATATTGGTATTAAAGAAAATGGAACTTTCAGCGTTAATACACCTTCAGAAGATTTGGTAGAAAAAATTGATTATTGTGGTATCGTTTCAGGCAGTGAAATAGATAAATCAGAAGTATTTGATGTTTTTTATGGGGATCTTAAAACCGCACCAATGGCAAGTGATTCACCACTTAATTTGGAATGTGAAGTTATTAAAACCATCAATACAAGAGATATCGTTGATATTGAGAAAGGTCATGACATTTTTATCGGGAAAGTAATTAATACATATGCTAATGAGAATTGTTTAACAGAAGGGAGACCAGACATTACTAAACTTAAAATCTATACTTATTCACAGAGATCCTATTGGAAACTTGGTGAAAAACTAGCCCCAGCTTATGAAATTGGAAAAAAATATAAAAAAAAATAATATAACTTCAAATTTTTTTAATAAAAATGAATAAAAAAAAATCAGGAAAAAAGATTATTGAAGTTAATCTTTTAAGCCCTTTACCTGTAATTTTGGTAGGAGCAGATGTACATAATAAGCCCAATTATCTGGTAATAGGCTATAGTTGTCCATTTGATTTTGGTAAATATATTTTCTTTAGCTTATTTAAAAAACGCTATACTACAATTGGAATTCACGAAAATATGACATTTAGTGTAAATGTTCCTTCAGAAGATCTTATGGATAAAATAAAAATTTGCGGAAGTAAATCTGGACGTGATATTGATAAAAGCTTATTATTTGATAATTTTTATGGAGAATTAAAAACTGCTCCAATGATTCGTGAGTGTCCAGTAAATATTGAGTGTAAAGTTCATGAAATTCTTGACTATGATCGCAATGAAGGAATAATTGGTGAAGTCGTTAAATCATATGTTAATCATCAATGCACCATTAAAGTAGAGGAAACAGTTAAACTTGATTGGAGGAAGATTCACCCAATTATTTGGGCTACTGGGGGTGACTTCAACTATTATAAACTTGGTGAAAGAATAAAATCCTAAAAATTTAGAATAACGATATTTAGCTCCACATTGATTAGTTCAAACCTAATCTTTTAAAGGATGTAATTGATTTAAGTATATGAACACTGAACTAGCTCAAATAGATAGTCTAACTTCTTATTCTTATAATAATAACTTCTTAAATAACCAACCTATCAGTTTAGTTCCTGATCATTCTATAACTCATTTATGCAAGAAAATTCGTTTTATAGAATTGATAATTAATGAGAGAAATCAGAAGAGATTCTTTTAGCAAATACTCCTAATGATTGATATGATTATTTAAGAAAAAGTGGTGTTAAAAATCTAAAGCTCCATTTTCCTCCTATAGGGGGTAATAGAATATCTGCACCCTTATTAGGTGGTGGAAGATGGATGATTGAAGCATTTAAGGACCCACTTTCTGATATTTGGGATGTTAAATGGAACTTTATCCCTTTTGGTGATAAAGAGAGAATCTGGTCCGTTATTTATGGTTTAATTTCGAAAAATTATAATCAACTGAAAATAGATTATCCCCCATTAGAATATTGGAATAAAGAATTGATAAGTGAAATTACAAAGATAAAAAAGTTTGCTGAAAAACAATCATTAATTCAATATGTTGATATTTTTCAGGATGCTCTTGATTGTATAGTATCTGATGATCCACTCAATTTAATTACCCATAATGATTTAGTCCCTCCCGAAAAATATAATCTTAAAGCAAAACAAATTTTTGCAGCTTGTAATAAAGCTTGGATAGTAGCAATGGTAGACTGGAATGAGCTACATTTTAAAGGAAAAATACAAAAAGAATATAATAAATTATCTGATGATTTATATCTTAAAATTTGTAGAGCAATAATAGTCGCAACAAATTCTTCTCTTTAGAAAAAAAAACTAACTAATTTTCTTTGATTAATTTTAAAGGGGATTAATAACGAGTGATTTTTTTCTTGGATTAGATTGCTCAACCCAGGTTTAGACGGATATTATAATTGATTTTAATTTAAAAAAAGTTGGGATGAAATTCTGAATAATTTTATAGATTTTCAAAAAAGTATTGAAATTGTCTCTATGAGAAATATTTCGAGTTATATGTTAACATTATTTAACTTTATAAGAAGTATGAGAAATTTATTTTGAAAAATGGAGCAAACTCAGAGCAAAATCGCTTAAAGTTTATAAAAAAATATTTCTAACTTTTTCCAAATCAATAAAATTAAAGAAATAAATTACTACACTAAAGTTTTAAGCAAAGAATAAGAAAAAAAAGAAAAAAATATTAATTTCTTTAGCCCAAAAAAGCTTCTTTATTTATATTGTTTAACAGAAGAGAGACCAGATATTACTAAACTTAAAATTTATATTTATTCACA
Organism: Promethearchaeota archaeon; assembly: GCA_048937405.1. Classification (GTDB taxonomy): domain Archaea; phylum Asgardarchaeota; class Lokiarchaeia; order Sigyniarchaeales; family SOKP01; genus Loki-b32. The sequence goes on from JBHLNF010000005.1 coordinate 267,961, forward strand.
GAGGTCCTATTGGAAACTTGGAGAAAAAATAGCCACTGTTTATGAAATTGGAAAAAATTATAAAAAATAATAAAAATACTTTTTTTTTATATAAATTTTAAATTCTTAAATGGACAGTCCATTAAACTCTTGAGTGCTCAAAAAATATTGAATTTGAAGAAAATATTGATTCTAATAACTCCTATTACTAGACTAGGATAAATTAATTAGGGAAATTTTTATATGACAATAATTAAAGTTAGTGAGAATCTTTATAATATCATTTTAAAACTAAATTTAGATGGAAGTGATTTCTTTTTAAGTCCTTGGGTTTATAATGATAATAATCTTTCATTTATAGTGGATCCTGGACCTACATCTACTATTAAGGTTCTCAAGAAAGAGTTAAATAACTTAAATATTACGGATAAAAATCTTGATTTTATTCTATTAACACATATTCACATGGATCATGCTGGAGGGGCAGGTTCTCTTCTTAATTATTATTCGAAAGCAAAGGTTATATGTCATCCTAAAGGTATAAAACATCTTATAAATCCTGAAGCGTTATGGAAAGGAAGTAAAAAAGTTCTTGGTAAGGTTGCGAATTTATATGGAGAAATAAGATCAATTCCCCCAGATCGAATTTTATATCAAGAAAAGATTGCAGATAATAAGATTAAAGCTATTGAAACATTAGGTCATGCTCCGCATCATCTCTCGTTTTTATTCCAGAAATATCTATTTGCTGGAGAAGCAGCCGGAGTAAGTTATCCTTTGCCTAACCAGATATATATCCGTCCAGCAACTCCACCTATTTTTAATTATAACATTTCTATTAACACCCTTGATAACTTAATTTCTTTAAAATTATTAGATTATATGATTTGCTATGCACATCATGGAGTTAGAGAAAATGCAGATTTGATGCTTAGGTTAGCAAGAGAACAAATAATATTGTGGACAAAGGTAATTCAAAGCAATATACAGAAGAGAAATAAAAGTGAATCTATTTCGTATATAATAGATAAATTAAAGAAAAAAGACCAATATTTCTCTAATATAAGCTTTCTTAAGGATGATGTAAGAAAGAGAGAGATTTTTTTTGTTAATAACAGTATTAAAGGAATTACTGAATATATTTTAAATTCAACAATAAATTAAAATAAAAAAAGAAAAAAAATGAAAAAGATAAAACTTAACTCAAAAAAAAAAAAAAGTGAGATCCTGAGATCTCGAAGTTAATAAGGGGATGATTCAAGCGAAAAAATCGTACGAATCGTGTTG
>JBHLNF010000006.1:0-263818 GCA_048937405.1 Promethearchaeota archaeon
CAAAATTATAATTTTTCTTCTTTATTACTTGAAAATTTTCGAAAAGCAAAAATAATTCTCTGAATTACAGTAATATTCGTTCCAATTGCTAATATTATCATCGTCCACCAAAAAGCATATGAAAACCAAATTTGTAAAATTGCTCCAATAAGTAAAATTGGTACACGATCTGTACGTTCTAATATTCCAACACCATATAAATTTTCAATGCCTAATGCTTCAATCTTAGCACGTGTATAGGATGTTAAAAAAGCTCCAAAAATAACAATTAACCCAATTTCTATTGTAGTATATCCACCTAGTATAATTCCAAAGAATAAAAAAAAGTCTCCAATTCTATCTAATGTAGAATCTAAGAATCCTCCCAATGTTGTAGGTCCTTGAAGTCGTGCTACAACTCCATCTAATTGATCAAAAAATTCAGTAATGAAAAGAAAAATAATTATTATTATCAGGAATTGAAATATAAATCCAAAAAAAGTAATTATCGCTGAAATTAAACCAAAAAGAGTAAAATAATTAGCTGGGACGTTCTTTAATTTTCTACCTAATGGGAGTAATAGTTTTTCTGAGAATTTTTTAACTTGTAATAACATTTTATCATCTTCTTTAGAAATATATAAAAATAAAGAATCTCGCACTTAAAAATTATAAAAATAATAAAAATAAATTTCTTAAACTTAATTTATTTAGATTATTGATTTTTATTAGTTTATCATTATTCAAAAAAAAAATTATGTTATTTTTTAAAAAAAGAATCTTGATACATTTTTTATCTGTTATATAATGGTTTAAATTTCGTTTCAATATATTTCATGAAATAGTCAGGATTTAGTTCTTCTCCAGTAACTCTTTTTATTAAATCATTAGCCCTATATATTTTTCCATATTGATATAAATTTTCCTTTAAATAATTAAAAAGATTAGAAAATTCTCCTTTCTCACAGTCCTTATTAAAACTAGGATTGTCTTTTAATGCTTTTTGATAGATCTGGGCACCATAGAGATTACCAAGTGCGTAAGTGGGAAAATAGCCAAATCCCCCGCTAGACCAATGAGCATCTTGTAATAGCCCTATTGCATCATTCGGTGGAATGATTCCTAGTAATTCTTCCATTTTTTCATTCCATAAGATGGGTAACTCACTTATTTGAAGATTATCTTCAATCATCATTTTTTCTAGTTCAAATCGTAAGATAATATGTAATCCATAAGTCACCTCATCTGCATCTACCCTAATAAATGAGGGATGAACAATATTTATTGTTCTATAAAATTCTTCTAAGGGATAATTTTTTAAATTTTCAGGAAAATATTTTTGGAAAATTGGATACCAGTATATCCAAAATTCTTTACTTCGACCCACAATATTTTCCCACATTCTTGATTGGGATTCACCAATTCCATATGAACATGAATCTGCTAAAATTGTATCACGAATATCTTCATTAAATCCCATATAATATAGAGCATGACCACATTCATGAATAGTTGAAAAAAGACAATCTATTAGAAAATTATCCCGTATTCTCGTGGTTATTCTAATATCTTTCGATGATAAAGAAACAGTAAATGGATGAGTAGATTTATCTTGACGTCCAATATTAAAATTAAAATTTAATTTTTTAATTATATCTAGACTTAGTTGCCATTGTTTCTCAGGATCATAATATCTCTTTAATATTGATTGATCTGGTTTATTAGAAGAATTTTCTAATGTTTTAATGAATTTTATTAATTTAGGTTTAAGATTAGTAAAGATTTTTAAAATCCAATCGTAAGTTGCTCCGGGTTCATATAGATCAATTAATGTTGAATATAAGTTTGGTCCTGTATCTAGTTTTTCAGCATATTCTATCTGAAGGTAGATCATTTTTTCAAGACAAGGTTGAAAAATTGAAAAGTCACTTTTTTTTCTTGCTTTCTCCCATTCATTATAACCCAAACTTGATTGTTTAGTAATTTCTCCCAATAGATCCTCAGGTACTCTATTTGCTTGTTCATACAGTCTTTTTGCTTCTCTTATCATAGCAAAATCCGCATCCTTGAGATTATCTAATTTTTCAGCATTCCTGATTAAATCTCCCGTTTTATCTGATTTTATTCTTTTTTGAATCAAATTTTGAATTAATACCAGTTGGTCAGCCCTTCCTTTAACCGAACCTTTGGGCATATTAACTTGCTGATCCCAACTTAAAAGATTTTTAATATAACTTAATTTTTTTATTTCATTGAAATGATCCCAAAGTTTTTTCATCAAATTCAAAATTAATTCTTAATATGAGAAATTTTCTGATATATTTTGAAAAATTTTATCAATATTTTATATATAATTATTGGTTTTGATAATAATAATTATTTTTTATAAAAAAAAGAATATTAAGAAATAAGATAAAAATAGAAACTCATAACCCATAAATAGGATAAAATTTCTTTTCAATGTATTTCATAAAATATTCAGGTTTTAAGTCTTCTCCTGTAACTCTCTTTATTAGGTCATTAGCACGGTAAATACTACCATATTGGTGAATATTATCTCTAAGATATTTTAATAAATTAGAAAATTCACCCTTCTTATAATCTTCAGATAAGTTGGGAAATTGTTTCAGAGCACTATTGTAAAACTGAGCACAATAGAGATTTCCTAAAAAATAGGTAGGAAAATATCCAATATACCCACTACCCCAATGTACATCTTGTAAAACTCCTAATGTATCATTTGGAGGGATGACACCAAGTAATTCCTCAAATCTAGAATTCCATAACTCTGGTAATTCTTCTACTTGAATTTTATTGTCAATCAGGTCTTTTTCAATTTCAAATCGAAGAATAATATGTAATCCATAAGTTACTTCGTCTGCTTCTACCCTTATAAATGATGGATGAACATAATTAATAGCTCTATGAAATTCCTCCATAGGATAATTTTTTAAATTCTCAGGAAAATATTTTTGAAATATTGGATACCAATAAATCCAGAATTCTTTACTTCTCCCTACAATATTTTCCCACATTCTTGATTGGGATTCATGAATACCCATTGAAGTACCAGTACATAAAATTGTATCATGTAATTCTTTCATTATACCCAGTTCATAGAGAGCATGACCACATTCATGAATTGTACCAGTAATGCAAGCTGGAAACGGTTCTGTTGTTCTAGTGGTTATCCTTATATCTAAAGAAGCAAGCGATGTAGTGAAAGGATGTGCAGATTTATCTTGTCGTCCTTGTTCAAAATCATAGTTTAATTTCTTTAAAATTTCATAAGTTAATTCATATTGCTTATCAGGATCATAATCTTTATTTAATATAGAATCATCAGGTTTATCGGGAGCAGATTCTAGCTTTTTAACAAAATCAGTTAATTTAGGTTTTATTGGATTAAAAATATTAGCGATCCAATCATAAGTAGCTCCAGGCTCATATAAATCAATTAAAGTTGAATAGAGATCAGAGTGAGTTTCGAGTTTCCTTGCCTTTTCTCTTTGTAATTCTATAGTTTTTTCTAGTAAAGGAATAAACGAGTTAAAATCATTGTTCTGTCTCGCTTTTTGCCATGTTTGTTGTGCTAATGTGGAAGTTTTTTGTATTTCCACAACCAATTCTTCTGGTAACTTTGTTTCCTGTTCATATTCTCTTTTTGCTTCTCTTAGCATAGCGGCATCAATATCATTGAGATCACTAACTTTTTCAGCATTTCTTATTAATTTTCCTGCTTTTTCTGATGTCAATCTCTTGTGTATAAGTTTAGTTATTAGGGCCATTTGTTCTGATCGACCATCAACATTTTTATAGTCCATCATATTTACTTGTTGGTCCCATCCTAATAATGCCAATATATAGTTCAATCTCATAATTTCATTAAAATATTCTCGAAGTTGTTTCATAACACTCATTTTTGGTTCACATTTATGAAAATATTAAATGTCAATTTGTTAAACTCGTTTGGTTTAATCAATATAATATGTTTAGTAATTAATTGAATATTTAATTATTTTAAAAGAACTATATTATGAACTATTTTTGAACTAGTGATGAGAAAGTCAAAGAATTCTTTACTGGGACATTTTTTCTTGTTTTACAAAAAAATCAGCAGCTAGTTTAATATCATCTATTGTTATATCTCTCCCTAAAGATTTTTCTAATTCTGTTATCAAATTATCACATAGTTCCAAACTAAGAGAACTTCCTTTCTGAATTATTATTTTTTGCAATTCTTTAGTAAAATCAACGACTAAAGGTTTTTTTATGTCTTGTTCTAACTCCTTATGGGGTCCAAATAGTTCCATTGGCATTTCAGTTTCTGGTTTTGATTCTTTTTTTTCTTTTTTGGAAACTGAAATTGGTTTTATAATCTTTAGTTCAGACTTCTGAGTTATAGGAGGTATTATCTCTTTTTCTGTATCAAATTTTTGAAAAGATACCAATTCTTTCATTGATTTTGAAGGAGAAACTGTTTCTTCTTCAGGAATTGATTCTATCTCTAATAGTTGATCTAAGGCTTCCGAATCTGGAAGGGCTTTTACTGTAACTTTTCGAGTAAAGACTAATGGTTTTGCTAATTCAAAATCCTTTTCTTTCACTACTTTTTTTCTTTTATCCATCTCTTCTTGAATTTTTTTAGTTAAATTCTCAATTTTTTGTTCTAAGGTTTTTGTATATTTTACATTTTGGTATGATTTACTTGTATTAAGTAATTCCTTATAATTAGCTAATGCTTCAATTTTTTTTCCTTCTAAAACCAAGTTATCTGTTTTTTTCACTAATTCAATAAATTCAGTTGGTAATTTCTTTCTCAAATTTAGAACTGTCATAATAAACTGTTCAATTTTCGATTTGGCATCAGCATCTCTTAAAGAAATTTCTTCGAAATCAGAAAAACCTAACTCATTTTTTATCAATTTCATGTCTGTATCTTCAATCAAATCTCTCTTATTCCCAATCATCAATAGTTTTGAATTTTTACCCTCAATTAAATGAAGCTTCATAAAATGGTTTATCATTTTTAAATTATAATTTGCTAAATTGAACAGAAAGATAACCAAATCAGATCCACGTATAAATTTTGACCATAAAAGAGAGAAATTATCATTTAATTGGAAATCCCAAATATCAAAACAAACATGATCTATTTCTAAAATAGATGTTTTAGCAAAATCCATATGAATCCTTTCTTTTCCGCTTTTTAACATTTCGTAAAGTGTTGTTTTTCCCGCTCCTGTAGGACCAATTATAGCAATTTTTGAGTGTAAATCCTTTTGTAATTGACTCAAAAACTCATTTAATTCGCCAGTTTCCCGACTAGGTTCACTTACTTTAAGTGGATCAGGAAATAATTGTTTAAATTTCTCGATTGTTTTTATTATCATTTCATCGATATATTGAATTGAATCCACTAGATCTGTAATAAACAGAAAAAATAATTTATCAGATGCTCTATGAAATATCTGAAAATCAGTCAAATTTCGTTGAAATGTTTTACCTATTATCGGCATATCAATGTATTTTTGTATTATCTTTTTTACATTATCTAATTCATCACTACCAAGTGCCATAGCAAAATTTTTAACAAATACTAGATTGGATTCTAGAAAAATATGAATTTGCCTCAACATATTCGTTCAAACCTAATTAGATTGATTGGAAATGTTATTTTTATATGTAAAGAAGAAACGTTTATTAATATTTTTAATTGACAAAAGAATTAAAACTTCTTTACTTATAATTTAGAATAACAATAAAAAATATTAGAATTTATTAATTTTTATTTCTAGAATAAGCCGAAACATCCTAAATCTTAACTAACTAAAAATTTTTAAAAAGAAAAAAAAGTTTGAACTGTTATTTAAATGCCTTTAAATGAAGAACATATTTTAAAGTATTTAAGCAATTTATCGGATGCAAAAACTAAAGCAGAACTAATTGGTCTTTTAAAAACCAGGATAGATAAACTTTGTTTTGAGGAATGTGAACGAGATAGAATTGCATGTACTTTACAACCAAAATGTTCAAGAAGATTTTTATTAAAATTAAGGATAAAGTCAGGACTTACTATTGAAGATTTACCCAAATTTTGCTATAGTGTCCATAAAGGAGTAAATGAAAGATTTTTTAGAAATAAAACTGTAATTTATAGACCTTATGATAATTACCTCTATTTGATTGATTTTTTAGATATTTTTTTTCATGGTGATTATCGTAAATTAAATAAATTCATTTCATTTAATAAATGGGATGATGTATTTAAGATATTTGATGACAGAATTCAGAACAGAGATGAGAATTTTGATTATTTATTAGTAGAGGATTACATTATTTTCAAATTTGGAGATCGATTACATATTGCCTTTTTAAAAGAAAAATATGTTCTATGCAATGCCAATCGTGAAGATATAGCTAGTCTTGAATTATTATATGGAATTTGTAAATTATATGCAGCCTTATATTTTTCTGAAGTTAACCTAACATATATACCATCCAAACATATAGAGATCACTCTTAAAGTACCTTCTGATGTTCTAACAAAACTTTCAGGAGAATCCTCTGAAACAAGAGATTCTAAAGCGGATCAATATTTCTGGGATACTTTTTGGGAGGATCTTAATGCATTAACCCAATATTGTAATCAAATTAATTTAAATACTGATACAAATCAAAATCTAGAAATTGTATTGTACATCAATCTTTTAACTAATAATTATGATGAAGAAGGACAAAAATCACGATTAAGATTTAGAGATTTAAGATTAATTTTCAATTTTATAACACGAATTTATACAGATTATTATATTATTTGGGTGTAGAAAAAAGAGAAATAGAGGAGAATTTTATGAATAGTGAAAAAAACAATTTGATAGAAATTAATCAATTAAAAGATTTCGTAAATGATGGTAGATTTGATGATGCTGTACAAATAATTGCACTCTATCTTGGCGATGCTAGTGAAGAAGATTATTTAGATAGACTTGAAGAAGTAATCGAAGCTTTATTAACATTACATGGTGGGCGCACTGTTTTACGCTTTTTAATTGAAAACCTCATCATTGATATACCATCTCTGTTAGAAAATTTATCAAAAAAAGATTCAGTACTAAGATATACTTTTTTATTACTTTTGAAAACAATTTGTGAGAAAGAAGCTGATTTATTTCTTCCTTATAGTGAAGATTTATTAAATTCAGAAGATCCTAATGTCCGAGAAGCTGCTTTGCAGTTATTAATCTATATGGCTGAAGGAGAAGCAACTATTGATAATACAGCACTGATAAAAGTAATCTTAAAAAGATTATCTGATGAGAAGGAATTTGTAATAGAAAAAGCAGTACAAGTTTTAAAAGCTATAGGGCATATATCTCCTGGATTGATAACAAAAGTTTTAAAAGAGTATGCAAAAGAAATTGCTATTGTTCCAGAAAATGAAGATTTGAAAGAATATATTGATCAAGTATTGAAATCTATTGTTTCAGTCGATAAAATTGAGGAGATAGTAGAAAAAGAAAATATAATAAAAGAACCTTCTGAAGATCAACTTGAGAAATTAAAAACAGATGAAAGAAGGGATATTTCAATAGAAAAAGAAGAATCTGAAATATTGGATAAGGAATTTGAATTAAAAAAGAAAGAATTGGAAATTAAAAAAAGAAAATTGGAATTGGAAGAAAAGGAGAAAGAAATAGAAGAAAAAGTAATACAAAAAAAAGAAGAAGTCCTTAAATTAAAAGAGGAAATCTTAGAAAAGGAGAGCGATATTGGTGAAGAACCCGAAAAAAAAATACCTAAAAAACTCAAGAAAAAAGAAGAGGAAATTATTGATAAAGAGATCGAGTTAAAAAAGAAAGACATTGAAATCAAGAAAAAAAAATTAGAGATTGAAGAAAAAGAAAAGGAATTGGAAGAAAAAGAAATTCGGGAGAGGGAAAAAGCTTTAAAAATAAAAGAAGAGCTAATTGAAAAAGAAAAAGAGTTATCCCAAGTTGAAATTGAATTAAAACAAAAATCTATAGAACAAAAAGAACAGAAAATCGTGGACCTGGAAAAAAAGAGAGTTGAGGAAGAATTAGAAAAGGTTCATCATAAGGAAGAAGAAAACAATAATAATTAATCCTCTGGCTCATCTTCCTCAAAATCTGTACTTGACACAGGTTTACTCTCAATAGGCGCAGTATGTAATCGTCGGACTATCTTTCTTATTTCTTCGATTTTCATACTTTCAGGAGGTAAACTTACTTGAATTTCTTTTGCCAGTTTATAAGCAAGTTCTATATATTGTAAATCTTCAAGAAATTCAACAATTTGAATTTGATAATCTGTATCAACATCTTTCCCATATTCCATAAGCTTTTCTTTTAATAAAATGTCAATTTTATCTGATCTCTCAACATATTTAACTTTTTTTACAAGTTGCTTAAAACTATTCATAATGTTGTACATTTCAGTTTTTGCATAGCTATCAATGTTTTTCAGTACATAAAAAATATAAATTTCTGCTTTCTCCCATCTTTTAAATTTTAAACTGGCTTCAACCAATTCTAATAATGCTAATTCATAAAGGAATTTACTTTCAATATTTGGTATAATTTTTTCAAATATCCAATCAAGCAAATTCGGTTGATCGAACTTATCAATAATATCTATTAAAAATTTTTCTACAGCAAAATATAATTTAGCGTTTTCCGTTTTAGTAGAACTAAGAAAAGATACTAATGCATATTTAACTCGTCCCATAGCATCTTCCAGATTTAATGGAGTCTCAGCAAATTTATAAAAAGCTGATTCTAGAATAGGAGTAATTTTATCTTTTGCTTCAAAATCGTAAACAAAATATTCACCCCAAGCAGGGCTTAGACCTGAAGTCTTTTTAGAGGTTTTTGATTTTTTTGTTCCTGAAGTACTTGAATCGGTTGTGGTTTTAGTTTTCTTAGTTTTTAATTTCTCGGACAATTCTTTAACTTGCTCATCAGATAAAAACTCTAAGATTATCTTATCTTTCTCTTTTGGAACCATTAATTTAAAAAATGTGTCTACATCTTCCTCAAATAATAAGTCCCTCAGTTCTTTTGGGAAAGTAATTCCTGTTTTTGTTTTTTTTACAATATCTTCAAAAAAGAGTTCATCGTTGGAATTCTGATCTTCTTCCATATGTATATTATTTATAATACACATTTAAAATTCATTATTGAAGATTGAAGAAAAATCTCTTACCAATTGATAAATAGTTTTAATTAACCATTAATATTAACTAATTCTACACCACGATGATGATTTTTTTTTTTTTTAAAATTGGAGAAACATAGATTTAGATTATTCTATTTAGAGTTGAAATAATTTCTATTTAATTGTGATATCCTCAGAAGCATCAAATTTTTTGTTTTAATTTGTAGAATATTGAGAAAAGTTTTTATACTAAAGTGTTAATTTCTTTATTTAGTTTTTAAGATTACAATTTTATAATCAAATTTTAACGAATTGTGAAATATAAGATTAAGAGGGTAGAAATTTGAAAGATTATTCTAACTGGGAAATTGATTTTGATTTTGAAAATGAATCACCATATCTTACTAATCCAAATAGACTTTGGTTGAGAAATCGTCCCCCAGAACAACCCAAATCAATAATATATGACCCAATTCCAGTTCATGAATTCATTAAAACAAACGCTAAAAAATATCCAAACAACGTATGCGTTTACCATAAACCAACTGATAAAAAATACACTTATCGTGAATTGATTTATTTTTCGGATAAAGTTGGTAATGCCTTGCACGATATGGGTATTAAAAAAGGAGATTCGGTTGCTATTATGTCAGAGAATTGTCCAGAATTTTTATTCAGTTCTATAGGTATCATGGAAACAGGAGCCTCTCTAGTTCCCATTAATCCTTTACTCAAGAAGACTGAAGTTTCTCACATTATTCGAGAATCAGGTAATATTAAGGTAATATTTGTACACATAAATAACTTTAGAACTATTAGAAGAGTTAAAAAAGAAGTTGATTTGAACAATATAATATTACTCGGTTCTGAGGAGGCAAAAGCAAATACGATAACGTACGACGAATTAATAAGAGATGCACCTTCGAAACCTCCAGATGATTATATTGATCCTGTAAACGATATAGCAGCATTAATGTTTACAGGAGGAACAACTGGACTGCCAAAAGGAGTCATGATAACACATGATAATCTAATTCATGGGTTACTTTCGTTGATTTATGTAATCCCTACTTCTGAAGGTAAACCCATTAAAGCTTTTTTTGGAAAACGGGCAAGTTTAAGTGTTTTGCCTTTATGCCATGCAATGGGATTTGTATTAATGATTTGGGGCCTGTATATAGGTGGAATGCTTGTAATGTTTCCCTTTAATCCTACTGATGTATTGGATGCTATAGAATATTATAAAGTTAAAAGGTTTTCATTTGTCCCTGTTATGTATCAAATGATTATTAATTCTCCCGATTTTACTGAGAGAGATTTATCAAGCTTAGAGAATGTAGGATCTGCTTCAGCACCTTTATCCCCAGAACTTAACAGACAATGGGAGAATGTTGTAGGAATAAAAGTAGGCCAAGGTTATGGACTTACTGAATGTTCAGGAGGTGCGATTACAACTACAAATTGGATACCCGAAGTTAAGCCTGAGAGTATTGGGTTTCCAATTATTGATACTGATGCGATAATAGTAAATCCAGATAAAATTAAAGATGGTTTAGAAGAATTACCAATTGGTGAAGTTGGAGAACTCATGATTAAAGGACCACAAATAATGAAGGGCTATTGGAAAAGACCTGATGAGACTAAAAGGGATATTATTGATGGATGGTTGAGAACTGGTGATTTAGCAAGAATGGATAATGATGGCTACTTCTATATTGAAGGAAGAACTAAAGATATGATAAAATATAAAGGATATAAAGTAATGCCTCAAGAAGTAGAAGAAAAACTGGTTGAACACCCCGCTATACTTGAAGTGGGAGTAATAGGTATGCCAGATCCAAATATTGGTGAAACTATTAAAGCATTCATTGTTTTAAAACCTGAATTCAAGGAAAAAATAACTGAACAAGATATTATTGAATGGGCAAAGGAAAGACTTGCAGGGTATAAATATCCTAGAATCATTGAATTCTTAGATGTATTACCCCGAACAGCAGTAGGAAAAATTTTTCGAAGAAAACTAAGAGAAAGTCTTATTATCCCGATATATTAACTAATTCTACACCACGATGATTGAAGTTTTGGTCTATAAAGCATAAAATTGCATGACCACCATGGCTATATACTATAGGAACAGGATGAGACTCGGCATTTTCAATCATACTTTTTTTTACAAAAAGAGGGAGAACTGTCTTACATGCTCTGCATTCTACTAAAATCCTTTTAACCAAATCTAAATTAGCAAAATCTTTTATAGTATCTTCAACACTTTGCTTGAATCCATTAAAAATACCTGGAGAAAAATCACTATAAGATAATATCACTTCTACTTCATAAAAATCATTGAATAATAAGTCTATATATTCTAATAATGCTTCCAGTAATTGATATTGGACTCTTGGATTTGCTCCTACTGTATATATAAGATTATGTTTTCTTATATATACAATTTTCATATTCCCTTTATCTTTATGAAAGAAAATATCACTGATGGGATTTTCTTTTACTATATTCAGATCCAAATCAAATCTTCTCATAGATCTTTCTGGTTTCCATTCAAAAAGAGTAAATTTTTCATTGCTAATATTGATAAATTCAAGAAATTCTGCGATATTTTTATAGACAGACATAAATTCAACCTAACCTTATCTTAGTATAAAAAATATGAAAATTTTTCAATTAAGTTAATAATTTTCAAATGAAAAATTCGAAATTTAACAAAATAATGAGATTTCCCATATTTATATCTTTCATTTAGGATATTTAGTTAAAAATAAACTAGGCAATAATTAAATCATTATTAAAGAAAGGGGATTGACTGTCCATATTTTTAGTGAAAAGAATAGAAAATAAACTTAATATTTGATAATTTAGTTTTATTATGAATAATGATATTGAAAATTTATTGGAAATATTAAGTGTGATTTTGTTTGAATAAGAAAAAAATTAAATATGAGATTGAACGCTTCCAAGAGACTCACATTAGAAATAAATATAAAAATCTAAATTTTACTATAATTTTAGTTCAACCAGAGAATGCTGGGAATATTGGGGCTGTAGCTCGTGTTATGGAAAATTTTAATTTTAAGAATCTTATAATCTTCAATCCAATTGAGAACGTTGATAAGATATTAAGTTATAAAACTCAAGGTTTTGCTATGCATGGAAAAGATATACTTTATAACGCTGAAATTATAGAAGTAAGTAATAATGAAAATCATTTAACAGAACTGAAAAACATACTTGAAAGATTTAACTATATTATTGGTACAACTGCCAGAGGAAAGAGAAATTCAAATATTAGAAGATTAGCTATTTTTCCAGAAGATTTATCACTTCCAATTTCAGAAAAACCACTTAATATTGCTATTCTCTTTGGAAAGGAATCTCGAGGGTTGACTAATGAAGAGATAAACCTTGCTGATCTAATACTAAGAATCCCTACTAGTGTTAATTATTCTGCACTTAATTTGTCACATGCATGTGGAATTATTTTATATGAAGTGTTTAAAAAAATTAATTTCCTCACCATTGGTCGAGGAGAAAATCCTGTGTTACTTGCTGATAAAAAAGATCGTCAAATTTTATTTAAAATGGTAAAAAATATTATAGAAACATTAAAAATTCGGACTTATAAAGAAGAAAATGTACTTCTTGCATTTAAAAACATTTTTGGACGGAGTATGATGTCATCCAAAGAATTAAGCCTAATTTTAAGTCTATTTTCAAAGGTGAATTCAATACTAGGCAATTCAAACCTCTATGAATACAAAAAACCTCAAAATTAAATAAAAATTAATGTATGCTATTATGTTTTTCTTTATTTCTAAAAAATAATAGAAAGAAAATCGGGATCAGAATGGCTAATTGAGTACAAGCAATCAAATTTAATACCCATAGTGGAAAGGTAGTTATATCTGAAAACATTATAATATCTATTTTAGCACTGCCAATTAAAAACCAATAAGGACGCCCTATAGAGTTATTAATATTTTATTATTGTAAACAAAGATTTTATATATTGTCTATTCGATTCTTATTTTTTTCTTCACGTATTCTTTTTATTTGAACAGCTATTGTCTCAAGAAGTCTAATTTGATTGGTAGTTATCCAAGGACCCTCGCAATCTATTGCGGCATATGGAATTTTGTATCTATTTGCTAAGTGTCGTATAATTGCTTGAGAATTCATAGCGGGTTGACAATTAAAAGTCCCTAAATTTATTAGACCATCATAAATACCTGATTTAGCGGAATGTAGAAATCTACCGATTATTAAACTTGTTTCAGTAAATCCATTATTGGAAGCATATTTATGACCTTCTTCTATTTGTTTCCAATAAGAAATCTCTTTGTCAAACAATAATCCTGATTTACTTATTATTTTCCGAAAAATATTGCATTGACTATTTAAAAAATTCATCATTTGTTTACTTGTTTTTGCTTTTTTGGCATCTAGTATCTCATTTTCATCTAAGGTCGATAAATTTTGAAGATTTATATTAAACTGGTCTTTTGGAGTAATTTTCCCTCTTTTAAATCCAAATCTAGTTACCTTTTCTGATATTAGCCAATTTATTGTTTCACGTATATCAACAACTTTAACAATTATTCCTTTTTCAAGGAAAAAATTTTCAACTGGATAATGAATAAATAATAAATTTAGACCACCAAAAATCAACACTTTTGGTTTTTCTGTCATTTTAGCTTTTTTAGGAATTTTGGCTATTTCTCTTGCCCAGTTAATTAAACCAGTTCTTAACGTCTTTTTTCCTTCTTTAACAGCATTTATAAAAATATTTGTTTTTTCTTCAAATATCCTTAATGCTTTATCTTTTCCTTCAGCTATGCATTGTAATGCATTCCTCGCTTCAATAAGATAATGCCCTATTATATAATTTATAATTTCCCATACTAGTAATTCTTGACTTAAACCTAAGAAATTATTTGAAGATTTTGGACTAACACAGAAGATCACATTTTTCAAGTTTAATCTTTTTGCAAATGAATCCCATAATACTGGCCAAGCACCATTCTGACATGGTCCAAATTGATTTAAGGGGTCACGATATAGTGTTATTTCATTTTTATCTCTATATTCATGAATATCTTTTAATACAGCTCCTGCAATAGCAACATTAGGAAGACACTCCCTTCCTGAGCAAATTGTTTTAGCATATTGTAAAGTATTTTTATCAGTTTCATTACTAATCCTTATATTTCGGTTGAATTTCTTATATAAATCTATAACCAGATGTTTTCCATATGGGTTACGAGGTGCAGGGTCGATATGAACAATCCTAGAATCATTAAATTTTACTTTATTTCCATCACTATCAATAATGTATTGAAAATCCTCTGAAAATCGTGCTAATTGAGTTATTTTTGCACTTTCTATCTTGCCATCTTTAAGGCATTTAATTTTAGTCATGATTTCTAATTTTCTCCATTTGTTGTTAAAAATTTATCAAATTTTCGACGTCTCTCTTCAATAATATCAAGAAAAGCTTCAATTCTTGTTTCAAAACCTGCATGTGCTGTATGTGAATCTATTTCCAGATAACAAAATGTATTACCAGCTAGTTCATCGCGAAAACGGTGGTACATCGTACCATCAGGAGCACAAGAAAAACAAGAAACAAGGCATATATAAAGATTACGGTACTTTTTTACATATTGTACGGCAGTATTAATTTCTTGAGTGAAATTCCATATGTTTCTTTTATGTATTGTATTAGATTCTATTGTTGATAACATATCTGCAGGAATAACATTGTACCCTCTACTTACGATTTTCCTAGGTAATGCTATATTGACATCTGAAGGATAAATTATGTAAGGTCTTCCAGCAATGATTACTGTTGGTTCTTTTATAAGTTCTTCCAATTTATTCATCCCTAGTTCTTGATATTTCTTTAAAAATCTTTTATAATGAGCTATCGATTTTTTACCTGCTCTAATTCCAATTTTACAATCTAATCCCAATTTAAAGGCTATTCTTCCGAATTCCTTTAAAGTTGTGTCTAAAAAATCTTTTGAAAGAGTGATATGAGGTTCTAATATCTTATTTTTAAAATTTTCAAAAGCAGCGCTTATAATATCTGGAATGATGGTAGTAGATGGACATGTATAGCCATGTATATATCCATTTGGAATTTCTAATTCAATCAATCGAGGTAAGAAGATATAATCAACCTTACGATTTATAAGATCAAGTACTGCACCATGAACCAATTCACAGGGATAACAAATAGCTGCTAATGTTTTCGTATTACCTAATTTTGAAGGATTTGATAATACGACATTATATCCAAGTTCATTAATGAATTTTGTATATAATGGAAATAAAACATGGGCAGATAAAGCCATTGGTAAACCAATCGTCCCACGTGGTTTTTCAAGTAATTTAGGTCCAAACTCATCATATATCATTTTATTTCGTAAAACAACTAAATCCACCCCTTCTTTTGCCTCATTTCCTTTTTGGCGCAATAATCTAAACTTAGAACATAAACCACCAAAAGGATATATCTTTTCTCTGATAGAAACTCTTTGTATTTCACAATTATTTTCACATGCATTACATCTAAATTTATTTTTTATCTCTATTTCTCCTTTAAGGAGGCTTTCAAGCATAAAATATCGCTTTGGTATATTACCTTCATTTAAAAGATCTGTAACCATGAGTGCACTTCCTACACACCCCATTAATTCTGGATGTGCTGGTACGGTAATCTTTTGCTGCAAGCGAGCAGCTATAGCTAAAGCAACGGATCTGTTAAGTGCAACTCCACCAAGAAATAAAAGATTTTCTCCAATATGACGAGGACCAATAATTCGAGAAATATAATTATCCGCAATGGAGTATACAAGACCAGCAATAACATCTTCTTGAGTAGCTCCTTGTTGTAATACATTTCTTAAATCTGTATTAATAAATGCAGCACATCGTTCTCCAAATGATAAAGGTTTTACACTATTTAACGCTATATCACTAATATCTTCTACAGAGATACCCATATCGACTGATGCAGATTCTTCAAGAAAACTTCCAGTTCCCGCGGAACATCCCTCATTCATAGCGTAATCAATAGGAACGCCTTTTAAAAACGAAATAAATTTTGAATCCTGCCCACCAATTTCAAATACAGTATCTATCTCTGATGTTTCTTCAATAGCTGCTCTTGCATGAGCCAGTATTTCATTAAAGCTCCGGCAATTATCTAAATAGACTGATACCATCTCTCTAGCTGAACCTGTGACTCCACATTGGATAATTTTTATAGATTTATCTCCAACTTGCTCTATAAGCTCTTTAAGACATTGCTTTGTAGCTAATATAGGATTGCCCAAAGTTCTCAAATATACGCTTGCATCTATTGAATCATCAGAAACGTTAAATAAGATCGCTTTTGTTGTAGTAGAACCTGCATCTATACCCAATATATATGATGCTCCTTCTATAACTTTTCTTTTCGAATTTATTTCAACACGATAATCCAATAAATGTTCTGAATTTTTGAGAGGTTCCTGAGCTTCAAAACTAATAGTTGATGGTTTAAACCATTCTTTGTAAGGGAGATTTCTTTCTTGAATTTCAGCGGCATACAATGATGCTCCGAAAACTTCAAAATATGAACTTTCTTGTAAAACTTTTAGTTCTGAATTAACACGAAAATTACGCAAATTTTCAATAAATACTTCGTTTAAAGCTACTCCTCCAATAATTACGATTAAATCTGTTGGCCATTGAGCTGCATCGATCATTTCACTAACTTTTCTTGCTAAATCGTGAATTAAAGTTTTTGCTATATCTTTAGGTTTACATTCGCCTTTATTGAGCTTATGAGTTGCATCAGATTTACAATGGACTGAACAACGTGTTGCTAATTGTGTAATATCTCCATGCAAACTAGCATAAATTCCTTCTTCGATAGATAAACCCATCCTTTGAAATTGTTGAACAATAAATTCTCCAGTCCCAGCTGCGCATTTAGATGTTGAAATAATATTTTTTATAATACCATTTTTCATAGTATAAATACTAAATGTTTCACCACCAAGTGATAGGAGAATATCTGGCTTTAAATTGTAAAAAGACAGAGCTTTTTCAAGACATTCCGCCTCAGTATAATAGGGTAGATTAAAGAAACTTCTTGTGGCATTTCCTGTTATTACGATCATTGAATTTTCATTAATCCCATATTGATTAAAGATTTCTTGAATTTTTTCTTTTGGATAACCTTCATGCCGTTTGATTTCGCTAAACAATATTCCTTGTTCTGTTCTTCGAACCCACTTTACCGAAACCGCACCAACTTCTAATCCTTCATAATATCGTTGTTTCTGTTGATTAATTTTAAATATACTTTTATTATTCATAAGATTTCAACTATTTTATTTTAAATTATATTCTTACCCTAAAATTTTAAAATAATATGATATCTTCAAATAATCTATATGAAAAAATCAATTCTAAACTCAAATTATTAAGAGTGATGTTTTTTCATAATTTTACCTTTTTCAATCTCATTTTTCAGCATAACAACTCTTTTTGAGGGCGTTTAATATTCTTAGATTATATTGATTTCTTACAAAAGCAGGACCCCCTCCCATTTCAACAGTAATCTCAAATACTTCTAGAACTTGTTTATAAGTGCATCCTGATTCTAAAGCGTCCTTCATATGTATGAAAACACAAGACTGGCAGTTTAAAACTATTGAGATTCCTAGACCAATTAAATGTTTATATTTACTTTTGAGATTTCCTTCCTTATATGCTTTTTTAACTATGATATCACTAAAGTATTTATAAGTCTCTAAATTTTCCATAAGGAATTTATGTGAATAATTATAGTTTTCAATAATTTTTTCAATTATTTGTGTTTTAATCATTATTTATAGTTTATTGTTATAATCCTAATAATCAGAGATGATATATAAAACCTTCGAATTATTTGGACCAAAAATATTTTAATCCAAATGAATTCCTCTTTTACTGTTAAAATGAATTCTAAGATATATCCTATTAAAAATTATAAAATTATTAAATTTAGATTAAATATAAGATAATTTCTTTTGAATTTTTCTTAAATTCAAATTTTTTTTTTTAATTTCTGAAGCAATTGACCTAGTTGTTGAATTTCGCTCGATTCAAGAATATTAAACAATTTTTTTATTGAATCATCAAAAGGAGCAGCTAATTTTTGAATTCCCATTCCTTTTTCGGTGCATTTAATAATTAAACTTCTTCGATCGTTTGGATTTATTTCACGAGTAACTAAATCCTTTTTTTCCATCGTATCTATAACTCCTGTAAGAGTTGGAGGCGTTATATGACATCCTGTTGCCAATTCCTTAAATTGGAGACAATTGATTTTCCATAATTGGCGCAAGATGCAGTATTGCGTGAGTGTTAAATTTAGATTTTTAGCTATTTTACGTTGAAATTTATCTAACTTACTTTTTATTTTATAAATAGAATTATATATATCAATAATAGAAAATGAATCCGAAGAGTCTTTTGATATTGGATGAGTCTTTTTTGCCATATTTGATTTTTCCGACGCAAGAGATTCGATAATTTATATTTTTATTAATATAGTATAGTTTAAATCAATTAATTATTATTATCATAAAGATATAACTTTTCATAATAAAAATTTTTTAACTAAAGATTAACCAACTACTCTCTAAATAATTGTTTTAATTGATCGTTGAATTTTTATAAAAAATAGCTGGTTAAATGATCCCAATCAGAAGTATCTTTATATTTTTTTTAACTGTAACTGAAATTCCTGATTATTTTCACAGAAGATTCAATTCTTTAGATGGTTGACACTCTATAGTTAGTCAAAGTTTTGGAGATTCTCATATTTTATCATCTGGAAATCTTTTGGTTTATACAAGTATGCAGTGAGAACAAACCGTAAATGCTTTAATTGATCATCATTGGCGTGAGACTGCGGCTTTTTACTTAAGAGCTATAATATATTATATATATAATGCTTCCTCACCAACTCACATTGATTTACTTCCAATTAATAAAAAATATCATTATCGGATGGAAAGATAAGTGGGGGACAATATACTTATTGGAAATTTTGAAGATAATGGTGTTTTTGGCAATAATCATTTTACTATAGTTTTAGAGGAAGAAATAGGATATAGTCCTAATAAATTAGATATCCATAATGTTATCAATATGATTCCAGTAGTAGATTATAAAGAAATACTTAAAACCATTACAATTTTTATGAGTGAAGTGACTTACTTAAATTTGGAAATAAATTTAAATTGGTTTATTTTCAAAAGTTAACTCAATAATAGAAAATCTAAATCTCTATGATAACAAAATTGAGTAGAATCAATTAAATTTGTATATTTTTTTCTATAATTTAATCTTATTAGAATTTATTTACTGTTTTTAGATTGAAAACTCTTAATTAATTTAAAATAGATGAAGAAAAAATTATTCCATTATTCAGGATTCATTTTTCTTCACTCTTTCTATTAGCATATAAATCCCAGTAAATATTCCGATTAATCCAAAAGCGAAAATTATAGGTAGGATAAAGACTCCAATCCAGCCAGTAACAATATCTTTCTCTCCTGTATCTACGTCTATCGCATCATCTAAAATGTATTGAATAATCTCCTGGAAAAAAATAAACCAAATAATATATGTTCCTATAATAAATAATATTATGAATAATCCAGATTTAGATATTCTCATCTTATTTATCGTCAGCAAGCCTAATCAGATTAATTTAAAAATATATTTATTAACAATTATAGATGAGATATAACTATAATTAATTTCAAAAAGCAAGAAATTAGATAAAAACTTTCTTTTGCAATCTTACATATTCCTTATATTCCAAAAACTCTTCCTCAACATATTCAAAAGCAATATCAAATAATTGTCTCAACAATTCCTCAGGAAAAGCTTTTTGTTTGAAAATAACTTCATTTACCAATTCTTCAGTAAGAATTTGAGAATTGATTGGCTGGTTACCTAATAAAAAACGCATCATTGCTTTATCTACTTTAGATTTAATGAGATTTTTTATAAATTTTAGGCTAATATCTCGCTTAGGATCGATAAAATATGGGAAATTCATATCATCCAAGATTTTAATGTAATTTAAAGATTCTGTTATTCTATCAACGCAATAATCTAACGCACTTATTGGGAGTCCAAATTTTCCACAGAAAGTTTTTTTGGTTTCATGAACAGGAAAGGCAAAAGGATGTCTTGAAATAATATAATAAGCCGCAATAAAGAATTTATATAAATTATGCGGAACTTTTCCATTATTTCTTAAATACTTATAGACTACTGAAACCGTATCTAATAAGTAGTTATGATTAATATCAAATTGTTGTAAAAATTCCTGACCATCCTTTATTATATCAATTGTAATGCGTTCTCTGGTATTAATTTCTTCATATTGTGGGATATAGAGTTCTAACATCTTACACACACTAGGTTATAATATTCAAATGATATACTAATGGTATATGAATATTATATGATCCTCTTCATTTATAAATCTACGCATCTTCAGTGATGCATTAGATGATCATTTGTGCAAACATTTAAATATAGAAAAAAAATGATCATAATAAGCATTAAGATTTTGTTAGTGAGACTAAAAAAATGCCATCAGAAACAAAAAAATCATCAGATTTATCTAGAATCACTTTCAGTCTAGATGCTTTTGATGAGAGAGTAATTAATCTGATGGCAGAAAAGAGAAGACAATCTCGTTCAGAGACCGTTCGAAATTTAATACATAATTGGATTGAAAGCAATCCAAATTTATTAAAAAGTAATTATGATATTGATTTAAATGATATTACTCGAGAAATCGAGATAACTGATTATGATCAAGTTATTCAAAGTTCAATTCAGAGGCTAATAAAGTATTCAGAATTATTTAATGAAATTGAATTTGATATTTTAGCAGAACAATTAGAAATTAGTAAAAAAATCCTGAGGGATATTATATTTGAACATAAAAATAAATTAGAGAAATTTGGTATTAAACTCAGAATCCGAGGAAAGTTAATTATAAAAGAATAAAAAGTGATGAATATTTGAGTATAGGGAATGTAAATAGATTCCATCATGAAAATATTAATGGAGCATATAATACAATTAGTTTTAATATTTCTGAAATCGTTATTCCTTTTTCACGATTATTCAATAAATGTGAATCTGCAGATATATATTCAGGAATAGAAAGAATTCCGTTTAAAGAAAGAAATGCAGAATATAGGACTATTTTACAACAAGAATTCATTGGATATTAGTGATTCATTTTATAATAGAAACTAGACTATCCATTTTTCCAATAAAATTTTGAATTATAGTTGTTACTTTCTTCTATTAAATTTTCTTATTTCGTTTTTAAAAGTAGGGGAAGTTGTGATGTCCATATTAGAAAGTCTTTCGTTTATAAATTCTATTTGTTCATTAGACAGAAAGTCACTAACATTCATTACTTTTGGCTGATATTCGACAATTTCATCAGCAACCATTTTATGGCATAAAAGAGAAGCTGAAAATAATACTTGAGCAGTAAATCTGAAAACTGTCCAACCATTATCGATTAAGAACTTAGTTTTTCTTAAATCACTTTTCTTTTGATCAGGTGTTTTATAATCTAATTGGATATTATCACATTCGATGGCGATTTTATATTTTTCAATGGCAAAATCAACTGTATATTGACCAATATTTACGTTAGCTTCATATAAATCTAATAAATTATTTGGAGCACCATCTACAAAGGATTCTTCATATTTTGATTTACAGGATTGCTTTAAATATTCTTTTCTCGATGTTGTCAAGATTAATTACACCTATAATGTTAATAGTTTAAATATATAAAAAAAACTTTTTAGTTTTATGGAGAATCCCTAGCCTTTATAATTTTGAATTTTAATAGGATTTATTAAAACACACAGAATTTCTCAATATAAAATTAATAATAGGTTTTTGGAATATATAGAATTAAAGGATAATAAAATAGATCCGGGAAGCAATTAAAGAAGCTTATATTCTAATTTACTGTGATTTTTTTTCTGTATCATTATCGCGATTATAACAATTAAGGACAAATATTTAAATTTCAAGACTATTATAATAAAGTCAGTTTTTTTAATTTGAATCTTGTTGGTTGAGAATTAGGAAAAAAATACACAATATTTTTTAATTATTTGATAAATATCAGTAGTGGTTATTATGAATATTAAAAGAAGGATGAGGAATGGTTATATTATTTTAATTGGATTATGTATATTTCTCGGGATTGCAAGTTTGGTTCAAATTTATACTTTAAATTCCACCATTGACGATTTAACAAATAATAAATTACAGTCAAATATTTATTCTAATAATATTAAATATCATACCGAGAAAATTATCCGATCTATTTTTAATTATGAGAGTGGAGATACTAATTTAAGAACAAGTTATAATAGTTCATATGAAGAAATTTTAGAATCTCTAATTATTTTAGAGGAATTAAACTCCCACTTGAAGTCTTACATATCCGCCCTTAGCTCCTATATTAATTCAATTAATACACTTGCGACTGATGAAACCACTGGACTTTTTATTTTAGTAGATGAATCCTCTATTTATTTATCTCAAATCGAGAATAATATAGAGAGTTATGAATTAGACATAATTGATCTAACAACACAACAAACTAATCTGACTTTAGCAATTAATGCAGCAGAATTAAATTACTTAGTAAATTCTCAATATCTTTTAATTAACTATTATCGTAATGAAACAGATGGATTAGTAAGAGATGAATTGGAATTAGAGTTTATCGATCTTGGAACAGATATTAAAGATAATCTACAATCAATAATAGATAGCCCATATGTGCAAAATAAGACACTTGCAAATGCGATTAAAAGCTGGTATATTAATACTTTTGAACCATTAGTTTTAAATGAAAATGGATTATTTGATACACTTAATTCTCTTATATCAAGAGAGGAGACGCTTAAAGATTTTGATACTCCAATATCTATTCTCATTAATCAAATATATACTGATATTGAAAGTGATGTTGCTAATAGTATTAAAGACTCAACAATAACAATAATTATTTCATATATCATAGTCATTATTTCAATCGTATTGGCAGTAGGGATCAGTATTGCTATTGCAGTCCCTACTACAAAAGGAATTGTTAAAGTAAATAAGTCAATGGAAAATATTTTAAAGACTGGTGCTAATGCCGTTATTGATGTTGCAAATATGGCAAGTGAATTAGCAGGGAGTGCAAGTGAAGTTAATGCTTCAGCAGAAGAAGTCTCAGCTTCAACTGAACAAGTAACAAGAGAGATTATGGAAATATTAGATTCATCAGATGAAATTAAAAAAGTAACAGAGATGATCATAGATATTTCAGAGCAAACTTATCTATTATCGTTGAACGCAAGAATAGAATCGGGGAGAGCTGGAGAATATGGAAAAGGATTTGCTGTGGTTGCTGATCAAGTTAGAAGACTTGCAGAGGGGATAAAAGAATCAATTAAAAATACTAAGACTATAATTGATGAGATTATAAATAAAATTAGAAAAACCACACATTCAATGGAAGAAATAAGTGCTGCTTCAGAGGAACAAACTGTTACAATGGAAGAAGTAAGCACCACTGCCAACAAACTTGATAATCTAGCTGAAGAATTGAAAAACCAATTAACAAAACAGGATACAATCCTCAAAGAAGGAAAAAAAAAGCCAAAAAAATTAACTATCAAAAAGAAAATAACTAAGAAAAAAATTTAGAATCAATCTTTTTTTTAAAATCAGAGAAAGTCCAATTCAGATTTTCTTTGTAATTGAGATTAATTGCGCATAAAGTATATAATAGTTATTCTCAATATAGAAAAACTTTTTAATCTAATGTAATATATCATTAACTCATAAATTAAATCTATTTTTATGTGATTAAAACGTCAAAAGAAGAAAATAATCTAAGTTCATTTAGTGAAATTCTTAATGGTGAAGAAATTGAATATGAAACAACTACTTCCAAGCGTAATGTATTTTTTTGGGCAATGTATGATCTCGCAAACACTATTTATTCCATGGTAATCGTTAGTTTAATTATAAATCGTTATGTTCTGGTGATTGGTCAATTAGAAAACGGATTATCCTATGGTACAGCTAGTTTTTTATATGGTACAGTAAGTTTCTTAATGCAACTTGGAGTTGCTGTATGTGTTCCCATATTAGGAGCCTTTAGTGATAATATAGGGAAAAGAAAGCCTTTTGTTGTAAGTTTAACCGGTATTATTCTTCTTTTTGCCAGTTTACTTGGCTTTTTCCATGATCTTACAATGGTTCTGGCATTCTATGTTATTGCAAACATAGCTTATCAATTTAGTTTAACTTTTTATGATGCAATGCTTCCATTTATAGCTAAAAGAGAGGACATTGGTAAGGTTGCTGGATTTGGGGTTGCATGGGGCTACTTAGGTACCATTCTTGCTCTCGTTATAATGTATCCCCTAATAATATTATTAGGTGATACTGTATCAACTCCACCAGTACTACCTGAAGATGACCCAATACAATATGGATTTTCTGGATACTGGTTTACATTTGTTATACCCATGATTCTATTTTTAGTATGCACAATTCCATTCCTTTATGTTCGAGAAAAACAGAAAAAAGTTCAAAGACCACCTATAAATAAGTTAATAAAAAATACTTTCAAACAATTAGGTAATACTTTTAAAGATATTCGAAAACATAAATCAATGTTTATATTTATCATTGGTTACTTTTTTGTTGCTGATATTGCTAACGTTATTGTTCTCTATATGACACCAATAGTAACTGATGGATTACGTATTGCTGGTGGAACACTATTTGCTATACTTTTTATTATTATTGCTACTATTTCTGCCGTTACTTTCACATACTTTGTTGGAAAGTTTGGCGATAGATATGGTGCAAAAAGGACTTTTTACCTTGTAGGCGCTTTTTGGGGGATTTCATTAACAATTGGTATTGTTTTAATATTCACAACGCAATCCATTGATATTGGTGCGAATCTTCCCTTTATATTAAGTCTCATTATGGGTATTGTAGCAGGTCCAGCTTTAGGAGGAACTTGGGTAGCACAACGAATTATGGTAATAGAACTTGCTCCCAAAGAAAAATTTGGAGAATTTTTTGGTTTTTCTAAACTAAGTGGGAAATTTTCTTCAGCATTAGGTCCATTTGTTTGGGGAACAGTTATGCTTTCATATGATATTATAGGTAAAGTTGCATTTGGTTGGGCAATGATATCTGTTGGTATTATAATGGGAATCGGAATATTGATTATATCCTTTATAAAGAATGAATAATCGATAAAATACTAATTATCATTTCTTTTTTTTTTATATACATTTAAGTCAATTTCTTTATGATTTCCTTTTTTTCATAAAATAAATCAGAATTTCAAGGCTTTTTATATATAAACCTTTCGTTTACTATCGATTTAAATATTTAAGATTTATACAATAGGTAAGAAGTATGAATTAATGATAAAACTTACAATTTTGGATAAAGTAATATGGTTGTAGACAATTATAATAAAAAATGGCAAGAATTTTTTAATTTATCAGAAAACCATCCATTTTTTGATATATCACACATCTCAATTCCTTTTTCTGCAATTAAAGATTCCATAAAGCCACAAGATATTTATGTGGGGCACGAGAAAATTTGTTTCAAGGATAGGCTTCAAGATTATAAAAAAATCTTTATCCAAGAATTTTTAACCTAATTGAAGGAATTTATCTACTTTTAGAATATTAATGGCTTATATAACGAAGAAGAGATTTTCCTTGAAAAAGCAATTAATTTTTTAAAAAAACCATTCAGTTTTTATATTTAGAATTAAATAATCCATAAAGGAGATCAACTCTTGATGGATTGTGAATACACTTACAGTTGAGAAAAAAGTCATAAAATATTTAGAGAATATATTAAAGCCAGAAATTCTATTTGATAAAAGAATTCTTCAAAGAAAGAAATTCATATTATTAACTAAGCTTGTAACAAAATTATTCTCTAATAAAAATTCGAAAGTATACTTCAAAAACATTTCAAATTTGATAATACTAGTTTTAAATATGTATAATGAAAAATATCCAATCGATATTTTTTCAAAATCAGAAGATGATGCTCTAAAAAATGATAAATTAAAATATAAACATATTTTGAAAGAAGAATTCCTTTTAAAATAGTGAATTAAATAGGAATTAATCACTAATTTTGTCGGGTCTTTTAATTTAAGTAGATTAAATTTTATTGAAATATTAAATAGTATTCAATGTGAGATAAAAAATGGGATTAGAGGTAGAAAATAAAAATTATTATGAGTTTTTTGATGAAATTAATGTTCAAGAAGAAACATCAAATATAGCCTATTTAATTATCCCTTTCTCGACGTTGTTTAAAAATGAGAATCCCCCAGATATATATACTGGCAAGCTAGCCATTCCATTCCAAGAAAAAGATTCCGAATTTCAGCAAATTTTGATGAATGAATTTCTAGTAAAATAGTTCCTTTTTATTAATTTAAAACCATTAGAAATTATTAAATTCAAGTTAAAGACATTCTTTTTATTTAGCAATCGGAATGGGTTTATTTGGAAACAAAAATACATTTTGACACATAGGACATGCATTATAGTTTTGAAGCCAAGAAGATACACATCTAAAATGATAAGTACTTCCACAAAATGAACATTTAATTGTTTTATATTTATCTGGATCAATTTTTATATGACAAATTGTACATTGTACTTGCGTTATTGATTTTTCTTTTTCATTTTTTAACTTTTTACCACAAAAACAACAATATTTTATTTTATCTTTATTAAACTCAGATAGTTTCCTCCCACAATAAGGACAGAAATTTAAAATTTTTTCAGACAAATCCATTTTCACTATAAATTTTGATTTTTCTCTGATTAATTTAAGATAATTATCATAAAAAAAAGATCTTTAGTCCAATTTTTAAATAATCTACCTTTTATTCATGAAAAAAATTTAACAAGAGCCAAATTTCAAAAAGAATGCCTATAATTGTAATGATAAATGGGGCTAAATAACTAACACTTTCAATGAGAAATGCTCCAATAATACCTGTAGGTAGAATTCCAATTCCCTGAAAAAAGCCTAAAATCCCATAAGATTCAGCTTTTCTGGTTTCATCTAAATCAGTTATGATCATTTGCGAGGCACTAATGAATGTAGAAGCTACTATTCCACGCAAAATAGCACCAATACTGAGCAATGGAATCAAGAATACACCAAATCCATTTGACCAGAGTATAAAAGCTAGAATTAGGAGAGAAATGTATCCTAAACCAAAAAGTTCACTTATAATTAGAGTTTGCTTTTTCCCTATTTTATCTGCTAGATGTCCTCCAGGAATGTGAAATATAATACTAGATATACTAAAACTAATTGATAAAAGAGCAAAATATTTATATGTCAAATTATATTGAAATACCAATCCTGCAAAATAAATCGACAAGGAAATATTATATACTAATACATCCAATGTAAAAAAAGTTATCATTGCCTTATTTTTAGGAGTTTTAAAAATATTACTCCATAAGCTTTTTTCACTATGAGGATTTCTAAAAGAAGCTCTTGGATTTTTGGTTTCATTATTCAATGGATTAGAGATACAAAAAATCGTAATGATATAATTAACCAAACAAAAAATTATAAAAATCACAAAATAAATGCGAACTTCTTTTACAATATCAAGCATTACAAATATTTGACCACATACTCCTCCAACATTTATACCAAAAAACATTAAGCCAAACATTAAACCCTTTTTCGATATCTTACTACTTTCAGAAATAAAAATAACAAAACTAATATCTCCGAAAACATAGCTTATATAGAAAAAAAATATTCCTATAACCAAAAATATAAGATTTTTGGCAATTATTAGTAGAATCAATCCAATAACTGCGAAAGGAACATCAAATAACCATATTATTTTACGATTGAAGCGATCAGATAATTTTCCAATCCATGGTTTTGGAAAAAACATTAACATCCCTCCGAGGCTTATAAGAATTCCTGTGATAAAGAGTGAACCTGTAACTTCCAGTAAGAATGGTTGATAAACTAAAAAAAATGGACTTGAACTAAATCCATAGATAAGTGCTATAAAAAACAATGCCCAGAGATTCCTACGATTTGAATTTTCTGCTCCTTTTATATTATTATCTATATAATTAACTTTTTTAATCTGTTCTAAATCCTCTTGAAGATTTAATTTCATGTTATTCATTATTTTTTTTATCAATTTTTTAATTCTTACTTTAATTCTCCCAAAATTGATCTAATAGAGCCCAACTAATCTGGCTATATGTACTGAAAAGTTTCTTTCCCTACTTCTGAAAATTCAGTTTATAGCAGATTATTATCTATTTTTGAAGTAAGTCAATGTTTAAGATAAGAGATAGGTTCATAGCAATAATCTATTATTAAAACAGCTAAAATTAGTACTTAGAAAAAAAGTTTAATTCAAAAAAGACAATCGCTATAAACTTATTCCATTTTTAATCACTATATATATTAGCACATCTTAAATATTTAAATTTTTTGAAATTAATTGGATTTTTTAAAGAAGAAAAGAATATTTAGTTCCATTTAATCCAATTATTATTAATTAATATGAACAGATTGTTATTTGTATTTTTGAATAAATTCTTTCAATGGAATAGTATATTCCTCTCTATATGAAAAAATATTATTATGTCCAGCTCCTTCAATTAAAACTAATTTTTTCTCAACTCCATCAGGAATATTTTCGTATATAAGTTTCCCTTCATCACAAGGAATAATCCAATCCTGAGTACCATGAATAACCAATACTGGTTTTTGAAACTTTCGAAGTCTTGTATCATTTGAATATTCATTTAATCCCTTAGGTGTTATATCTGGTCCATTAACTCGGAATAATCTTGTCATTATATTATACATACTTGCGAAACCGCTTTCAAATATTATTCCTCGTAAACTACTCGGATTGTGAGCACCTATTTCTGCAACACAAGTACTACCAAGGGAACGGCCTAAGAGAAATATTGAGTTATTCAAATTATTTGATATAATCCATTTATAAAATTTATTATAAATTGGGAAGGCATCTGAAATTAGACTACTATAAATAGGTTCTCCTGTACTAAAACCATACCCTCGGAAATCAACAATTCCTAAATTTACACCACATCCAAAAAAAAAATCTAAGAAATATTGATAGTCAGCTGCAATTTCTCCATTTCCATGGAATAATAAAATATTCGGAAGGTCTGGTTTATTCAGGTAAAAGAAGCCACCAATGACTATTTTTTTGCTAATCTCAAATTTCAATACTCTAATATTTGAATCAACTTCAAATGGTTCAGGAATTTTACGAGGGAAAAATACTTGATTTGAAACTATTGGATTATCAATAAATGATTTTTTTACCATTTTAGAAAACCTATCATACTACTTTTGGAAGTTAGTTTACTCTTTCTGTAACACTTTTTTTCTAAAAATTATAAGGATTATAGTAAATGTTGAAAATCCTATAATAATAAAAACAAACGAATAACTAATTATTGATTGAGAATTACTTTGACCATTTTCCATAGGACACACTTCATATCCGGAAGCAATCCATTCAGTAATACCGCCATTCATGTTATATATTTTTGTAAATCCATTATTAACAAGTATTTGACTGGCCGATGCGCTTCTTCCACCAGTCCCACAATATACTATTATTTCTGTATTGCTATATGATTCTAATTCGTCAATTCTCGATTCAAGTTCTGAAACTGGGATCAATGTTGCATTACAAATATGATTAAAATCATATTCTGATTGATCTCTTACATCTAAAACCAATAAATTTGGATATAAAGCGCTATTGTTTATCATATCATATGCCTCATGAACAGAGATATTTGTTACTGCCTGTGCTTTTACTGTTTTTATAGAGTTTTGAAAACTTATTGGAATAAAAATTATTATTAATAAAATAAAAATCTTGGAAATACTTTTTCTAATAGAATTCATGATTAATAAAATTATAAATTTCTAAGTTTGGTTATTTAGCTTTTCCTTGTGATGCAACAGCTTCAATTGCTTGTGCTATTTCTTCAGCATCACCAAGATAATAATGAGTAATTGGCTTAACATCTTCATCTAATTCATATATTAAAGGTACCCCAGTAGGAATATTTAACTTAACAACTTCTTTATCAGGCATATTATCAAGATATTTAACAAGTGCTCGTAAACTATTTCCATGTGCTGAGATCAAAACTCTTTTACCAGATTTTATAGTTGGAGTAATTTCATCATGCCAATAGGGTAATACTCGCTCAACTGTATCTTTTAAGCATTCAGACAGTGGAATCTCATCTGCTTTTAAATCTGCATATTTTCTTTCATTTCCAGGATATCTTGGATCACTTGTTTTAAGTGCTGGAGGAGGTGTATCATAGCTTCTTCTCCAAACAAGTACTTGTTCTTCTCCAACTTCTTTCGCCATTTCAGACTTGGAATAACCTTGTAAAGCCCCATAATGCCTTTCGTTTAATCTCCATGAGCGATAAACAGGAATCCACATTAAATCCATCTTATCTAAAACAATCCAGAGAGTTTTGATTCCCCTTCTTAATACAGAGGTATAAGCAATATCAAAGGTATATCCTCCTTCCTTTAGTAATTTTGCAGCTTCATTCGCTTCTTGGATTCCTTTTTCTGAGAGATCAACATCCGTCCATCCTGTGAACTTATTCTCCTTATTCCAAGTACTTTCTCCATGTCTTAAAAGTACTAATTTATACATTTTAAATCATATTCTTAAATTTTAATTCTATTGTTATTATATTATTTCAAAACTAAATATTTATCTCTTTTCTATTGACCTTTAATGTGAAAAGATTTTCATTTTAAAAGTAAATTTTTTTCAAAGATATGTTTATTTCTTATGATTTGAGAATTGATTTATATCAAATGGAATTCTTTCACCTTTATCGACCAATCTTCTCATTGGGATTTTCTTGCTTTCTTCAATCACTTTTTGAGTTGATTGATATTTACGAGCAGGATAACCTATATATATCCAATCAGGATCCAATATTTGGTTAATATGTGTAACAGTCCATACACCAAGAGTTGCTCCTTTTCCTATTATTGACCCAGGTGAAACAATCGAATTTGCTCCTAATACAACATGATCACCAATAATAACTTTTTTAATTAAAAGATAATCCTCCTTATCTATTCTTAAAACAATACTTGATAAAATTTGAGCTCCTTGCCCTATCATTATATTATTACCATATTCAATGAATTCTACATCACTCCAACCATCAAACATAGTACTTTTTAAATCTGCCTTAACATCACACATTTTAAAAGCGACATTACTTACCCAAGGAAAACAAAAATTATTCCATATCCAAAAAATATATTTCTTTATAGTATTTCTCAAACAAAAAAAAGCATAATCTCTATTCTTTCGATTAATTCTGAAGATTCCTTCACATGGTTCATGTACTAACTTTAATAAAATTAAAAATAATTTACCCAAAAGGAGACTAATGAGAAGATAAGAACCCCACCATGCTAATACATCAATAAAGATTAAAAATATCCTCCAATGAAAGAAATTAGAGTCCATAGCATTATTGAAAAAAGACATTACCATTACGGTAGGCATTATAAGTGAAAGGATGTGTAATACTAAATAAAGGATATTTGAAGTAAAAGACCATCTAAATCCATTAGTGGTAATGGGAATTTTTGTAATATCAATTATCTTTTCTTTTTCATCAAAATTTTTTCCTTGCCCACTATTCGTTAATCATCCCTCCTGTGAATTTATTTAGCTCATCTTGATTCAATTTTTTTGCGGGAAATCTTCCAAAAATTGAATCTTTTCCTAATTTATCGTACTTAATAGTAGAACACATAGGTAATACTGTTGAATTTTTTTCCATTTCTAATCCAGGCATACCACCATTTGATAGACTGAAAACACAATTGTCTCCTAAGCTAACTCCGAAAAAAGTAAGATTTTCTTCCCCATAAACTCCATCCACCAAATGATTGGAAATGTGTGAAAACGTCCCTATATAACAGTTTTTCCCAAAATCAATATGACTATGAAAAAAAGTTTCTTCAAATACTGTACCTCTTCCAACTTTATTTGAACCAAAGAATCTTAATTCCCAATTAACTAGCCAAGGAAAAGGTGAACGAACAAATGCAAAAATAGGATATTTAAATAAGAATGATAGGAAATGATAATAATCTAATGTTTTAGAGGATTCATCTAGATTTCGATCAAATATGCCATGAGTAGGTCCTCTCTTATCTGCCATTTGATAAAACCACCTTGTAAACAAAGCTATAAAAAACAAATGGATTAAATAAAGACATATAAATATTAAAGGAGTCATAAGTAAAATTGTAATTATTGTAGGATTTAGAAGTAATTCTAAATTAAATGTTATTGAGAATAAATTTGGGATTAAGAATCCGAAAAGAAATAAAAAAAACAAAAAACCTGGTAAAATAAAAGAAAAACCAATGATGATCCAGCCAGTAATTACATAAAAGTGGAAAGGAACAGATAACTCTTTAGTGTGAGCTTTTAAATTCTCCATATTATATACTCTAATTATTTCCTTATTAAAAATTTCCTCCTCGAATTGGTTTTTCTTTCCGTATAATTCTAGATTCTCTATTTTTTTAGCGGGAGATCCATGATAAATTGAATTGCGTTCCAATTTCTGATTAATTGTTGTTATAGAAATCGTATCTAGAATTGTATTAGATTCGACAACTGTTCCTGGCATAACTATTGCATGAGCGCCGATTATTACATTATCACCTATAGATACCTTTTTAAGAATTAAATTTTCATTTATTATGATATTTGAAATAATAAAACTTCCTTGACCGACCTTTACATTTTTACCAAACTCAATAAATTCACAATCAATCCATCCTTTATTCAAAGAATTTGAAAAAGAAGTTCTCACTCCTAATATTTTTAGGACTAAGGTCTCAAGTAAGGGTAATGATAGTTTTCGTGCTAACCATATAGGCCATTTTCTTACAACTGCTCTTAGACTCCAATAACAATAGTCCTTATCATCACCATTTCTTAAGAAAATTCCCTCTTTAGGTTTATGTAATAGATTTATGAAGATTAAGAAAATCTTCGCGATTATTGTAGAGCTTAAGGTAATAATTATAAATCCTATAAATAAAACAATCGGAAAAAATATATAAAACACCAAATTTAGAGATGTGAAAAATTGCCAAAAATACCATATCCATAATAAGAGTGGTTGAGCACTTAGTAATATTATTAGAAAATATATAATGAGATACTTCTTTTTCGCTAGAAAATTTGTAGTTCTGGGACCACCTAGAAAAGATGCAGGGCTTGAAATTTTAAAATCACTTTTTCTACTCTTTAATTAGGTAAAAATGTCAGTTTTATAGCAATTTAGGATTATATTAGTAGAATAATTATAATCGAATTATTTAATCTTATCTTTTTCATTGATTTAAAAAAAATTAAATTAAAAATATTCTACTCTTCGATAGTAAAATCTTTAATCATAGAAATTGCTTTATTGATATCTATAGTAATGGCGATTAGTTTTATTTCTTCTTCCTCTTCAAACTCAGGATCCATCATCACAAAATAGAATTTATTACCCTCTGTGTCATATCCGACTTCCATTTCACCACAATCTTCTGGAATTATCTTGCCAATACTTTCTGGTGCATTTTCTTTTAAGATTTCATAGATTGCATCTTCAAGTTTTTTCTGATTTTCTCTGATTTTCTTAATATTTGAGAAATCAAACTGACCCATTGATTCTTGAGCTTTAGAGTTTAAATCATTCCATTCCTGGAACATTTCTTTCAAATTAGGTTGTGAAGCCATAAGAAATCAATAATATTAATCAAAATAAAACTTCGTATTTTCATAGAAATAAATTAAATTGAAGTAATCTAATATACCACAAAAATTAATAATAAAAAAGAGTGATATCATGGATATTAAACTTTCAGATCCAAAATTAAAAGGAATGAAAAGTCTTGAAGAATGTATATACGAACGGGAAAGTGTTAGAAATTATAAAAGTAAAGAAATTGAAATTGAAAAAGTTTCACAAATTTTATGGGCATCACAAGGGAAAAAGGGTCATAAAAGGACAGTCCCCTCTGCAGGAGCAACATTTCCTTTAGAAATTTATATTAATCTGAAAGATAAGGGTTTTTATCATTATAATTTTGAAAAACATATTTTAGAATTAATCATAGATAATGATTTAAGTAAAAAACTCTCTGAAGCATCATGGAACCAAGATTTCATTTCTAAAGCATATCTCAATATAATAATTTGTGCTATTTTTGAAAGAACTACTCAAAGATATGGAGAAAGAGGAGTTAGATATGTTTTTATTGAAGTAGGTCACTGCGCTCAAAATATCCATTTAGAAGCTGTATCTCAAGGATTAAGCTCAGTTCCTATAGGTGCTTTTGATGATAATAAAGTAAAAGATGTGTTAAATCTAAAAAAGAAAATTGAACCGTTATATATAATTCCAATTGGGTATCCAATTTAATATTATATCTTTACTAATATGATTGGACATCAAATTCAGCTTTCTCTATTGAAAAAAACATAGCCTTAGATGATATTGCTAATATCTTTCTATGACCCAAATATTTCATACCTATTCTTTCAGCAACTCTCCCTGCTTTTGAGTTGGTGGGGTGAAGAAATATCATCAATCTTCTTAAATTTAATCTGGTAAAGGCAAATTCCAATAGTTTTTTCATAGCTTCAATTGCATAACCATAACCCCTATATCTAGGAAGAAGTATATAGAATATTTCTGCATCCTCACCATTCTCTTGAATTATCAAACCACATGAACCAATTATCTCTTCTTCAAGTTTACTGCTAATAGCTAATGTAAGTAAAGGATGTTTAGAAGTATAAGAATCCAGAATCATTCGGAAAAGTATATTATTATTATTTTCAAGCTTAATGTTTAAAACATATTTTAAATTATTTGATACTTCCACATCTTCATAAATATTTGAAAATACTTCAAAATTATCTGGATTAAATTGTTTTAATCTGAGTCTCTTTGTCTCAAGTGTATTTGGAAGGTTCATGTTAAATTTGAATCTTGTAAATTTACATTATTAAGTTTAAAGCTTTTAATAATTTATATACTTTCAAATTATCTACATTTCTTAGAATATTTTTAATGAGATATGACGAGAATTTAATAGAAAAAAGAATAAAAAATAATATTATATTTTATTCAATAACATTTTTAATTTTTTTATTTTGGTATTTTTATACAATTATAGATAACGTCTATCCACTTTTCTTGATTTGTTTTTTGATATCTATAATTATTGTAATAAAATACCTGGAAGAAAAGAAACATGGATTGACTTTACAGGAAAAATTATTATTTGTTTTATTGTTTTTTATTCCATTTTCGTTATTTACTAATATAATCTTGTTTTATAATACTTCATTCAAATTTTTCATTCCATTTGACAACTTAATAGGAATAAGACATAATCATAATCTTAATCTTATCTTAGTTTATTTTACAATAATCTTTCTTAAATTATTTGGAATCAAGATTTTTTTTTCCAAAAATAGAAGTATTCTTGAGCAAGGGAAAATTGATGATATATTTCAATTTTTTACAAAAAATTTGACTTATAAAAAAGTAATATTTTTATTAATTCTCTTTCCTTTAGTAGCATTAACCGAAGAATTAATTTATCGAAGTTTATTATTAAGTATTTTAATTTATTATCTTAATTGGGATTGTATTCTAAGTATAATTATAGTCTCAGTTATATTTGGTTCAGTTCATTATTCCACATCCAAGAATTGGAGTCATGTAATTTCTACATTCGTCTCATCTATTATATATTCTCTTGCTTTAATTCAATTAGGTTTATTATATCCTTGGATTTTCCACTTAATGACAAATTTATCTGTGTTAGTTTTCTATTCTCATGAAAAAAAAAAGAATGCACCTCTGGAAGTATGTGAAAATAATATGAATTAATTTAAAATACTCACCATGAATTTAATATTTTAATCATAGTTTTATATTATTTTTTAAATGAAAATCGAATTTCGAGAAGCTAAAAGCATAATTACAAAGAGTAATATTCCTTCCATCGATTATGTTATAAATCCTTATATCGGATGTCAACATAGTTGTATCTATTGTTATGCTGAATTTATGATAAGGTTCACTGGTCATAAGGGTGATAAATGGGGACAATTTTTAGATATAAAAACCTATGACTTTAATAAAATAAAACCAGAGAAGTATAATGGAAAACGATTACTTTTAAGCTCAGTAACAGATCCATATATCCCACTTGAATTAAAATATCAAAATACAAAAAGAATATTAGAAAAACTTGTTAGCACAACGGCTCATGTTTCAATATTAACAAAATCAAAATTTGCAGTAAGAGATATTGATTTATTTAAGAAATTTGATGATTTGGAAGTAGGAATTTCGATTAGTACTCTAGATGATAATTTTGCAAAATTGATTGAAAAAGGTGCTTCAAGACCCATTGAAAGATTAAATACATTAAAAGAGATACATGAAAACGGAATAAAAACTTATACATTTATTTCCCCCTTTTTCCCAAAAATAACAGATTTTAAAGCTATTATTAATGAAACCGTGGATTATACTGATTCATATATGTTTGAAAATTTGAATTTTAGACCTCATAATACTCCAAGAATTCTAAAAATTATCAAAAGTAATTATCCTGAACTCCTATCTCTTTATCAAGAGTTTAGAAGGGATAATAGTCAGTGGGAAATAATAGAAGCTGAAATAGATACTTATTGTAAAAACCTGAATGTTGTTTACTCAATAGAATTTCATCATGGAGGATTTTCAAAAAGTTAAAAAAGCATTCTCAAATTAATTTTTTTAAAGAAAATTTATAAATCACATGCCAAGTAGCTTATTTCCTCATCAAGCTCCAAAATTATTACTTAAAATAAAACATCAGTCCAACCAGTAAACCTGTTTTCCTTATTTCAAGTACTCTCCCCATTTCTTAATAAAACTATTGTGTACATAATATTTCATGATTTTATATTTTATTTCTCGCATTATTTGAATATTTTAATACTTCTTATATATCTCTTTACTTTTTTGAAGATGTTAAAAATTATATATATGAAGAGTCTTATTATTATCTAACAAAATTATAACTATAATCCAAAAAAAAACACAAAAGTGTCAAATATGAGAAGAATAATAAAAATAACGTTCCTGTTAATATGTTCTACCTTATTCCTATTTCCTTTCATACCTAATGCCTTATGTATTACTACACAAGGAGATACTACATTTGGGGTAGATGAAGGTCAAGAATTAAGTTGGACCGTTACCGGAGGAATACCTGAGTATATAGGTTATAAATATAAGGTTACAATCGAAGATATTTATAATGGCTCTTATATGAGCATTGATTCTTTTATGATTGATGCTACTGTAAGCTCATACAATAAAACAGAAGATTCATGGACGACATTGATTAATGATGCCTTTTTTGTTGCTGCTAATGAAACTCAAAATTTTATTGCATTTGAAAGCACCATAGCTACGGCAGGTTTATATTTTATCATCCCCTCTCCCATAAATTTAACTATGATTGGTGAATATGCTTTAGATTCAGGATACTATGCAAGTTATTTAATTAATGGAAATAAGCTCACCATTGAAGGCACATTTTTGGGTACACTCCATTTAACTTATAATTCTGATGGAATTCTAACTAAAATGGAATCAGAATTTTTTGGTCAAATACTTTCGGTAATGACTTTAGGTGGTGGCGGAGGAGGAGGAGGTATTCCTTTTGGATATTCCTTCTTAATTTATACCATAATAGCAATAATAGGATTAGTATATCTTAAAAAGAGAAATATTAAATAATTTTTTTTTATTTCTTTCTGTTATTTCATTATTCCATTTTAAAGTCTATAATTAAAAATAATTATCCTAAACTTCTATCTACTTATCAGAAATTTAGGATGGATAATAGTTTATGGGAAATAATAGAGACTGAAATAGATGCTTACTGTAAAGACTTGAAACTTGTTTACTCGATAGAATTTCATCATGGAGAGTTTTCAAAAAGTTAAAAAAGCATTCTCAAATTCATTTTATTAAAGAGAATTTATTAATCATATGCCAAGTAGCATATTTTCTCATCAAGCTCCAGGATTATTACTTAAAATAAAGTATCCAAAAAAATTCGATGGAACTGCTTTATGCATTAGTACTTTTGTTCCTGATATAGTTGTTGTAACTGACCCCTTTTTCTCAACTAACCTTAGAGCGATTACTCATAGTCTATTAGGATTAGTAATATATACTATACCTTTGGCAGTTATATTAACAATAGTATTTTGTAAATATATAGGCCCCTTTTTAGCTAAGCTGGCCAAGAAAGATAGAATTCTTACTAAACCCATGAAATATTTTGGAATTGATGAATGGGATTCCTTAAAAAAGAAAGAATATAATAGGAAATTCTTTATTGTCGCATCATATTCTGCTTTAATTGGAGGACTTACTCATCTTTTACTTGATCTACCAGCCCATGTAACCATAGAATTATTTTTTCCACTAATATTACAATCACCTGATATATTATTATATTCTATAGTTGATTTTGGTCCTATTATAATAGGAGAAATGCAAATTGAACGTAATTTAACAGTTTTTCAACTTTTATGGATGGTTGAATCTATAATTGCTGGAATTATAGCTCTTTATCTTCTAAGATATATAAAAAAGCATGAGTTAATTTCAAAGTGGTATAACGAATCTTGAGAAAAATAAGTTATCACAAGATAAAATTTATGACAAATTATTATTATGTCTAATAAACCTTTAAAGTAATAAAAAAAATAACTAAAAAGAAAATTAAAAATTGATTTTATTTAATTTTTGTTTTTGTTTCCAAGAAAATCCTATAATTCCTGCTAACATTATTAGTAATATCAGAACAGTATAAGGTCCTGGAATTCCTTGTTTAGATTTTTTTATCATAACTGAAGAAAAACCTAGATTTCCTGCATTATCTAGAGCATAGAAAGTTATATGAACATCCCCATATGATAAATCATTCCATTCATCCTCATCAATTCTTCCATTATAGGTCGTTATTGGTATGGTTGTGGATCCATTATCTAAGCTATACCAAAAAGAATCTAGATTAATTTCGGTAATTGTAATATTGTAAACTGGTGTTGCTTTAAATTGCTTTCCAGATAAAGGTTCATATATTGTAATAATTGGATCTATTGTATCTTTATAAAGTGATATTTCAGCAGTACCAATAAGACCTTCTGAATTATTGGCATAAAATCTAAGAGTAAATATGCCTTCAGCTAAATCATTCCACATGGTTTGATTAATTCGCCCAGAAGTTCCACATGTAATATTTGTTATTCCATCATTTATAGTATACCATATAAAAATATAATCTGGACTTAAAGAAAGATTGAAAATCGGAGCAATTTCTGCAAAACCTTGATCCTCTATAGGTGAATCTATACTTATTGTTGGTGGAGTATACAGTGAAATCCAATTACATGGATAGAAGTATAATTTACCATAGCCATTATGAGGATAATTTGTTAATTTAACATTATAAACAAAAAATTGTCGTGGGTGATACAGAAATACATGAGGATATGTATATGAAGACACATTTATTTGTATATCATGATTAATAGTATTTCTAACATTATCATCAGCAGTTTCTAAAATTTCTTCTATTTTTGTATCTAACCAGGGAATATTTATTTGAGCTGAATTGTATTCTGAAGAACTATGCATCAATGGATGGAATATATTATATGGATCAATGTAATCTGGAGTCCAACCATTAACAAAAAGACATAATTGATCTTTAAAATCACTTAATTTCATTATAAAAGTATAATAGTCAGATCCATTGTCTTCAAGGGTAATCCCAATATCTTCAAAACAATCAACTAAAAATGGATATAAATCTGCCCTAAAACCATTATAATAAGAGTAGTTAAAAGTTGCGAGATTCGCAGCATGCCAAGCAGAATCATCACGATTATCATTAGCAGTAAGTCCAGTTGTATCGATTCCTGGATCATCAATTAAAGTTTGTCTAGCAATCGTTAAATTATAAAATGGAGCAATATCTGAGCAATTGTAGTAACCATCTCCAAAACCAGGAGATATTGGACTATAAGCCCTTATTGCATTATTATTTAGCAGCTCTTTGATAATATATGAATAATTAATTGCATAGGAAATTGCTTTTCTCCATGTTATATTAATTACTTTATTATTCATCCCTAGATAATTATATGTTAATCCAGGAGTTGGTGCTTCGACAAGTGCAATATTCGGATCTGCTGCAAAATAAGAATAATATGACTCTAATGGGTCAACTAAATAATCGATATCTCCTGATTGTATCGCAGCATTTCTAGCAAATGAATCTTCTATAATTACAAATTTCATTGTGTTAATATTTGCTTTTCCTTGCCAATAAGCATCATAAGCATGAAAATTTATTTCAGTACTACTATTATATCCATCATATTCAAAAGGACCAGTTCCGATTAAATCTCCCGTAGAAAGATCAATATAATCAGTTTGGGAATGGAATGCAGGAGAAATCATAGAAGCCCCCGTAAAACATAATAAATTTAAAAAGGGTCCATAGGGACCATTAAGATGAATTGTGAT
Organism: Promethearchaeota archaeon; assembly: GCA_048937405.1. GTDB lineage: Archaea > Asgardarchaeota > Lokiarchaeia > Sigyniarchaeales > SOKP01 > Loki-b32. Next base: position 41,067 of record JBHLNF010000006.1, read on the forward strand.
ATTATATTCATTAACTATATCAATTTGCCTCATAATGCCAGTTCCATTAGGAAATTTCCATAATATATGAGTTATTGCTGGATCCATAGTATCTGGAAGTGTTCCTGTAGCGTTCGTTAAATAGTTTATTCTATCCAAATTCCATTTAGCAACTGTAGAATTGAATGGAGTATTGTCGTGAAAAAGTATACCTTCTCTGAGTTTAAGATGTAAAGTGATATCATCTTGCCACCAATACGATTCAGCAAGCCAATTAATCCGCGACATATCTGGATCTGATAAATTATTTCTAAAAAGACCTTCACAAACCTGATCTATTACATTCACGGAAGATATATCAAAGGAATCAACAGGGTCTATAGTGACTGGTCCTGATTTTATACCAACTACAAAAGGTACATAAAAAATATCGTTAGTATCAAGCTTGAATTCATTATCATTATTCATATTAATAATATTATTAGAATTTTGAGGGAATAATTGTAAAAAGTTAAATCCAGTTGATATTAGAAGCCCAAAAAATATATATGTAAAAATTTTTAAATCTTTTTTTAGATCATGGGTCATTATAAGATATTTTTATTTTTTCCTAATATATAAAGATTTGTACGAATAACCTTTATAGAGTTAAATAAATAGTAGTAAAACCTAACTTTTAGTTGTAAAATTTACGAGTTACTAGTAAAATATTTAGAGAAAAATATTTTAACTCCACTCGATTAATGAGAAGAGCTGGTTAATTCTTAGCACTTTTAGAAAAATTTATACTAAAAGATTTATCTTTAGAATTATATTGAAAGATCTATCTTTCGATTAAAAGAGATATTTTATTTATGAACATATAATGTTTTCAAGCGAACATATGATTAGAAAACAGGAAATCATTGCCTATTTATTATTAATCTTAACTATGGTTATTTGGGGTGGTACTTGGCCACTAGGTCGATGGTTAGTATCTGAAGAAGTTGGAGGTGAAACAATCCCTCCATTTATGATCGCTTTTATTCGCTATTTCTTAGCAATAATTTGTTTTTTTCTTATCCTCAAATATAAAGAAGGTACACTAAATTGGCAATTTGCCAAAAAAAATTGGAAAATATTAATAATAATGGGACTGCTTTCTGTGACAATTTATCAAGCAGGTTATCTTATAGGAGAAATTTTTACAGCTGCTAGCGATGCAAGTATAATGGTAGCTACAAATGCTATTTGGGTTGTAATTCTTTCAAGCACTTTTTTAAAGACAGAATTTTTTACATGGAAAAAAGTGTCTGGGACTTTATTAGCTTTTATAGCTATTATTATCGTTGTAGGTTTTTCTCCAAATGTTGAAGTTTCTAATCGGATATTAGGAGATGTTTTAATTTTGTTAGCAGCCTTTGCATATGCTACGTATACTGTTATTTCACGCTATTTTATCAACAAAAGTAAAATTAAGCCTGATTCTTATCAACCAAGTTCGATATGGATTATGACGTGGGTATCTTTTTTTGGTTTTTTAACAACCACTCCAATAGCTTTAGTTTTCAATCCAGAATTTCTCAATCCACTTGAATATATTTCAATACCCTCCCGTATATGGATTGGTATTATATATTTAGCGTTTTTATCCACAGTAGGAGCATATACCTTTTATCTAGAAGGTGTAAAACGTTTGGATGCCAGTCGAGCGGCAATTTTCCAAACATTAGTACCTCTATTTGGTGTCATTTTCTCAGCAATATTTTTACAAGAAAAGTTCGATATTTTTATTTACCCTTTTGCCTTATTCTTGGTAATTTTTGGAATATATCTTGTAAATTATAAGTCCTCCTCTTAAATTGAAGATTAAATCTTTTCAAAGAGTAATAAAAAATTTTATCATAAATACCAACTTCCAGATTCTATTTCTGGAGAAATTACTGTAGTTTACAAAAGAAATTTTGGTCAATTTAATAAAGAAAATAATTCCTTTATAGAGGGATTATTTATGTATATAGTTTAAAAAAGATATAGAAGATGAATAATTTCATAAATACTAAAAAATTTAATAATCATATTTAAGTATTTAATTGAAAATATAAGAAAATAGATAAGACTTAATAATACTTCAGGTTATATCATGTCTGACTCATCTAAATCAGACTTGGAAAATAAAATAAAAGCAGAATATAATAAGAAATTAAAAGATTTAGAAACTAAATTGGTAAAATTACACTACGAATTAAAAAAAATTGAAGGGATTTTCACTCACGAAACGAAAAGAGTCGATCATTTAAAGCTTTCTAAATTAAAAGCAAAAAGATCAGAATTAAACTCAAATATTATTCAAATAAGAAAAGAAATAAAAAAAGTTCAAAAAGAAAAAATTAAGAAACTAAGAAAATTGTAAAAAAACTAAGTTGATCTCACTAAATATGGTATAAATATAATTTTAAAAATAATGACCTGGAAATTTTATATAAAATCAACTAAATGTTTTTATATTTTAATTTTTTCCTTTAACAAAGAAGAATGAAGGACAAAAAAGATTATTATGAGCTTTTGGGTATTGATAAAAATTCTTCGGAAGAGGAGATTAAGTTAGCTTATAGAAGATTGGCTAAAAAATTCCATCCTGATCTAAATAAATCAGATCCTCAAGCGAAAGAAAAATTTATAGAAATAAAAGAAGCTTATGAGACATTAATAGATCCTTCAAAACGTAAAATATATGATCAATTAAAGTATAATCCTCGAACATTTGATTGGAGTGATCTATTGAGAATAACAAATTTTAATATTTTTAGACAGATATTAATAGAAATATATAGAAATCGAACTCCTTATAATAAATCACCTCCAGAAGGAATGTACATCTAATTCTATATTAGAGATCATGAAAAAGATGATTTATTTTATCAAAAAAGGAGTATACAAATCATGCGTTTAGTTTTCTAGATCTTAATTAATTTATGAAAAAATAATTAAAATGAAGAAATGATAATATAATTATGACTGAAACAATTCAAGAAATGGGAAATTGTGAAAAGTGTGGTGCGGAGATCAATCTCGCTGAAGCATGGCGAGTTAATGAGGAATACTATTGCCAAAATTGCTTTGAGAAATTAAATCTCTAACTTTATTTCTTTAAATCATAAGATTTAAGTATAATTTACATATTTAATTCATTTTCTGTAAATAAATAGTATTTTGATACAATACGTTGATGCTACTTACACAGTAATTTTCTTAATTCAAAAATTCCCTTCTTTTATCACTTTACTATTATTTAATAATTCACTTATTTTTATTTTTCAAGAATCATTCCATTTTTATCCAGTATCATCAAAAGTAGAATTCTCCAGAATTTATTCGAGCACCTGAAATTAAAGAGTTAAAGAGGGAAGATGTTAACAAGATATTTATCTTTATGTTGTTATCTATATTTGTAATAAGAAATTCTCTATCATGCTTGCTTATTTAAATTTATGTTTTTTCGGAAATCGTTGATTTGCAATCTTATTAACATTATAAATTCATCAATTTTGCTGTATTTACCTGAATAATAGAAATATTCAATTAGAATTTTTACGGCGATAACACGTGAGAGAATTATAATTTTTATGCAATGTTATTAAAAAAGTGATTAGCTTACATCTTAATAATATATGATTAGAATATGAGAAAAATAAACACTAAGATGTTATTTCACAAATCTACGAATAATACTTTTATTTATATTATTGCGATGGTATCAGGAATTAGCGGGATGTTATTTGGTTATGATACTGGTGTTATATCTGGTGCTATTCTATTTATCAAGCAAGATTATACTCTTTTACCATTTTTACAGGAATTAATTGTTAGTGCTGTATTAATTGGAGCAATAATCGGAGCTTTTATAGGGGGATCGTTAGCTGATCGTTATGGACGAAGAAAAATGATTATTATTGCCGCAATTATATTTGCTGGTGGTGCTATTGGGACCTCATTAACAATCGATATATTATTCCTGGTCATAGGAAGAGTAATTGTAGGAATTGCTATAGGGATGGCATCCTTTATTGCTCCACTCTATATCTCTGAAATGTCTCCACCAAAGATTAGAGGATCATTAGTGTCTTTGAATCAATTATTTATTACTATAGGAATTGTCATATCTTACTTGGTGGATTATGCCTTTACACCTATAAGTGGGTGGCGTTATATGCTTGGTTTAGCAGCTATTCCTGCTCTTATATTATTAATAGCAATGATCTTTATGCCAAACAGCCCACGATGGCTAATTAATAAAGGAAAGGTAAATAAAGCACGTTCTACATTAATTGAGATTCGAAGGACAAATAATATCAATAATGAACTCAATGAAATTATCACTAGCCTCGATAAGCAAAAAGGAGGAAGAAAAGATTTGCTTAATCCTTTAATAAGACCTGCAATGATTGTGGGTATATCATTAGCGATTTTTCAACAAGTTACTGGAATTAACACCGTGATATATTATGCCCCAACCATTTTTGAATTTGCAGGATTTCAATCAGCTGCAGCTGCTATCTTTGCTACAATCATAGTTGGAATTGTGAATGTGGGCTTTACTATTATTGCAATATTTTTGTTGGATCGCGTCGGACGGCGTAAATTATTGTTACTCGGTTTAACTGGCATGAGTGGGATGCTTATAATGCTAGGGTTTGTATTCTTTTTACCAAGTTTATTAAATCAATTAGGAACGTTAGCAGCAATCAGTTTAATAGCATATGTCGCCTTTTTTGCAATTGGATTGGGACCAGTATTTTGGTTATTAATATCTGAGATATACCCTCTGAAAGTTAGAGGACGTGCAATGAGCGTTGTAACAGAAGCTAACTGGGGATCTAACTTGATCATTGCGCTAACCTTTTTAACTTTGATACAATTATTAGGACGTTCAGGTACATTTTGGTTTTATGCCATTGTAGGAATAATGGCATTAATCTTTACATATATTTACGTTCCAGAAACTAAGGGAAGAACCCTAGAAGAAATTGAAGAACATTGGCGTGGTGGAAAACATCCACGAGAATTGGGGAAGTGATATTTTATGAATCAAATGGAATCAGACTATGATGGTGAGGCACCAGGATACCCTGGAAAAGAGCCCAGTTGGACATCAAGTACAAAAGATGGAGTAGGGACATCAATATCACATGAAAGTTTAGTTTGGTTTACATTATCTAATGGTATAATTGATGAGGTATATTATCCTCGTATTGATCAAGCTGATATTCGCGACTTTCAATTTCTTATTTCTGATAATACTAATTTTTTCGAAGAAGAAAGAATTAACTGTGATCATAAGATTTCAACATTAAAGGAGGGAGTACCGGTATATAAGATCACAAATACCTCACATAAAAGAAGATATATGATAGAAAAAATAATTCTAACTGATCCTCGAAGGAATGTACTCTTGTTAAAAGTAAAGTTTACTCCCTTGAAAGGAAATTTAGATGAATATCATCTTTATACAATTTTAAATCCTCATATTAAAAACTTTGGTTATGGAAACAATAGCTGGGTGGGTAATTATAAAGGCGTTCCTATGCTTTTTGCTCAGAGAGAAAATATTGTACTAGCATTAGCATGTTCTACACCTTTTTTTAACATGAGCTGTGGGTATTATGGTATAAGTGATGGTTGGCAAGATATAAATAAAAATCATATTTTAAAGCATCGATATTCTCACGCATCAAATGGAAATGTTGTAATAACGGGAGAAATTGATTTGAAAGTAAGTAGGGGAAATTTTATTATTGCAGTTGCATTTGGTAATAATCCGGCAGAAGCAGGACAACTTGCCCGTGCTACTTTGTATAACAATATTAATCAAATAATTGAGGCTTACATGTCTTCTTGGTTAAAATTTCAGCAAAATTGTACAAACTTAGGTCATGTTGGAGAAAAAGGATTTAATATTTACCGGTTGAGTATTGTAGTTTTAAAGACTCATATGGATAAACGCTTTTCAGATGGCACAATAGCGAGTTTATCAATTCCTTGGGGATTTGCGAAAGGTGACGATGATTTAGGGGGTTATCACTTAGTATGGCCTAGGGATCTTGTTGAAACTGCAGGTGGGCTTCTTGCAGTGGGAGCTAATTTAGAAGCTTTACAAATTATGATTTATTTAATGAGTACTCAAAATAAAGATGGACACTGGCCTCAAAATATGTGGTTAGATGGCACCGAATATTGGCATGGAATACAAATGGATGAAACTGCTTTTCCAATATTACTAGCAAATGCTTTAAAAGAAAAAGGGCTACTTAAAGAGATTAATATTTGGCCTACTATAAGGAAAGCCGTGAGTTATATAGCATGTAATGGTCCTGTCTCTCAAGAGGATCGATGGGAAGAAGATTCAGGTTATTCTCCCTTCACTTTAGCAGTAGAAATTGCTGCTTTACTCATTGCATCAGAATTTGCTAGAGAAGCAGGAGAATTGCAAATTGCGAAATATTTAACAGAATTAGCAGACAATTGGAATTCCAATATCGAAAAATGGACTTATGTTAAGAATTCACATCTCGCCAAAAGGCTAAATGTCGAAGGTTATTATGTTCGAATAAGTCCTCCTGATCTTCCGGATGTCACTTCTCCCAAGGATGGTTATGTTCCAATTAAAAATAGACCTCCTGGTGAAAGTAAAGCTCTTTTTGAATATATCGTTAGTCCCGATGCGTTAGCTTTAGTACGATTTGGATTACGTGCTGCTGATGATATAAGAATAGTCAACACAGTGAAAGTTATTGATTCTATGTTAAAAACAATAACTTCTACTGGTCCTACATGGCATCGTTATAATAAGGATGGTTATGGAGAACATTCAAATGGAGATCCTTTCGATGGTACTGGAATTGGTAGGGGATGGCCACTTTTAGCAGGTGAACGTGCTCACTATGAATTAGCGAAAGGCGATATTGATACAGCAAGAAAGCTTTTAAAAGTGATAGAAGCGCAGGTTGGTTCGGGAGGACTTATTCCCGAACAAATTTGGGATGCAGATGATATTCCTCAAAAAAATCTGTATAATGGGCATCCCTCAGGTTCCGCCATGCCCTTGGTCTGGGCGCATTCTGAATATGTAAAATTAGTGCGATCATTAGAAGATAACAAAATTTTTGATATGCCACTTCAAACTAAACTAAGATATGTTGAAGAAAACCATCCATCGAATCTAAAAATCTGGAAATATAATCATAAATTTTCTCAAATGAGCTTAGGAAAGATTTTGAGAATTGAATTGAGAGCTGAAGCTAGTGTTCGATGGTCCAGTAATGATTGGAATACCTTTCAAGAGTCTAAAACAATTGATACAGGGTTAGGTATCTATTATGTAGATTTACCGACAAAAGATATGGATAAACCAGTAAATTTGAGTTTTACCTTCCATTGGTTAAACCAAGATAAATGGGAAAATTCAAATTATGAAATCGAATTGACTTCTAAGAGTCCTGATTAATAAATATTTTATTTTAGCCATTATAAGAAAAAGACTTAAATATCCATTGTTACTAAAGATTCAAATTTTGTTTTAAGTAAAATTTGATTTAGTAATTTTTTTTTTAATTAACATTGATCTAGCAATTTATTCAGGGATAATAATGGAGTTTAGAGGAATTAATATATTTATACCTCATGAAAAAGATATAAAAAGTAATCAAGAATTCCATAAGATAATTTAATTAATTGATTTTTTTATTATTACCTTCGTTATCATTGTTTTTGTTAATTTCAGGAATAATAATTGAATGATCTTCTTTAATCCGGTCTAAAACAATTTCTGTTTTAACTTCTTCAACTCCCGGTAAATTACGGAGTTTTTCTATTAGACCCATCGAATCTTGATGATTCAGACATTTTGCCATAATGAATAAAGGATATTCACCTGTTACTACATACGCATATTTAACTTTATCCATGTTTTCAATCTCAGTTTTAACGTCTTCTAAGGGATATGATGCGTTTACTCTTAATGAAGCCATAACCATTTCTCGATACCCTAATTCTCTACAATCTATCAATGCAACGTATTTTTTAATATAGTCTTTCTCAAGGCGTTGTAACCGGCTTCTTACAGCCGTTTGACTCTTGCCAACTACATAAGATATCTCTTTTATAGTAATTTTAGCATCATTTTGGAGAAGTTCCAAGATTTGTCTATCAATATCATTTATATTTTCTATTGTCATTTAAAAAATCATCCTTTCTTAAAATTTTAAACTAAATTCATCTATATTAAATAATAATTAGTTTTTAAAGTATATAATTTTTTTCACTATTTTAAGTTTAATCATTAGATTTATTCGCTATTTTTACCCAAGATTTATAGAAAAAAAAACTATAATTTATATATGAATTTGCATTTTTAACTAATAAAGTAATTACATATAGATTATTATAATAGTAAAAAAATAAAAAATAGAAAAAAAAACTAAAAAAAGTGAAAAAAATGGCAGTTCATACATTTAATTATACTGGCTTAAAATGTCCAATGCCAGTTTTGAAAACCAAAAAGGAATTAAGAAAATTAGCTTCTGGAGATGTTCTAGAGGTAATTGCTGATGATGTCGGTGCTAAAAAGGATATACCGGCGTTAGTTAATAAATCCGGCGATGAATTAATAGAACTTAGAGAAGATAATGGAAATATTACATTTGTAATAAAAAAAGCATAAACTTCAAAGATTAGAGGTTCTGGAAGACTATGAAAACTTATACTTTCTTTGTAAGCACTGAGCCTTATAAATTTGAAGCTGTAGATTCATTGATTGAAATAGCAAAAGCTGTGTTAAAAAAAGGTAATTCAATTCGAGGGATATTTTTCTTTGGAACAGGCGTATATAATCTTAAAAGGGATATAAGCTGTGGTACTTCAATTAGAAATATTCCAAGTAAAATCCAACAATTTTGTAGAGAAAATAACATTCCTGTAGCTGGCTGTAGCACTTGGGTTAGTATTACAGGATTAAAAGAACCAGAATTTATTGAAGGAGCGACTGAAGAAGGTTTAGGTGACTTTTCAAATTGGGTTATTGAATCAAATAAATTAATTGTATTTGGAGCTGGAGGTTAAGAAAGATGGTGGAATCAATTTTAATAATAAGTGATCAATCACCAGTTGGAAAGAATTTTGCTGCAGAAGCAATTAGGATTGGCTCTGGATTTGTAGCACTGGGAGAATATATAGACTGTAAAATTGTTTTTATGGGAGATGCTGTTTATTTATTCAATAAAAATGCTTCTCCTGAAACTGTGGGAATGGATTCAATTGATGAAATTCTTGAGATGGCAGAATTATCTGATTTAGAAGTGTATATAATTGAATCAGCTCTGAATAACGCAGGCTTGACAAAAGAGGATTTAGTAGAATATGAGAGTATGAAGATTATTACTATTGATGATCTAGTAGATCTAATAGAAAATGCGGATGTATGTTTTAGATATTAGGAGGAGGAAAATAATATGACAGATAATCTTGATATAATTTATTTATTCGGATATAGTAGTAATACTGGAAGGCAATTAGAACGATTATTTCCTATTATACATTTACAAAAAGTTAAAAATTCTAAAATTGGCTTAGTTTTAATTCATGATGGAGTAATTGGAATTACAACTAAAGGGAGTATTCCTAAAGAAATGGAAGACTTTCTTGATTTAAATATTGCTATGTTTGCAATGATTCCTGATTTGAAAGCACGTGGTATATCACTTGATTATATCAGTGAGAAAATTAAACTCATCGAATATGACGATCTTATAGATATTTTGGATATAACACCAAAAATAGTATCTTGGATGTAATGAAATTAAAAAAAAATATAAAAAAAAATTTTTTGCAAAAATTCTGACTAATGTCAGTTTAATAATAGTTTTAAACAAATAAATAAAAAAAAAAAAGGTGGTATATATGGCTGAAAATGAAACAATAAATTTTATTGTAAAGGATAAATCATTCGAAAAGTTTGCAATGATGATGATCCTTGGTACTACAGGTGATGCCATGGACACAAAAATGAATTTTTTCTTTACTTTTTGGGGTTTAAATCTTTTAAAAAAGAAATTTAAACCAAAAGTTGCAGGGATGCCTACCCCTATGAAAGGGATGGCAGCGAAAATGTTTAGGAAGAGAATGAAAAAATTTGGAATTGAAGATCCATGGGCAATGATTAAAGATGCAGTTGACAGCGGAAATATGAAATTATATCCATGTCAAATGACAATGGATTTAATGGGGATTAAGAGAGAAGATTTATTTGATTGGGTTGAAGATCCTGTGGGTGCTGCCTCATTTTTAGAAATGAGTAATGGTGGAAGAATAGTTTCATTATAAAATTAATTTTTTTTTTAATTTTTTATATAAAAAAAGGTGATGATAAATGTCTGATGTAGAAGAACAGACAAGAGAATATAAAACAGACGAAGATTTTGATCAAGATTTTTTTAAAAATATTGAAAGGAGGTCAAACATTTGGCAGTGCATCCAATGTGGTACATGCACAGCAAGTTGTGAAAGTGGAAGATGGACTGCTTTGAAGACTCGTTCAATTATTAGAAAAGTTGTATTAGGAGATTTATCGGTATTAAAAGATCCAGATATTTGGTTATGTACTACATGTTATCAATGTTATGAGCGATGTCCACGAGATGTAAGACCTACAGATGTAATTATGGAATTGAGAAATTATGCTACTAAATTAGGCAATATTTCTCCCAATCATAGAGCCGTTGTAGGATATTTGAAAAACTTTGGACATGCTGTACCGATAAATGATGAGGTAAGAAAACGAAGAATCGAATTAGGGTTAGAAGAATTACCCCCTACTGCGTTTAAATTTAAACAAGAGGGGGATGATAAAGATTTAAAAAATATTGAAGAACATATGTTTGATTTACCTCCAGTCAAGGAGGATAAAAAAGAAAAGGAGGAGACATAAAGATGGTCAAAGAAAATACGTTTGCGTTCTTTTTAGGGTGTATAATGCCTAATCGATATCCTGCTATCGAGAAATCAACGAAATTTGTCATGGAAAAATTAGGATATGAACTCTTAGATATGGAAAGAGCAACTTGTTGTCCCGCTCCAGGCGTTTTCCGTTCTTTCAATAAAATTGATTGGATGGTAGTTGCTGCGCGAAATTTATGTATTGCAGAAAAATTAGATGCTGATATTTTAACAGTTTGTAATGGATGCTTTGGTACACTCCAAGAAGTAAATAAACATCTTAAACAAAACGAAGAACATCGTGAAATGGTCAATAAAAAACTTAAATTATTAGGGGACTATGAATTTAAAGGTACGATTAATGTACGTCATATAGCTGAAGTTTTAGGATATGAAATTGGACCATGGGGGATTGAAGATCATATAATAAGGAAAGTAAATATTAAGGCTGCTATTCATTATGGATGCCATTTCTTAAAGCCGACAAGAATTAGAGAAATTGAAAGTTCTGAAGGTCCTACGATAATTGAAGATTTTGTTGAAGTATTAGGTGTCGAATCTGTAAGATTTAATGAACAGCTTACTTGTTGCGGTGCAGGTGGTGGAGTAAAAGCTTATGATGGTAATTCAAGTATGACAATTTTTGGTGAAAAAATGAAGAATATTGATGAAGTTAAACCAGATATAATATTAGATATCTGTCCATTTTGTCATTTACAATTTGAGACAGGACAAGATTATTTAAATAAAAATAAAGCTTGTAATTATGATTATCCTGTAATTCATATCTCCCAGCTTGTTGCCTATTGTATGGGAATGGACCAAGAATTTATTGGTCTTCAATATCAGTTAATGGGACGAGAGTTTATTTTTGGGGGAGAACAATTAAATAAAGAAGAGGAGATTGCTTAAATGACAGTGAAAGAAGAAAAAGTAGTTGAAGTAAATAAATTAGGTGATAAAGATAAACAAGAAGAACCAAGAATAGGTGTTTTTGTATGTCATTGTGGTCATAATATCGCAGGAACAGTTGATGTTGCTAAAGTAGCAGAATATGCTAAAGATTTACCTAATGTAGTTAAAGCTGAACATTATATGTTTATGTGTTCAAAACCAGGAGTTCAAATGCTTAAAGATTCTATTGAAGAATTAGATGTTAATAGAACAGTGGTGGCTTCATGTTCAAAAAACCAACATGGAAGGACTTTTGCTAAAGCAATAGAGGAAATGGGGCTCAATAAACATCGACATCAACAAGTTAATATTAGAGAATTTAATAGTTGGGTGCATCAGAAAGAGAAAGATAAAGCAACCGAAAAAGCTAAGAAGTTAGTAGAAGCTGGAGTAAATAGAGCAAGAAAGCTAGAGGATGTCGAGACACGGAGAATTCCCACGACTAAAGCTGCATTAGTGATTGGTGCTGGTATTGCAGGACTTCGTGCTTCATATGATTTAGCGGAGTTAGGAATTCCAGTTTATTTAGTAGAAAAATTATCTACAATTGGAGGACATATGACACAATTAAATAAAACATTCCCAACTTTGGAATGTCCACAATGTAGTATTTCTCCATTAACTAATGGTGTAGCTAATCATCCGTTAATAGAACTCTATACTAATGCTCAAATTAAGAGTGTGGAGGGTTCAATGGGTAATTTTGAAGTTGAGGTTGAAATAAAGCCAAGATATGTTAAAAATAATTGTACATCTTGCGGTGAGTGTGCCTTACATTGTCCTGTGGAAGTACCTAGTGAATGGGATAGTGGAATGTCAATGAGAAACGCAATTTATAAAGCGTATCCACAAGCAATTCCAGCTACATATGTGAGAGACAAAAATAGTTGTATTGAATGTAATACATGTATTAATGTTTGTCCCGTACAAGCTATAGATTTTTCAATGAAAGCAGAAATTAAAACATTTAAAGTTGGTTCTATTGTTGTTGCCGCTGGCTATGATGAATATGATCCTTCAGAAATTGAAGCGTACCATTATAGTCAAGAAGGATATGAAGATGTGATAACACAACTCAAATTGGAAAGGATGTTAGCTCCGGGTTCTCTTACCAATAGTCAAGTATTACGTCCTTCTGATGGTAAAATCCCTAAAAGTATCGTGATGATACAATGTGTAGGAAGTAGAAATGATCAAGTAGGGAATCAATATTGTACAGGAGTTTGTTGCAAATTTGCAATTAAAAATGCTCGAATTGTAAAAGAAATGTATCCAGATTCAGATATTACAATTTGCTATATTGATGTGAGGACTCCCGGTTTAAACTTTGAAGAATTATACAAATCAGCACAGGAAGTAGGAGTAAGATTTATTAGAGGACGTCCATCAGAGATTCTTAGAGACCCTGTTTCTGGAGAATTAAGAGTAATTGTTGAAGATACTTTAAGTCAAACTCCTTTAAAATTAAAAGCAGATATGGTGGTATTATCAGCAGCAATGGTACCTCCTGAAGGTATCGGTCCGTTAGGATCAAAATTACAAGTTCTACGCTCAAAAGAAGGATTTTTAAAAGAATTTCACATTAAAATGAATCCAACTTTAAGCAGTAAAGGAGGAATATTTATAGCGGGGGCAATTCAAGGTCCTAAAGATATTTCTGAATCAGTTGCTCAAGCGGGTAATGCTGCAGCTATAGCTGCTGCTCCATTGGTAAAGGGCTATATTGAAAAAGAGATGTTAATTCCTTCAGTAGATTTTGATTTATGTGTTAGATGTGGTCTATGTAAAACTGTATGCGCTCCAGCAGCGATACAAATTAATGATGATGGAACACCTGTGGTAAATGAGGTTGCTTGTAAATCATGTGGTATGTGTATGCCTGTCTGTCCTACGGGAGCAATTCAATTATTAAATTTTAGTGATGAACAATTATTAGATGAAATAATCGCAATTTCAGGAGGAGGTGTTATATGCGAAAATGAGTGAATGTGAATATATTGAACCAGAAGTTCTTGAAAAGATGGAAAATATTGTAGTTTTTATGTGTAATGAATGCGGACAAGGTTCAGCAAACACAGCTGGAGTTGCCCGGATGGCATATAATCCTGCAATTCGAATTGTTCGAGTACAATGTACTGGTCAAGTCGGTCCTATTCAGATTATGGATGCCTTGAACAACGGGGCAGATGCTGTTGCCTGTGTTGGCTGTTGTTTGGGAGCATGTCATTTCTTTAATGGGAATATTTTATCAATGCATAGAATAAAATTAATGAAAAAGTTATTTAAAGAATTAGGTTATAGCGATCAGTTTGTTAATCAATATACTTCTCGAGCTGCTGAAGGAGAAACTGCAGTTGGAGATTTTGATGATATTGTAGAACGATTAGCAACTGCAATAAGAGAGGAGGAGACGTTCAAAGATGGATGTTAGAGTATTTCAGTTTAATGGATGTAATAAATGCTTCAATGAGACGATTCTTTTAGAAGGAGAATCAATGTATGAGGTGGAGTTTATAAACAATCCGAAAGAATGGAAGGAGAAAAAAACAGATGTATCAATTATTACTGGATTTTTACTTCCTGAAAACAAGGATGCATTAAATAAAATTAAAAAAAATTCTGAAAAGGTGATTGCTTATGGAAATTGTGCTACTACAGGAGGGATTTTTGCTCTTGCAAATCAAAAAGGTCATGATGTATCTCCATTAAATAATATCATTGAAAATCCAATTAATATTAATGGTTGTTTAGGGGAAATTGAAGAATTAAAATTAGAAATTGAAGATAATGATCTCCCAAAATTAAAAAATCTCTGTATTGTATGCGGAAGACGAAAAACTTGTGATTACTTAGATGATGTAAAACGACAAATTGAATTAGAAGATACTGAGACATGTTTTAATGACCAAGGATATCTTTGTAATGGTTTTATCTCCAAAGAATGTAAAGAACGATGTATTGACTATAATGCTCCCTGTAGAGGTTGCAAACCAATTGTTGAACGTTCTGGGGTCAGAATGTTAGGCATGTTTGGAACTCTTATGGGAAATATTGAAGTTGCGACTGAGCATTCTGAAAAGGGAGCAACTGATAAATTAGCAGACAAGGATGATGATGTGACTGCAGGTCTACCCGATATAGTAGGTAATTTCTTTAGATTTACTTTGCCAACATCAGGATTGCCAAAAGGTCGAATTCCTTCAAATGGAAACATATTAGAAGATGTTTTTATAGGAAGACTTATTGAAGAATTACCTCTAATTTCTGGATTATTAGGGGGGGATCATTCAATCTCATTAACATTAAAGATAATTGAAACCTATGAAGACGCTAATAATATTGAAGTAAGTGAAAAAACAAAAAATTATCGAAATCAACTATTAAAGTTGGAAATTGAACTTCAAAAGGCAATTCAGAATAAAGATTCAGAAAAATATAAGAAAATCACTGATGAAATTCGTAAGATTGCTGGAAATATGAATTTATCTAATCTGTCCTTTGGAGGATTTCGGTCACAAATTGATGATAATGATAATTTTGAAGAATATCAAACCCACCCTTTTGAAGTGGTTGAAGGAACATATAAGAATGGTTCAGTTGAATTTACAATTGATCCAATTGGTATTGTAAAAAAAATTAAAATTAAAGAGGGAAATGCATGAGTTTTGAATTATTAAGAGAAGAGATTGTAGATGCTGGTCTATGTCAAGGATGTGGTTTATGTGCTGGTTCATGTAAACATATTGAAATGGATGTAAGACGTCCAACTTTAAAAGACTATTGTATATTGGAAAGAGGAGGCCAAGATTGTGGAAAGTGCTATCAAAATTGCCCTCAAATAATCCAGAAGAAATTTAAAGAAAAACAACCTCTTGCAATTTATTCACTAAGAAGCAAAGATCCAGAAATTATAGATAAAGCATCAAGTGGGGGTTTTGTTACTTCTTTTACTAAAGAATTGCTAGAAAATGACACGCTTAAAGAAGTTGTTATGGTCCAAGAAGAAGATGAGAAACCAGTTGCTGAGATAGTTTCTGATCCTAAAGAAGTTATTAAGAAAGCAGGTGTTATTTATGGTAGATCTGGTGTGCTACAAAAATTAGTAGAACTCACTGGTGAAACATTTGACCCAATCGGTATTGTCGGTGTACCATGTGAAATACGTGGAGCTGCTGAACTTGAAGAAGAAATGAATCGAAATATTTTAAAAATTGGATTGTTTTGTAGTTCTCAAATGAGAACTAAGCAAACAGATAAAGGTTTAGTATGTTCTCCTTGTTGTAATGGATGCCCTTCTGGTGTTAATGCTCAAGGATACATTTCATTAATACGTCAAGGACAATATCAAGATGCCGTAGATTTGATTAGAGAAAGCAATCCACTTCCATCCATATGTGGGAGAATTTGTACTAATGAGTGTGAACATGGTTGTACTTTAATAGGAGACGACCATCCTGTTGCAATCCGTGAGTTAAAGAAATTTGTTACTGAATGGGAAATTGAAAGAGCAAAGAATACATCAAAAACAACAGCTAAATTAAATAGAGATGCGAAAAAAGTAGCGATTATCGGATCTGGACCAGCTGGATTAACTGCAGCGTATTTTTTAAGAAGAATGGGATATGCACCCACTATCTTTGAGAAGACAGATCAAACAGGTGGGATGCTAAGATTTGGTGTACCACAATTTAGGTTACCTAATTATGTACTAGATTATGATGTAGGCAGAATCATAGATTCCGGTGTCGAAGTAAAACTTAACAAACCATTAGGTCCTGAGATGACTATTGAAGATTTGAAAAATGAAGGATTTGAGGCTATATTTATTGCCACTGGACAATATAAACCTCGTACCTTACACTTAGAAGGTGAAGATTTACCAAATGTGCATGTAGCAATTCATTTTCTAATGGATAGAAAATATCGATACTGGGAAAATAAAGAAGAATTTAAAGGTAAAACTTTAGGCATAATTGGAGGAGGTGCTGTTGCAGTTGATGTTGCTCAAACGGCTCTTAGGTTAGGAGCTAAAAAGGTTCATCTTGTTGATATTATGTCAGAAGAACAACTCGAATTGGTCTTAAGAGACATTCCTGAAACTGAAATGGAGTTTATAAATTATCACTTCGCGACTTCCACTTCCAAAATTACTCAGGATAAAGATGAAAAATTAGTTTTAAATTGTTATAATATTGAATGGGGTACTCCTGATAAGAATGGAAGAAGACCGTTAAATAAAATTGAAGGATCAGATTATGAAATTCTTGTTGATTCTATTGTAATAGCGGTTGGTCAAGCAGTAGATTTTGAGCAAATAGATGCAGCAACAAATAATGAATTAGAAAAAGAACGAAATAGAATTAAAGTAAATGAAATAACATTTGAAACTAATATCCCTGGGGTTTTTGCTGGCGGAGATATTATCAGTAATTCTAAAGCTGTGGCTATTGCTGCTATAGCTCACGGAAAGGAAGCTGCATTTTCAATAGACAGATATCTAAAGGGAGAAAACTTGATAGATGGAAGATTTAGGCGAGAGAATTCTTTTTTCACGGGGCCTAAGAAACCCCCAAAAGATTATTCATTAAAACCAGAAACATTAGACCAAGCCACTGAAGAAAAAAGTTGGAGTTTTGAGGAGATTGATAAAATATTCAATGAGGATATGGCTTTACAAGAAGCGCGAAGATGTCTAAGTTGTAATCATTTCTGTACTCATTGTCAAGATTTCCCTGCAATATATTCAGACCTTACTGCGGGTGAAGTAGGATCAAAAGAGGGCTTTACTACAGTGGTAGTTTGGACGGAGCGTGGCAAAGCGCTTATTGAAAAAGCAATTAAAAAAGGTTTATTCGAGCAAGGAAAAGTTGATGAGAAAGAATTGAAAAATGCAATTAATCTAAAATCAAAACGTGAATTAATGAACTTTGAAAAACCCCCTAGACAACAGGTTTTAGATTATATATCACTGCAAGGTCCTAGCACTATTACAGACATTTCAAAACAAACAGGTCTTGAACCGAGGAAAGCCAGATATGAAGCTCTCCGATTAGTTCAATTAATGGAATTAGAAATGAAGACTGAACCTGAAATGGAGGAACCAATATTTTCTATTATATGTGAATAAAATTAAAACTAATAAATATTAAGAGGTAAAGAATATGAATTATGATATGGAATTAAACGTCTGTGGGTCAGTATGTCCTGTTCCTGCTTTAAAAACTAAAAAACAACTCATGAAAATGAGACCAGGTACAGTTTTAAAAGTTATTACCGATTACAAACCCGCAAGTGAATCTGTTCCACGAGATTTAGCAAAAACAAAACATAAACATTTAGGAACAGAATTCATTGATGATGATGAAATCTGGTATATGTATTTTGAAGCAGTAAAGTAAGTGTGCACTCTAAAGAACTATAATTTTTTTTATACTTTTTTTTTTAATAATTTTCATTTAGATATTTCATTTTTTAATTACATTTAATATTGCAAATAGCTTAATATTATGTTAGTTGTACTCACAAACTTATAATCCAAATTTGATGAATATGTCTTATTCAGAATCTAAGGAGCTAGCTCAAGCAAGAAAATTTATTGATAAATGTAAGTTTGATGAAGCGGAACATTTGATTAAGAATTTCGAAGAAAAGGGAGGACAAATTCTTCATGATACAGTTTTATGTCAATACCTCAAGTGTGAGCTCTTATTTTGGAGAGGATTACATAAGGATGTTATAAAACTTGCCGAACAAGCATATAAAGAAAGTTTAGGATTAGAAAAAAACTTCCTATCGGTTAATATCTTACTAATAATGGCGTATTCTTTATTAATGCTTAATAAATCGGAAGAATCTTACGAGATAGTTAAGCAAGGAGAGAAATTGCTAAAAGCTTTAACCCAAGAATTACCAATAGAATACAAACAAAGAGAAGCTTATATAGCTTTTCTTAAAGGATGGTATTACACACTAAAAAATGAGGAAGAGAGGGCTATAAAGCAGTTTGAGCTCAGCATATCATTGCGAGAAGAAATTAGCGCTGATTTGGAAATTATCCATTCCCTTATTGGAATTGCCTATTTATTTACTTTTCTAAAGGGTGATTATAAACGTGCCTTAAAATATTTAGAGCGTGGTATAATTATTGCCGAGGAAAGTGGCAATAGATGGTGTATTGGATATCTTACTATGCGTATAGCAAGGATACATATGTTAAAGGGGGAATTGGATCAAAGTATTATACTTTATGATCGGAGCTTGACAATTTTCAATGATCTTGACAATAAATTTATGGTAGCTTGGATTCTTAGCCTTCTGGGGGATGTTAATAGACAGAAAGGAGAATTAAATCGTGCATTGGAAAACATTGAACAAGGTTTGGCATTAGACCGCCAATTAGGATTATTACAAACACTAGCGATAGATCACTATAATTTCATTCAGGTTTTAGTTGATATAGGTGATATAAAACGAGCACAGCAAGCTCTTCATGATTTAGAGCAATTGAACAATCAATCAAAAGACAAAATAGTTAATTTCTTGTATCTTCTTGATAAGGCTATAGTATTGAAAACTAGTCCTCGAGCTCGCAATCGGGTTGAAGCGGAAGAAATATTTAAGCAAGTTCTCGAAGATGAGGATTCCAATTTTTTAATTAAGTTAAGAGCACTAACTAACTTATGTGAATTACTTTTAACTGAGTTACGGGTAACTAATGACTTAGAAGTGTTTGATGAGTTAACTCAATGTATTACTCGATTATTAGCTATTGCCAAGAAATCACACTCATACTCAATACTGTGCGAGACTTACCTTTTTCAAGCTAAATTAGCATTAATTTCATTGAACTTGAAAGAAGCTCGAAGATTATTAACTCAAGGACAGAAAATTACTGAAAAATATGGTCTTATTCTATTATCCCGGAAAATTTCACATGAACATGATGAATTACTTAAACAATTAGAAATATGGGAGAAATTAAAAGAATCAAAAGCACCCTTAGCTGAACGTATGGATTTGTCACGCTTAAATGAGCAAATGGAGCAAATGATACGAAAACGAGCGATAAACATTCCCGAACTTTCAGATGAAAAACCTGTGCTTCTTTTTATTATATCAGAGGGCGGAATACCATTTTTCTCTCAAAAATTTATAAAGGATCAAACTTTTGAAGACTATCTTTTTGGAGGTTTCTTTACTGCAGTTAATACTTTTATTAGAGAACAGTTCTCTGAAGGGCTTGATCGGGCGATTTTTGGTGAACATACGCTCCTTATGAATTCTGTATCCCCCTTTTTGATATGTTACGTATATAAGGGTCAATCCTATTCTGCTCAACAAAGGATTAGAACTTTTATAGATAAAATACAGAATGATGAACTAGTATGGCAAACCTTTAAAAAATTTTACCAACTGAACCAAGAAATTCAATTAAAAGACATTCCCTCTTTAGAATCTCTAATAAAAGAGATATTTATTGATAAAAATATTCAATTAATAAGTTAAAAGTTAAACCCTTATGAAGAAAGAGCATCTTTTGAAGAAATTGAACAATAACAAATATATTTTAAAGTTGAAAAATTCAGATATTCAAAATTATAGAATATTATCTTTTTTTACTCTTTTCTAATTTTTTATATTTGTTTTTTCATTTAATTATCTTAGGTTATATTTATTATTAACAGAATGAATTTAAAGGATTTAAAAGTGTTACAGTACAATATATCTTATATTTTTATTCTGAGTTAAAAACTGAAATGAGGAAACCTTTAAAAAATGTTATTGACAATCTAGATAAATAAATAGTTATCTTTAGATTCATGGAATTATTGAATAAGAGCTTTGAAGAAATAAAAAGAGTCAAGAATCCAGAAATAATAAATGATTTCTTGATAAAATTAAGTGAAGATCCAGATGAGGATTATCTAATTTATATAAACTACTTAATCGATAATTTAGACAAGCAAATTCTTAATAAAGTTAATTTGAATTTAATTTTTTTTATTGGAGAAATTGGAAAAATAGTAATATTAAATGATAGGTATTTGACTTTTTTAATAGAGACTTACTATACATCAGATAGATGGATTAGAAATGAGATAATTCAGACAATTGGCAAAATATCCCAAAAAACAGAAATTTCAGACGATATAATAAAATTAGTAATTAATGCTGTAAATGATGATTATCACTCTATTAAGAGTAATGCTCTTCAAGTAATATTGAATTTAAAAGAAATCCCTCTAAATAAGAGTGAGTTTATATTTAGAATATTAAATTTAAAAAATAAGGAGTTAGAAAAATTGTGTATTCAAATAATAGAAAAGTTTCTTCCAGACTATACTCAACTGATTAACTCGTTGAGTTATTCAGAAAATTATAAAATACTCAAACCATTTGCTATTAGAACTTTATTATTGGTATATTTCAGATCAGTAATTAATATAGAATCTTTTCGAGAAAAAATTTCAAATTCTAATTGGGAAATGGAATATAAAGAGATTTATGTTAAAGAGATAGATACTTTTGAAAAAGTTATTCTAAAAAATTTATAAATAAACAAACTACTGATATTTTTCTAGAATTTCATCTAAATTTTCATTAGATAATACGATATCATTGAATATTTTTATTAAATTTTTAATAATTTCTCTTGGATTACCATTTGCTTTATTAAAAATAGAATTTAATATGTCTTCAGACAAAGGAAAGTAAGATTGGGAAAAATCTCTAAAGTACTCAAAATAGTTCAATTTTCCAAAAAAATATTCTAAATATTTTTTATAAAAAGTGAATATATCATTTTCAACAAAATTGGGTAAAATAATAGGTTCATTAATCAGTTTTAAAAGATTCTTATCAATATCTTCAAATTTCCTTAAGATATCTTTGTAGAACTCGATTGATTTTAAAGTAATTATGATTTTTAAACCATTTATCTTGTTTAGTCGCACAATTTTATTTAAAATTTTATTGGCAACATCTATTTCAGGTGATTCTTTACTCTCATAAAGCCAGCTCCTATCAAAAACCTCTTCTTTTTGTTCCTCTATTGGTACAGGTCTCATCATGGAAATTATTTTCTCAAAATCATCAATAAATAAGACGCTATTTACCATGGCATTTTCAATTAGTACTTTTAACATTGTATATGCATTATTTCTATCTCTTAAATCATGTTTTAAATTTAGTCTTGAAAGTTCCCTAATATCGATTACTTCTCCTAAAAACCATCTTTCAATTTCTATTTTTTTATATGGATCTAATTGATGAGCAGTTATCGCATTTATAATATCCAAGATTGATTGTTTATCTTCAAATTCAGTAGCCCATTCTTCACAGGCAACTTTTTTAACTTTTTCAATTTCTGCTAAATGAAAAAAACCGAATTTTCTCTCCAATGCTCCCCATTTGTTACACAATCTATGAGAAATATTTCTCAATACTTCTATACCCATATTTTCTATGAATTCAGAGTATGTATTGTAATAAAATTTCTTAGTCACATTTTCTAAGGAGATATAAACAATGTTATAATAATATAATTCATGCTTTAAAGCCCAGTATAAATGGGTTTTTCCAGTCCCAACGTCACCAATAATGGGTATAATAATATTATCATTTTTTTCAAGGATATTAATAATAGAATACAAAAAGTCATATCTAGATTTGACTAATCCAATATCTTCTTCGATCTCTCCTGTCGAAACAAATTTTTTAAACGGAGAACCTGTAAATTTTAGAAGGTTTAGTAATTTCTGTTCCTTATTCTCAAAAAGAAGCATTTTCGATCAAAATGATTTTAGATTTTTAATTCCTCAATTCCCAATATTATTATATATTCAAGCATTTCATCATCGACATTAGTAATTGGTTCATAGCTAATATTTATATCCTCATTTTTATCTCTTCCTACAATCAAGCAATCATAGAAAACGGGATCACCATTATCATCTATTACCACTCTATCAGCGATAATAATACCATTACTAATCATTGCAATTGGATTTTTTAATATTTCCCCTTTGAAAAAATCAAGATGATTTAATTTACAATTATGATTATTTAAAAGTAAACCTGCTGTGTGAAGTAAATTTATAGTATATGGAAGCTCATTCGAAAATTGTCCTTGATCATACTGCTCCATAGTATCATCAGGTATGATGACACAATACTCTAGTGGAGTATCATTAATACTACATTTTAAATCAATCTTTCTAGAAAATGGATTTATTTCCATTCCTGTTTTTTCAAAACCAGTAATTAAACCCCCTGATATAGTAATTCCTTCAGATTCTGAGATTTTTATATTATCTGAAAAGATAATTTTATCTTGATACTTTGATATAATAGATCCTGTGAATTCTCCTTCAATCTTTATAGATTTTAATGAGTCAAATAATACAAAATCAGCTGAATTATTCATAGGAACTATTTTAACACCTATATTTTTTACTCTTTGTATTCGAATATTTCAATGTAATATCATTAATATTATATATATATTCTTTTCATATATTTTTAGATAAAGTATAATATATATAATATTGTCCCTTATAAAATGGGTTCTTCCATCCTTTCTCAAAATATTACAGATCTTTCCAAACTAGAATTATTAGATAGAGCAAGTCAGTTTATTTTTTCAACTGGTTTAAATGACGCAACTTCAAGATTGTGCAAGGCGAATATGAAATATGGTTTAGGCTCCTTTCAAATAATTCAAGAAAAATATGGATTTGAACCAAAAGCAGCATTCATATCTTCTCCTGATGAAACTATCTCAAGAAATAAATTCAGATGGAATTCTGGGTTAGGATATGGAGGGAGACTGAACTGGGGAGATGGAAATAATAAATTAATTTTTCTCAATACAAAACCTAATTGCTGTGGTATTTTAGTTGGAGGTCTAGAAGAAATACCTGATCCTTATACATTAATTAAGAAAATTGACATTATTAAATCAAAGGGACTTTATCATGATGGAATTCTAATAAATTGGGATTATGGTATATCAAATCATTTTATTAATTGTTTTGAAACGAAAAATTTATCTGATATTAACCTTCCACCTTATATGTTCTTAATTCATGGAAGTGCACCAGAATTTCGCGACGACAAATACGGAATCGGATTATATATTGACAAATCGAAATCATTAAAGGAAATTGCAATTGAGGAAAATACTAAACTGGGAAAACAATATATTTTATTAGATTCAAATGCAAAGGAATATCTTGATTTTAACAAAAAAGCAATTGAATTTTCAAATAAAAAAAGAGAGATCATTGCTGATAATCTATTTGACTATGGATATAAAACAATATGTAATCAATCTCATCAATTTTTAAAAGATTATAATAATATGTATTTGGGGAGCAATTGTACAGATACTAACTGTAATTTAATTAAATCAAATATTTTTCCAACAACTCTTAGAGCAGATATTTCTGCTTATTTATTCCAAGGAAAAAAAAATTTTACTAAAACAACATTAAAAAATGAAAACCTTTTAGAACGTGCCGAGGAATTAGAACTTACAGAATTATTGACAAGTGCATGTATTCTTCCTCATGGAGGGGGATATTCCTTTAATGACATTATAGATGTTTTAGATATTTTAGAGTACAAGGATCAGAGATATTTTGTTACCTCTCTAAAAACGAATATAAGTCGATTAAAAATAATAAGAAATGTAAGTGAGTTACAATTTGAATATAGGGGTCGGGATGTTATTCTTAAAACAATTCAATTAGATCTTGGAGAAATCATTGCTCGATTGAATCCATTATTTTCATTAAAACTATAATTTACTCAATTTTAGCTCCAGGTGGTAAATCTTTATCAGGTTTTAAAATTGATACATTTTCACCATCTACTGCAGCAAGAAGCATTCCTTCACTTAAAATACCTCTTAATTTTCTTGGTTCTAAATTAGTTAAAACAATTATTTTTTTTCCTTTTAAATCATCCGGTTTATAATATTCTGCTAATCCAGCAACCAGAGTTCTTTTTTCACTTCCCAAATCAATAGATAATTTATAAAGTTTATCGGCTTTGGGAACTTTTTCAATATTTTCAACTTGTGCGACTCGAATATCTAATTTTTTAAAATCTTCATATGATACCAATTCCTTCTCACCTTTTTTATTTTTTTTCATATTTTCTAACTTTAAAATTAGTTCATTAATATCTAATTTTTGAAATAGTGGTTTTGGGACTTTGATTTTATGACCTTCTTTCAGAATATTATCTTTGATGCTATTCCATCTTAATTCTTCTATAGTTTTATTAATATTAAGAAAATCTAATATTTTAGATGATGTTTCAGGAATGAATGGTCCTAAGAGAATTGCCAAGGCATAAACTGCTTGAGCACATAGATTAAATACTTGCCCCGCTGCATTTTTATTTTGTTTTATTAGATGCCAGGGCGCTTTTTCATTTAGGAAAATATTACCTTCTCTCCCAAAATTCACAATTTCCCTCAATGCCTTTCTTAACTCGAAATTCTCTAGTAAATTTCCGATTTTTTCCGAGATTTCTTCAATCTTTTGAATAAAATCCTTATCAGTATTATCTAATTTTATTCTTTTTGGAATTGTACCATTAAATTGCTTATTTATAAATGTTAAAGATCTGTGAATAAAATTACCTATTACATCATTTAGCAATTTTATATTATTTTCAAATTCAGACCATAAAAATGATGTATCACTTTTTTCAGGTCTATTATAGATTAAATTAAATCTCCAATAATCTAAAGGAGCTAATTGGAGAGCATCATCAATCCAAATACCTATCCCCCTTGATTTCGAAAACTTAGTATTTTCGTACATTAACCATTCTGTTGATGATACATTATAAGGAAATACAAGTTTTTTATCTTCTTTTTTATCATCATTATAGGCTAATATCAATGCAGGAAAAACAATCAAATGGAAAATGATATTATCTTTACCAATAAAATATACTGTCTTAGTATTAGAATCATTCCAAAAATATTCAAATTTAGACGGTTCATTAATTAATTTCTCTGCCCATTCCTTAACGGCTGTGATATATCCCAATACGGCTTCAAACCACACATATATAGTCTTATCTTTGGCATTTTCAAATGGAGCAGGAATTCCCCACTCCAAATCCCGTGTTATTGCTCGTTCAGGTAAACCTTCATCTATACTATTTAAACACATTTGTCGCGCATTAGGAGGAATAATTTCATTTTTTTCAATTAGTTCTTTCAATCGATCTTGTAATTTTGGTAGATCTAAATACCAGTGCTTTGTTTTTTTGACTTTTGGAGTATTTCCGCATATAGCACATCTAGGTTTGATAAGTTCTAAAGGTGTTAGTAATTTTTGACAAGAATCACATTGATCTCCTCTAGCATCTTCAAATTTACAATGAGGACATATCCCTTCTACAAAACGATCAGGTAAAAATAAGTTATCAGTTTCGCAATGTAAGGATTCAATTTCTTTTTCAATGATATAACCATTTTTTTGTATATCCAAATACATTTTCTGTACAAAGTCAATGTGTGTTGGATTATGTGTTATTGTATAATTATCAAAAGAGATTTGCCACTTCTCATGTAAATCTTTAATAATATTATGATATTTAAATGCCAAATCTTCGGCCGAAACTTTTAGCTTTTTTGCCTCTATAGAAATAGGTGTTCCATGAGAATCCGATCCAGAAACAAACACCACTTCCTCCCCTTTCATCCTTAAAAATCGAGCAAATACATCCGCTGAAAGAGTACTCCCAATTAAATTGCCTAAATGTGGTACTGCATTTACATAAGGCCAAGCTGATGTAATAATCCATTTTGAATGATTTTTATTTCCTAATTTAATCAACCTCTCTATTTCAATCTATAAAAAAAAAAAGTATAATACTTTAAATAATTTAAACAAATTAAGAGTGAACTACATACAGCTTAAAAGCTGTGGCTCCCTACGAGTACGCAACCGCTTCTAGTACGGGTTGGTCTGTTTGTCGTAGAAAACCATTCCATCGTGTTAGGAATGATTCCTCGTTCACAGAGGGTTATTGCGATAGGAACTCATAGTTATGCTTTAAGACTAAAAAATGAATCATGAAATTAAGTACAAAGTTGAGATGTTGGTCAGCATGAGGTCCACAGTCGCATGTAATACTTCTTTTGAAGAATAACCTTTTTTTCAGTTTTCTGTCTTAACAACAGGCTTTTATTGTCTTGGATTCATCAATTCTTATTACTCTTTTACCTATTTTTTCTACTTTATAGGTTAAGAATTCGACAAATTTAAACATATAAACTGTTTTTCGAATCGAAAAAGTGAGGATTATGTGAGTTTTATTCTTTATGGCATCACCTATTCCTTTTTCTTTAAGTTAATTTCATTTTAATATATTAGAGAACAATTAGTTTAAAACAGAGAGTGTTTAATCGTTTAATGATTTTTATTCTTATCCTAAATTCCTCTCATCCTTAAAGGGAGCGATTTTCTTAAGCTATCATGATAAATATTTAGTTGTTATGAGGTAATTTTTGCTCCACAATACCTGCATGCTTTAATTTCTTTTTTCATTTTTTCGAGGCAAGGTTCGTGGTAATATGCATTACAATTATCACATTGGAATACTTTAAAATCACCTAAAAAAATACTATGACAATATGAACATGATGAATTAATTCTTTCAATTTCTTCATTAGATATTAGTATCATTTTTGTATCAAGTCTTTCATTTATATCAGTAATTATTATTTCTTTGGGTTCTATTGCTTCATCTTTTACCAATTTCAATGCTGCTTTTGGTAATTCTAATAAGAAAAAACAAAAAGGACATCTAAATACATTCTCATTATATTCTGTTTTTTTTGCCCACATAGCAGCACAAGAAAGATGCATTGCTCGATCACAATTAGGACAGAAACGTCCCTCACTAAAAAAATCTGCACCTGTAACTGCTGCCTTAATGGAATGGCAAATCTGACACTTTTCTTGACCTCTATTAGTTCCCTTCATCATTAATCTAATATCTAATAGAGTTGGTCTTCTTAGTGGTAATGCAATTTCACTAATAAGTGGTGCCTTTTTTTCTTTTTTAATTGGAGAAAAGTAATCGTTAAAATCCTTAATCTCTTTCTTTGAGGCAAAAACTTCACCAGCATTGATTAATTCTTTTGAATTATCAAAATATCTATATTCTCCTTCGGTATGCTGTGTTATTCTTTTTAAAGAATTATCTCCATAATCTTGAGTTCCACCTATCTGACAAGCATCGATAAATACACCTAACCCTTTAGCTATTTTAACAATTGTACTAATTCTACTAGTATCAACCCTCAATTTATTATCTGTAATGATAAAAATGCGTGAAGTTTTTCCACCAATTTTTCGCATCTCTTCAACAAGTATTTGTAAGGCAAAAGCAATTCCTTCATGTAATTTCCCTCGACCTGAGATTTGAATATTATTAAGAGCCCTAATTAATTCGCCTTCTTCATATGTAAAATCAACTAATTTCTTGGTTATTTCTCCAAATGTTATTATGGAGATTCTATCTTTCATATCTATTGCTAATTTAGATTTAATAAAATTTTTAACTGTTCTCAATTCAATCATTAATCTACTTGGTTTAAAATCTTTTCTCAACATAGATCTAGAAGTATCTAAAAGAACAATTGTATCTTCTATTTTTACATTAGGCAAGAGTTTTCTTGATTTTTCTTGTTTATTGAGATTTAATAAATTAATAAGATTAAAATCTTATAAATTTCTATATCAACTTAAAATTATTTAACTCTTTAATAATTGATACGCAAATAGTGTATATACTTTAATTGCATTAATAAAATCTGATATATCAACGTTTTCATTAGTTGTATGGGCAAGCTGCGCATTTCCAGGTCCAAATATTATTGTATTCTGGGTATAATTTCTGTTTCGATAAAATTTTGCATCTGCACTTCCAGGATACAAAAAATAAAAAGGTTTTTTATTATAAACAATTTCCACAATCGAATAAAAGTCCTTTAAATCTTGCGAATTTCGCCAATCACTAAAGTAAGATGCTTCACCAGCAGCTTCTAATTCCAGATATACAAATATTTCTTTAGGTAATCCTATCGGTTCATCTTTTATTTGAAAACCTAGTTCACTAATCAATTTTTTCATACTATCTAAAACCATTTTAGCAGTTTGTCCTGGCAATATTCGAATGTCGATTACAGCCTCACATTGATCTGGAACTACATTTGATTTTATTCCTCCCTTAATCATTGTCAAATTTTTCGTAATTTCAGTGTTAGAATCAATAATACTTTGGAGTTGTGGTTGCTCATTCAAAATTTTCTCAAAAGTATCTCTACTTGGAAAAATAACACTAATCAAATCTTTTAATTCTTCTTTCGATAATGGAGGTTCAATTTTTGGGAATATACTCTCTAATTTATCCAAATTTTGAATTATTTCACTCATCATATAAATAGCATTTCTTCCCATAATTGGAACAGATGCATGACCTGAAATTCCATTTGTTACAATTTTTACAGCAACACGTCCTTTTTCTCCAATAACTACAGCCTTTGATAAGGGATCTATTCCTGTAGGTTCACCAATTACAACAAAATCTAGTTTTTTTGATTTTAATACATTTTCCAAACACCATAGTGTCCCTACATCACCAACAACTTCTTCATCAGCAACAGCATTTAGAATTAGATTTCCAGAACTTATAATATCTAATTTTTTCAGGATTTTAAACGCTATTACCATTGCTGCCAATCCTGATTTCATATCTACTGTTCCTCTCCCAAAGATCTTCCTTTTTGCCTTACTACCTTTAATAATAGCAGATAAAGGTGGATATTTCCATTCTTCTTCAATTCCTGGTGGTACTACATCCATATGTCCATTATATAAAAGATTTTTATCTTCAAAGTTATCATTCAAATAAGCTACTAAATTAGCTCGATTTTCTCCAAAAGGAAATATTTCACATTTTATTCCAGCTTTTTTTAGATAGTTTTCAATCTTTAGTGCTACATTTTTTTCATTACCAGGAGGATTGTATGAATTAGATTGGATTAATTCTCTCAAAAATTCAATATATTTTTCGGTATTATTATCAATTTCATTAAGAATTAGATCTTCGCTCATAAAATTATCTATTATTTTTATTTATGTTATTTGTATTTAAGAAAAATTTAAAACTATATATTATTTAGTTATAACCTACAGCACACTAATAAACTTTAATACTTTTAAATTATTTTATAATTAAAAATTAGAGATCACGGTTATCTTATTGATTCAACGAAAAAAAGAGATAAAACGAATTTTTGTGGCTTCACTTTTCATCATTGCAATTTTTTTTTCTAATGTTAACTTTCCAAGCAATTATAATACATATCAAAATGATAAAATTGAATCAACTTCAGAGGATAATCAATTTAAAGAGATTAATTTGAGCTCCAATCTAAATTTAAGTGATTCTATTACTGGAGTTGGAGATGATCAAAATGTAAGAATTTATGTTAACAATAAATCCCAAAATTATAAAAATAATCAAGATTTTTTTGAAATCCCTTCACTTGCTTCGAAAGAAATGGTTCTTACTTATGGGAATTTTAGTTTTGAATTTCAAAATAATTATACGACGGATTATGTAATAGAAGATGATGATGCCTTATATGTAGATAAAGAAAATACTATAGCTTTTGATTTTAATCCTAGCTATTCAAATATATCTTATAATAGTGGTACACCTGTTTATGATGACTTTAGCTTATTAACAGATGATGATGATGATACTTATCTTGAAATAGATTCGACTGGTAGTATAATAAATTTCACTATTACAGCAAACTACACTAATACAGAATTTATAATTGATCCCGTAGATAGAAGGGTACAATTTAACAGAACTAACATATTGGCCTTAATTTCGAATTTAATTTTCGATCTTAATGCTGATGCAAACCTAACTGTGAGGATAAAGAACATTTCGCAATCGACTTGGGAGGAAGTAATATCTTCACTTCCAATAAATAGTAGCTTAATTAAACCAGAAATAACAGAAAATATTATTAATGAGAATCTGAATTTTATAAATCTGACAAATATTTGTAATATCCAGTTTATTTTTGAAAGACAAAGTGGTAATTTTAAAGCATATCTATATGAATATAAATTAACATCCATATATGCATTCGATTTACCTATAAAAAATGAAACTTATGTAGCATTAGAGTTTGATTTAAAGGGTGAAGAATCTGCAGTTAATGGTGTTAATTTATGGATAAGGACTCTTAATGTTTCAGAAGCGAGTAAAACACATTTCAATATTACTTTATATAGAGCTAATACTACAATTAGAAGAGAAGAATCATTATTAAGACAAAATAGTCTTCGTCCAGACCCAGATAAAGAATTAGATAATATTATAGTAGATTCATATAATGGTGATAATTACTCATATTTCGCATTCGATGTTAGTAAAACAGGAAAATTAAATCTTTCTAATTATTTCATCGTAATTAAATCTAATAATTCAAACAATGTGTATAGTCTTGTTACTATCCCATATTCTCAATATGGATCAGACGGAGAAACTGAACATCAGTTAAAAATCACTAATGATAATGGATATAATTGGATTAATGCTAGAAAAACTATAAAAACAAATAATAAAGATTATTTAACACTACAATTAGATGCAAGCTTATTTACCATAAATGTAACCCGAGGTTATATGCCTTCAGATTTTAACATCTCAGGAAGGTATAATCTAACAATTCAAGATTTACCTATAGAAGATTTGGAGGATAGCTCCTCTCCATATAATGAAAGTTCATATTTGACATGGGGAATAGGACAATGGATCCATAATTTCACTTATCCTATTAGTGATGAAGGTCTCAATAATTTTACTGTCTCTCTTTCATGGAATAAAACTAACATAAAGGGATTTCATTTTAATATAACATTATATTCAGTAAATGGATATTGGATTGAAAAAGCTCTTAGTACTTATAGTGCTAATTATAATGATAACCCGGAGTGGATTTTTAATTATAATCGAGATAATTCCAGTCAATATTTTACAAACTGGACGTTTTATGAATTATGGTTTATTTATGAAGATTATTTCAGCGCCCAAAACTTAACAAATCCAGCTAGTCAAGAAATTTTATGGCGCTTAGATGATCAATCATATTTAGATTCTAATCCCAGCAAATATAAACTAATTGTTCCTAAGAGTTTTTCAAAAAACAGCGGAAATTATTTACTTAATTTAACAAGCTATAATTTCATTCATAAAATGCATAGCTATATTAATTATAATGGAACTTTATGGGAAACTAATGGTTTTATGTATGGAGATAATATCTCTATTGGAGTTGAGATTCAGGATCATAATTATAAAGCACCAATAACTGGTATTGTTAACGCTACTCTTTTCTACCCAAATGGCACCCGGGTTATCGGAGCAACCTTAAACTCTTCAGATGGTTATATTGATGACTCTACATTAATTTATGAGTTTGCTAACCGTACAATTTTAAACTTTACAAATAATATTATGGTTTTTGGCCAATATCATTTAGGTTTCTTTTGGTTTAATGGGACAGCAATAGGGTGTGAGGATATTATATTATACTTAGATACTTATGATGTCGATTTATATAATTTGGAATATAACTCAAATATAAATAAAAATATAATTGATGGAAAAATAGATAAAGTTTATCAAAACTTTACATTATTATTAGCCTCTGTTAATGAAACTACAGGACCTTATAATCCTACTTATTATCCAATTAATGACTCTGACATAGATACTCAATTAGTTTATGAAATAGGGGATCAAAAAATCCCAATTTTGATTGATGAGTTTAAACAGAGCCAAAATATCTTAAATCCTAATGAAACTGTTGATGTCAAAGTAACTCTTCGAAATTTATACAATATTTTACCTGTTGATGTAAAAGTTAATGTTAAATTAGTATCATTTGCAAATAATGATTGGATTATAGCTGAAAACACAAGTAATAGTGTTTTATTAAATTATTCAGGATCATTTAATGATAATTTTGAATATGACATGAAATTAAAGATTCCTAATTTAAATAAATCTACTAATATATGGGCAGGTAAAAATAATCCAATAAGATTAGCAGGAGCTAAAACGTTAATTACCGTATTTATCGATGATATTGAAATAGGTACACATGATACGGGTAATTATTCATTAATTAGTAGTG
Source organism: Promethearchaeota archaeon (assembly GCA_048937405.1). GTDB lineage: Archaea > Asgardarchaeota > Lokiarchaeia > Sigyniarchaeales > SOKP01 > Loki-b32. The sequence continues at coordinate 74,224 of JBHLNF010000006.1, forward strand.
AAACAAGCGATAATTATGATGGTCATATAATAGCGTTAAAAATTAATGAACAAATGACGGCTAAAAATTTACTTAATGACTTTGAGAGAGATGAGTGTTTATATTTTCCTTATGAAACTTCATTTTTGGTTAATATCTTTGATAAAAACTATTTAAGTACTTATGAACAATGTAGTGAGGAGTTTTCTTTAATGCTAAATAGCAAATTTGTCAATATTACAATTAATCCAGAAACTCCAATCAAAGGACAAACTTTTAATATTACCTCAATATTGACTACAGAATTTGAAATTGGTTTAGCAAATAAAAATATAAATCTTCAATATTATAATTCCGATTCATGGATTAATTTAAGTTCAGCTACATCTAATTCTATTGGTCTAATTTCTTTTATAGTAAATACTCAACTTATTGATTTTGAAGGAGATTTATTAATAAGATTAGTATGGGCTGGAGATATCATAAACGGTGTATCTAAAAATATACCAATAAATATCATCCATCAAACTAACCAAATTTCAATTACTATCGATAAAAAATCAGATCGTTTGTACCAAAAAAGAGATGAAATTATTAGTATTACAATTAAAAATATTGGTGATTCAAATCTAAGAATATTGAATAACTTCTCGTTTGATTTCAATCGCACATTATCTTACTCAATAATATCAATTGATTATTTAAAACTAGAAAAAATTTCACCTGGAGAAAGTACAGTTTTGATTTTAGAAATTGATACAAGAAACATTAAGAACTTAACTATTGCAACTTCAGTTACTACTCAAAACATTTTGACAAATGAATCAAAAACTATCACATCAAAAACTTCATTTAAAGTCTATTCAGCACAGTTTTTTGATAGTCTTATAGAATACTTTATAATTATAATTGGAATAATCTTTGCTGTAATCTGGGTAAGTGCTATATTTTATGCTTGGAAAACTAAAAAACGAATCGAAACACCAATCGAGGAACCAGTCAAAAAAAGGACAAGAAGACAAAAATATGTTCCTGTTTCTGAATTAAAAAAACCTACTTTACCCAAAAAACCTCTCAAGAAAAAAGAAGAACCAAAAGAAATTCAAGAAAAGGAAAAAACAGATCTAGATTCACTTTTAGAAGAGAGAGGACTAGCTGATAAAAAGAAGAAAACTAAATGAATGTAAGTATTCTCTAAATTTTTACTTTTTTCTTTTAAAAAAGGAAAAATTAAATTTATTTTATAAGTTTGATATTGAGATTAAGTTTCTTTTTAAAAGAGCGAGAGAACTTCTACCATCAACCCCGGCTAACGCAATTAATACAGTCTTCTCTGATCCTACCAAAACCGCAAAACCTTTGTCTAATTCGATGGTTGTCGTTTTTAAGCCACCTTTGCCAATATCCTTGCCCAAATTATTGGAATCTTTTATAATTGCGGCACATGCCTTTGCAATCTTTCCATGATCCATGTCAGTAATCGTTTGCCCGATTAATACTTTTCCATTCGCATCTGCAGCGATTAATCCTTCTGTTTCAGGAACTATATCCATAAGCTCTGCTAATTTCTGTTCTAGAACTTTTTTATCAGCCATGATAAGTATCTCAACAAAATTATTTAAATTAATTTGAATTCTGAAATTCTTAAAAAAAACATTTCATTTAAATATAGATTAAATATAGAGTTTAAGGCATTTAAATTTATCAAATATATATAAAAAGGAAAAGTGAAAAATAACATATTATTTCAATATTATTAAAATCAAATTTTCTTCGAGAGCAACCATTGTTTCACCTTTAGATGTTTCTAACCTTATAAAGTTGAGATCCCCTTCTTTCAATGCTTCAACAACTTGTCTTCCCTTCCCTATAAGTGATGTTACATAAGCAGCAACTGATTCTGAGAGTTCTATCTCTAAATTTGAATCAATAGGGAGACCACTAGAATCGCAAATAATAACCCCACGAATACCCTCTCTTTCTTCGAAACGTCGGATAATAGCTTTCACTTCAGCACGATTAATCAAGAATATTTACACCTTAAGAATAATATTCTAAATTTTTAATATTATAATAGATTTAAAGTTTTTAAAAATTTAGATATACTTCTACATAAATTATCTCTATTTTTTTTTTAATTTTATTAAAATCTAAAAACATTTGAGAATAACTAATGAATTTTTTATAAAAATTTTTGAATAATAATTTAATAATTATTAGTTAAATCCATTATTTTGGTTGTTATTACCTTAAAATGTAATGATTTAAGAATTCTTTAAGAAAAATAAATATAACAAACATTCTTGCATGTGTTATTATCATTAGATTCTTTACTGCTAGTTTTGCATTATTTTTTGTAAATTTAAGAAATCAATTTGAAAAAAATTCAGCTTTAAAAATTGGGTTTGTTGATAAACAAAGTATTGAAATTGAAGGGTATCCTCTAAGGATCAAGCAAGGCATAAACATCAATCTAAAAGGGTCCTTACCCGATTCTTGTTGTCGTCTTAGATATTATAAACTTGATATATGCCCTTAAGAAAAAATAGTTGAATATTCCCTCTATTATGCGGCTCCATCTAATAATCTTTGTATGGATATGATTATGGGATTTGAATATAAATTTACAATTTCTTTACCATCATCTGGTGAATGGATGATAATATGTAATAATCGAAATATCAATGTTAGAATAGATAATTATGTTATCTAAAAAAAGAATTCTTATAGAAATCATGTAAATATGGTTATTCTCAATTATATTCAAAGAAAGTAATTTTTAAACATGTTTAATTCTCTTTCTTCTCCAACTGAAGTAATACCCATATGACCTGGTAATATTAAAAAATTATCGGTAATTTCTGGATTAAACATTATTTTGTTCTTTATACTAGAAAATAAAAGTTTTGAATCACCACCTCTAAGATCAGATCGACCGATACTACGCTTAAAAATTAAATCGCCCGTGAAAATTACTCCTTCAATTTTTTGACCATCATATTCTTTTGGATCTTTTGAATAAAATGAAAGTGCTCCAGGAGAATGACCAGGTGTTTCAAGTACATTTAGTGTTATTTCTCCAATGTTCACAGAGTCTCCTTCTGAAAGCCACCTATCGGCTTTTTTATTGGTATAAATACCGAAATCGAATTCTTTTTTATTATACATTAGGGGAATGCTAAAATGTTTTAATAATCTTCCAAGCTTTAAAGTATGATCAAAATGTCCGTGCGTTAATAATAAACCAATGGGTTTTACATAGAGTTTTGTTTCAATAACATTTATGAATGTCTCAGGATCACCTCCTACATCGATAATAACGACTTCCTTAGTTTTCTTTGAACCAAATATGTAGGAGTTAGTACCTAAAGGGCCCACAATTAATCTTTTCAATATCAAAAATATTACACTTTTGCCAGAATTAGAGATTAAAAAAAATAAAGGATTTAATTTTTTACCATTTCATTAATTTCGTTCAATTTATTGTATACTTCTAATCCCTTCTTTGTTAGTCTTATTGTTTTTACTTTGCTAGTGTTTTCTATAGTAATCAATCCTTTTCTAATCAATTCATCTTTTATTCGAAAAAACGAATTATAATAGCTGAATTTATTTAGTTCATTATAGAATGTATGTTTATCAGTTTTATAATCCTTTTGGTTCATAAGAACATGGAATGTGTCTTTAAAACCTTTCTTTTTCAATAACCCTATTAAGTCTTCAAAAATCAAAATCTTATCCCTAATTAAAATGTTTGTAATGTTAGACTATTTTGTAATGGAAAATTAAAAACCATTAAAAAACCTTTTGATTCATAATGTAATAATAATAACAGTTAAATTTGATGATTTTTAGATGCTTTTTTTTACAATTCCAAAAAAACAAGAGAAAAGGAATGAGATAAATTTAAATATAATTTCTAAAATAATCATAATTAGTAATTTAGAGATAATCCGAGCACAATACAAAAATAATCCAAAAATGATTAAAAAAATTAGTTCTGATATTATTAGAAGTATTGAGAGAATTAATAAACAAATTAATAAGATTCCATCTCTAAATCACGATAAAATTATTGAGAGAATTTTAGAAAGTTTTATTGAGATTTTTAAAAAAAAAAGAAAGAATGATTAACTATTCTGTATCTGTAGAAACTACATAATTTTCTTATCTCTCTCTACCGTTAATTTCTTAATTGTTTGATTTTTTTATTATTCAATCTATGAATGTTGAATCTACGGATCTAGTTATTTTAGGGCATATAGCAAAAGATATTATTTCAGTTGATAGAAAAAGCTTTGATTCTCTAGGGGGGGCTGTTTATTATGGTGGACTAGCTGGTAGTCATATGGGTCTCAAAATAACGATTATCACAAGATTAAATGAAGCAGATTTTGAATTATTAAATGTTTTTAAGAAAAATGGAATTGCCTATTATGCTTATCCTTCTGAGCAAACGTCAGGTTTAAAAAACATTTATTCCTCAACAAACATGGAATTTAGAGAATATCGTCCTTTAGGATTTGCAGGTCTTTTCAAAAAAGAAGAAATTCCAGAAATAAATACAAAATTTTTTGTTATCAGTCCAATTATTGTTGGTGAAATTGATTTAGAATTATTAAAGTATATAAAGAAGAAGTATCCCGGAAAATTATGTCTTGATATCCAGGGATTTATTAGATTTAGAAATGAGAGTAAAGTCTTTTATTCCTCTTTATCTCTAGAAGAGAAAAAAGAGATTCTATCAGATGTCCAAGTTTTAAAACTTGATCAGATCGAAGCTGAAATTCTTATAAAACAGGATTCCATTGTAAATGCTGCTAAAGAATTATTAACTTTTGGTCCTAAGGAAATTCTTATTACTTTTCAAAAAGGAATTTCTGTATTTACATCTAAAAATTCCTACTTTTTTCCTTGGAAAAATAATTCATCAGTTGGAAGAACTGGTAGAGGAGATACTGCTTTTATTAGTTATTTAGGTTCCAGAATTACAAAAAATATTGAACAATCATTAAAATTTGCTGCTGCTTTAACATCTCTTAAGCTTGAACATCCTGGACCATTTAATTTACCACTTCATTTAGTTAAAGATTTAATTAAAAAGGAATATTGATGATGATATGAGAATTGGTGGAATAATTGATATTTCAACAAAAGATATTCCACATCAATCAAGTATGGTAATTTTTACCATAGGTTGTAATTTAAATTGTGGGTTTTGCCATAATAAGCATTTATTAAACATGCAAGGAGGGCATGATATAGGAGTTAATGAGTTAGTTGACAATGTAAAAAGCAATTCATTAGTTAGTGGAGTAAGTATTAGTGGAGGAGAACCCACACTTCAAAATGATTTGTTAGATTTATGTAGAAAAATAAATAAACTTGGAAAATATGTAAGTATTGACACTAATGGCACAAATCCAGAAGTTATACAAAAACTCTTACCATATATTAATAGGATTGCTTTAGATTTAAAAAGTCCTTTAAAATCTCAAAGACTTCGGGAAATTACAAGAAGTAATGTTGATCCAGAATTAATTAAACGTACTATCAAAATTGTTAATAAAAGAGAAGAGATCGATTTTGAAATACGAACCACTTATGTCGGAAATTTAATGAATCCTAATGATATTCATGAGATTATAATTTTTCTCAAGAAAGCCCAATTTAAAGGCAATTTTGTGCTACAACAATATCAATATTCAGAACATGTTGGTGAGAAATATAAAGAAATTTATTATATTCCTGAGCATATATCACTACTTAAAATTCTTAAAAATTATATAAATTCAAAACTTCTGTTTAAAATATACATTAGAGATAATGTGGTTGGATATTCAAATATTAATGATATTAAAGATCAATTGTAAAATATAAGAGTTTTTTATAGAACTATTGAGACTTTTTTTATTGATTATTTATATTTTACTTTACTATGTTTACATGAAAAATATATACCATTTATTATCATCTTTAATTAAAGAAATTGACAAATTGTTATCATTGTAAAAACAAGATAGGAGATATTCCCTATCAATGTAAATTTTGCGGTATGGTTTTTTGTAATAAGCATAGACTGCCAGAAAATCATTTGTGTCCTTTTGATTTAAGAAAGAAAAATATTAATAGAGATTCTTTGGAGGATTCTCATTTACTTTACCAAGATGCTCTTGATTTTATGAATGGAGAGTTAACAGTTGATAAAATCTATAATTATGTAACCACTAAATCGATGTCCAGATCAGAAGCAATCAATCTATTAGGTTATTTCATAGAAAATAGTGATGATAGCGAAATAAGAAAGAACAGTATTCTTGCCTTTAAGGTATTAGAATTAAAAGATGATAAAGTTTTTAATGTATTAGAAAGTTGCCTTCTTTCAGACGAAGATTCAGAGGTAAAAAAAAAAGCAACAGAAATAATTGCTTATATATTTCCCAGAAAAAGTAAAGAATTACTGAATTGGCTTAGTAAACAGGATAAATTTTAAAAAGATATAAATGAAAAATGATTACAAACATGGTTTATTTTCTTTATATTTCAGTCTGGGATAAATCAACTTTAATTTCCTTGATTTCAAATTCATTCTTACCTTTATTTTTTATTTGTAAATAAGTTATCCACCAAAATATTAATGCTATTATAATTCCTATTATTGAACAATAAAGAATTAGGTTTGGCACCCCTAATAATTCTCCTAAAGGTCCGGCAAGAATCGTCGCAATTGGAGATATTGCCATCGATAAAGCGTAATCAATAGAAGATATTCTCCCCATCTTATCAGCTGGTACTTTTAGCTGCATGGTAGTTAAATATATTGTGTTAATGATTGGAATTACTAATCCATAAAAGGCAACCACTATAGCCATATATATAAAATAACCATGAGGGGAAACTGCAAAAATTCCAATAGTTAACATTATAATTAATTCTCCCATGAAATAAATTGAAACACTATGTTTCCAACTTTTTTTGATTGAAGAAATTAATGCACCTAATATCATTCCACCATATAAAAATGCTATAACAAATGCTAAATCTGTAGCAGTACCAGAATGATTGAAATATATAAAATAAGGTAAAAGAAGACTAAATGGTCTCATTAAAAAATTTACAAACATTGCTATTAAGAGCATCATAAAGACAACAGGAATTAATCTTAAAGTCTTAAAACCAATTTTAAGATCGTTAATAAATGAATTTTTCTTTTTCGATATCATTTCTGGCTTAATTAATGGAATTTTAATAAAAAATAATGGTATTAAAGCAATTAGGAATGTTATTGGATCTATCCACAGTATTATCTTTATAGGAAATAGAGCTAGAAGCATTGCAGACATAATTGGTGCTAGAATTTGAAGAAAACTTGTTAATAGAAAATTAACACCATTCATTCTACTTAATTTATCCTTTGGAATCATCGTAGGAACAATAGCACTTACAGTAGGTATATGAAAGCCTTGGAATGTCCCTAAAAATGCGTTCATTATTATTATCAAAATTGGATTTACTATCTCTAAATTAAATAAAATAATTATTATTAGTGTGACAAAAGCTTGAAGAGAATCTGCAATGATTATAATTTTTTTTCGGTTCCATCTATCTGTAATTACACCAGCAATAAGAAATACAATAGTTAATGGTAAAAGGTAAGCAAAACTGGCTAATGAAAGAATAGTTGGACTTTCATAAACAATTGTTAACCACCAAACTATTATGAACTGCGTAATAGATGAGCCTAATATTGAAAATAACTGCCCTACCCAAAAAAATACATAACTTTTAAAAGTATCCTTATTTGCTGTTTCTTCTATACAAAATCCCCTAATTTCCTTTTATCTTATTTTTTTAAAATAGGTACAAACTCTTTTTTATCACATTTTATCAATTAATTCATCAATTATTGATATTACTTCTTCGGAAGTACTTGTGAATTTAAACACACTTTCTTCAAGTTTACCCTCGATTCCTTCTGCAACCATCTCATATATTAAATTTTCAGCAGCTTCATTTGATTTACCCAATGCTTGGGCAAGTTTCTCAATAGGTAAACTATTATGGAGCTTGATTAAACCATATACTCTCTTTTTTATTCTTTCTTTAGTGGTATCTTGTTTAACTGCTATTTGGACTTTTGATTTACCTTTTCCTTTCCTATCTCCAAATTCTCTCTCCATGTTTTCTCCTAATTCTTCAATACCAGCATCTTTTACTGCTTGTTCGATACCCTCTCCCATTTTCTCCATTTTAGTTCCTAATTGTTCTAATTTTTTCAGATCTCCAATGTTGTTTTTTACAAACTTCATTGATTTTCGAACTAATTCTGAAACTGAAGCACCTAATCCATCAGCCCAATCTCTCCATTCCTCGCTCATCTCAGGGTCTACAGATATATTTATTCGAGATACTTTTCTTTTCGCTTTTTCAATCTTTTTTTGAACTTTTTCATTAAATTTTGCCTCATGTTTCTCAATTTTTTCTTTTAGTGCTTTAAGTCTTTCCTTAGCATGTTCAATATGTTCTTTAGCATCTTCTCCATAGTGTTCTAATTCTTCTTTTATATCTCCTACATCATTAAGTAATGCCTCGCGCTCATCTATAATTTCTTCCAGTTCATCTTTTAAATCATCCTTTATATCAGCAGCTTCATCTTTTAAATCTTCAATTGCATCTTTTAAATCATCATGAAGATCATCTAATTCATATATGAGATCATCTCGAATTGTATTCAACTCCAACCTTACTTTACCAAGATCCTCATCTTTTTTTTCTTTTTTAATTCCGTCATTCTTTTCTTCTTCATTTGACATTTGAATTATACCTCTATTTCTTTTTTATTGATTATTTTTAAATTTACCATTAGTTTATTTTAAATTCTCTATATTAACCTTAACTGGATTATGGGCTAAAACTGTTTTTTCGTGAACCTGTATATCATCAGTATAATAGACTTTTCCTTTAACTTCTGTCCCACGTCCGATTATTATATCTCTTCCTCTTATATCTCCGTCAACTAATGTACCGATAAGATTAATGTCCTTTCTCGCAATAATATCACCATAAACCTTATTTGGATGTTTATACATACTTTTTTTGATCAATCGTTCACGACCAATTGAAATATCGGTCCCAGTAATGCTCCCATGAATGGTTGATGAACCAGAAATTACTATATCTTTTTGTGAGATAATATCACCTTTAACTCTTGTAGATCCTGAAAAATTAATATCCTGATGAACTTCAATTTTATTTCCCGCTCTGAGAGAGCCAGAATTTACTAAATCCTTTTTAACTGAAATCTCCCCTTCTACTGATGCAGAACCAGAAAACCTGGCATCACCATCAGCATAGAGAGAGCCCATTAGCCTAAGAGACCCCGAATTTTTAATATCACCAAGAACTGTCAAATTACCTTGAATTCTTGTCGAACCTGAAGAGCTGAAAGCATTACATTCAAAATTTCCTGCTATCCTAAGAGAACCAGAAGTATGTAATTCATCATCAATTTTACCTTCTGATAATTTTCCTGAACCAGAAATTTTCACACTCTTAACCTCCTATAAAATTACAAAAGCTAATTACAATATCTGGAATTTTTATCAAATTTTCTTTTTAATTTTTATATTATTTTTCTTTCTTTTTTTTTTCAATTTTTGTTCTTTTTCTTAAATCCAATTCTATTCAAATTTCTTTCTTTGTATTTATTAAATGACTTTGATAATCTTGATAAAAAAATAAAAAAATAAAATATTTAGTAAATTCTTAAAGTTCCATTAAGAGCACTCTTAATGATTATTAATTCCCTTTCACTCAAACTTTTTTTCTTCATTTTTTTTTTCACTTTTTTTTATTTTTATTTTTGTGTATTTTTTTTTTCTCTGATCATAAGGTGTGTAATATCATATTTAAATGTTGTGTATTTATTATGTATACAAGAAAGTAGAAATTGTTGGATATTATGAGAAGAAAGTATCTAACCATTTTCTAAGATATTTTTCAATAGTGTGGATTAATTAAATAAATACACAACACGATAAGAAGTATAAATATCAAATTGAAATTTTGTTGGTAGAAGATACTTTTTTTTAAAAAAAGGGAGCTTGGATTATTTGAATATTTTTTCTTTATATAGTTATAATTTGTTAAGAATTAATTGATTAAAGAGGTTTTAAGATGTTTTTAACCATTATCGCAATATTTGTATGTATGTTATTTAAAGAGAAATTGGATGAAGAAATAGGCTAAAATTCTTTCTTTGTATTGTTTAATCTCCACCTTTTATAAATGTTATAATTTTATAATACGGAAAAATAATTATAATCTCGTTTTTTTGTGAATTATTTAATGGTTGAAGCATTTTATTTATTTATAGATGTTAGATATAATTCTCATTCAACATGTTCAAACTGGAATTAATCTTTTAGAGTATCACCAAGATCATACAAAATTTAATTCGAGTCATTCAGCTATTTTTAGCGGTTTTTTAAATGCGATTCAAAGTATTATGTCTAATGAGCTTGATATTGGGACAGTTATATTAATCTCTACTCGGGGTAAAAAAGGACATAATTGTATTATTGTTCCAAAATCGGTTATTGATATTATAATTCTTTGTGATCAAGAAGATCCTATAGACCTCTGGAGAGAATTTGGTGAAGAAATAGCAGAAAAGTTTTTGAATATGTATGGTACAAATAGGGATTTTAATGATGTTTCCCAATTCAGCAATTTCAAAGATGTTATAAAAGTTATGTGTATGGATAATAAGTATTGTGAATAATGAATACTTTAAACAAAAAGTATTCAATAATTTACAATTTTATCGAAAAATAAATTGATAAGACTTTTTATTACCTGTATTTTTTAAAATATATGAAATTTGGTTATTGTGCACGAAATCTTTCGACTCTAACTTATCCTGAAGTTAGAGATTTAACCGTTAAACTTGAGGATTTAGGGTTTGAATCAGTACATATTAATGACCATTTAATAGGTTTTGATTTATCTCAGGAAAGAAAAGAACCATATCTAGAATCTCTTACTCTTTTGTCAGCTCTAGCGGTAGAAACTCAGAAAATAAAATTAGGTCATATAGTGTTATGTAATTCTTTTCGTAATCCTGCTTATTTGGCAAAAGTAATATTAACATTAGATCATATATCAAATGGTCGTATGTTATTGTGGTTAGGTGCGGGGTGGTTAAAAGAGGAATATTTAGCATATGGTTATCCCTTTCCTACACCAAAAAGAAGAGTAGATGAGGTTGAGGAATCATTAACCATTTATAAGAAGATTTTCACTGAAGATGAAACAAATTTTGAAGGAAAATTTTGGAAACTAGAGAAGCATAAGAATTTTCCTAAATCCATTCAGAAACCTTACCCCCAGATTGTCATTGGAACGAATAGAAGTAGAATGATCGATATTGCGTGTAGAGAGGCTGATGGAATAAACATACCTTACTTATTACCACAACAACAGATGAAATTTAGAGAGTGTTTATCAGAAATTAATGAAAAATTAGCGAAATACAAACGAGATCGTTCTGAATTTGAAATCTCTTTTTTTCCAACTATAACAATGTTAAATAGTCAGGAAAGTCTTGAAAACTTTATAAAGGAAAGAAAAATTCCAGAATCTTACATGAAATATCTATTTATGGGGACTCCTGAGGATCTTCAAGAAAAAATAAAGGAAGCAGAAAATTTAGGAATTGATAAAATCGTGTTTGTATTAAACAGCCCCGATATTGAAGATCCCCTTAATGTTTTTAGAATTGAAATAATGAATAGATTTTCCTGAATTTTTTTTTACGTTTATTTTAAAAAATAAACCTGAAATATTATTAAATTTTATAGTTTTCTTAAAAAATAAATTTGTATTCTTTGTCAAATAAAATTATAAGAAACGAAATTGTCCCGTAAATGCTAAATAAAATCCTAAAAGGATTGTTACTAGGAGGAAAACAAAAGAAATTATATTTAATTTATAATGCCATGTTCTATTTCTTTGGTTTCTTTTTTTTGTTTTTATAAAGCCTGTAATAAAACCTGGTATTATAAATATAACCGAAAGTAAAGCAAATATACCATGAAGAGTATAAAAGATAGCCCCTCTATTTAGGATGGTAGAATTCATCCAATATATAAATGAACTAAGAAAAGTTAAAAAATATAATAATGAAAATGCGATATGAAATTTCTTATTAATAAATTTTGGCAAATCATGAAAGAATTCAGTAATTGGGGAGTTTTTTAATCCAGAAATCATTGCAATCCCTCCAAAAAGGAAAGAAATCGCCAGTAGAAAGGCATGTAAAGACCATCCAGAAAGAGCCATACGAGTAGCATTATCACTCCATCCCCGGCTTTCCCAATAACCTTTATAATCATAATTAACAATCTCTATTCTAACCACCCATTTTACCCATTTATATCCTAATTGATTAGGTGCGACTACTCGTACAGGGAATCCATGTTCAGGAGGAAGAGGTTCACCATTCATCTCATATGCTAAAAGAACATTCTCTTCAGTCGCTTCTTCTACTGTTAAAGAAGAAGTATAATCATCTGCGGCGTAAAAAATCACATCTAACGCATCTTTGTTTATCTGAGCCATATCTAATAAACTTTTAAGAGGAATACCCTTCCAGATTGCAGTACCTGAAGGGCCCTCCACACATTGTAATGTTCCAAGTACTTTTTTTGAAGGTTGTGAAGTAAAATTTGAATAGGTAAAAGTTAAAGTGTTATTAACTTGCCCATCAATGACTAAAATCCATGCATTTTCGTTAATTTGTGGAGTTTCTCCTTTTGAAATAACAAAAAAATTATCATTTGGAGTAATTAAATTTCTACTAATATATAGTGCTGTAAGTGCTATTAAAGGAATGCTTAATACAAGTATGATACCTATAAATTTAAAATTGCCGCTTTTATATCTATTCATATTAAATTCTTAAGTTTTAAAAACAAAATTATATAATTTAAGAATTAAGAAGTGAAATAAACTATGTACGATTAAACACTTTCTAATTTTAAAATTTCGCGAATATAAAATATAAGATATTAATTTATAATAAAAATCATCTGTGTTTAATGAAGGATTTTTCTAATTAAATTATATTTCTACTTAGATTTCATATAATATTGCAAATTTATGGGGATTTAACTGAAAATGGAAATTAAATTAAGATTGTACCCAATATATCTAATAAAAATAATAGAGAAACATTAATAAAGTTTTAAATAATAGTAGAGTTAAAATCCATATTAGATTCTTCTTCTTAATGAATATAAACGAATTAAATCCTCTATTTATCCTTTTAACTTTACTCATTTTTATTGCCAATGATTTTTTGTTTTTCTTTTCTTTTAAACATTTTTGTATCAAATTTCAATATAATTAGGGCCAGATAGTTTAATTTTTACCTATATAACTACAATTTTATTGGGTATTGTTAATAATTTTAGAAAAATTCCTTCTCAATTTCATTATATATGATATAAAATCTCTTTGATATGACAAAATCATACCACAAAATCTATCAATGTAAAATTAAAGGAAACTTGAATATTGAAATATGAGAATTATTGGATAAAATAGAAAAAAAATAAAAAAATTTAGCCTGCTGTACTTGCAGGGATTAAAAGAATATCATCACCATCATTTACAACATAATCATCTAATTGACTATTTTCATCCATAGTAACTCCCCCAGACGACAAGTGAAAATCATTAGGATCAAGTCCGTATAAATTCCCTAATGTTCTTTTAAGATCTTTCACTCGATTAGTACTATTTACTGATAATTTTTCCTTTTTTTCACCAGGTCCAATAGTCGACATGAAATATAATGTAACTTTCTTACCAGCTGATGGTGTTTTAGAAGCTGGAGTTTTTGATCTTACTGATTTTTCTCCAGCTAGTTCTAAATCTTCATCAAAATCATCAAAACTCATTTATATCTCACAATTTTATTTTAATTATAGATTTTATTAACTTAATTAAATAGCATCAATAGATTATTATAAAACCTATTGGAATGATTTTGAAGTTTTTTGGTTTTTTAAAAAAGAATTTTTATATCAATTTAGAATTAACCAAAACTAGATTAACTAATAAAAATTTTAATATTAAAAGGAATGGCAGAGGATTTAATGAAAAAGTATTGGTTTTTTTTTAAACAAGTAATATTAACTTTCACTATTTTTATGAGTTTAATTGTACTTTCTTATTTCTATTACTATAATCAGGAATTTAGGGAAACATCAATACAATATGGAATTAGTTGGATGGTTACTATTATATATTTTATTTTATGTTTTTACCTACTATTTTTTTTGATAGATTTAAACACATATAATAAAATTTTTCTTATTACTATATTAATTGGAACTTTTTTCTGGATTTTTATTTATTTTCTAGAATTATTAGAAATTAAAACGATCTTCTCCTTGAATTTGGGAATTATTCAAGATGCATCAGCAATTATTTGTTTTTCAATAGTATCACCAGGTTTAACTTTAAATTTCTTTAAAATTATCAAAAATAATTCAAATCGGGATAAAAGAAGTAAATTTCTTCACAATTATCATATTCATGAGGGATTTGTTGGTTTATTATTTATTGTTATTGCTATTTTTTTTTGGATATTACGCCAAATAATGATCCAATATGAGATTTTACAGCATAAATTAAGGATTTATTTAGCTCTTGACATGATTTTATTATTTTTGTTTTTATTTAGTGGAAGTTTTCTAATTTTTAGAGACAGAAGAGATGTATTCAAACTTAAATTTATTGAAAAAAGAGGAAATATAATTTCTGTTAATTCATCATCTGTATTCAGTCCAATAACAGTAGAATCTATTGAATTTTTTAAATTCCCTCGATTGTTATTGTATCCTTTTGGGATATTACTAAGTAGTTTGGCTGTAAATTTATTTATTCATGGAACAGATTTTTTACCAAAAGTCCTTTTTAAAACTAATCATGAAAAGCTTGTACTAATAGGCATTATTTTTTGTACAATTGCAGGAGGGATCATAGGAATTGATTGGTATCGAATATTTGCAAGACTTTACCCTCATTTGTATCAAGAACATGAGCAAATATTGAAAAAACTTGTCAATTAAGACTAATGGATTTTGTTCTTTAAGATTATGAATTGCTTAGATGCAGAAATATTGCTAAAATCGAATCAATTAAATATACGCACTTCATATATTGTTAACAACTAATATTTATTGTCTGAAATCGAAATATAATTACTATCTATCTTTAATAATGAAAAAAAAAGTTGAATTTGATTTAATTTTTGGTTATTTTCTATTTATAGTCGGAACATTTTCAGTTGGTTATGCATTTATAGTATTCATTATTAACATAGCGTTAATACCAACAGGATTTTTCATTCTTATAAAAGATATATCTTTTGACCTTGTTTTTATACTTCTTGGATTATTGATCATTAGAAAGAAAAAGACCAAAAATTCATACAATCAATGAAGTTAAGGAATGAATAAACTGCTAAATATCTTGATCCTTCCTAATTTTAAATATTTTTTATTGATGTAATTTGAATATTTGATTTAATATTGAATAACTTATCTTCAATTTGATTTTGAATTTCTTTTGATATGTTATCAACAATTTCACCTTGAATATTCTCAAGATATTCATTAAGGACATTTTCTATTATAGGAGTTATTTTAAATTTAATCTCTTCTATAACTTCATATTTTTTTAAATAAGAATGCTTGAAGTTGATTAAATAATTTCTATTTAGCTTTTTGAGCCAAGCATTGCCCCTTTTTTCTAACAAACGGAAAATTTGCCGAGATTTTGCAGAGTTAAAGTATTTAAATTCAAATTGAAATTTACTTATCATATCTTCAAAATATTCTACAATTAATGTCTTCTCTTTAATACTCAATTCTGTTTTAGAATTAAGGAATAATATTATCATATAATTGTTAAATAAAAAAAAAATTAAAACTTTAATATTAGATCCATGAATTTCCAGGTTTGATAAATTTTGAATATTGGTTTGACCTGCGAAAGTTTTAAAGGAACTAAAATACATTGAAATCAAATCTATTTCTAAAAAATTTGTTTCATCTTCAGATAAATACGATTTTATTGGTCCATAATTGTGTTGATCTTTTAAATCATATTCAAAAACCATGAGTGTATTTCCATACCGATCTGCAATTAAACATCCTATTATTGGTGGAATTTTATTAAATTTATTTGAAGTATAAGCACTATTAAACAATAATTTTTCAATATTTCTATTAGATTTTTGAAAAATGCTTTTTGTGCCATTATGAATCTTTTTTAAATTAGTATCCATGGATCGATCCTTTTCGAATAATTAAGTTCTATTTAATATAAGTTGATTGATGAGTTTTAATTTATATTTAACTAAGATATAGACTATAATGGATACTAAACTTTCTAAAAATTCAAAAGAGACCCATAAATTTTGAAAAAAGTAAAAATATTTTACTGGAATTTGCAAAATGAAATTTAAAGTTTATATTTATAGAATAAATGGGGATATCTTTTCTTTAAGAATCAGAATGAGAAATAATTAATCTAATTGCAACATTATTGAACTATATAATTTTTAAATATTTTAATAGAATTTACCAATATTAAAGAATAAACTAGACTAAATAGGGAAATAAAAATTAGATCTGCAAAAATTTTTATACAATGTATATATAAATATATATTTTCAAAATTTATTGAATTAAAATACTTGAATTAGAAGATTTTACATAACCTAAACATAACATTTAAATATATAATTCTATATATTAGATTGGGTATATTATTAAATAATAAAAAAAAGGCGAAAAATTTAAAAAAATGACAATTAAAGAATTTTATGAAATTCTAATGACTATTGTTGGAATTTCTGGTTTAATTGCTCTAGCTATTGTTCTATTAATATTAATTGGTATATTTGTGTAGTTTTCTTTTAATAATAATTCAAATTTCTCGCGAACCTCTTCTGAATCTTTATTAGTAAACGGATTTTTATTTTATTCCTCTTAAACACATAGATCATTTAAAGATTTGATGTTCCAAAAATTGAAAATAAAAGATTTATAAAATAAATCAAAAATTTAGTTTCAATAAATTGTATTTTTACTTTTCCACATTTTTATAAATTTTTTAAATTCATTATGGGAAATATCCAGAGTATTGGTTTTCTTAAAATCATTCTTCATTTTTTTTCTATATGAAGGTTTACTCCGTAAAGCTAATTCCCAATCATAATATGATACTTGTCTTTTCACATTTTAAAAAAAAAAATACTCCAAAATAAAACAAGGGAGTCCGACAAATTTTAGAATAATAAAGTTTAAATGATATATATTTTATTAAGGGATAAATCCATTTTCTAGAATTATTTCGGTTGCAAGTTTAGCAATATTACCTACTAGAGTTGAACAATGCTCACCCATATCTGAGTTAAATGCTTCTTCCAAATCTTTAGGATTCCAGAAATCATAAGTCCTTCCTACCAGTTTCTCTTGAACATCATGACATCTACATGATCCATATTCCTTTACATATTTATCATGTAATTCTTTAACTAATTTGTAAGATTTCAACGGTTTCATCCTATCTTTAAAATCTTTACGTTCTCTCCCAAATAAATATCCGATTACCATTGAAGCTCCTACTAAGGCCCCACATGATCCGTTCCCTGTCAACCCTAATCCATCTGCTAAACCACTTGCCGCTTTAAAAACATCTTCACTCCATATCCCCAATGAATCAAGAACGGCTGCTGCAGTAGATTGAGCACATCCTGTACATTCTAATTCATTTTTTTTTCCTAACTCAAAAGCCTTAAGAATAATTTGCTCATTAGTTTCCTTCATATTCTTTAAAAAATATGTATCTAATAAAAAAATTTCAGTTTTTCTTTTTAATTAAATTATATTATAGAGCTTTTAAACTAAAAAAAAAAGAAATGAGTAGATCTCATTCTAAAGAAAAAAAGATTATCTTGTTTTTGGTGGTTTTATTAAATATGCTAATATGGCAGCCCCTACAGATAGAAAGCACATTACTATAAATAATATTAAATAACTTCCGAAAGCAGTTACAAATATATTTACACCAACAGCTCCTACAAATCCTGCAATTCCATAAGCTGTAAACACTACGCCATAATTAGGCCCTAAGTTTTCTGAGCCAAATAAATCAGCGGTTGCTGTAGGAAATAAACTGAAATTACCACCGAAGCAGAAGTATATGGCGCAAGTCATAAACATAAAATAGAGTTCGTTAACATTTGAAGTAAAATAAATACTCATCAGAATTGCTTGAGTTATAAACATTACTAACATAGCTTTTTTATATGTTATTATATCGGCTAATTTACCCCATATTATTCTTCCTAATCCATTGAATAATGCTGCTAAACTGCCTATTAATACAAAATCAGCAGTACCTATCACATAAATAAAATTGTCCGTAGCATCGACAGTTTTTGCAAAAGATGCATAAGATCCTATTACCATTAAGCCCGACATTGCACTTAAGACAAAAGTAGCCCAAAGCATCCAGAATTGAGGCAATTTTATGGTTTCATATCGTTCAAATTCGATTCCTGAAATCCCACTTTCTTCTGAGGGGGGAGGTGGCATCCAACCCTCTGGTCTCCATCCCTCTGGAGGGTTACTTAAAGTCAGAGCTCCTCCTATTACTAAAACTAAATATATAATTCCTAAAACAATAAACATTATAGGAATATTATTAGTAATTGATGATAGAAAATTAGAATCTGTGGTTTCCAAATTATTGGGATTAGCAAGAGCTTTTATTACATAATTAAAGATAAAAGATCCTGCTCCAAAACCTGCCACAGCGATTCCATTAATAAATCCTTTTTTATCGGGAAACCACTTGCTTGCACAAGCAATAGGGCATACGTATCCAAATCCAATTCCTGCCCCAAAAAGAATTCCATATGTGAATAATAAGCCAGTAAAAGTAGTCATAGCCGCTGATAATATAACTCCAGTTCCAAGTAAAATGCCTCCCAATATCGCTATCTTCTTAGGACCATATTTATTTTGTAATTGTCCCGCGAAAATCATAATAATAGCAAATGTCAATAATCCTGCCCCAAAAATATAGACAGTTACTTCTTTTGCCTCATTTAGATATGGACTAACAAAAATGGTAAGAGTACCCCATGAATAAATTGTTCCTAATGCGAGTTGTATCAAAATAGCACCAATTACAACAATCCAACGGTTCCTAACTTTTAACACTTCAGTCATTTTTTATCTATCTAACAAAATTATATATGGATTGAAATTATTTGAAAGATTTAAACCTTGTTTTAATATTTTACAAATCAGTTGAATTATGAATTTATTAATTATAGACATAAAAGAGAAGTTATCACTATTTCCTAACTTTAAAAAAAAAAATAATTAAAATATGCCATATTAGTAAGTTTTATATCAAAATAAGCTTTTAGTATGCTATTATCATGAGATTCATTACAGGATTAAAAAATCTGTCAAAAAAGAAATTATTATTAACAATTATTATAATTTTCATCATTTCTTGGATTTTATTGCTTTTTGGGGCAATTTTATCAAATGACACGTTTACTGGATTTATCTTCATTTTTATATTAGTTTTAGCAGCATTTACTTTTATACTATTAATTTTTTCCCTTTTTTTCAATCTTGATGAAAGAGCAACATTTGTAGTAATAACATCATTCATCTTATTTTTACCTATTGCGTTCGTTTTTAATAATTTTATTTGGACGTTTTTTGGTTTCTGCTTTGTTGCTAATCAGATATTTACTGCTTTCTTTGCGTTCAAATTTTGTATGGATACATCTACTACAGTAGATGATTATTTATATAGGAAGAAGGGATCAAGGATATTTATGAGAATATTAGAATTCGTTGTTTTTCTAGTTCTTACAATGTTATTCGTTATTTTCATTATACGACAATTTAAAAATTCGAGTAATCCAGACGTTCAAGCTTTAGGAGTTGTCCTCGAAAGAATTTATCTTATTCTAATAGTGATTGATACTATATTATTTGTATTTGGAATACTACGATTTATCCCTACTAAGAAATTTCCTGCTTACATTTCTCTTTTCTATCTCTTAACATTTATCTATATGTTCTATTTAGTTATAAGTCTTTCATTAAAATATAGCCCTGATAACGCTTATAATTGGCTTTCATTTATAATTGATTTATTTATCTTCTTGTATCTTCTTGGTTCTATATTCGAACGAGTTGAGTATATCAAAGAAAGTATTAAAATATTAGGTGCAGATACAATTGCATTATTTGTAATATTAATGAAATTAATTGTACAAATCGTTGATATTATATTGATTTCTGGCAAGCCCCTAAACCCTGATGCAGAAAAGTTTATACTTGGTTCCATTTTTGTTTTATTACTATGTTTTGCTCTCTTTACTCTATTGATAGGTCTCTATAAGATTTTCGCTCATAAAGAAGGGAAAAAGTCAAAACATTCATAATTTCTATTAAGTAAGCATACGCTTCAGTCAAAATTTTTAAATATTATTTATTAATATATAATAAATTGGCATATTAAATTAAAAAGGATAAGTTATGAGTGAATCTGATTTAACTGAATTAAGAAAGGGAAAAACCAATAAGATTCTTATACTAGTACTAATAATAATAGGATTTGGAATGATTATTACAGTTCTTATTATCTTGTACATAAATATTGGAATTGATACTGGAGGATGAGGTTGTGCACTTATTGGTTTCATAAAGATCATGTCTACCCAAAATTCTTTAAACAATGATTATATCGAACTAATTAAAAAAATTGGCACATTTCTCATATAATTACCAAATGGAATGATTCTTTCTAAAAAATGCTAGTAGAAAGATGACTTACCTTGTAAGGTTATTGGTAAAAAAGATCATTTTTAAAAAAAATCTCAAGTAATAAGAATTTATTATCGAGACCTTGTTTAATTAAAAAGGATGGATATTCTGTTTTTTTTAATTATAAAACATTCCATAATAATAAATTTTAAAAATCCAACAAATCTACGTAAAATATGCCAAAAGTTATACTCGAAGTAAATGAAAAAAAGATACCACTAAAAGATTTTATGCAAGAAATGCTTACAAATATAGTACTTGGTTATTTAAATTCTACAAAAGGAGTACCGGATGATATAAAGGACATTAAAATTAATATTAATTTATAACTTTTTTAATTTAATTTATAAAGTAAATTAACACTCTGTTAAGATTGTTATAAAGAATGCCAACCCGATAAAAGCTGTCTGTTTTAAATTAAATTTATCAGTTGATTCTGACATTTTTTTAATCAATTTTTTGTAAATAATTGATTATATATTAAATTTTTATTTCTTAAATAAATAGATCAGGGACTAATTAAGATTAATACTAAAATTACATTAATATATTATTCAATCTCAATTTAAAACTCAAAATTTCCAGATTTGAAAGAATTTAAAAGAATTATAAATTCTCCAAAGTAATAGAAATTTTATTCGAAATTATGAAATTAGAACCTGAATGTATTGGATGTCTTTTCGATCAAATACTAAAAGCATTTAAATTACTTAAACCGGATATTTCTCGTGAAATTATCATCTCTACTCAAAAAAAGCTAATGAAACATCTAATAGCTATTGATTCTAGCAATTATCCTGCTCCAATTCTAGGTAAAATTGCATATACAATAGTTGCTGAGACTCTGGGAGAAATTGATCCATATAATTTTTTAAAAGAAAAGTATAATCGTCTCGCATTGCAGTCTTACGAGGAAATAAAAAAGGTTGTCGAAAAGTCAAAAGATCCTCTATATAAAGCAATACTTGTTGCAGCACTTGCAAACACAATTGATTTTGCGAGTCAGCACGAGATAGATTTTATTTCTGATATAAAAAATCTCAAGAAAAAAGAATTTATTATAAACGATTTTAAGCAATTCAAAGAATCCCTTGATTCCACTAATCACTTGTTAATAATTGGAGATAATTGCGGAGAAATTGTATTTGATAAATTATTAATTGCTGTAATTCAAAGGCATTTTCCTAATCTAAAAATAACCTATTCTGTTAGAGGAGCACCAATTATAAATGATGTAACCATTGAAGATGCTAAATTTGTAGGTATAACAGAACTGGTTCAAGTTATTGAATCCAGCGATAGTCCTGGAGTAGACATTAATACATCTCCCGAAGAATTTAAAAAGATATTTTTTAAAGAAAAAGGAGTTATTTTATCAAAAGGACAAGGGAATTTTGAATGCATTCATGGAATGAATATTCCACAAAAAGACGTATATTATTTGTTACAAGCTAAATGTAAATTAATGGAGAGAATTTTTGGAGTTAAGATAGGAGATTTAATTTTTAAGAAGAAGATTCAAGGATATTAATTGGTTGAGTTAGTTCTTAAATTTTTTATGGCTTCAGTAAAAAAGCCAAAATCTCCAATTTCTGATTCTTTTTCTGAGTTTTTAATCGTGCTGAAATATTGTTCAATTTGGGCAAATAGAATATTTTTAAATTCTAAAAATTGACTAACTTCATTACAATTATCTTCAATTTCCCTATGATATAAAGAATAAAAAATATCTAATGCTTTTTCTGCTTCTTCTCTTATATGATACTTATTAAATTCTTTATCTAGAATAGCTACAAAAATCAAATTATACTTATAAACAATTACCATTTCTACATCAAGACCTTTTACCATGATTTCTTCGATCTGTCCTAAATTTTCTCCGAAAAGACCTAATGCCCCGACAAATGAAGATAAAAGTACAGGATTAATTTTTGTATCTAGAATGAGATCTAAAAGATATTCTCCAGATTCCTTACATATAACAATACCTTTCAAAAGTTCAGAATTCATAATAATAATCCCTATTATTAACTAAATATATTCTCCAAGTAACTTAAAATCATATTGCTTAATAAAATCATTTAAATATTGATTTTAATAATAGGATATATTATCTGGAAAATAGCTATACCCTCTGAGCATCAAGTTTATGATGTTTTACAAATTCGTGTTATTGACTCAGACAATATATAATTTGATTATTAAAAAAGAAAGATAAAATTTGTATTTAATTTTCGAGTAATTGTCTAATTTTTTTGACCGTATCTTTGAATGCTTTAGCGGATTTACTTTCAGGATATTTAATAATAAATGGTAATCCTTGATCTCCTTGTTGACTAACCTCTGTTTCAAAAGGTATTTTACCTAAAAGAGACACATTAAAATCCGTACTTGCCTTTTCTGCTCCACCTGGAGGATATAAATCAATATATTTTCCACAATGTGGACAGTCAAAACCGGACATATTCTCAATGATCCCTAGAATTTTTCTTTGCATTACAAGAGCCATTTTTATTGTTTTTCTAGCATCCATTAAAGCAACCTCTTGAGGAGTTGTAACGACTATAACATTTTCATCAGGAATAAGTTGTAAAATATCCAATGTTTCATCAGATGTGCCAGGAGGTAAATCGCAAATTAAATAATCAAGTTCTCCCCATTCTGCATCTCCTAAAAATTGTCTTACAGCACTCATTTTCATTGGTCCTCGCCAAATAACAGGTTCATCTGGATTAAGTGTTAAAAATGCCATACTCATAACTTTAAGTTTCAATGGTCCATCAATCGGATAAAATCGTTTAGCTTCAACATCAACTCGAGGTTTTAATTCTGAGCTAATCCCGAGCATTTTTATAACATTAGGTCCGGTAATATCTACATCAAGAATTCCAATTCTCAATCCTACACTAGCTAAACTCATTGCAAGATTAATAGCTACAGTAGTTTTTCCTACCCCACCCTTTCCTGAAATTACTACTATTTTGTGTTTAATTTTATCCATGTTTGTTTTAATGTTTTTTTCCTGCTCATTTATCATCATTTCTTTTAAATCTATATCTGGAATCTCTTTTTCTGACATAATTTATTATCTCTTCACTTTTTTTGATATATTCTTTATATTATTTTTCAATAATTTAAGGAAAAAACAAATTGCTTTAACTTTATGTGTAATATTTTATGAAATTTTTAATATTTTTAGTTAAATCGTGTAATTCCTGTGATGAATATCTTATTTAAAATAAACTAAAGAAATTAATAAATTTCAAAATATTATTCTTTACTGGAAAAAGTGGTAAAATTAAATCAATAAGGTGTTTTTGAATTCCTGTAAGTAACTTTATGGAACTTTACAAATTTTTACCCAAGACTAATTGCAAAAAGTGTGGAAAGCCTACTTGTATGGCTTTTGCATTAGATTTATTGCAAGGAAAAATGAAAGTTGATGATTGTACTCCACTCCTTGAACCTAAATATAAAAAAAGCTATGATTCATTAAAGGAATTATTAGGAACTGAAGAAGGTAAGGAAAAAGAGCTTAAAATTGATGTGGATAATGAACTATGTGATGGGTGCGGTATTTGTGTTACAATATGTCCTGTAAATGCTAGATATTGTCCTCCAACTTTAAGTGGAAAGGTACCTGATTATCCACCTGAAAAACATCAATTATTTCAAGTTAAAAACGGAAAGTGTGAATTATTAGCTATAGAACATTGTCGTCGAATAGAAGCAGAAGGAAGGGAAAGAGAATGCCGGGTTTGTGAAACTTATTGTCCACGAGAAGCAATTAAGATTGATTATGTTTAATTTACGAATTATAATGATTTTTACTATTAATTGAGTGAAATTAAAAATGGTAATTAAACGTACTACCTGTTCAGGATGCTCTCTTTTATGTGATGATATCATTATCAGAACAGATGGTTTATTTATAGATGAAGTTATTGGAGCTTGTTTGAAAGGAAAAGAAAGATTTGAGCAAGCAACTGCTAAGAATAGAATCTTGAGCCCTTATATAAAAAGAAAGAAAGAATTAGTCCCAGTAACTTTAGAAGAAGTTTTTGAAAAAATATCTGATATTATTAAGAACTCTAATAAACCTCTCTTATATGGTTTTTCAACGACAAGTTGCGAAGCTCAATTAAAAGGAATAGAATTAGCATGTCTTATTAATGGATTTATCGATTCTAATTCAACAATTTGTCAGGGAAAAGTTTTAAATACTTCAAAACAAACAGGTCTTACTTTATCTACGATAGGAGAAGCAATAAATAAAGCAGATCTGTTAATCCTATGGGGTGCAAATGCTGCTGAATCAATTCCTCGCTTATTGAATAAAGTTCTTTTTTCGCGTGGTAAATTTAGAATGACAGGACGAGAAATTAAAACACTAATTATCATTGATCCTGTTAAAACTGCTTCTTTTAATGTTATGGGGGTTCGTGATGTAGCACTTCAAATTGAACCCGCTAAAGATATCGAATTAATACGTGTTTTAAAAGAGGAATGTTGTAAAGTTGATACCATTCCAGAAAGCGGTGTCGCTGGTATAGATAAAGATGACCTCAAGAGATTATTACTACACTTAACAGGTACAGAGAATGGGATTATCTTTATTGGACAAGGTCTTTTAAAAAATCAAAATGGTGTTAATGTAATAAAAGAACTACTTGAATTAATACAATTAATTAATGTTAAACAAGAGAAGGGTAGAATCTCTGTAATCACATTAGGAGGTCATTATAATATGCTAGGATTTGATCATGTTGCTTTATCAAACTATGGAGTAAATCATAACTTACAATTTTCAAATCAACAGTTGATGGAAAGTTCAGATACAATTATTTCAAAAATAGAAAAAGATGACTTTGATTGTTCAATAATAGTGGGTACAGATCCCATCTCGCATTTTCCCAAGCAACTAAGTAAAAAATTAGTGTCAAAACCAATAATTCTTATAGATAATAAAAAAACTGGAACATTCTACGTAGCTGATGTAATAATTCCTTCAGCTATAACTGGAGTTGAATCCAATGGATTAGCTTATCGTATAGATCATGTTCCTCTTAATCTAGAGAAAGTTATAAATCCTCCACAAAATATTATTTCAGATGAGGAAATAATTAAAAAAGTAATTGAAAATCTAAAGCAGGGATGATTTTATGGAAATGTTAGTGAATACAATAAGAATGATAGACTATGATCAAGCAAAAGAGTATTCTGAAGGTGATAATAATAGTATCAAGGATAAATTAGCTATTGGATTTCTTAATCCAGAAAACTATAAAAATCTAAATATTACTTCAAAATCAAATTTAAAAATAACTAGCAGATTTGGAAATGTTATTATAAAAGCACAACAGGATGAAACCGTACCAATAGGGATTATTAATATGCCTATATCTATTTGGGCTAATCAAATTACTGGTATCGAGAATGATGAGTTAATTTATAAAAATCTTAAAGTAAATGTTGAAATTTCACAAGATCCAATTTTAGGTCTCCAAGACTTATTAAATTCAATTAAAGAGAAATGAATAATAGGTAATTTAAAAATGAGTAGATTAATTATTAGTAATGGTTTGGTATTCGATCCTATCAACAAAATCAATGGAGAAATTAAGGATATTTTAATAGAATCTGGAAAAATCGTAGAAAAGTTTAGCAACGAATCAATTGTCAAAGAAATCAAGGCAAAAGGAAAAACGGTAATACCTGCAGCCATCGATATTCACACACATGTAGCATCTCAGCAAGTTAACTGGGCGAGGTTATTAGGTGCGAATAATAATAAATTTAAAGAGACTTGGGAGAGATTATCATTAATAAATATTACCAAAAATTATATTTCTAATGGATATACTTTTATCCTTGAAGCCAACGCTTTTCCATCTTTAGCAAAACAAACAATCTTTAATTTTAAACAAATTCCTGTTCTCGATAAAGCTATGCTCTTGAATATTAGTAATCTTTGGTCGTTAGAATTAGAATTTCAGAGAGGAAAAATTGATGAGATGGCAGTTTTTATTTCTGATCTATTATTGAAGACTTATGGATTTGGAGTTAAAATTTATAATCCATTTGAAAACGAAAATTGGAATTTTAAAGAATTAAGAGAAGATATCTCAAAAACAGGTAGATTATATAATTTCTCTGCAATAGATGTATATGAAAATACTGTAAAGTGTGTAGAAAAACTCGGATTACCACACTCGACTCACGCACATATAGAAGGATATGAAAATGAAATTGGAAAGAGAAATCTTTTTACCATCTTAGATAAGGTAAAATCATTGAATATTAATGCTAAAAAGAAGATTGATTCAATTTTTAATAGAACTCAAATTTTTCATATCGCTCATGCAAATTCTTATAATTATGATGGAAATAATCAAGATTTAATTAAATTTTTAAATGAAAATCAAAATTTTGATATTGATGTTTCTTTTATAGGATTTGACAAAATAAATCCAGTAATTACATCAGATAGAAGATTAATTAATTGGATTTTAACAGAAGATATTAATGATAATCCTAATAAATTAATAAGTTCTGCAGTAGAATTTGAAGGGGATTCGTTTGTTTTCTTTAGAAATTTTGAAAAAAGTGATCTTCGTGATTGCAATTTATGGGCTAATGCACTTGATTTAGCTTTAAATGTTAATCATAAATTTCAAATCAGTCTTTCTTTGAATTTTCCAAATTATGCAAATATTTCAGATATTCCTGAAATTGCTACATGGTTATTAAGTAAAGATGCTCGTGAAAATTTCATGAAAGACATGAATAATGATTTCTTGAAAAATAATCCTTTAACTACAAGCGATAAAGAATTAAATTTTTCAGAATTTATATGTATAACGAGAGCAAGTCCTGCAAAATCCTTAGGATTAGCAAATATTAAGGGAAATCTTGGTTTAAGTGCTGATGCTGATTTAAATATTATAGATATAAATATAAATGAGATAGACATCTCTCAGAACTATGAAGCCATTAAAAAAGCTTTGAAAAATATTGACTATGTCATAAAGGCAGGTAAAATTGTTAAAAAGCAAAATAGTATTGATTTAAGTCATAAGGGTTCTATATTTTGGTCAAATGGAAAGTTTGAAGTAAAGGAAAAGGATTTTACTATGACCAAAAAAAAGGATTTTTACCAAAAGTATTGCTCTGTTTTTTACGATTCTTTTAAAGATTCAGTTGATAAGGAGCTTATAAGGAGAGTTGATTCTAACCTTTAAGTTTATCAGAAATTGCAGAAAAACAATTAGGGGCATAAATTATTTCGCTATTTCTGGAATGAGGATAATAAAATTGCTCCCCTTCGTATAGTCTCCTTTGACTCTGTCTTCAACCTTGATTTCGCCACTATAATTGTCTAATATCTTTTTTACAAGTGTTAATCCAATTCCCATACCTTTTGACCCCTTATCTTTATTAAATCTTTCTATAAAAATAATATCTTTATTTTGATTTGTTATCCCTATTCCATTATCCATAAACTCAAACTTTAAAAAATTCTTGTTTAGGTTATTTTCTCTTGAAATCCGAACAAGAATTTCAATTGTTTGGTTTTCATTGTATTTAACAGCATTTATTAAAATATTCTCAAAAACATCCAATAATAATTCATTTGCGTTAATGTATAGCTCCTTGTCGAAAGAATCAACAAAAATATTAACTTTCTTAGTATGAATGCTATTATGAATATATTTTATAGCTTCCTTTAATATTTCAAATGCATTTACTGATTTCAGAGAGGTTTTATAACCTTCTAATTCAGATAGATTTTTAACATTAGATATTAATCTCTTTCCTCTTGCAAATTGATCTCTAATAACATTATAAAATTGTTTAACATTTTCTTCTTTAGATGACTTATTTAGGTATTCTTCACTAAGATCAATTGCAATACTAATATTAGAAAGAAGATTATTAATATCATGATAAAATAAATCCTTGTAAAGTTCCGCTCTATTATATGCTTCTCTATATTTCTGTTCAGATTCTTTTATTTTCTCTTCTGCTTCTTTTCTCTTAGTAATATCTCGAGTAAAACCGTAAAAACCAATTTTTTCTCCATCATTGTTATATCTTAAGTAAAAGTATCCTTCGAAGATACGATTTTCTCCGTCTCCTCTTATTATTCTACTCTGAAATGTACCTTTCTGAAGATTATTTTTGTAAACATCATTAAATGATTTAAATACTTCCTTTTGTGAACTTTTTTCTAAGAATAAAGTATAATTTTTCCCTATTATTTCATCTTTAGAGACGTTTAAGTATTCAGAAATATAATCATTAACATAAGTATAGTTTCCATGTAGATCTATTTCAAAGTAACCATCCTTAATATTCTCAATAATTTCCCTATACCTTTCATCGGATTTCTTTAATTTCTGTTCCTTATTTAATTCATTTGATATATCTCTAAGTGTACTTATGATTCTAGTTTGATTTTCATACTCTACTCTATGCCCCCGTGCAAAAACTGGTATAAAAAAACCTTCTTTATGTTGAATTCTAAACAGTATTGAGATAATTTCTCCTGTCTTTATTCCTTCTGTAATTGCTTTAATTACTTCTTGTCTATCATCAGGATGAACAAATTCCATGGAATTTCTTCCCACTACTTCATCAGGATGATATCCTGCTAAATTAAAAATTTGTGGATTAATATATTTAATACCAAAATCTAAACTTAATTCTACTACTACGTCTAAAATATTATTAATAAGATTGAAATAATTTATTCCAGATTTCTCAACATCATTTTTTGAAGGATCCATAACTTATAATTATTTTAATATGCTTTTAAATTAAAAAAATAAACTTTAGAAATCAAGAGTCTCTCTTAAATACTGATCCAAGTTCATACAAATTTACATTTATAGTCTATATGATCTCAAATTATATTAATAAAAAGGAACATCAAAAATATAATTCATTTTTTTTAATTCTAATTTTGTTTCAATAGATAGTACAAGTGAAAAAAGTGAGTTCAATTTATTACTAAAGATTTATTTTTAATACTATTATATATACTTTTATTTAAATAAAGGTATTCTGTGTTATTTACTCGTTTTTTAATCAATAGATTAAGTTTATCAATTTCATTTAGATATTTAGTCACTGTATTATAATGCATATGTAATGATTTTGCAATTTGACTTTTATTATAACCTTGTTTATTTTTCCTTAAAAATCTAATGATGCTTAGACCTTTTTCTTTTGAAATAATTTGGAAAAGTTTATCATTTTCTTTACTAAGAGAGGATTCAAAATATGATACGTTTTTGTTTATTTTTTGCTTTCTTATTAAATCAAACTTCAATAATATTGATAAATGCCACTTTATAACAAACGGGCTTAATTTCAACTTTTTCGATAATTTATTAGCATAGATTCCTGGATTTTTTTTTATATAACTATAGACAAGTTCTCTATTTGTATTTGACAGTACTGTTTTTCTGGTTAATTTTGATCCTTCAAGGATTAAATTCTTCTTTAAAAGCAAGTCAATAGTGGTATTTATACCATTATTATTTAGATTGCCATTTATCTTAAATCTTGAATTAATATATGAAATCACTTTTTCCTTAGTAAATACTTTATTCTGATTTACAAATTCTTGAACTAAATTAAAAACCTTCATTTCCTCCTTTGTCACCTCTATACCCTCGATTTCCAGTGTTATATTATCTGTTGAGTTTCTATTTTTTGAAAGCTTTTTAAAGATTGATAAAAACTCAAATAATCCGTATGTCGCATTAAAACAAAAGACAATAAAGAGAATTTCTTGTTTTTGTAATAATCTTTCAATTAAATTACCAATAAAATCTGTTTGAGGCTTATCAAACGAGACTGAATAGAATTCTTCGCTTGAAGTACCTATAAGAAATAGATTATTTAATTTATAATCGTTTGCAAGATAATCTTCATCTTTAA
Source organism: Promethearchaeota archaeon (assembly GCA_048937405.1). Taxonomy (GTDB): domain Archaea; phylum Asgardarchaeota; class Lokiarchaeia; order Sigyniarchaeales; family SOKP01; genus Loki-b32. The sequence goes on from JBHLNF010000006.1 coordinate 105,090, forward strand.
TTTCTGTATTTTTTATTCTAGCAAAAAGAAAATAGATTATTGTGGAAAATAATAATATATTTAATAACAATAAAAATTCAAGCCTTAATTTCAGGTTTTTTTTCATATTCTTAAAAATTTTAATCTTTTAAATCAAATTGGATTCTTTGTATTATTTAGTTATTCAAATTAATAAATATAATCTATATTTTATTTTTTTACAAAACACCAGATATACCTTTTCATAATTTATCCTAACTGATGAAAAATTAGCATTTTTCAATATATAAATCCATCAATCTAAAAAGTGAACACTATACTAATTGTAAAAATTAGGTTGAAATAATTAGAATTTTCTAGTATTAGCAATTTTCTTTAATACTCTATAGTATTATTTCATTTTTTGTATTGATTTATTTAAATAACGTAGGATCTAGTAGATAATTATAAATATTGTAGATTTTAATGAACAATTCAAATCCTAAGGTTAAATTTATTACGCAAAAACTAGCTAAAATTAAAAATCAAACTAGTAAAAATGAATTTAGTGGCTCAGAAACTATTTATGAAAAAATTAGAAAGAAGACACCATGGATTTTTGGAAAAAGAATTAGAAAACCAAAAATAATCTTTCCTAAAATCAAACGTCCTAGGATGTCTTTGCCTTTACCACCTAAATCGTTTATTATTATTGGCATTTTTACTATTTTGTTTATCCTTCAAACAGGAATAATATATTTGATAATCAGAAATTCTCCTTCTATTATTCAAGATGAATATGGTAATCCCATCTTCATAATCCCTAAAAATGTTAATGAAGCTTTAATTATTGAAAGTATAGTTGCATCAATTCTAATGATATTGTTTTCTATGGGATTTGTTTTAATATTTCAAGCATCTAAATATGTTTATAATAAAAAATTTGCTGATTGGATTTTAGTTATTGGAATTCTATTGATAATCATAGCATTTGGAATACTTCAATTAATGCTTAATGTAAAAGCTCCTGAATTATTTAAATCAGAATAATTATCTTGTAATAATTATAATATGTTACCTTTAGTAATTTAATCCTTTTAGCAATTGGACTGTAGTATACATATTCTTACCACTTTTTCTCAGAAAATCCATTGCTTCTTCAATTCCCTCTACAGTTAAATTAAACATTGGGATGATACTTGAAATTATTTTCCGTGTCCATGGTGACCATTCTGGTTTTATTGCCTCCGGATTTAACCAAACCACATTATTTTTGAAATGATTTGCAAGTTCTTTAATATAGTAAATTCCAGGTAATTCATTTCTATGATAATAATATATAGATCCATATTTTTCTGTAAGTTCCCAACTCGCCATTGCAGCATCGCCAACAATAACTACTTTGTATTTATTATCATATTTCCTTAAGAATTCATTAAAATCTATTGCTTCTTCTGGATTCCTTCGAGCATTGAGATAAAGAGACTCATAAATACAATTATGGAAGTAATAATATTTAAATTCTCTCCAATGAGACATGTTATTAGCTGCTGAGAAGAGAAGATTAACCAAATGAGCATAAGGGGTCATACTACCTCCAACATCCATTAAAAGAATCATTCTTACATTATTTTTTCTCTTTTTATCAAAAACTAATTCGATATCTCCATAGTTTTTAGCAGTTTTATCAATTGTTTTATCTAAATCTAATTCATCTTTTTTCCCGATTTCTTCCAATTTTTTAAGACGTTTTAGAGCTACTTTAATTTGTCTCGTATCTAACACAATATCTTTTCTATAATCTTTAAAGATCCTTTTTTGGGCAATTTGCATGGCCATCCGCATACCTGCAGAACCTCCAACCCTCATACCCATTGGATTTTGACCTCCATGACCAAAGGGTGATGTTCCTTGCGTTCCAATCCAGCGGGAACCCTTATTATGTTCTTCATTTTGCATCTGCATTAGTTCTTCAAATCGCTTTTGCATTTCTTCAAGATCAAGAAATTGACTCATCATTTCTTGAAGATTCCCTTCTATATTTGATAGATCAAAATTCTTTTCTAACCATTTCCAGATTTCATCTTTAATATTCTCAGGTGCATTAATAAGGATATTATCTCCAGAGATTGAATCAAATTTTTCTAATAGTTCTTCAAGAAATTGTTCTAAATCTTCAATATTTATATATTCTTGGTATTCTCGTAAAAGTAGTTTTAACCCTTCTAAAAGTTCTGGAAGTGTGATATCTTTATTCATCCAATCCCATATTTCTTGTTTAATATCTTCAGGAAATTTAAGCATAGCTTCTTTAAAGAAATTGGCAAACGCAATGTCATATATATCAAAATGATGTTCATTTTTACATAAAATTGAACGTGAAACGTAATAAAATTCAACCATATTATGAATAAGACCTTGATTTAGAGCCTGCATTAACGTCATATATTCCGTTATACTTACTGGCAACCTTTCTTTAAGATAATAAAAATACTCAACAAACATAATCCAGACTTTGAAAACTAATTTTCTATAATTTTATAACAGAATACATCTAATATAGATTTTTACAATTTTAATAGGTACTTTAGAATAATATGAGATTTTTAAGTTTTTAGAAGATCGTAAAAATCAGATAACCCCAATTAATAATTCCTCCGATTAATAATGCTATGGCAATTTCCATAATTGAAATCTTTAGTGCATATTTCCAATCTGTTTGTTTTGCAATAATTATAATTGTCGCAAAACAAGGGATATAAAGCATAGTAACTAAACTAAAGACTATCATCTGAATAGGAGTCAAAAGTTCTAAAACTGTAAATCCCAAGTTTGAAGCAAAAACAGCAAGAAGTACTAATGTTAACTCTTTTCGTAAGATTCCATAAATCAAAAAAACACCAACAGTAGCAGGTAATCCTAACCATAGTACAGATATAGGTGATAATACAAAATTTACTGGCTCTAAAGCATTGAAAATCAAAAGTATTTCTAAAATAATTCCTAAAATAACAATTATAGGAAGAGCCTTATACACGAATTCTTTCGTCCTTAGCCATGTCTGTTTAGCAATAACATTGTAATTTGGAACACGATAATCATGCATTTCCATAATTAATTCTGTACAAGCTCCAGGCATTAACTTATTTAGAATTCTACCTACAATCAATATTACTATTAAATTAATCGAAAATAGAAAAATTATCCATTCAAAACCTAAATATCGCCCTACTAAACCCATAACTACTGTCATAGTCGCTCCGCATGGAACTAGAGATGTTAAAACAATAGATATTTTTTTTTCTCGTTCTGTTTCCATAATTCTACATCCTGCACATGCTGGTACATTACAACCAAAACCTAATATCATAGGAATAATTGTTTTTCCATGAACGCCGAGAATGTGCATGATTCTGTCCATTAAAAATGCTGCTCTTGGTAAATAACCAGAATCTTGTAAGATTTCAATAATCAAGAAAAAAGGTATCACATATACTAAAACACCACCAATTGCACCGAATAATCCTCCCATCCCACCATCCCAAAATACTTTTATAATTAGAGAATTTTCACTAAACAAGGAGTAAATACCTTCACTCCATATACTGTATAAATTATCAAATAAACCACCTAAAAAATTGCCTATTGTGAATGTGAACATAAAAGTCCCGAAAAGTACAAAAATCAAAATAATATATCCCCATATAGAATGAGTAGTAAGATGATCAATTCTGTCAGCAATAGAAATTCTCTTAGCTTGTTTACCAGATTTCACAACCAAAACTTGATCAATAATTTTATGGATATTATTATAGATTTCTGATGAAATCATAGTATTAATATCCTCCCCATGAATATCTTCAAGTTCTTTTCGAAATTTATCAGCTAATTGAATTATTAGAGGGGATGATTCATTATGTACTAATGATTTTTTGATTTCATCATCATTTTCTAAAAGTTTTATTGCCAAAAACCTTAAAGGATAATTTAGGTTATTATCAAGGTTTTCATAATCCTTTAATGAGTTTATAATTTCTTTAACTTTTATCTCTATTTCCTTTCCAAAAGAAAGAATATTGGATAAATCAGGAAATTCAAATTCCTTTTTTAATAATGACCACGATTTAACTCTTTTATGAATATGTTCTGTTCGATGATAAACATGAGAATGATGATTAAATTTCCTTGACTTATGTTTATTATGATGTAAATGTGGATGATGATATATAACCATTTCTATTGCTTCTTCAAGCAGTTGATGAACACCTACTCCATGAATTGCAACTACTGGGAGAACTGGTAATTTAAATATTTCCTCTAATTTTTCAAAATCAATATCCATGTTTCTCTTGTGTAAAATATCCATTTGATTTATTGCCAGAATAATTGGAACATTTAATTCTAAAAGTTGAAATGTGAAAAATAAATTGCGTTCTAAATTAGTAGCATCAATCACATTTATGATTAAATCAACTTCTTCAGAGACTATATACTCTCTGCTTACAATCTCTTCAATACTATATGTTGATAATGAATAGATACCTGGAAGATCTACAATATTGAAATGATAGCCTAGAAAATCCAAATAACCTTCCATTTTTTCTACAGTCTTTCCTGGCCAATTTCCTATCGTCTGTGAGAGACCTGTTAATTGGTTAAATATAACTGATTTTCCTACATTGGGGTTACCCGCTAATGCTATATTAATTGAATCTTCATATTTTTCTCCTTTAAATCGCTTTGTCTTTTTTGGTAGATGACAACTCATAAATTTATGATCCTTTTTTATATTGAATTCGAACCTTTCTATTATTTGTTAGTAAAAGCTGTATTACTTCTTTATATTACACAACTTGGATCGCATTTTACAATGATTTTTGCTGCTAAGCCTCTTCCAATTACTAGTGATGATCCTTTTACAATAATTTGTAGAGGTCCTCTCATAGGAGCAGATTTTTTTTTTTTAATTTTTACTCCTGGAACAATTCCTAAATTAGCGAGACGTCTTTTTGCGTTATAACCTGCTCTTACACTTACTACAGTGACTTCTTCCTCTTTTTTGCATTCTATTAAACATTTAATCAATGGAGCGGAAAGAATTTTCTCCTTATCTTTTTCTTCAGATAGATAATTAATGATTTATTTTCACCTAGATGGAATTTCTTCTATGGTAATATAATTTATTTAATAATTAAAATTTAGGCATAACAAATTATAAAAAAATAATAAATAAAATCTTAATATTATTTTAATTTTAAATTAATATATTACACATAAATATATAAATTTATTATTTATTAAGATTTTTATATAATTAAAATAGTATATAATAATTATTAAAGATTTTTAATGAATTTTATATGATTTGAAAATCTTAGTATCTTAATTGATATATTGGTTTAGAACCATTGAGTTGCATCTGCTTCTAATACTAAATCATTTAATGTCGCAGCTCCAACAATTTTTACTCCTGGAATTAAATTCACTTTTTCCCAACCCAACATTCTTTTTGATGCCTCACAAACTAATATTTCTATTCCTTGTTCCATTGTTGTGTCGATCATTTCTTTTACACTTGGAAAAGCACCAAGCTTTATTTTTTCAGCTTCTCCTGGTTTAAGTATTCTTAAAGCAGTACCTAAATAATAAACAGTAGCCTTTATATCCATTGCTTTAGCAGTTTGAGCTAAAACTAATGGTGAATATTGCCGCTCTGGGTCATGACTGGTTTGAACATATAAAATATGTTTTTTTTCTTTACTCATAAACTACCACCTTTTAATTTTTTATTATTACGATTGAATTATTATATTTTTTTTAAATATAAGCTATAAAAAAAGAGAGATTCAATCTTTTAAACCTCTCTTCTATTTTTTAGAAGAAAAAGTTATAATTTTTGATATAAATATTAATAATCTGATTATAATAATTATAAAATATTATTTCATTTTCCTTTTTTTTTTTGAATGATTATTCATAATATTTAAATAATTAGGTTGATATGTATATATTAAAACATTATTGTGAATAAATATTCATAAAAATATATGAGGTAAAAAAATATGCCCGGTGGAGATAGAACTGGACCTAGAGGTTTAGGTTCATTGACAGGTAGAGGTTTAGGATATTGTGCAGGTTATGACACACCAGGATATACAAAAGGTTTTGGCATGGGGTTAGGTAGAGGCGGTTGGCGAGGTAGAGGTGGAGGATACGGAAGAGGTTTTGGATTTGGCAGAAATTGGGATTGGGGTTATGGTTATAGAAGACCAATATATCATCCTGTTTATACTACATATCCAATTGATACATCACCTATAATTACCCCAGAAAATCAAATTACTATGTTAAAACAAGAGAAAGAATATTTAGAATCAGAAATGAATGGAATCAAAATTGCAGTTGACAATATCTCAAAAAGAATTGAAGAATTAGAGAAAAAAGAATAATTTTTTTTTAATGAGTTAGTAAAATGTTTGAAATTCATGAAAGTTATGAAGATTATTTAAAAGCTATTTATTTTATATCCAAAACTAATAAGGGTGGTTGGATAACCAATTCTGAGATTTCTAATTTTCTGAAAGTTAGACCATCATCGGTTACAAGCATGCTATATAAATTAAAAAAAAATAGATTAATTACATGGAAGCCTAGAAAAGCTCTCAGATTAACAAAAAAAGGGAAAGAAATTGCTATAAATATTATTGAAAATTACAATTGTTTACAAAATTTTTTTGTCAATGTTTTAAAGTTGAAGAATAAGGCTATAATAGATAAATTATCTTGTGAAATTGAACATCACCTAAATCCTGAAGTAACTAATGCTTTAAATGATTTCATCCTTAAATATTAACTATTCATATAGTACAAAAAATCTATTGATTTAATGAAAAGATTAATAATATAGTAAAAATTCCAGCAAATACTAAGATTATTTGTCTAATATTATGTTTAAAGTCTAACTTGTGATGTAAGTTTGGAACTAAATCTGTTAAAGCAATATAAATAAAACTTGCTGCAGAGATTGCTAAAAATATAGGAATTAAATTACTAATAGTATCTAAAATATAATAACTAATTAGAGCCGCAGGTATAGTAATTGAACTAGATAATGTATTTAAAAAAAATGCTTTCTTTTTTGAGTATCCACTATCAATAAGTATAGCAAAATCACCAATTTCTTGAGGAATTTCATGGGTTATTACTGAGAAACTAACAATTATACCCATATTAATAGAAATTAAAAAACTAGCCGCAATGACAATTCCATCCATAAAATTGTGAATAGTATCACCAATAAGAAGGATTGGTCCTGCAGCATTCTGTATTTTACATTCTTCATCATGGCAATGGTGCCAAATTACAGTCTTTTCAAGGAGAAAAAATATAATAATTCCAATTAAAACTATTAACATAATTAATTTTGGATTGCTGTTTGATAAAGCTTTAGGAATCATTCCCACTAAAGCTGCTGTTAATAAAGTACCTATAGCATACGAAATGAAACAGGGTATGAGTACTTTCTGTATTTGCTTTTTGAATGTTAGAAAAACTCCAGCTGTAATTATTGCACCAATACTGCCAATAATACTGAAGATCAAAACTAATAAAATAATCATTTACTATTCTACTCCATTATTTAATTTTGAGTTATTTTCAATTTCCAAAAAGCCTGATTATTATAAAAAATCTCCTTAATTTTATTTTGAGATTTTAATTTTCTTAATTGTGAATTAATAATTTCTTCATTTATTCCATCAATCGCAAAGGTTTCAATAATTTGATCATATCTCATTGGATGTCTTTCCAGTATAGATAATAACTCATTTTCTAAGTCTGATGAATATACACTAAATTTTCCTTCCTCTGGAAAGTTAATATTTGAATATTCAGCGAATATTTTATTCAAAATTAAAAAAGTGTTCTTAAAAGGAATTTTTACCCATTTTTCTGTCGGCGGTCTTATCGGAACATTAATATCAACTCTATTAGGATCTATTAAATCAATTTTCTCTTTAATTTTTAATAGTTCTTCTTTTGAGTCATTTATTCCTCTAATTATCATTATTTCTATCCAGAAATCACCATCAAAAATATTCTTAAATTTTTTTAATCCTCGAATTACATTTCTAAAATTTAAGGAGGGGTGAGGACGATTTATTTTAATAAATAATTTATTATCTCCTGCATCTAGACTTGGTAAAATTACATCAGAAAGAATGAGTGCATCCTGAACTTCTTTATGATAAAGTAAACTTCCATTAGTAATTACGCAAACAGGTTTATTTGATAATTCTCGTGCCTTTAATATTAAGTCCTTTAAATCTTTATATAATGTAGGTTCACCACTACCTACAAATGTTATATAATCTATCGAATTTTCATGGATTTCTATGGCCTTCTCCATCTCAGTCATGATATCTTCTTTTGGGAAAAAATTATTTCTAGTATTCGTAAAGTTGGTCGTTTTTCCTAATTGACAATATATACATTGATAATTGCATGTCTTCGAAGGAAGTGGATCAATTCCCAATGAATTTCCTAATCTCCTACTAGGAACAGGTCCATATACATATTTCATATTCTTAAAAAAAATAAATTAAGGATTTTGGATCTTATATTTCTCAATTGCTCGTTTTAAAGTGGTTACTACTAACGCCGCACAATGTTTATGATCATCGGGTAAACCTTTTAAAGCATTATCTATATCGATAGGTTTTAATTTTTCTGCAAATTCTAAGGTTTTTCCTTCAACCATCATAGTAATTTGACTTCCTGCTGCTACAGTAGCACCACAGCCATCTGTGATAAAATTGGCTTTTTTAATAATGTCTTCCTTGATTTTCAAAAAAAATTGCATAGTATCACCACAACTTCCTTCATAAGCATGCCAGGTGCTTATTTCATCTTCAGGAGGTTTGCCCCAATTTTTTGGATTTTGAAATAATTCAACAATATATTTGTTATATCTCTTAATTTCCTCTTCCATAATCTCTTTCTGAATTTCTTCCACCCACTTATCTAAATTATCTGATGGCATTTTATAATTGTAAATTCAATCTAAGTTTATAATACAACTAATTATTTTATATTTTATAATTTATAAAATTAAAAAAATCATTTCTTTATTTCTCTAATATTTCTCGAATGGTCTTAACTGTTTCTTTAAAAGCTTTTGTGGATGCACTATCCGGATATTTTAATGTGAAAGGCATTCCTAGATCTCCTTGCTGACTTACTTCAATTTCAAAAGGAATTTTACCTAAAAATTTAACATTAAAGTCTTCAGCTGCTTTTGTTACTCCTCCTGGAGGATATAAATCAATATATTCCCCACAATGAGGACAATTGAAACCAGACATGTTCTCAATTATACCTAAAACTTTACGTTCCATTATCTGAGCCATTCTTATAGTTTTTCTGGCATCCATTAATGCGACTTCTTGAGGGGTAGAAACTACAATAACATTTTCATCTGGAATAAGTTGTAAAATATCCAATGTCTCATCAGAAGTTCCTGGTGGCAAATCACAAATTAAATAGTCTAATTCTCCCCAAATTGCTTCTCCCAGAAATTGTCTCACAGCACTCATTTTCATGGGGCCCCTCCAAATAACAGGCGAGTCAGAACTTTCAATGAGAAATGCCATACTCATTGTTTTAAGGTTTAAAGGTCCGTTAACAGGATAAAATCTTTTCTTCTCAGAATCAACCCTAGGTTTAAGATTTGGGTCAATACCTAACATTTTCAATATATTTGGCCCTGTAATATCCACATCTAAAATTCCAACTCTCAATCCAAAACTGACTAAACTCATAGCAAGGTTTACTGCTACAGTAGTTTTTCCCACCCCACCTTTACCAGATATCACAACAATTTTATGTTTAATTTTACTCATATTTTCCTTAATATTTTCTATTAATTGATCCATTTTTTCTTTCTTTCCTTGTTCAACGGTCTTCTTTAAATCGATATCTGGGATTTCTTTATCTTGAATAATCTTACACCTCTTAATTGTAATCAAATTTAATGGTTAAATTTATATACTTTCAAATTTTGTTATTAACTAATAATGAATAATTATTCATTATTCATTAAAAACTTATTGATTAAAAATTGTAAAAGAAAAGGCTAAAAAAATGAGTATTATTGCAGTACCTTCAATGGGTAATGGAGGTTTAAATGATCAGATAAGTCCTCGTTTTGGAAGATGTGCAAGTTTCACATTTGTCGAAGTTGAAAATACTGATATCAAAGCTGTAAAAACCGTTCCCAATCCTGCTGCGAATGCGATGGGAGGTGCGGGAGTACAAGCAGCCCAGATAATTGGAAATAATGGTGCTAATATTGTAATAGTTGGATTTTTAGGACCAAATGCTGCAAATGGACTTAATGCTTTAAATTTAGAGCTCGTTCAAGCTCCAAATGAAACTATGACAATAAAAGAAGTTATAAATCTCTATTTAGAAGGAAAATTACAGAAAATCACCAGTTCAAATGTTGCATCACATTATGGAATGGGAGGCGGTCGAGGAATGGGTGGTGGTCGAGGAATGGGAAGATAAAGTCAACCAAAAATAAAGTTTTTGTTAATTAAGAGAAAAACAGCTCTAATGTACCATATAAAACCTAAAATAATTTGTATTACTGGTGGTAAAGGAGGAACAGGAAAAACATTATGTGCTGTAAATCTTGCTGTTATGTTCAAAAATGAAGGAAATAAAGTTCTACTCATAGATGGTGATGTAGAGAACCCTAATACATACTTATTATTAAATGGAAAACTTGAAAACAAAAAAGAAGTTCCTTTCTTTAAACCTAAAATTAATGAAAAAAAATGTTCTAAGTGTGGTTTATGTTCTCAAAATTGTTTATCAAATGCTCTTTTACATGTAAAAGATACATTTCCAATTCCAATGTTAACATTATGCTCTGGTTGTCAATTATGTTATAAAATTTGTCCTGAAAATGCAATTGAAGCAGATTCAAAAACGATGGGATGGATTTACTCTACCAATGTTAACGGACTCCTTCTTTTACTAGGTGAATTAAAACCTTCAGAAGCCCGTTCAGCTGCAATAGTAGAAGCTCTTCTTGAAAAACTTGAAACCATTATTGAGAAAGAGCCTAATAAATTTGATATTATTATTTTAGATACTGCTCCAGGGGCTCATTGTGATGTTGAACTTTTAATTGCTGATGCAGATATTATAATTCCTATAACAGAACCAACAAAATTTGGTAAATTAGATCTAATCAGAATAATGGAATTGATAAAATTATTAGGTAAAGAAACTCGCGTAATAGTAAATAGATCTTCATTATTAGGATTCAGAGAACAATTTTTAAATGAATTAGAGAAAGAAAATATTGAAATTTTGGGTGATATCCCTTTAGATTCCGATATCGTAGAATCATATTGTCAAGGAACTCCAATTATGGAAAAAAACAGCGGATTTAATAGAGAAGGCGCTGGTTATATTGGTTTCACTAAAATTTATGATAATTTGAAGAAATGGTTAAAAACAATAAAACAATAATTTAGAAGTGAATGATAAATGGAACGAAAGATAGTAGGTATAGTATCGGGGAAAGGAGGAGTAGGCAAAACTTCACTAACGGCTTCATTAGCGAGTTTGGCACAAAAGGATATAAAAACCCAAGTTATTGTTATGGATTGTGATGTTGATGCTCCAAATTTAGCTATAATCCTTCCTGCTATAGATGAAGCAAAAATAAGAAAGGAAGACACTTTTGCTACAAGAAAAGCTAAATTTCTTGAAGATCAATGTGTAAATTGTAAAAAATGCATTGATGATCACTTCTGTGAATTTAATGCTTTAAATTGGAACAACCAAAATTCAATTCCAATAATTGATTTTTTAAAATGTGAAGGATGTGGGGCATGTAGAGTTTTATGTCCAGAACATGCTTTTGAAATCAATACTGTAAAAAGTGGAGAAATTATTTCATATATTAGTAAAATTGGATTTCCCCTAATTTATGGAAAAACACGATTAGGAAGTACAACTTCTGGAAAATTGGTATCAGATGTTAAAGAATATATAAACAATTCAAAAGATATCAATAATAGTAATTTAATTTTAATTGATGGGCCCCCAGGAATTGGTTGTCCTGTAATTGCAACTGTTTCAAATTTAGACTATGTTATTACTATTTCTGAACCTACACCTTCAGGTTTGCATGACTTAATACGTGTAATAGAAGTTATTCAACATTTTGGAATTCCATTTGGTTTGATTATTAACAAATCTGATTTAAAAAGTCCATTCACAGAAGAATTTCAAAATTTTATCTCTAATACAGGATATACAAAATTAGGAGAAATTCCTTTTGATTTATCAATACCAAAAGCAATGTCTTATGCTGAACCTGTGGTCGAATTTGCTCCTAATTCTAAAGCAAGTATAGCTATTAAAAACATTTTTGAAAATCTAAAAAAAATACTGTGGGAATAATATTAATTGAAAAAAATTGTCTTATGTTTGAATTAGAAAAAAAAAATCAGAATTCAAATAAATTCTCTAACAAAATAATATACATTACCTGAATTACATTTAACACAATTAACTTTTGTATCTTTTGATGCAGTAGGATCTTCCCATTCATGATTACAATTTAAACATCCATAACCTTTAAAACTTAATTTATAATCAAAATTTCCTCCATAAACTTTAATAGCTTTCCCCTCGATTAATGCGAGAGTATTTTTTTTATGAGCACTCTCAAGAATTCTTGAGAATGTAGGTTGACTAATACCCATTCTTTCGGCTGCTGCTTTTTGATTCAAATTTAAATAATGTTTTAATCGCATAGCTTCAAATTCAGCAATAGTTAAAGTTATTGATTCTTCAGTAATAATTGATTCTTTAGAAAAATAAAAATTATTAGGGGGTTGATTAACCCATCTTCGATGTCTTCTTCTCCCTATACCAAATCACCAAAAAGATAGTTATAAACTATTGTTTCTAATTTATTCACTATGTAAAATTATTAATTCAAGTTTTTATTATTAATTATTCAAAATTATTAAAAGATTTTTGTCAGGAAATTTTGTAATTAATCAAATCTCATGATTGTTTTTCCTTTCAACCTATTTTTGTGCTTGAAAAATAATTATTCATATTATGAATAATTATTCATAAAATATAAATACAATTGTAAATTAATAACAATATACATAATAAAATGAAAAAAAAATGAAAATCGCTATTAGTACAGATTCAGGAAATGTTTGTGCCCATTTTGGTCGAGCACCAGAATTTACTTTTATTACAATAGAAAATAGTAAAGTAGTAGATAAAAAGATACTTCCAAATCCAGGTCATACAGTAGGAAGTATACCACAATTTGTACATCAACAAGGAGCAAATTGTTTGATTGCAGGAGGTATGGGAAGAAGGGCTGAAGCTTTTTTTAATGAGTATGGAATTGACGTTATTATTGGAGTTACTGGAAGAATTGATGATGTTATTCAACAAATACTGGACGGAACTCTAAAGGGTGGGGAGAGTTTATGTGCTCCTGGGGGTGGAAAGGGATATGGAGTTGAAAAAATCCATACTGAAGCTGATGACGATCACGAGCACCATCAATTTCATGGATAGAAATAATATAACTGATATATTTGAAAAGATAATATAGTATTTATTTCCTCTTTGTTTTATAAATCATTTTTAGGTTCAAGTTTCATTCAATAATGAAGTTCTTTCTTTATTTCACCATTGGGTAACATATTATCAGGATGACACTTTCCACTTTCTTCTAGTTTATATCTTATACACTCTTTATTTCCTATTAGACAATAATTCTCAACCCATTTTCGATCAAGTTTTCCATGATCAACAAAATACTTAATTGGGCAAACAGAATACCATTTACATATTCTATTTTCGTTTTTCAATTTTAATTGTGTTCCCCAGTTAAATCAAAAAATTCGTATAATATAGACAATAATAATTTTTTTAAATATTTTCCTTAACACTTTTTCCCCTTTATTCTGACTATAATAGTTAACTGCTTTTTAGTAATAATACTTTATATATAGATAGATTATCATTTTTATCGAAATTAATATTTTTATTAAATGAGAGCAATAAATGGATGATAAATTATATCTTTTAGCAAGTAATTGGATTTCCGAATCAAAGCATTCAGTGTAACTATTGAAGCATTCAGTAGTTTAATTCTTATCAAATAATTTCTGGTAAAATAGCATTACATGGGCAGGATTTAAAACATTTTAAGCATTTAAAGCAGTTTTGAAATTTCCCTTCTTGGAATTCAATCCATTTATGCCCTGATTTTTTGTTTTTTTTTAATAAAAATAAATTTTGAAAGCAAAAATTCTTCTCAATACAGACTTCGCATAACTTACATCTTTCTTGATTAATACGAAAACCAATTAATTTTCCTTCTTTAATTGAAATAACCTCAATAGCACCATGTTCACATACATCTACACATTTTAAGCATCCTTGGCATTTATCATAATCCACATATCGCCGAGACTCCTTAAAGAAGATTGCCTTACTTGGGCAACTATAGGAGCATCTTTGACATAGAACACATAGGTTTGGATTAATACTTATTGGAAAGAGTCTTTCATTTTTCATTATTATCTTTAACAAATATAATGACTTAAACGAATTAATTTCATATACATAAGAAAAAAAAAAGAAAGATAGAATAATTTTTATTTTCGAATTTGTACTTTAGGTTGAATCTTAGAAGCTCCACCAAAATTCGTAATTACAGGGCAATGATTAAAAACTTTATCCATTAGTTCATTGATTTTTTCCTCTGGGGCATCTGCTTTAATTCTTATAACTGGTTCCAATTTATCATAACCAGCTATTTTTGAATCATCAATACCAAAAATAGCACCTAAATTTATATGACCCCTAGAAAAAACTTTTAATTCTTCGATTTTAATATCCATAATTTTTGCCCAAAATTTAGTCACAGCAATAATACAAGCACCAATAGAAGATAAAATAACTAATAATGGAGAAGGTCCTTTATTTGATCCATCTAATCCACCAGGGGCATCTATTAATAGCTCAAAAGGGTCACCCGCAGGATTACCCATTGTGCATTTAACTTGCATACCTTCTGAAAGCATCTCGCATTCAATGTTAAAGTTCTTTTCTCCAGCATTCCAATCTGCCTTGATGGCATCATACGTTTCTTTAAAACTTGGCATTTAAATTCATCTACTCTAATTTTAAATTAATTATTTATTTTCATATTAATGAGTGTGAGTATGTTCTGAGTTACTCGCGCAACTGGCATTAGCAAGTTGTGTTAAATTTCCCTCTAATAACATTTTAATATTTTTTTCAATAGTTCCGTTAATACCCTGAAATAAATTTATGTTAACTTGTTGAAAACCCATAAACGGACGCATCCCTATACCAGATAGAATCATATCAGTAACATTTCTTTGTTTCATGTTCAATACTGGTTCCATACAGCCAGAATGTCCATTATTAGGTAATGCGAAGATTTTTTTGTATTTCATACCATCATAGATTTCAATTCCAACAAAATAATTACAATGTCCAAAATGAGCCGAGATGTTATCAGAGATCTCAAGCCCATCAGAAGGAATTCCTATAATTCGTTTCATTTTTCTCACACTTTTTTTGAAATATTTTAGAAAAAAGTTATAATTTTTGAATAATTATTCTTAAAACTTAAACTTAATCATAAAATTTATCTTTTGGAAAAAAAAAATTTCTTTTCATGAATATTTATTCATAATCTTTAAATTGTTCGCAAACCCTATATAATATATTCAATTGATAATGAATATTCATTCAGAATAATAGCAATTAATAAAAGAAGAAAAAATATGAGAAGTTATAAAGAAATAATACAGGATGATATTTTCCATGCCGATGATGAATATCTTGTTGATTCAAAAGTATATAAAATGTGCTGGGGTTGCGAGAAGAAATATAAATCAGGGCATATGGTTTGGGATAGTTCCAAATTCCGGAGAATTTTTCTTTGTGAAGATTGTTTTTCAAAATTAAAAAGAAAATAATTTCTCTCAAATATTTCAGGTGATATATTAGATTTATTACCTTATTTTTTTTTCTGAATTTCCTTTTTCTACTAATAGAAGAAAAAAAAAGATGAGTTTTGTTTATTTGAATAAACTATAGTAAGAAGGATTTTTTTTCTACTATTATACTATTAAATAATTTCAAAATATGATGTGATGGATGATATTTCATATTAAAAAAATAACTTATCTTTTCAATAATCGCATTTTCATTTTTTAAATAAATAATGATTTGTTGGAATCATTTATCTATAAATTTCTTCTGGAGTTTCTTTAATAGACTCCCTATATGATTTAATTGCATTATCTGCACTCATTTTAATTTTTTTTATAGCTTCTTTAAAATCTTTTTGAGAAATTTTAATATTAGAATAATCTTTAGGATTAGATACATCAATATCGGTTTGAAAAACTCCTTTTCGAATTGCTAAAATTGTAGCCTCTTCACATATTGCTTTTATATCCGCACCTGAATAACCTTCCAATTCTTCAGCTAATAAGTCAATATCAACATTTTCATCAATAGGACGGTCGTTTAAATGAATTTTGAATATTTGTATACGTGATTGTTTATCGGGTAATGGAATTTCAATGTGCCTACCAAACCGTCCTGATCTTAATAATGCAGGATCTAACAAATCAGGTCTATTTGTAGCTGCAATTATGATAACATCATTCAATTCTTCTAAACCATCAATTTCCGTTAATAATTGAGCAACAACTTGCTCTGTCACTTTAGAGCTTGAGGATTCCGAACGTTTAGTAGCAATAGCGTCAATCTCATCAAAGAAAATGATACATGGTGTCGATAAGCGTGCTTTTCGAAATGTTTCTCGTACAGCTTTAGCACTTTCTCCTACCCATTTTGACAAGAATTCAGAACCTTTAACAGATATAAAATTTATCTCTGTTTCATGAGCAAGAGCTTTAGCTAATAAAGTTTTTCCTGTACCTGGTACACCATACATTAAAATACCACTAGGGGGTTTAGATTTCATGTGTTTATAAAAACCAGGGTATTTCAAGGGCCATTCAATAATTTCTTTCAATTGTAGCTTAGCTTCTTCTAGTCCACCAATGTTATTCCATCCTTCATTAGGTTGAGTGAATAATACCTCTCTTAAAGCAGAGGGTTCTATACTATTTAAGGCTTCTATAAAGTGTCTCATTTTAATATTAAGTTGATTTAGAATTCCTTCTGGAATAGGTTTATCCAAATCAATTTTAGGAATAATTTCACGAATTGCAAGTATAGCAGATTCTTTGCAAAGTGATTTAATATCTGCTCCAACAAATCCATGAGTCTTGTTAGCTATTATTCTTAGATTCACATCATTATCTAATGGCATTCCTCTAGTATGAATTAACAAAATCTCATATCGACCATTGCTATCAGGAACCCCAATTTCAATTTCTCTATCAAATCTACCTGGTCTTCTTAAGGCAATATCAATAGTATTTATTTTATTTGTAGCACCTATAACAATTACCTCCCCTCTTCCTTTTAAACCATCCATAAGAGAAAGTAATTGAGCTACTATTCTTGATTCAACTTGATTCTTTCCTTCATCCCTTTTTGGAGCAATAGAATCTAATTCATCCAAAAAAATTATAGAAGGTGCATTTGATTTAGCTTCTTCAAAAATATTCCTTAAGTTTTCCTCACTCTGACCAAAAAATTTACTCATGATTTCAGGACCACTAATACTAATAAAGTGAGCATCGGTTTCAGAGGTAACTGCTTTTGCTAATAATGTTTTTCCAGTACCAGGAGGACCGTATAAAAGTACGCCTTTAGGTGGTTCTATTCCTATTTTTTTAAATAATTCTGGATGTCGTATTGGTAGCTCAATTATTTCTCTAATCTTTTGAATTGTATCTTCTAAACCTCCAATATCCTCGTATGTTACTTTTTCACGAATTTTTTGTAATTTTTTTCCTATATCACTTATTTCTTCATATTTTACCTTTCTATCTTTAACTTCATTAATTTCTTCAGCTTGTTCTGTGAAAATTATTTTCGTATTCAAATTGATTATAACCGCTTCTGATTTTGGAGTATAATCTACAACAACTAAATCAATTCTATGCCCCATTGCATAGAAACTAAGACTATCATTTATTGATATAACTCTTTTTTCTAATTTCCTTGCTAAAGCTTGAGGATCACGTGGGATTAAATAATGAGTTAGACCTGTAAATGTAATAGTTTCGGCAGGATTTGCATTAATCTTTTCAATTTCTACTAAATCATCAATTGATGCACTTAAATTTCTTCTTAGAGAAGGATCAATTCTAATAACTCGCTTTCCAATATCCTCATCTTTACCTGATAATAATTTAGCAACTGTTATTCTATCTATAAAAGGATGTGTAATTCTAATAATATCACCCACTTTTAATTTCAGTAAATTAATTATTTCAGGATCTACTCGTACTATTCCCCTCCCTGCATCCTCTTTAAATGCATCTTTAATTCTTAACTTTAATTCTGAATCTTTACTCTCCCTAATCAAATATTATCCCTCCTTTCTGATTTATTTATGAAAATAAAAAATTTAAAAAAAATAATTTAAATTTATTTTCTCATTCTCTATTTTTTTAGAAGTTCCTTAGCAACCTTAAAAGCATAATTATAATCAAAAATTTTTAGTCCCTTTGTATTTGAAGCTTCTTTTAATATTTGACTTTCTGAGTTAGTTTTGAGACGACCTAAAGCTAATGCCCCAATTCCGAAAATTCCAGGATATATCTCATCATTCTTATGTTTCGGCTTAAGGCCTTCTATACCATATGGTGGCACTAAATTAATATCTACAACAATTTTTTTGTTAGGCAACTTTTCCATCCATTCTTGAGTTAGAATTTCAACACCTGCAGCTGCTAAAGACCATATAATATCCGCATCCTTTACAATATCAAATCTTTGTTTAATTAAAGGAGCAAAAAGACCAGAAATTTCTGTTGCTCCTTCTCCTGCTTCTTGAGTGAGGTCTTTTGCTAATTTTTTTATAAAATCCTCATTAGATTTATCCCATGTTTCCACTAAAAACGTATTGCATCCGATCTTAGAAGCTAAAATCGCAGCTATTCTACCAACTGGACCCGCTCCAAATATTACTACTTTTTTACCCTTTAAATTCTTAATTCCATGTTTTCTATTAGCTATATCCAAAGACATTGCAACTACAGCGGAAGCTGTAGTATGAGATCCTCTAGGATCAATTATAATAGGACATTCAAAAGGTGGGACTAAGGATTTTATTGCAGCTTTTGCTATCTTCTCACCTTCTTTAACGTCAGAACCTCCAATAAAAAAAGTTGTTGGTGCATTAGGTTTACGAGAAAATATAGCATCTTGTATTAATTTTGGTATATATTCGGCTTTCATTTTACTGATAGGTATTACAATATCAAATCCTGCATCATATGCCATATTTATATCAAAAGGAGATGCATTATTATCAGTATCAAAGAAGTAACAAATTTTATCCATTGTATCTTTCTTTTTAATGATAATCGGAGTTAATTCTATTATTGATTTTCTTCCTAAAATACTTTCAACCTCTCTTTCAACCATTTCTATCAACCCTTTTTTTTATATATAAAAATAAAATTTAAAATTTAAGAAATTTCAACTCCTAAATCTTTTTCAAATATTTCCTTTACATCTTCAGTTTTAATTGTCCTTTTTATTCTTACTTGTTCGACTTCAATACCTAATTCTTCTGAAAGTTTTTCAAGACCATTGAAGTGATTAATATCGCAAATAAACATCGCTTTGAAATTAGTTGCTTCTATTTTTTTGGCAAGATTTAAAATTTTCATCATCATCCATGCTTCTCGAACTTTATATCTTATTTCATTTTCTTGAAATTTATAATCTTGTTGTAAATAGTCCTTCCATAATACAATTCGATTAAAAGTATCATCATTATTAGGAATACTTCCATCATTTTTTATGATTTCCTCAATTTTTATACCTAGATGCTGAATCATGGTTCTATGCTCTTCTAAAGCGGATGAAAGATATAATTCAGCATTTTCTGAAATATCAGCATAATCGAAAGGTATATTTCGCATTTGAAATAACTTTTTTAAAGGATCCTCTGAATTATTTGTAGTATTCCAAAAATTTGGTCTTTCTTCCAAAGCAATTTTGGGATTATATTTTTCAATTAATGAATCAACTAATTGAATATATTCCTTAGAAATTAATCGAAGATTCCAAAAAAGATCTTCCTTTAAAGTCTTAGGAACATCAAACCACCAATCGATAGGAAATTCACTTTCTATCAATATCAATTTTAACTTTTTATTTTTTAAAGGTTTTAATTCTAATACTTCTGGCATTTTTTATATCCCCTCTTTTTTTTTATTAAAATATAATATTTTGTATAGTATGTTTTTTATTATAGGAGATTACTTTTACTCCTAATTCTCTTAAATTTTCAACTATTTGTGGACAAATGTCTTCACATATATCCTCTTGGACAAAATGAACAAAAAATATTACATCTTTTTTGAAAGATAATGCTAAATCTAACATTTTTTTAACAATCCATTGAGGTCTTAGCTTTAAGCTAAGATATATTTCTCTTTCTTGAATTTCTTCGCCTAACATATCAATCCAATTTTTTAAACTTAAACCTTTATAAGAATCTTTATCTTCCATATTTTCATATTCTTCAAACAATTCATTTTGAAACTCCTGTTTCTCGAGAATTTCTTGGTATAAATATCCCATCGCATAATCTGGAATATCTACTTGAAAATATGGAATATTTAATTCATTTAATATTTCAGCAAATTGAGTTTTGCTAAATTCTTTCATATTTACTTGAAAGTCTACCGTAACGAAATCTATATGATTCTTTTTTAAAAATTCAGCTAATTTAGAATGATCGTCATTTTGAAAATATTTAGCATTTTCTTTAGAAGACATATACACAACAATCTTCTTATCCTTTACTGGTTTTAACTCTAATACTTCCATTTTAAATATTCACCTTCAAATTTAATTTCTATTAAATTAAATTTAATACATTGATTAAATATTCTATTAATTTTTCCTAGCAACCTAAAAAAAAGGTTTGCTTTATTCCAATTAAGATATAAATAAAAAGAAATTTAAGTAGTTTGATAAGGTTTATTTTAATTAATTTGACAATAATAATTGTCAATATTTTATTTTAGTGATTTTTGTATTCATGAGAAGAAATGAATTTTATACATTCTTACAGATTTTTATACATATTTTGAAGTATAATTTGAAAATTATTCTAATCATAATATTTTGAAATTCTTTTTTTTTAATGAGTAATAAATTGAAATAAATTTCTAAAAAATATTGATATTATTGAATATAATTTAAAAAAATGTTTTTATATTAGTTTAAAAATTTCTAACAATATTGGAGAATCGACAATATATTATTGGATTGGGAAATGATTATTATTGAAATTATTGATTATATTCATATTAATGTGAATAGAATATATTCATTTGATATTATATTTATATTGAGAATCATCAAATTGATCTTTTTTCTACTTCTAAATTTGACTTTGATTAATGAGAGTATCTTCTTCGCTAACTAAAAGTTAATATTTTTATATCTTGATTACCATTCTAATCATGATGATAAATAATTTTTTAAAAAAAAATCATTTATTACAATTTCGCTCAGGATTGTTAATATTCAACAAAAATGAATCCAAATTAAGAGAGTTAATTTAAAATATAAATAAAATTATGAAATTGGAGTTTTTAGATTAAAAAAAAAATAGATTTTTAAAATTTGAAATATCATGACGTTAAAAGCAAATGAGGTAAAAATTTTATTAGCACAGAAAGATAAGGAAGAAATTTGTCCTATTTGTGGGACTAGAATTGAAGATGATTGCTATATCTATAGACATAAGGCCCCTAGTGGATATCAATGTTTTAAATGTGGTTATTATTATTTCGGTACTGGAATATAATTTTTTAATAATTCAAATATGAGCAACGAATATGTTAGATTCACAGGAAATAATTAAAAATATAAGTTCTTTTACTAATTATTGTTATAGTTGTAATCGATGTGTTAATGTATGTCCACTTTCTCACTTAGACATCTTTTATCCTAAAGATTTAGTTTCAGATTTAAATTTTTTAACAATAGAAGAAGTTATAGAAGAAAATAATATTTGGAATTGTTTAACTTGTGGACAATGTTCAATTTACTGTCCTATGACTCGTGAAAATGAGGGTGTGAGAATACCAGAATTAATTTTAGAATTAAGAAAAATTTCGAATAAAAACAATTCAGAAATAAAAAAGATTGTTAAATGCGAAACTCATAATGATATTTTCACTTTGATTTCTAAAATTATGGCACGTAATCCTTCAAGTCCAAATAAATTAGATTTTCTAAAGAAAAATGAATTAAAAACTACAACATCAGGCGAAATTGCATATTTTGTTGGATGCTTATCTATAATGGATGATCTTTTCTATAATTTTGATATCAATTATACAGATATTCCTGTAACAATTATAAATTTACTTAATGAAAATGGTATAAATCCAGTAGTTCTAGATGAAAAATGTTGTGGACATGATATTTTATGGGGTAGAGGTGATAATGAAACATTTAGAAAGCTTGCTGAATATAATACTCAACTTTATAAAAATGCAGGAGTAAAGACTATTATTGTTGGATGTGCTGAAGGATATAGAACATGGAAATATGATTATCCGAAAATAATTGAAGACTTTGACTTTGAAGTTTTACATTTTTCCGAATTCTTTCTTAGAGAAAATATTCTTAAAAATATAAAATATACCCATAATTCTAAGATTAACGTAACATATCACGATTCTTGCCGATTAGGGCGTCTAGGAGGAAAATTGTATGATACCCCAAGGGAATTAATAAAGAAAATTCCAGGAGTAAAATTAATTGAAATGGAAAATAATAAAGATGATGCTAATTGTTGTGGCGTTTCAGCATTTACAAATTGTAGTGAATACACACGTTATATAAGACAAAATCGTATTAATGAAGCGATTGAAACTGGAGGGGAATATTTAATTGTTCCCTGTCCTAAATGTCTGACACATTTTAATTGTTATTTAAATGAATTGTCTCTCAATAAAGAGCATAATAAACGTTCTAGTAATATAAAAGTAATTGATTTAGCCAGTTTTATAGGCAAATTGCTAATGATTGTATAGGTTAAAATAAAATTAATAAAATTTTTAAAAGCTGTTTTATATGTCAAATTTCCAGAGTGATGTTTTGGTTATAGGAGGAGGAATCTCTGGTATACAAGCATCCCTAGATTTAACAAAATTAGGATTTAAGGTATATTTAGTTGAAATTAAACCAACTATTGGCGGAACGATGGCACAATTAGATAAAATATACCCTACGCTTGATTGTAGTTTATGTATCCTAGCACCAAAAATGGTTGATGTGTATAGAGATCCAAATATCAAATTGTTAACTTATTCATATGTTAAAAAAATCGATGGAACTGCTGGAGATTATACAATTACAGTTATTAAAAAACCAAGATATATAAATGAAAATATCTGTAAGGGATGTGGTGATTGTGAAAATGTTTGTCCAGTTAGAGGAATCCCTAGTGATTTTGATACTAATTTAAAAACCCGAGCAGCTGCTTATATTCCTTTTCCATCATCAGTACCTCCAGTATATCTTATTGATGAATCAAGATGTTTATATCTAAATCATCAAATATGTGGACTTTGTGCCAAAGTTTGTAGCGCAGATGCTATAGATTTTTTTCAAAAACCAGAAGAAATAACTCTAAAGGTAGGAGCCATTGTTATTGCAACAGGAACAAGTCAACAAATGCCAGAAGTTTACAAAAATTTTGCTGGGGAATCTCCCAATGTTTTGTCTAACATGCAATTTGAACGCCTATTATCCGCAAATGGACCTACTGGAGGGCAAATATTAAGATTAGATGATAAAAAACACCCTGATTCAATCGCATTTATTCAATGTGTAGGATCTCGAGATTTTCATCATCCTGAATGTAAAAAATATTGTTCAGCGATATGTTGTATGAATTCGGCTAAAGAAGCAATTGTATGCAAGGAACATAATTCAAATATAGAATGTTATATTTTCAATACAGAAATAAGAGCAAAAGGTAAAAATTTTAATGAATTTATTGAAAAGAGTAAAGATGAATATGATATTAAATATGTAAATGGTCATGTTTCATATATTAAAGAAAATTTAGATAATGGAAAATTAAGATTATATTATGAAGATATTAATAAAGGTACAGTTGGTACTTTTGAAGTTGATATGGCTGTATTAGCTAGTGCCTTGTCTCCAGCTCCCTCTTATTATGAATTTTTAAAACAACACAATTTAGATAAGAATCATTTAGGATATATTCGTGAAGAAGATATAAAGTTACTTGAGAAAAAGAATGTATTTGTAACTGGTAATTCACGTAAACCTAATGATATTCAAATGGCTGTTGCAGATGGTTCTGCATGCGCCGCTAAAATAAGTGAAAGATTTTATCCTCTAAGATTTAAAAATATACAGAAAGTTAAGTATCCTCCTGAAATACCAGTAAGTTTAGAAGATGAGCCTCGCGTAGGTATATTAGTTTGCCAATGTGGGATAAATATCGGAGGTATTGTTGATGTTCCTAAAGTAGTAGAGTATGTCTCAAAATTACCATATGTAGTCCATGTTGAAGAAAATATGTATTCATGTAGTTCTGATTCCCAAGAACTATTTAAAAAATTAATTTTGAAACATAAACTCAATAGATTCATTGTTGCGTCTTGTACTCCTCGAACACATGAACAACTTTTTAAGAATACTCTCAGAGAGGTTGGATTGAACCCGTATTTATTTGAATTAGTTAATATAAGAAATCAAGCTTCTTGGGTACATATGAAGGAACCTGAAAAGGCTACTAAAAAGGCTTGTGATTTAATTAGAATGTATTTAGCCAAAGTAATTAATTTAAAACCATTAGAAATGATTAAAGTTAAAGTTGAAAAATCAACAATGATAATCGGTGCTGGAATATCAGGTATAACTGCTGCTCATAATTTAGCAAATCAAGGATTCAAAGTTTATCTTATCGACAATAAATCTACTCTTGGTGGTAGCGCACTAGAGTTTGTTGATCTATATTATATAGCTATTACTAAAAATGAAATTTTGCAGCATATTGATGATTTAAAAAATAATTCAAATGTTAAAATTTTATTTAACACAGATATTATTGATGTTCAAGGTTATGTGGGAAATTATAAGGTAAAAGTTAAAAATACAAAAGATAATTCTGAAGAACAAATAATAAAGGTTGGCACTATAATAGTTGCTACAGGAACTAAGCAGATTAAAACAATTAAATGGAAAAGTTTAGCAGAAAAATATCCTAATCGCGTACTTACTCAAACAGAACTAACTGGAATGAAAGATGAGGAAGTTCCTAAGTTTAAAGATGTTACTATAATATTATGCGTAGATCAAAGAAAAGATAAATTAAATAACGCAAGTTATATAAAAACATATTGCTCAAATATATGTTGTGGAGTAGCCTTAAAAAATATAGAAAAGTTATTGAAAATTAATCCTGATGCGCAAATTCATATTTTATATAGAGAACTTCAATTTTCAGATTTAAATGCCGAAAATTTATGTCGAGGGCTTCGAAATAAAGCTACTTATGAAAGATATCAATCGATTGATGATATCAAAATTATTAGTATAAATAATCACTTTCATATTAAGTATAAGAATATAAGTGCTCAAACGGATATTGAGTACGATACCGATTTATTAATATTAGCAACTCCTAACGTTCCTACTAAAGATACTGAAAGATTATCAAAAATGTTAAAAGTAACAACAAATAAAGATGGATTTTTCTTAGAAGCTGATGCGAAACTCAGGCCAATAGATTTTGCTACAGAAGGAATCTTTCTTTGTGGTGGTGCTCATTGGCCCAAATGGATTCAAGAGAGTATCATCCAAGCATATGGCGCAGCAGGGAGAGCCGCAATAATAATGGTGAAAGGAGAAATAGAAACAGAATGCATTACATCTCATATAAATGAAGAAAAATGTATTGGATGTGGTAAATGTATTGAGGTTTGTCCATACAATGCAATAGAATTAATTGAGAGTAATAAACAAATGGGTCTATATAGCATGAAGTTAAGAAAAGCGCATATAATTAAAGCACTTTGTAAAGGATGTGGATCATGTGTTACAGAATGTTCCGTTGGAGCCATTGATCAGAATCATTTTAGTAAATTCCAAATTAGTAAAATGATTGATTTAATGTCCGATATAGATATAATAGAGTATGAATCTATTACATTTAGGAGGAACTATGTTGTTGGAAACTAAAAAAGCAAGTCAATTTGAATATGAACCTAATATTCTAGTATTTTGTTGTAATTGGTGTAGTTATGCGGGAGCTGACTTAGCGGGGGTTTCGAGATTCCAATATCCACCAAATATTAGGATTATTAGAGTTATGTGTTCTAGTAGAGTTGAGCCCACGTTTGTTTTAAGAGCATTTAATAATGGAATAGACGGAGTGTTAGTTATTGGTTGTCATATGGGTGACTGTCATTATATAAAAGGATTCAAATATACACAAAACAGAATGGACCATTTAAAAAAGATAATTAAATATATTGGAATTGAAGAAGAACGATTTGAACTACATTCTATTTCTGCAAGTGAAGGAAAACAATTTTCTGAGCTAATTACAGATTTTACAAATAAAATTATTGATTTAGGAGAATTGAAAATTCCAAAAAAATCTGGAATAATTGAATTAGATTATAATATCAAAAAAAATTAAAAAGAGGAAAAAAAATGACTGAATCAGAATTTCAAAAAGTAATAAGAAGTAATATACCCACTTTTGAGGATCTTGAAAATGAAATAATTCAAACTAAAAAATGTTGTGCATGTGGAGCATGTATAGCATATTGTGAAAGTCAAGGTTTTGATGTTATCGAAATGATTGATAATACGCCTAGGTTTAAATCTATAAAGAGTATTGATAATTGCAATAAATGTGGTATTTGCTATTATATATGTCCTCAAACTAAAACATTAATAAAGGAACTAAATAATACTTATTATATTCACGATAATACAGGACTTATTAGAAAAATCCTAGCTGCTAAAAGTACAAACTCAGCATTAAAAGAAGTTAAACAAAATGGAGGGATAGTTACAGCAATTCTTTCTTATCTTTTTAAAAAACATAAAATTGATGCAGCTATTGTTTCGGAATTTAATGATAATCTTGAACCTGTTCCAAAAATTATATTTGATAAAGAAGACTTATTTAAATCAGCAGGTACACGATATTCTATTTCTCCTCAAATATTTCCATTAAAAAATATTAATAAATTACCCCAGGAGATTCTTAAAAAAAAGGAGATATTTAATATTGACCAGCTTAGATTAGCATTTATAGGGACACCCTGCCAATGTAGAGCTATAAGTAAAATGAAATTCTTATATGTTAAACCAGCTCACGTAATTAAATATATTATAGGCCTGTTTTGTTTTGAAAATTTTAATTATTCTCAGTTGTATGATATTATAAAACGAGAAACTAATGTTGATCCAACCAATATCAAAAAAACTTGGATAAAAAAGAATTTTTTTCTCCAAACCAAAGACAATCAACAATATGAAATTAACATAAAAACTCTAAATCCTGCTGTTAGAAGTAATTGCTTTAAGTGTGATGAATTCACAGGGAGATTTACAGATATCAGCGTTGGGGCATCTGGTGCTCCAGAAGGATATTCTATGATATTAATTCGGAGTGAACGTGGTGAAAAAGTAATAAATAGCATGCTTTCAAAAGATATAATCAAACAATTTATTATTCCATATGACAAGACTCTTCAGTGGAAGAACAAAAAATTAGAGTGGTTTAATAAATTAATTTTCTTAAAAATTAAAAATTCTAAAATTTAATCAAGATATATTTATCAAATTAATATATTTTGGATTAATGAAAAAATTTATTACATATTTTTTTTCTGAAAACCCATGCGAGGGGTTAGTCTCCTCTCAACTATCATTTTTCTGAGAAGTTCATTCTATTTCAGATTATATCTGGTAAGGAGCTAATGATTCAATCTTTTTCCAAATAAGCTCAATAGAATCAATATATTCTTCTTTATACTCGAGCTCAGTATTACAAATTCCTTTTATTTCTTCGATAATTTGTCTATCTCGATAATATTTAAGATCAATTGCTCGAGCTGGACATGATGATATACAAACTCCACACCCTTTGCATTTTAATTCATCTACTTCCGCAATATTCTTTCCATTGACTTTTATAGCCTTATAATTACATAACTTTTCACATCTACCGCATCCAACACAGAGATCCTCGTCAATTTCAGCAATTATTAATTCTTGAGTTATTGTATCTTTAGAGAGTAAAGTTGATGCTTTGCTTGCAGCAGCTAAAGCAGTTGATACTGAATAAGGGATGTTTTTAGGTCCAACAGCACAACCACATATATAGATTCCTAGGTTTTTAGTTTCTTGGGGTTTTAAACAACCATGAAATTCAGTTAAAAATCCATTTATATCTTTAGCCACATTTAAAGTTTCAATTAATTTGGCTGATGATTTAGAAGGAACCATTCCTGTAGATAATACTATTAAATCAGCTTCCATATTAATGAAATCATTTGTTAAAGTGGAAGAAGCAGTAACTTTTATTTTCTTAGTGTTTTGATCCTCTCTAATATCTCCTACTTTTCCTCGAATCATTATTATACCCGCTTCTCTCGCTCTTCTATAATATTCTTCATTCCCTTTATCCCATGTTCGTATATCTATATAAAAAATAACTATTTCTATATCGGGATATTCACTTTTTAATAATTGAGCATTTTTAAGAGCAACATTACAACATACTCCTGAACAGTAGTTATTTCCCTTTAAAGATCTTGAACCTACACATTGAATCATAACAACAGTTTTAGGGATTTTTCCATCAGAAATTCTATAAACATGACCTCCTGTTGGTCCAACAGGACTTAATATGCGTTCTAATTCTATTTGAGTAATAACATCAGGATAAATACCATATTGATATTCATTAGTTTCTATAATTGGATATTCATCCCATCCTGTAGCAATAATTACCGCACCGACCTTTACATCTATATATTCTGTCTCTTGTTCTAAACTAATGGCTCCAGCAGGGCAAATTCTCTGACAATTTTTACATTCTATGCATGCTTGTTTATCAATTAAGGCAATTTTAGGGACAGCTTGAGGAAAAGGAATGTAAATTGCACCTCGCTCACCAATACCCCTATCAAACTCACTAGGTACTTTTACTGGGCATTTAGTTGTACATAAACCACATCCAGTACATTTGCTTTCATCAACATATCGAGGATTTTTCTTTATTTTAACATTATAATCCCCAGGGATGCCATTAAATTCAACAATATCACTATACGTATATAAGTTGATGTTAGGATGTTTTGATGTATTAACCATAATAGGGGCTAAAACTCATATAGCACAATCGTCTGTAGGATAAATTCGATCCAATTGTGCCATTTTTCCGCCAATTGTGGCTTCTTTTTCAACTAAATGCACATTAATTCCCTGATTTGCTACATCCAACGCAGCATTCATTCCTGCAATACCCGCACCTATTACTAATACTGCCTTTTCTACTGGAATTCTTTTATAAGGTATAATCTCTAATTCTCTGGCACGATTTATCCCTGCTTGTATTAGTCTAATAGCTTTTTCAGTAGTATTTCGTTTATTTCCTGATTGAGTAAATGAACATTGTTCACGGAGATTAACCATTTGCAAGAAATATGGGTTTAATCCTGCTTCAATTAATACATTTCGGTATGTGGATTCATGAATTTTTGGTGAACAAGCTGCAACAACAACACGATTCAAGTCTAAATCTAAAATGTCATTTTTAATAATATTTTGTCCTGGATCGCTACAAGTAAAATCATTTACTTTAGCAACAATTACATTTGGAATTGCTTCAACATAGTCTCTAATAAGATCACAATCAATGCTATTGCTTATATTAACTCCTCATCTACAAATATATACTCCGATTCTTACTATGGTCTGTAATTCAGACATATTATCAACCTTTTAAAATGTCACCAAATTCATTTCTTTATTAAAAATCAAAATTCTAATTTATTGAGAAAATTTACTTAAAAGTAATTATAATTTTTTCAAAGACTATTTTCCTATTATTTAGTCAGGTAAGAACAATTTAAGAGATTTGAAAAGAAAAATTTAAATTATTTTGACAAATTTGATAGTCATTTATCAAACAATTTTTTGGTTTTGATCTCTACTTGATCTGATTCCCAAACTATATTTATTATTTATATAATAAGATATAAGGTATTGGATCATCTTATTTTATCAATATCGACAATTAGATAGATAAAATAGATCATATTTAAATATCTTGACAACAATATTAATCATGGTAAATAAAAGAATTATTAAAATTATCTTTAAGATTTTTAAAATTACAAAAAAAATTGGTGATATTAAAAAATGAGTATAAAGAGTTTTAATGATTTAATTGAAGAGGTCCATAAACCTGGGATTTGCCAAGAATGTGGAGGATGTGTTAGTTTTTGTAATGCATTAGAATATGATGTGATTGGGTTTGTTAAATCTAATTCCCCTCCAGAATATATAAACAAGGATAAGTGCCTCGGGTGTGGAATATGTTATATTATTTGTCCACAAACTCACGTTTTAGATGACGATCTCAATAACGAATATAAATTTTCAGATTATATTAAAATGCCATTAGGATATGTCAATTCGCTTTACTCATGCCAAGCTACAGATAGTGAATTTTTGAAACATGGAACAGATGGCGGAGTTGTAAATTCAATTATTAATTATTTAATTGAAAAAAAAATAATTGATGGAGCAATTGTGGCAAAAACAAAATTGCCTTTCTCAAGAGAAGCTACTATAGTTGAAAATAAAGAAGAATTAATTGAGGCTTCAGGTATAAAATTAGACATATCTCCACAATTAGATAGTGTTCAGAAATTTCATACATATACAAATTCTTTACCTAAATTAAAAACTCAAAAAGTTAGGAAATTAGCATTAGTAGGGACGCCATGTCAGATTTACACTATTAGATGTATGCAAAGTTTAGGTATTATTCCCTCTGAAAATATAGAAATTTGTTTAGGATTGTTTTGCTACGAGAATTTTTTCTTTGATAAGAGAAAGGTTGAGAAATTTGAGAAAGATTTTAATATAAAATTCAAAGATATTGAAAAAATAAACATTAAAGAAGATTTAATTGTTAATTTAAAGAATAATAAAATTATTCATATACCATTTAACAAACTAAAGGATTATATGCGTAAAGCTTGCTCTGTATGTAAAGATTTCACTAATATTTATGCCGATATTTCTTTTGGAGGATTAGGATCCCCCAAGAAATTTACAACTGTAATCACTCGTACTAAAAAGGGAGAAAATATTTTTAATAAAGTTTTAAATTCAGGGATTATCAAAAGTTTAAAATTAGATATAAATTCCAAAAATGAAATAAAGGAAAAAATTACCCAATTTTCTCTCTCAAAATTAAAACGAACAGAACAAAGTTTGAATCATAAATTATCAACGCAAGACCATAATTAAGGAATTCTAATAATAAAGAAGAAAAATTTTTTTATAATCTAAAAAGTAAAAATAAAAATATTTATCTTATAAAAGGAAAAAGAAGATGATTAAAAAAGATGGATATTTATTCAATTTTATCTCATCCATTTAGGAGGAAAATTTTATTTCTTTTAGATAAAGAAGGATATATCCCTTATACTGAATTAATGGAAAAACTTAATTTAGATACAACTGGACAATTAAATTTCCATCTTAAAAAGATTGGATCATTAATAGATAAAGACAATAAATCATATTTTCTTACAGAAGATGGTAAACGTGTTTTAAAAATTATAAATCTTAATAAAAGAATTTTATCGGGAGAATATATTGATGAGTATTTTGATTCAAAAGGAAGCGAAATAAGTCGGATTGGAGTAATTATTTGTAATTGCAATACAGAAATTTCAAATGTAATTGATATTAAAGCACTTGAAAATTATGTGAATAAATTAAAAAAAGTAGTCTCGGTAAAAATATTTGAAAATCTTTGTCAGCAAAAGAATTTCGAGAAAATTCAAAATTGGGTAAAAGATAATTTTATAAATAAAATAGTAATAGCTGCTTGTTCTCCCAAAACTCACCAAAATCTTTTTGAAAGAATTTTTGAAGATATTATTGATCATACAAATATAGAATTTGCTAACATTAGAGAACAATGTTGCTGGGTACATCAACCGCAAATAGATCAAAATTTCCCTTTACTTTCTCTAGAAAAAGCGAAATTATTAATTGAAGCAGCTGTAGAACGCGTAAATTTTCAAAAAAAATTAAAAGTAAAGAGAGTTGAAGTTGAGAAAAGTTGTGCTATTTTAGGTGGTGGAATTGCAGGCATAACTCTCGCTTTAAACTTAGCACGATCCGGAATAAAAGTATATCTTATTGAAAAATCACCAACATTGGGGGGTAAGGTAGCTAGATGGCACAAAATTCATAATATGGGCGATTGTTCAATATGTTTTATTTCTGAATTAATAGCGGAATTAGTTAATGAAAAGAATATAAAAATATATACAAATACAGAAATAGAGAACGTATCAGGAGAAGTAGGGAATTTCACAATTAATATGATTAAGAAACCTCGGTATGTTGATGTAAAAAAATGTACTGGATGTAAACAATGTATATCTGTTTGTAGTATAGAAAAACCAAATCAATATGAATTTGGGTTAAGCAATCGAAAAATAATATATATTCCATTTATACATTCTTATCCTTATGCACCTTTAATTGATGAGGAAGATTTAAAAAATTGTCTTAATTGTAAGATTTGTGAACGTGCTTGCGTAAATAAAGCAATAGATTTAAGTCAGAAAGAAGAGAAAATTGAAATAAGAGTCGGTACTAAAGTTATCGCTATTGGATCTGATTTTTATAAAGATTTAAAAGAATATCATTATAATCCCAAAAAAAATATAATAACATCACCAGAATTTGAGCGCCTTTTAGCTTCTGATGGTTTAACTGAGGGAAAACTCAGAAAGATATCAGATAAAAGTCCCGTAAATTCGATTTCAATAATTCAGGAAGTTGGTCCATCAAAATATCTAGCAGAGTTCTCTGAAAATTTAGCAGAAAAATATATTGAGGATGTTAAAATAAGAAATCCTCATTGTGAAGTAAATGTTTTCTATGATTTAAGTAAATTAAAGAATAGGGATGAAATTTTGTTAAGATCTACAAACCCTAGATTTATTTATGCCAATAAAATTAGTATTAAATCTACTAAGGATGTGAATTACGTTATTGCTGATAACATAGAATTTCAAAGCGATTTGATAGTTTTAAATATAAAATATATCCCCAATGAAGATTTAAAAAATCTTAGACAATATATGGATTTTACACTAAATTTCAATGGATTTATGAGTGAAGACACGTTAGCATCGGGAATTTATGGTGTTGGAACTATCTTTGGTCCTTTAAATTATAAATCCACAATTTCAACAGTTAATAATGTTGCTTTAAAAGTAATTTCATTACTTTCTAAAGAATATTTAATAGCAGAATTTACTGGAATTGAAATAAATGAAAATAGATGTGGTTTATGCGGTTTATGTTTAAAAATATGTCCTTATAATGCCATCACAATAGAGGGAGATAAAATTACCATAGATAAATTCAAATGTAAAGGTGGCGGTACATGTGCTAGTATCTGTCCTACCAATGCTATAGATCTAAACATAGATACTTCTGAGAAAATCTTGAGAACAATTAGAATTTTCTCAAAATTCAGATCAAGTCCAAAAATCATTGCCTTTTGTTGTGCTTCTTGTGGATATGCTGCTGCGGATGATGCAGGGCTTAAGAAAATTTCCTATACTCCAAATATTTTCATCATAAGAGTGCCCTGTACGGGTCGTATTGATACAAATTTTATTATTAAATCATTTGAACTCGGTTTCGATGGAGTTATGATAATTGGTTGCAGACAAGATGCTTGTCGGTATATAGATGGAGTAAAAAAGATAGAAAACAAAATTAGACTATTAACAAATGTTATAGCTACAAAGTATAAAGATCGAATAATCCTTGAACATTTGAATGCTGTTGAAGGAAATAAATTTGCTGAGATTGCCAATAAATTCTATAATAACCTATTGGAGGAGATTAAATATGAAACCTAGATTCAATATAATTTCTCTAACATCATGTACAGGATGCATATCAACTCTTATGTCTTTAGATATTTTTCCTCAATTTCTTGAAAGAACAAAAATAAATTATTTTCCATTTATTTTAGATGCAGACGATGTTGAAAATTGCGAAATTGCACTAGTAGAAGGATGTATTTCTGAAGAAACACAAATATCTCTTATTAGAAAAATAAGAAAAAGTGCTAAAAAAGTAATTGCTTTAGGAACTTGTGCCTGCTTTGGTGGAGTTTTAAGCCTTTCTAATTCAAAACAAGCAGAGCCTCTATCTAACCATATTGAAATTGATGGTATGATTCCTGGTTGTCCTCCTCCATCTAAATTTTTTGGAAATTGTTTAATCAACTTGGTTGGAAATAAAGATATAATATTATCCGAAAAGAATATGTGTGCAAATTGCCCAATAAGGGAAAATCTAGAAATTAATTCTAATATAAATATAACTAAAATAAATCCTAATCCTGAAGAAATTAGAGTAGATGAAGAAAACTGTAATTGTTTTTTAAATAATGGTATTTTATGTTTAGGTCCAATAACTCGTGAAGGTTGCGAACATAAATGTATAAAAATGGGGCTTCCTTGCGAAGGATGTATGGGGCCTGTATCAAAAGATTTTACATCTAATGTTGTAAATTATTTGAGTTTAATAGAACTTTCTCAAGACTTAAAAAATTATACTGGAATTTTTTATCGATTTTCGAAACCAAAAATTAATAGGTAAAATTAATGCTTAAAATTGTAAATGTTTGTACGCGTGTTGAAGGTCATGGAGAAGTTAAAATTATGCTTCAAAATGATGGAGTATCCTTAGCAAATTTTGAATTTCCAGTTTATCGGGGATTTGAAAAATTTCTAATTGGTAAAAAGCTGCTTGATATTCCTAAATTTGTATCTCGAATATGCGGTTTATGTTATGCTTCTCAAGCAATTGCAAGTTGCAAAACATTAGAAAATATTTACAATTTAGAAATTTCAGAACAAAGCATTAATTTAAGACGCCTTTTAATGGCTGCGGAATTAATAAAATCTCATTCTATGAATTTTTTCTTTCAAACTATGCCAGATCTTTTAAAAATTTTTAAAATTACTCAAAAAACTTTATCTCCGTATGAATTAATCAAATTTAATCCTCAATTAACGTCAAATTTATATGATTTAATTAAATTTGGAAGTGAAATAAATGAGTTATTTGGTGGTAGATCTGTTCACTTAATTTCAATTGTTCCTGGAGGCGTTATTTATTCTCCTTCTCGAAAATTAATTTCATTATCTCAAAAATATTTTCAAAAAGCTTTAACCGTTATAGAATGGATCATAGAAGAATTTATCCAATTATTTGCTGATAAAACTCCTCCAAGAGAATTTAATTTACCGGATTTTATTTGTTTAGCACAAAATAATCATGGTATATATGATCGATATTCTGGCTCATTAAGAATTAAAGAAGAAGACAAGAACTTAATAGAATTTGAAGCCCAAAACTTCTCTACCTATTTTAGTAAAGAGATAAATCTCCGAGGCATTGATTTTTATTTCGAAAATAAAAAGAATTTAATAGTTGGACCTTTCTCACGTTATAATCTTATTGAGAATTATGAATTGGATCAAATCGATACTTATATTGAATACTTTAATAAATCTTGGAAAAAGAATTTATTATTCATTAATTTTTTGAGATTACTAGAAATATATATTGAATCTTATAAAAGTATACAAATATTGGAGGAACCTTCATTAAACGTTAAGAAAAATCTTCCTCCTCTAGATGCTATTAAGAAGAATGAGGGTATTGGTGTTATTGAAGCCCCAAGAGGAACTTTAATACATAATTATCATTTAAATAAAAACAATAGTATTGATAGAATAAAACTATTTATTGCTACTGAGTTTAATATTCCACTTCTTGATCAAATGATAACTAAATATGCTCAAGAACTATTCGACAAAACTGGTGATATTAAATTAGTAGAAAAAGAAGTACAGATGATAATTAGAACCTTTGATCCTTGTATTTCATGTGCTACGCATTAAGCTTATAATGTTAGAATTTAAATAGACTCAATTTTATGAAAAAAAAAGGAAAGGAATTTATCTATCAGGTTGGAATGACATGAAGATTAAAAATTTTGCTGACAAAATAAAGATTGTCATCATAATAGTGCTTTTAATTTTTTCATCTATACTGAATTACATATTCCAAATAGTTTTAGAAATTAACATCTTTTTTTCACATTTTTTCTATATTCCAACAATTCTAGCTTGTTTCTGGTGGAAAAGGTATGGCTTATTTATACCTATATATTTAGCAGTCTCACTAATTTTATTTCCCTTTTTTTTTGGTATAATTATTGATTATTTACATAATTTAGAACAAATCCTTCGAGCTATAATGATTATAATTGTTGGTATTATAGTTAGTGTTCTAAGTGAACATATTTCAAAAACTAAAGAATTTACAAAAGCTTATAGTAATATTCTTTTTTATAGAGATTTAATTAGCCATGATATGAACAACATCTTTCAGAATATTTTGTCATCTACAGAACTACATTCAATTATAAAAAAAAATAGCAATATTGTTGATGAGCAAGATGAATTAATTAAAATAATAAGAGATCAATGTTTTAGAGGAGTTAGATTAACTTTAAATGTACAAAATCTAACAAAATTAGAAGATTCTCAATTTTATTTAAAAAAAGTAAATTTAAAAGAAATACTCAATGAATCGATTAAAAATATTAAAAATTATTACCAGGATAAAGAAATAACATTTGATATAGAGGCACCAAATAAAATACTTTGGATTAAAGCAAATGAATTATTATCTGAAATATTCATTAACTTATTTATTAATTCTGTGAAATATAATGAAAGCCCTATCGTAGAAATCAAGATAAAGGTCTCGAATGAAAAAATTAATAGTCTAGATTATTTAAAAATTGAAGTTAAGGATAATGGAATTGGAATTCCTGATGAACGTAAAAAAATTATATTTGAGAGAAGAAATAAGAAAAATAAGTATTCTAAAGGAATGGGAATTGGACTATCAATTGTTAAAGGAATCCTTAATAAATATAATGGAAAAATTTGGGTTGAAGATAAAGTATTTGGAGATTATTCAAAAGGGAGTAATTTCATTATATTAATTCCTCAAGCTTTTGACTAAAATTTTTGTATGAAATTATAATGATTGAATTTCAAAAAATTCATGATAAGAACCACAATATTTAATTTTTCAATGATGTTCAATATTGAAAGATTAAATGTTATTTTCTACTAATTTTATAATTTAAGATCAAAAATAGGGTTAAAAAAATAGTAAAATTGCAATATATTATGATCATAAAGAATGATATTTTATTATTTCCGCAATATTTCTTCATAATAAATTACATTCAAGTTATCATTCTTAGATGATTTATTGACTATCAGTAATCTTATGCCTTATTGCATAAATCTTATATACATAAAATGATACATAATATATGAAGAAACAAACAAAATAGAAATACTCCATCAAAATATTTTATCAAAATCAATAAAGAACTTTTTAAAAAAATAAATAAGTGAAAGATATAATTTGAGATTACTCCCAGAATTTTTTCAGATCTATGTATTATACATTGATAGAGTTAAGGGTGTAATTCCAATTTTAATTTTTTCAAATAAATTTACTCAAAAAAATAAAATGCAAATATTTCTAATAAAATTTCACCCAATTAGGTTTCTTGATCCAGAAAATGAAACAGATTCTGAGCAAATTAATCTAATTTATAATGGAGAAGTCTATTATGCTAAAAGAGTTAAGCTTAAAATTAAGGACAAAAATTTTGAAAAAGCATATATTATACTCATATTGAAAAAGGAATTGAGCATTTATGGCACTGATTTACTTAATATTATAACAGATATAATCAAAAAAAATTTTTCATATTCTTTAAATAACTATTTAAAATCTGAAATTTTAAAGGAAGATTTGATAAAATCTTCCAGAAGAGAAGAGATTATAAAAGAAGGTAAAATTGTTAAAGAAAATATTAAAAAACAACTAAGAAAAATTTGTGAAAAATATTTTGAGTCAGTTATATATTCTTTAGAAAAAATCTATTAAATTTTTAAATAAAAAAAATGAGGTGGTAAAAATATATAAGAAAATATTATTCGCAACTGATGGGTCACCCTGTTCAGAGGAAATTTCTAAAAAAATTGTTGAATTTCAGAAAGAATGGAATTGTAAAGTAGTAATTTTTCACTCAATAAAGGATCATACATTCTTTCCAATAGTCAATTTTGATAAAAATCGTTTATTATCGGATTATAGAAATAATGAAGATCTTCATAATGAATTAGGAAAAAGGATATTAAAAGAAACTGGGAAAATATTTGAAAGATTAGATATTCCTATAGAGCTACGATTAATTAAAAAGGAGAATTCGGCAAACTATATTAAAAGAATAATAAAAGAAGAGAAATTTGATCTTGTAATTATATGTATGGAAGGGTATCATAATAAATCAAAAATGTTATTCTTACCAACAGACTTTTCTAGAGTATTAGAAGAAAATTCATGTGATATTTTAATTGTTCCTTAATTTTTTTTTTTAATTTTAAAAGGTTATTTTATGAGACATTTTAAATATATCTATAAAACTTGAGACATGTATTGGTGATTGGATACCATCTAATGTTTTAATTTCTTCATTAATAAACTTCCAAAGATCTTTTTCGTTTTTCGCAATAATTTTTACTAATAAATTATGATCTCCTGTAGAGGACGCAACCAATTGTATTTCATCATATTTTGAGAGTTTTTTAGCGGTATTGTCAGATTTCAACGGATCTACAGAAAGACCCAGAATGGCTATTGAATTATACCCCACTTTAAAAGGATCCACAAATGTATCAAATTTCTTTATGATACCCTCTTTTACCATATTTTGTACTCGATTATGTATAGTACTGGCAGCTAAATTCACTTTTTTACTTAGATCTTTATAAGAGATTTTATAATTTTCTTGTAGAAAATTAAGAATTTCTTTATCTTTTTCATCGAATATCGCTCTAGGAGTTTTTTCTATTATCTTTTCAGTTTCACTTTTATGTCTTTCAATAGCATATGTAATCGCTCGTGTTAAACTTCCTTCATTTAATTCATCCTTTACGATATAGTCTTGAGCTCCTTTTTGAAGAGTTTTTAGTGCAAAGTCCTTATCATCTAATCCAGTTAAAACAATTATAGGAATAGTGCTACTATTGTTTAAAACATTTTCTAGAGTATTTTCTCTATCACTATCTGGTAAGGTTAAATCTAACAAAATAATATCAAAATCTTTGGACCTAAGACGATTCATACCTTCAGAAAGTCTAGGTTTAGAATCTAAATCGAATTTAAAGTCTTCAGAGGTTTTCAGTAATTCTTCAATAAGACGTACATCAGCTTTATTATCTTCAATTAAGAGAATTTCAATCTTGTCTTTCCCTATTTTTATTCACCAGAGAACAATTTTTTATGATTAACAGAAATAATTTTTTTAAATGCAAATTCCTTATTCTGAATAATATTCATTCATCTATTTATATTTATTTCTAACAAATTAAAAATCTATCGAATAAAATCTTACTTTATTAATTAATATTATAATTAAATTCTTATTCGATAAAATATATTTTATGTTGAATATTATTCTTAATAAATAAGAATAATTTATATTTTTATAAAAAAAAACATTTAGTGTTAAGTCTAATTTTTTAATTTTAAGGATATTTAATTAATATCTCTAAAAAAATCAAAAAAAAATCATATAATTAGATTTGAGGATAATTGAAATGAAATTGAAAAGAAAGGAAGAAAGAATGAAAATATTGATTATTTTAATTTTAAATATAATTTCTGTTGTATTAATTTATTATTTCGAGGTAATACTTAAAACATCAATATTAATTGCACATTTTTTTTATTTTCCTTCAATTTTAGCCTGTTTATGGTGGAAAAGGAAAGGTATATTTATTCCTATTTTTCTAGCGGTAGTATTAGTCCTTTTTAATATTATTCCAGAAGTAGATTTTTTTAGTATAGAGGTAGTAAATAACTTCTTGAGAGCAATCTCATTAATCATTATTGGAATAATTGTATCATTATTATCTGAGCATATTGCTAAGGAAGAAATTGAATTTAATGAAATAATGAATGATTTAAAACGTTCTAATGAAGATTTACAACAATTTGCTTACGTAGCATCTCATGATCTACAAGAACCCTTAAGAGCAATTGTAAGTTTTTCCCAACTTCTAGAAGAAAGATACAGCGATAAAATTAATAGCAATGGGGCTGAATTTATTCATTTCATCATAGATGGAGCAAAGAAAATGAATATTCTTATCAAGGATCTACTCTCATATTCTAGAATCACAACCCAAGCTCAACCTTCAAAATTAACTAATCTTGAGGAGGTTTTAAAAGAGGCTTTATTTAATTTGCAAGAAGCAATAAAGGAAAGCGATGCAATTATTACTTATGATGAAATGCCAATATTAAAAGTTGATAAAATTCAGTTTATTCAATTATTTCAAAATCTAATTAGCAATTCTATAAAATTTCGAAAACAAGAATCACCCAAAATACATATAGGAATAAAAAAGATTAATGATAAATGGTTATTCTCTATAAAAGATAATGGAATAGGAATAGAATCAAAATATTTTAATAAGCTTTTTAATATCTTTTATAGATTACATACTAAAGAAGAATATCCCGGTACAGGGATAGGATTACCTATATGTAAAAAAATAGTTCAACGTTATGGTGGTGAAATATGGGTAGAATCAGAATATGGGAAAGGCTCAACTTTTTACTTTACAATTGCACAAGAAAAAAATAGAAATTAATTCTATAAAATTATGAATGGATTTAAAAAAGTGGAAGCGACAATCTTACTAATAGAAGATAATGCCGCCGATATTCATCTTACTAAAGAAGTTCTTCGAGAGAATAGTATTGTAAGTGAATTATATATTGTAAGAGATGGTGTTGAAGCAATTGATTTTTTAAAGAAACAAGGGAAATATTCAAATGTAAATAGACCAAATTTAATTCTTTTGGACTTAAACTTACCCAAGAGAAATGGATTTTACGTATTGGAAAAGATTAAAGAAAATGAAGAACTAAAAAGGATTCCAGTAGTCATTTTAACAATATCTGATGCTAAGGATGATCTAATAAAGGCGTATAATCTTCATGCCAATTGCTATGTGATTAAACCGTTAGAAATAAAAGAATTTTATAGAATTATTAATTCAATAGTGAATTTTTGGTTTACTATTGTAAAACAATATGAAGATGAATAACTAAGAAAAAATATAATTTCTTTCTAAAAGGTTCTTCCTTAAAAATAAAAATATGGAATAATCCTCTTTTTTTAATACTAAGCAATTTTTATTGAAGGAGTAGATTTGTATATATCTAAAAAACTTGAAACATGAATTTGAGGTTTTATTCCTTTTATGGTTTTAATTTTTAAATTTATAAAATTCCAGAGAGATCTTTCATCTTTGGCAATGATTTGAGCTATGATATCATGATCTCCTGATGAAATCGCTATAAACTGGGTTTCTTCAAAAGAAGCAATCTTATTTGCAATATTCTTCATTTCTATAGGATCAACTTTGAGACCTATTAATGCTATTGTTTTGTAACCAACTTTTAGAGGATCTAAAATAGTATCTAATTGAGAAAATATTTCTTCTTCAAATATTTTTTTAACTCTATTATAAATTGTAAAAACAGATAGCTTTAACTTTTCTGATAATTTTCGATAAGAAATATCATTATTATTTTGCAAAACATTTAAGATTCTCTTATCTGTTTCATCTAAAGATTCACAATTCCAGCAGCGATTTTTTCGGTCATCATTAAAAATAATACCATGTTCTATTATATTCTCGTTACAAGTATGACAAATTATTCTCCCTAAGGAATATTCTTTTTCACATTCAGGACAACTTACTATATTTATCAACTCATCTCCAATTATTGATATTTAATACTATAAAACTCATTTTTCATTAAAATCTGAATAAAATTCATTTTATTGTTTTTTCTAATTTTAAACTAATTTAGCTTTTCTAATATAATTTATAGATTTGATAATATATAAATCTATCGAAGTTTATTCGGGAAATAAGTTATATACCGTATATTCTTTATTGTTTAATCTCTAAAGAAATATATTATTCGTAGATTATGAAAATAAGATAGAAAGTTAATAAATATATCAAAAGAAAATTTATACCTGAAAATTAGATTTCATTAAATGTTAAATATAATTTAGGAGGATTTATTTTACTTATAAAGTCTAGAGTAAGTTATAGATTAAGTTCAACCTAATCCATCTTAAACTTAATTAGAACTCTATTTCTCCATAACATTATACTAAGAAAATTATAATAAATATTCTGTATTAAATTACATAAATTATTAAAATTGAAAATATTCCAATTCCTATTGCGTATATTGGTATAAAATATTTCCAAATTTTATTAGGAAGAACTCTTACTAAGTAAGGAGCTGTAATAGCAGCGAAAAATCCTCCTGTAAATAATGATGGAAGAAGAACAAGATCTATACCAACACCAGCAAAGCTTATTAGAAAAAATGTGAAAATACCTAATATAGAGACAATAGATTCTGCAAAGGATACAATTGCAGTTGCACTCTTTTCATAAACTCCAGAAATTATTTGCCCCATTGTAATAACCGGTCCATATCCTCCTCCTCCTATCCCTTTATTGAATCCCGCCAATGCAGAAAAACCTATTAACATTTTTGGGCGTGATTTTAAATATTCTAATTTTCTTAATTTTGATCCTAGAAAGCCGGATATACCCATGAAAATAACTAAAATTGCCACATATGTCTTGATTATTATAATAGGAAATTTAAGTGCATAATAACTAAGGATGATTGATGAGAAAATAGCAATACAACCAAAAAAAGCCATAATAAGTGAAATTTTAGAAGCGTCATTTAGCGGTCGAAATGAATATCGGATATTACTGAATTCATGATCAAAAATTGTATCGATTGCTCCTGTTATTGCCTCTGAAATTAAGATAGTTGGAACAACTTGAAGAGGAGAATAACCAAATATGAATAAAAGTGGTGATAAAGCTGTGCCAAATCCCATTCCCGCCATACTATCCATAGATTCAAAAATAAATGCAAGTAGAATGATACTTAATAGCAATTTCATAGGATTCAGCCCTTATAATAAAAAGTAAAATAATATCATTGTTAAAATGTAACAAATGAAGGCGATAATAATTCTTTTAATTGAACGTTTTTCTATTTTTGCGCGTTCTAGAATAGATTTTTCATCTAATTCTCGCGCTTCCTTTCCAATTTCCCAATCTACTGTCATTTTGAAGAATTTAATTATTTAATTAAATTTAGTTGTATGTCATTATATATAATTACCTGTAATGAAGATATAATATTTAAAACTTATGTTTTATTAAAAAATATATTTTAGCTCGAATAATATTCGGTGATTATCATTATTAGCCGAACCTAATCCAGAATATTTAAATACTTTGTTTTATATTTATCATATGTCAAGAAAAGAAAAAAAAATAATTTAAAAAAAAAAATAATATTGAAATTTATTCAAAAAAAAGAGGTGAAAATTTTGTATAAAAAAATTTTGCTTGCTATAGATGATTCACCAAATTCATTAAGGGCAGTTGAAAGAGTAACTGAACTTCTAAACTATTGGAATTGTAAGGTTATTATGATTCATTCAATCAAACATCCTACGAACATGGTACTTGAATCAGTTACTTTTCCCTCAGGGGGAGGTCTTTATTATGTTAGTGAACAAGAATTATTATATCATGCTAAAATGGAAGGGGAAAGATTATTATCAAGAATGACAGAAAAATTCCATGAAAAAAATTTAAATGTTGAAACTCGAGTCATTACAGATGAGCATCCTAATGAATATATTGAAAGAGCAGTAAAAGACGAAGATATTGATTTAGTAGTAGTTGGCACGAAGGGAGTTCATTCAAAAATAAGACATATAATAATAGGGTCCATAGCACAGAAAGTTGTTAAACATACACCTTGTGATGTTTTAGTCGTTAGATAATTAAATTAAAAGGAAGTGAAATGAAATAACTAAAGATATTAAAAATTTTGATCAAATAATAAGAAAAAATTCCATCAGTTCTTATAAAGAGGCACAAATAGAAGAAGATGAAAATTATATTATTTATACAATCAAAAAAGATTTTAAAAATTCTGTTACTCACTGGCAATGTAAAAAAAAGATAAGCAAATTGAAACAAATTCTGCAGAATAAAATGTGAGTTTATTATAGTTTTTATACATATCCAATCCCCATTTATCATAGTAAGGAGCAAAATTTCACGTTTTGATGCTTTTTAGTTTTTATACAAAA
Organism: Promethearchaeota archaeon; assembly: GCA_048937405.1. Lineage (GTDB taxonomy): Archaea > Asgardarchaeota > Lokiarchaeia > Sigyniarchaeales > SOKP01 > Loki-b32. Next base: position 150,004 of record JBHLNF010000006.1, read on the forward strand.
TTTATTATATTAAAAAAAAGGAGGTGGGAAAAAAAATGTTGGAAATAAATCAATTGGAAATCATTGAAATGTCTGAAAATCTTAAGTTAAAGATAGAAGAATTTTATCAACATTTATTAAATAGTTATTTTCCTTTTGATGCTTTATGTTGGGCTCTAGCAGAACTTGAATTAATTTTTGAATATGGTCCTAGAAAATATTCTGAAAAAGATGTAATAAAAAGAGCTGAGAAAATTCTTAGCTCAGATATTAACTATAACTCTCTGTGCTTACTTATTTCGCGTTTTAAAGCATACCTCGAAGTAATTAAATTATATCCTTAATTAGTATCAATTTATAACAATTTGTGGTGATTTTATGATTGAAGTATTTAATAAACATAATAAAAAGATTGGATTTATAGAGAATAAAAAATTCTTTGATAAAAAGCATAAACTAATAGGTTATTTAGATGGAGATATCTTAAAAAATAAGTCTGGTAATCCTATTCTTAGATTAGATAATCATGATGACATTTTTATAGACAATGAACAAATAGGCTTTATATACAATTCTAAAGTATTTTTTAGGGAACAACCTGTATTTGAAATCCTTAAAGAAAAAAGAAAGATTTATACTACAGATAAAAAGAACATCTTAAGTTTAACACAGAATCATGAAGTAATTGATATGATAGAGCTTTTAGCTCTAGCAACTCTTTTTCTTAAATCAAATTGGGTAAATGCTATGATTAGGTATTAAAAAAAAATAATAATTTTTTTTTATTATTTCTATAAAAAATTAAATTAATTCATAATTATGTAGGAAATTTGAGCTTATCTAAGGCTATCTCGAAATCTTTCTCTTTTTTTATGAGGACACCGAGAAAAGGCACCCCTTGCTTTAATTCTTCTATGCTAATGCCACTTTTTAGCAATACGCCAATCCAATCAAGAAGTTCTGAAGTTGATGGCATTTTTCTTAATTTCGTTATAGTTCGTAATGCATAGAAATGTTTTAAACATTGGTTTAAAAGATTTTCTTTTAAGTCTGGATAATGCAATTTACATATCTCTGCCATAAATTCTTTTGAGGGAAACTCTATCCAGTGAAATACACATCTTCTTAAAAAAGCATCTGGGAGTTCCTTCTCATTATTAGAAGTAATAATTACAATAGGTCTGGTATTAGCTTTCACAAATTCCTTGGTTTCTTTAATATAAAATTCCATTACATCTAATTCTTGTAGAAGATCATTGGGAAACTCAATATCTGCTTTATCAATCTCATCTAATAATAGTACAACTTGTTCTTCAGACTCAAATGCTTCACCCAAAGGACCTAAAGTTATATAATCATGAATGTTGTCAACATCTCGATCTTCACATCCGAATCGACTATCATTCAATCTTTGAACTGTATCATACATATAACACCCATCAATTGCTTCAGTTGTACTTTTAATATTCCAAATGATTAATTTCTTTCCCAAGCTTTCAGCAATAGCATGGGCAAGCATTGTTTTTCCTGTTCCTGGTTCTCCTTTGACTAACAAAGGTCTTGCAAGAGCTATTGCCACATTAACTATATTTTTAAGTTGTGGATCTGCAAGATATTTGATATTCTCAGTTTTAACGTCTCCTTGAAATTTATTAAAACCCATATTACTCATAATTAACTGAAATTATTTTAAAATTAAATATTTTTTCAAATACTTATTATCTATTTCAATTGAAAAAGTAATTTATTGAATCTTATGAGACAAAACAACGGGGAATAACTAAAACTTATGATTTTTTATTTATTTGCTAAAATTTAAAAACTCTCATTTGATTATAGTTTTGAGGAGACATGAATAATAACGACGACTCGACATTAATAAATATGATATGTCCCTATTGTAAAGAAAGCTTTCAAAAACAAGTAGATTATCAGAAAAAAACGGGTCTCTTTACAATTTTAATAAAAAATCATTCTGATGATAGTGAATGCCCTCCTTTTATTGCTTTTATTGACAATAACGGAAAACATCGAGGGTCTCAAAAGATAGATGACGTTGGTGCTGAAGAAGAACTTTCTATCAATGGTCAATTCCTTGAAGCTGCTCGAACTAGGATAAATGAATTATCAAATGATATTAGATTTTACCATCTAAAGGTACCTCGGAAAGGAGGAAGAGGATTTGAGCATAAGGTTGCTAGTGTTTCAGATAGACCTTTTATGAGTTCTAGAATATATAAATTGATTGTAGATTTTTTAACTGCCTATGAAGAGGATACTACTTTTGGTACAATCACCATTGAAAAAAATACGATTTTTGAAGGTGGAGTATTAGTATATGGAAAATATCTTGGATTAATCTATACATTATTCTGGAAAGAACAAAAAGATATTTTAAACAAGACTATAGATGATTTGAAAGCAGAAGCTAATCTCACAGTAGAAAAACTTATAGAATTATATGATATAATGGATTTCTTTTTTTAGATATTTTGCTATAACTAATTTTTATTAAGAATTTTATATTCCAACAAATCCTCTTAAGTAAATTGTTAATAATATTTCCTATCTATAAAATATAATAGAAACTAATTTTTACCAATCCTCATCAAATGATCGTAGCTTTTCGATTTTTAAAAATTGAAATATATTAGAATAACATTAAGAGAGAAAAATTATGTCAAAAGAAAATGAAATATTAGAAGAATTAAAGAAGATCCGTGAACTTTTAACTCCTAAACCAGAACCAGAACTAAAGAAACCTAAGAATCTAGCAGAAGAATTTTTACAGTTTATTAAGAAGTATAAAGTCCTTGGGATAGCTTCAGCATTTATCATAGGACTTGCTATAAATGCATTAATAATGTCATTAGCAGAGGATATAATAACACCAATCATAGGTATTTTCATCCCAAATTTTGAAGATATTAAAGATCTTAAAGTAGATGTATTTGCTGTAGGAAATTTTATTGCAGCTGTCATTAATTTCTTAATTATTGCATTTATTATGTTTCTAATAATTAAGTATGCCGCTAAAATAGGGATAGAATAACTAATAAATTACAGAAGTTACTATTTAAATTTTTTTTTTCTAATTTAGGAAAACGTAAGAATAAATGGAAAAAGAAATTAAATTTAGTTATATATATAATAGAAGTTAATCTCTCTGTCCTAATACAGTAGTAGAGCAAACACTGAAGGCACCCCCAAGATTATGACATAACCCTAATTTAGCATTTGGAACTTGTCTTCCTTCTGCACGTCCTTGTAGTTGTTTGGTAATTTCTGTTAGCATTCGACAACCTGTAGAGCCAATTGGATGTCCAAAAGATTTCAATCCCCCCGATGGATTAATAGCCGTTTCTCCATCCCAATTAAATGTTCCATTTTTTAATTCTTCTGCAGCTTGACCACGATCACAGAATTTTAAATCTTGACAATTTATTAATTCTGTAATTGTAAAGCAATCATGAACTTCTGCACAATCAATTTCTTTCCGAGGATTCATAACACCTGCTTCTTTATAAGCATATTCAGCGGCTTTAACAGTTGCGGGAAAACTGGTAAAATCTGCTCCTGGACCATTGGGAGGTATATACCATGGAAAGTTAGTTCTACATGATATTGAATTTGCTTTTACTAGGATATAATCATCTGCGTGAGCATAACTTTCAGCTAATTCTGGTCTAGTTAAAATAAGAGCCGCTGCTCCATCACTCATAGCACAACAATCAAAACGACCGAGAGGATCTGCAATCATAGGTGCTTTCATTGCTTGATCAATTGTTATTTTACTTCTAAAATGAGCTTTGGGATGTTCAGCACCATTTTCATGGTTTTTAACAGCAACCCTAGCCAAATCTTCTTTAGTCCATCCATATTCATGAAAAGATCTTGTTGCGGCCATAGAAAACATAGCTGGTGCAGATGGCATAGGATATAAGGGATGTCCAAACTGTGTGAAACCTGGAAGCCCACTCCCTCCTTCATCCATCAATTTTTCTACTCCACATGCAAGTACGATATCATAAGCACCTGAAGCAACAGCAAAGGATGCATTTCTAAAGGCATCCATCCCACTAGCACAATAATTTTCAACTCTAGTTGCAGGTTTACCATCCATTCTTAAAATATCCTCCACCATAGCACCTGAAAGTCCCGTGAAGTAGTAAAAAATTCCAATCCATGTACTATCAATATCATCTTTAGTAATTCCTGCATCTTTTGTAGCACTTTGAACTGCTTCAAAAAGCAAATCATATTGATTTTTATCCCATAATTCACCATATTTAGTCATATCACAACCAATTATGGCAACTTTATCTTTTATCCCTTTTCGCACTTATTTTCACCTCTTTATGGTCTCCCCCTCTCAGGTCGACATTTCCAATAATAATTTTTAAATTGTGCTCCTTCATGCTCTTTTCTAAATGTCATTTCAACTCTCATACCTATTTGAACGTTTTCTTCTGGTTTATCTATTTCTGTCATGTTTAGGAGGACTCTTCCTCCACTATCTAAATCAATTACGCATCGAGGAACAGGTGTATTTGAGTATGTTCCACCAACTAAATGATCTAAAGTATAAGTAAAGATACTACCTTTTAATGAGAGTTTTACTCTTTCAAACTGATCATCTGCTCTACATACATAACACGAACGCAACATATCAGGATATTGAACTGCTCCACAATTTTTACATTTTATTCCATACCATTTATATACTGATGCTGTATCACGCCAAATTGTAACTATAGAACTTTTTCTTATATATCTCTCCTTTTCAAGGATTTCCTTAAAGTCAAGGTACTTATTGTAATTTTTTAGAGATGCCATAGATTTTTGGTGTCCAATTAAGCCCATTCGAGTTTTTCCAAGATTTCTCAGAGCATCTCTATTCTGTACTTGCATTAATATTGCATCTGCTCCATCACCGAAACCGGTCATAAGGATTTTTGCTTCTGGCTTTGGCCTTCTTAAAGCTCCAATTAATAAGATAAATGGCATTGGAGTTCCTAAATCACCAAGCTGGAAAAACACACTATTTTGGGCTACACCACCAGCAAATTTCATTAATTTTGAAACAGTACTATGCATTCTAGGATTGTTATAATAATATGCTGCTGCACTAATATCTTCAGGTTTTAAATTATTTCTTTTTAAAATTTCAGACATCACTTTTGTAATACTCTCAAAATAGAATTTAGTATCCATTTTTACCTCAAATGTTCTAATAAATTTGTCCTTATCTGTTCTTTTCCATGGTCCAGTAACATTTGCAGAGATAGAATAATAATCATCAATTGATAAAGGAAGGTTCTCATCCTCAGCAATAAGTAATGCTGCTGCTCCATCAGCAAATCCATATTCCCACATGGTTGATGGTTCTGGAACCCGAGTATCGGCTGCAACTACTAAAATACTTTTGATATCTTTATTAGCTTTAATAGTATCAACTGCGCGCGCTACTGCAGTTGTTCCTGCCTTTAATGAATCCGTAAAATCAGCTGTAATAATCTCTTCCCTCATATCAAGTATCGTGGCAATTAAAGAAGCAGAATCTTTTTCTGTATACACTTGGGTTGTCGACGCAAAAAATAAGCCATCAACTGTTTTTGGATCAAATCCTATTAAACAATCTAATCCAGCTTCTACAGACATAGTAAGACTATCTTCATCTGCCATAGCGACTGATTTTGTACCTGGAACAATCGGGAAATCCCATGCTTTACCAATAAATTCCCTCGGTAAAAGATATTTAGGTAAATACACTCCATATGATTTAATTCCAATCATTTTTATATTTTTTTCCCTTTTGTTAAATTTATATTTAATTTATAAATTTATGATATACATAAATTTGTATACATCAAGTTAAATATATTTCTTATAATTTTAATTAGAAAATGAACTGAAAAATATTATTTTAGAAAACATCTAATTGTATGTTATATTTACAAATAGATTTTAAGCTTATTTGAGTTTAATTTAATCAAGCATTTCTCTAAAAGGCTAAAATCTTTTTTCAGGTATAGTTATTATAGGTATAAAATCTGTTTTTCCAAAATCATCAAATATTTTTTACTCAAATTTTTTAAGAGCTCCAAAAAACTTAAAACACAAATAAATATTTTATTTTATGTAAAAATATTAAAGAGTGTGAAAAACAGTTGGAGTATTTAACTGAAGAAGAACCCATATCACATAAGATTTTATTTACAGGTCTTGACACAGCAGGAAAATCAAGTATAATTCAAGTTCTTAAACGTGAGTTTTCAAAAATCGCTAAAATTCAACCAACCAAAGGAGCTCACAGAAGAGTTTTTACATTATTAGATAGAGAAGTTAGTGAATGGGACTTAGGTGGTCAAAAGACTTATCGTATATCTTATTTAAAAAATCCAGGCAAATTTTTTGATGATACTGAGATTGCTATGTATATAATAGATATACGAAATAAAGATCGAATGAATGAAGCATTAAGTTATCTCAGAGATGTTATTGAACAATTTATAAAATTGAAAATAAATCCTCCAATAAACGTTTTCTTTCATAAATGTGATCCGAGTTTGGTGAGAAGTAACCAGGATAATCTAAATAGTTATATCATCGAGTTAACCGATAGAATTAAAAACGATATAACCTATGAACCTATTCATTTCTTCCAGACATCTATTTATGATACCTATTCTCTTATGAATGCGATGTCACAAATTTTATTAGAATTATATCCAAAGTCTCAATTGTTACAAAAAACAATTGAAGAATTCGCTAAAAAATTAAATTGTGAAGGATTAATGATTATTGATGATAATACACTAGTTATTGGTGCCTATTATGAAAATGATGAAGCTAAACTTTTATTAAATAAATCAATTGGTTATTTTCTCACATTAAACGATAATTTTTTAGAAATGGGATTAGGAGATCAAGAAGACCAGTTCTTAATACATAAGTTAGGGAAATATTTTTTATTCAAACAGTTTAAAATAAAAGTTAGTGTTCAACCATATTATGCGTTAATCCTGAAATCCTACAATCCATTTGACTTATATTTTCTTAGAAAAGAATATAGTACTTTTATTAATATTATGAATGAAATCATTAGTAAATAGAATTTATATTAATGAGTAATAGATTACAGCTATAGAAATTCGTTTGATCTGTTGAGAGAAATAAAAAAATTACAGCTTTTACCAAACTTATTAAGCGATTTGGTATAAAAAAAGGAATGAGTGGAATTAAGGCAGCATAGTTCCTTCCATAATTATTTATTTCTTCTTAAGATAATGTCCCTAATGAAATACAATTAATAATAAATTATGAGTTTTTTAAAATCTCTTTTCAAGCACTGTAATAATTGGTTGAAAACCCAATTTGCTAAATACTCCAATTAATTTTTCATCTGTTGTATATGCAAGGTTAATGCGGATGGAATCAGTTCCCCAGGATTCTAAAATCTGAATTGCCCTATCCGCGAGGAGCTTACCGATCCCCTTTCCTATAAACTCTTTTTTAGTTGCCCAATTATCTAAATAACCAATATATTGTCCAAGAGTATTTTTTACACCCTCTATCATTCCCATACTTACTACTTGACCTGTTGATTTTAATTCTGCTATTAATGTGATTCTTTTTAGGTTTGGCTTAAACTGTCTTAAACCTGAAGATTCTCTCCATTGTGTTTCATTAAACCCAATGTCAAACATCTCATTTAGTTCTTTGAGAATTTCTAAAGTCGCTTCATAATCCGAGGTCCTGTAATTTCTAATAATTATATCTTCTTCTTTAATTTCATCTTTTGACATATACTTTAACCTTTTTAACTTGATATTTTATTAATTGACTTTAAATCAATTCTATGAGTAAGAATTTTATGACTATTACCATTATCATCTTCTTGCTTAATAGAGATTAGATATTCATTAATTAATGGAACTATTGGTGAAACAAACAAGAGTTCCTCATGAGGGAACCAGAATTCAACCTTTTGAGTCATTACAACCTTTTCAAAAAATTCTTTAACATGAGCTATTGTAATAGACATATTTGTTAAGTCTTTTTCTGTATTATTTTGGACAGTAATCTCTAGTTCTTGACTGTTTTCAATGAAATTAAGATGTGTAATTGAGAGAAGAGATTTTGAACCAATAGGCGTTACTGGTTTATTGGATGTTTCAAATAGATCTACATTTAAAAAGCTACTATTTCCTTTTAGATTGCTAAGAGGGGAAAACTCAAAACCTTTAAGAGAAAAATAAGATATTGCTTTTTGCTCTTTGAGAGAGGGAGATTCTGCTCTTTTTTCAATAGCTTTTGAAAAATAATCTTTAATGGTTTTATCGATTAGTTCTCTCATAAAAACCTTAATTTTTGTTCCTTCAGAAATACATTCTTGAATCTTTGGTGTTTTTATCACAGCTTCAGATGCAATTTCACTTTCTATAACCTCAGAGAGTGTTTCCTCAAAATTATCTCGTAGTTCTTCTGTTAATCTTTTTATTAATTCATCTCCGAAAATATCAATTTCGACAGGTATTGATACAATAATAACTATTGTCTCTGGAGTTTCTTCATGTAATCCAGCTCTTCTTTTCTGTCTTTCTGACTTTACGAGAAATTTTTTACCAAAGAATGTATACCCTTTATATTCTAAATCTATATGGTCGAGATCTTCAGTTTCTAAAAACCAAACTGGATGAAAATTGATAGGACGCATATATCTTTTATCTTTTCTAAGGCGATCATCAGGATACATTAATAATGGTACCTGACCACGCTTTTCATCGAAAAACATGACATATACAACACACAAATCTTCTTTAGGTTTTTTTTCAACTGTTTTATCAAAAATATCCGACACAGCAACCAATTCAAGAATAATTCAAGGATAATAATAATTAGTTTTTCACAAGAAAAAATTCTTCTTATTCTAAAAATGTAACTATAAAAAAAGCTTCCTAAATTAAACTTAAAATCTTAATTATAATATAAATAAAATCTGAATTGCTATATATAGATGTTAAAATTCATTTAGTCTAGCATGATTTTTCTATTAAAATTGAGAACACTTCAAGTTTTAAAGGTTCTCAAGATTATACACTCAAATTATAAACGACGAATTTATTGATGGATGGGTATTATCTCATTTGGATTTATCCAATCGTGTACAAAAGTTATTTATAATTCATATTTTTTAACTGTTTTTTTCTCTAAATCTATAGTTCCTAATCTATTATATTAAGATTATTATATATTATCTTTTACACATTTAATTTTAATTGAAATAATTAGATTTCTTATAGTATAATATTTAAAGAAAGAAAATTTTCGTTTTATAATGAAGAATCCGATAATTCAAACTTTTGAGTTAACTAAAATATTTGATAATAAAACGCTTGCCGTTAATAAATTAAATATAACAGTCCATAAGGGAATTTATGGATTTTTAGGACCAAATGGAGCTGGAAAGACTACGACAATAAAGATGCTTATTGGATCACTTAATCCAACTTCAGGGGAAATAGAAATATTCGGAAAAAATATTACCTCGAATGAAAAGATTAATATCCATAATCTCATAGGCTATGTACCAGAAAATCCAACTTACTTTGTAGAAATGACCGCGGAAAAATTACTTAAATATATCGGTTCTATTTTTCATATGTCAAAACAAGAAATAAATAGTCGTATATCACATTTATTAAAACTAGTTGAATTAACAGATGCGAAATATCGAAAAATTGCTAAATTCTCAGCGGGAATGAAGCAAAGAATTGGGATTGCTCAGGCTTTAATGAATGACCCCGAATTATTAATACTTGATGAAATAACGGCTAATCTTGATCCACTTGGTCGAAATCAAATGATAGATCTACTTAAAGATTTACGACAAGATGGAAAAACAATGTTAATTTCAACACATATACTCCCAGAAGTTCAAAAGATGAGTGCAGATTCAATTGGGATTATTAACCAAGGTAATCTTATTATGGAGGGATCAACTCAAGAATTAAATGAAAGATTGGGAACAAAAATGATAAGAATAAGCCCTAATAATAGTCTATTTCGTGATTCTCTTAAACCGATTGTTTCAAAAATTGAAGAAGACGCTGATTCTTTAATTATTGAAGCTAATGATGTAAAGCAAGTTTGGACTACTATTGCTCAAATTTCATTAAAAAATAATGTGGTTGTTAATGAATTCCGTTTAACTGGTTTAGAAATTGAAAATATTTTTATGAAAGCACTCGAAAAAGACAATAAAAATGTGGAGCTGAAAAATAATGAAAATGCAGAATTCTAGATTTAAAAAGTATACTATTCTAATTATTTTATTAATTGCTTCATCAATATTCTACTCAATAATTCAAAATATCTCAACATTCCAAGATCAAAAGAAATCTCATTCAAAATATTTACCAAATATGAGTTTAGTATATGATGGTAATGATGTTATACTTCTTGAAGACTCATTTATTAATGAAACCATTTTTATAATGGAAAATGCAGAAATTACCCTTATCAATACAACTGTTAAAAATAGCATTTATTTGTTCAATACGGGCATTCTAAATATTCAACAGGAATCAAGTATAACTGATAATATTGTTATTTCAGATTTTTCAGCAGTAAATATTTCTAATTCAACAATCAATGGAAATATTGAATGTCGTGATTTTTCTTCTTTAAATATGGTTTCAAGTCAAACTGCCTCTACAATTATATGGAAATTTAATTCTGCAAACATCACAATTACAAGTAGTTCATTTTTTCAACTTAATGAATTTGGAATAGAAGGCCAAATTCTGATTTTAGATTCACTGATAAATAGTGTTAGTCTTAATGGATTATCTTCTTCTGAAGTATATATTAACAGTTCAAATATATTATTTCTTAATGATTTAGCAAAACCACTTAATTATATTACAGGACCAACTCCAAATAGGTTTGTCTTATCAGAAGAAGGAATAATGTATCAAACAGCTATAAGAACTATAAATCTAACTTGGATAGGATGGGATAGCCCAATAATAGATGGATATCTTAATGTTTCTTTCCAAATTTTGATAGATGGGCAATTTTATTATGAAGTGTATGGTTCAGGATTTTATAAATATTTCGTCGGTAGTTTACCCATTAATTTTAGTTCAACTGGAATTCACAATATTTCTCTTGTAAGTATTGATAGCTTAAGAAATAATTTTACATCCACAATTACAATAAAAATATCTGAATACCCTTCTTTTAAATGGAATTATTTTGGATTAGGGGTTGGTATGCTTATAATTTTCATAGTTCTATTTGGTATATTATTACGTTATCGACAAAATCGTGGATATTCTAGTTCTTTAGGAATTATTTTCAAAACTGAATTAGCTAATAGTAAGATCAAGATTATAATGTTTACGGGTATTGGAATAGTCCCTGGAATTATACTAAATTTAATATTTAGAATGATAAATCGAAGATTGGGCAGTATCAATATTGATCAGATTCGAAATATAACAAATATCTTTCTTGGTTTTTATCTTTTATATTTTGGAGTAGCATTTTCAATTGCTTTTGGTTCAAATAGTATTATAGGAGAAAAAAGTAGTGGATCATTATCTTGGTTCTTTAGTAAACCAGTAAGACGTTGGGAATTTCTGTGGGGAAAAATCTTGGCTTATATTTTGATTATTATTATAATAATGTTAGTTTCATCAATTTCATTTACATTAAGTGGAATGTTATATGTAGATAAAATATATTATAATGATTTATTTTCTATTGGAGGATTTGTTTTTCTTATAGGTATAATTACACTAATTCCATTACTAGCTATAGGTCTTTTATGCTCAACATTGTTCAAAAAAATAGGATTAGCTATTTTCATTCCAATGTTATTGTTTTTAATTTTTCCTTCATTCGTTAGTTTTTTACCAATCCTAGTTCGGCATGAATGGCCCCTCCTCTTAACAGATTCTTATTATTATGAAGAATTAGGACGGACTTGGATAGCTAATACAACTGGAGGATTTAGTACAATTACAGGAACTTTAAGTGAGTCACTCGGTTTCACTATTACTCCAATAAAATTAACACCAGTAAGTATTGTTTTAATATCATCATTTGTTACTTTAGCTTGTTTAGCTATATCAACCCTTTATTTTCGTAAAATAGATATTCCATAATTTTTATCGTAAAATTAAAAAAGTAACAATTTAGCATTTCTATAACTCAATTAAGATATGAGTTTTATATAATTTATTAAGAACTTATAGATCAGCTTCTCTTCTCATTTTTTTCCTAATTCCCTTCTTCTTTTTAATAATATATCACAACAGAATTTTGACTCTTTCGGACAATGAGAGTAAATCACTATCCAAAGAAATGAATTGAATTATTTAATCAAAAAGAAGATTAAAATCCAAATAAAGAGTAAATTCTTCTTTAGTACCATCAAACTTCTGTTTTGCGTTATGAATAATAAGTTCAATATTATCAGTATTTATTTTTTCAATCAGTGATTTATCAAATTTCGACCAATGAGGCATCCCTTCTAAGTATACATTCCATAGAGTTTTAGGTTTATTTTTTGATCTTAATTCAATTTCTTTAGAAAGCAAAATCCAAAAAAGAATTAATTTATATGAAATTCCAGTGTTAATTTTTAATGCCATACGTTGGAAACTGCCAAATGCTAAAATCATTAAAAATGCTAAGGAGTATCTCAATTGGATTTTATAAGTATGGATTAAGTATTTATCTTTTAATGAATCCCAATCTAATTTGTTGAATAATTGATTACTATTCTCATTTACACTACGCCTTAGTATATCAAAATAAAATTCTTTAGTCAAATATGGCTTTGTTTCAACAAATTGGAATATTCTGAGAGCGCTAGCGAGCCGCCATTCCAACCATTCTTGTGAATAACTTATTGCTTTATTTAATGCTACCTCCTTATTTGGCCAGAGATTTAAAATAATTTTTAATTTTGAACTTATCTCATCATAATACTTAATATAATGGTCAAAAATCTTAGTGTAGAAGTAACCAAGTATATCAATATATGTAAAAACTTCCAATACATCAATGAATTGGTTAATAGCATTTGATTTTAAGATTAGCTCAATAAATTCTGGATCATTTAATAATGAATAAATCCCATAAAATGTAGATTCTCCAGTAAATATCGTGGCAATAAGTAAATGATACTGAATCAATTTTTTGATAAGTAATTTCTCGTTTTTTGAAAATTTAAAAGCATCAAGTAAGTTCATACCTGAAACAAGTTGATAACTATGATATGGATGTTTTTTATTATCAATATATCTCCCAATATCATGATACATTAAGAGGATTGGCAGGATTAATTCATTTTGGGTGTGTTGATTCAAAACTTTTTTTTTAAGTATAATTGATGATTCCTTCGAAAGGGTTTCATGATAAAATTCTCCATTTTTAATTAAAAAGAATATTTTATAGGATCTGAAGATGTGTCTAATTGTTCTTTGAAATTCATCCTTGTTTTTCGCTTTAGCATTTTGAAAAATGTCCTTTAAGTTTGGAAATATAGAAATAAGCGAAATAAATTCTTGAGTTATATCAATATTTTCTACTGAATCAACCCAAGACAATTCTATGTTTTGAAAAAGTTTTTCTAATAAATCCAGCATATCTCATCTAATTCTTTTTTCTAATATTTGAAAAAAAGGTTCTATATCAATATTGCCACCACTTAATATTAAACCTATTTTTTTATTTTTAACCAGTACTTTTTTTGTTAGTACTGCTGCTAATGGAACTGCTCCAGATGGTTCTACAACCATTTTCATACGATTCCATAAGAATCTCATCGCTTCAACTATTTCCATTTCAGTTACTGTTATAATTTGATCTACATACTTTCTGATGAAATTAAAAGTTCTCTCACAAATTGAAGTACGTAATCCATCAGCAATAGTATTTGGATATGTACTTTGTATAATATACCCTGCTTTAAGAGATCTTAACGCGTCATCTGCTAGAGAGGGTTCAACACCTATCACATTAACGTCTGGAAGTAATCCTTTCGAGGCTATACCTGTACCGCTCAATAAACCACCCCCACCTAAAGGAGAAATAATTATATCTAATTTACCAATTTCTTTAATAAGTTCATAAGCTACAGTTCCTGCTCCATTAATTATATTATCATTATCATAAGGATGAATTAAAATCAAATTTTTTTCTTCTATTAATTTCTTTGTAGTTTTAACTCTGGATCCCAGATTATTTTCACAAAATACTACTTTCGCCCCATATCCTTTGGTTGCATTTATTTTATTCTTTGGAGCTCCTCTTGGCATTACTATTGTTGAGTCTATTCCTAATATTGAAGCCGCGAGTGCTAAAGCTTGAGCATGGTTACCACTTGAATGAGTTATAACTCCCTGTTGCTTCTCTTTTTTTAAAAGCAAGCTCAATGAATTGAAGGCACCCCTAAATTTAAAAGCACCTACTCTTTGAAAATTCTCACATTTAAAAAAAATTTCTGCGTTCATGAGAGAATTCAATGTTCTTGATTTCATTACTGGTGTCCGATTAACTATATTTCTTATTCTACTATAAGCTTCCTCTATGCCTTGAAATGACATCTATAAATGAAATTTTAAATGATGGTTTATATCTTTAGAAGTATTTTAGAATTAAAATGATATAGAAAATTTAAAAATATACGATAGTTTTTATCGCTTTGATATGTTCCCACTTTTCTGGCTTATTTTCTTAAAATAGGATATTAGCTTTTTCCAATTATTTTTGCTTTTTTTTTAGAACTAATTCGTAAATCGCTTGCACATTTTTTTGAAGATCAAAACTGTCAAATTCAATCCCTAATCTGTCGCTTAATAGTGTTGGGATATGTTCTGGTTTAATAAAAATGGGAATTATCGGTTTTTGTATTGCTTCGGCAGCCATCCATTCTTTCTTAACAGGAACGGACTCTAGGGCATTAGGAGAACAAAATAAAAGCACAACATCACTTCTCCTAAGATTATCATTCATATATTCAATTATACTATCATGCATATCTTCTTGCCAATACAGTACTTCACCAATTTCCTTATATCCTTCAAGTTTTCTGGAAAACTCAGCAATATTATATAAATCAGCGTCTCTGGTGGCATAACTAACAAAGACTAATAATCCCTCCTTTTTTTCGGGTTCTTTAATTGAAGATACTGACGTTTCATATCCCGTAGGTGAAGTTACGATTTCTACTTCTTTTTTGAGTTTAAGTATATTCCCTCTAATTTCAGCATTGAACTCTTCATTTAGTATCATATTTTCAATAATTTCAATTAGCTGAGCTCTATCTAAATTTGTTTTTGAGGCTAAATCATCAAGACTAATTTCTTTATATAATTTAGGTAATGTTTTAATATATTCTATCGCATTAGATATTTTAACTTCTTCATATCGCTCTAATTTCTCTGATAAAACTGAGAAAAGTTTATCTCTTGATATCATATTTGTCTTACTTGATTTAGCAAACATACGAAGTCTGTAATTCATCCCATTTGAATCATATATAATAAGATAATAATTCTTTTCTCTCTCTAATCTATTAATCTCAATATAATTTAATGAAAACTTTCCTATAGTAATTTTATCATCATCTAATAGAATTTTTCCATAACCATGCGCTCTTGATCTTAATAGGTTCCATGAATAAACCTTTGGTTTAAAATTATAGGGTAAAACATACCAATCTTTTCTTTCCCACTTTTCTAATTTTTTTTTTTCTTCTGACATAATCTAGACCTTTTATGATTAATTTTGCTTTTTTTTTAATATCAACTCATATATTTCTTGAACATTTCCTTGAAAATTAAAATTGTCAAATTCGATACCTAACCTATCACTTAAAAGGGGAGGGATATGTTCTGCCTTGAAGAAGATTGGAATTATCGGTTTATTTAAGGATTCCGCAGCCATCCATTCTTTCTTTACAGGAACAGAATCTAACGCATTGGGGGAACAAAATAAAAGCACGACATCGCTTCTCCCTAGATTATCGTTCATATATTCGATTATACTATCATGCATGTCTTCCTGCCAATATAGTACTTCACCAATTTCATTATATACTTCAAGTTTTCTGGCAAGTTCAGCAATATTAAATAAATCAGCATCCTTGGTCGCATAACTTACAAATACCAGCATCCCTTCTTTTTTTTCAGTTTTTTGAATTACAGAAGTTTCTGAAGTATATCCTGTAGGTGAAGTTACGATTTCTGCTTCTTTTTTGAGTCTAAGCATATTACCTCTAATCTCAGCATTGAACTCTTCATTTAATATCATACTTTCAATAATTTCAATTAGCTGAGCTCTATCTAAATTTGTTTTTGAAGCTAAATCATCCAAATTTATCTCTTTATATAAATTATGAAGAGTCTTAATATATTCTATAGTATCAGATATTCTTTTTTTTTCGTTTATTACAAATTTTTCTTTTAGAATTAAAAAGGCTTTATTTTGCGCTATATTTCTTTTATTAGGTTTTACTAACCAAGCAATATGTATATAATAACTTCTTCCTTCAATATCTTGTATAGCAACATATTCAAAATTATTTTTATCTTTCCATATGTTTAACTTTCCTATATTAGCATATTTTAAAGAAAAATCACCTATTGAAAATTTGTGATCCTCAATTTTCAATAAATCCTTACCTATAAATCTTTTTTCACTTAATTTAACCTTACTATGTTCAAAGGTTGGAAAATAATTGAGTTGATATATAGCCCAATCTTTTTTTTTCCACTTTTCTGGCTTTTTTTTTTCTTGCTTTATTTCTTGAGACATAACCCTCACACTCTATAAAAATACAAAATTGTAAATATTGATATTGCATTTATCTTTATATTTTATTTAAGTCTTTTTGTTTTCTTTCTTTAAAAACAATAATTTTAGGAAGATTTCTTCAATGAAATATGATATTAATTTAAACTAATAGAGAAATTTGTCTTAAGAATTAGAGCATTCTTAAGATTACAGAGTTTTAATTATATTGATTTTTTTTACAGTTAGTCTGATTGAAATCGTATTTTTTCTAATAAAAACAAAAAATAACGAAGAAAAATTAAATTTTAACTAATAATTTTACAAAATTCCTTCCAGTAGCTTTTAGAAATTTCTCGAAAACCTTTTGTAAGTCTTTTAATTGAACAACATCAGAAATAAATTCACTTGCATCTACTTTTCCCTTTGCAAATAAATCGATCGCAGCTAGAATATCATCTCGATCGTGACCTAAACTTCCTTTCAAAGTTACCTCTTTAGAATTTAACATGAATACAGGAAATGTTATAGTTCCTTTATGTACACCCTCTAATAAAATAGTCCCTCCTTTTTTAATAAAGTATACCGCATTGGAAAGTGTTTCTTCATTTGCCACACAATCAAAAATAAATGTTGGTATACCAAGATTTTTTGTTATTTTTTTTATTTTGGCTCTGCTTGTACCAACTGCATCTGTTGCACCTATTTCAATTGCTTTATTGCGTAGAAATTCTTGGGGCTCAACCACAATTACATAATTGGGATCTTTTTCAATTAAGACTGATTTTAAAGCTACTAATCCTACATTTCCTCCTCCAATGATGAGAATATTTTCATTTTTTTCAATTCTCGATAATTTAAACGCTCGCATTATTAACGCAAATGTTTCAATCATTACCGCATCTTTAGTAGATACATTTTCAGGAAGAGGAAATATTGATACTTTAGGTACTTTTACATACTCAGCAAATCCTCCATCTTGAAACATTCCTAAACCATTTAAACTACCTTGAGTAACATCAAGCGCAACATTAACGCAGAGAACTTTATCTCCTACTTTTGCTTCAGAAAAATTCTCACCAATTTCTACAATTTCTCCTGTAATTTCATGCCCTCCTATTATGGGCATTTTATATAATTTATATTTAAAATGAGTTATATCACTCCCACAGATTCCACAATAATGGACTCTAACTAGAGCTTCATCTGGACCAGGAATTGGTTTAGGATAATCTTCCTTATATATTATTTTTTTAACATCTTCAATAACTGCTGCTTTCATAGATTTTTCACATCTTTATGTATTTTTTAATATTAATTAAAGATTACTAATTAAAATTAAAAAAAGAACAAAAGGAATATTAATTCAATCTCTTTGATTAAATTAAGAGGGAGAATTAGATCATCTTTCAATGAGGGGCGAAGTCTAATGATGATTGAATTTAGTTCCTTTTGATTTTCTTATACAATATCGTATAAATAGGTTAATGCAATTTTTGCATTTTATTTTATATAAGTATAATATTTTAATATCTTAGGATTTATCAATGGAATAGAAGAAGATGAATTTAACAGAGGATCAGATTGATAGATATTCTCGTCAAATTGTTCTCAAGGAAATTGGGGGAATTGGACAAAAAAAATTATTGAATTCAAAAGTTTCTTTAATTGGATTGGGGGCACTTGGATCACCTGCTGCATATTATTTAGTAGCTGCAGGAATTGGTTATTTAAAAGTGATTGATTATGATTTAGTCGAACCTTCAAATTTACATAGGCAGATTCTCCATTTCACAAAAGATATTAATCGAAAAAAAACAGAGAGTGCCATTGAAAAACTAAATCTTTTAAATCCAGATTGTAATATTGAGGTTATTTCAGATAAGATTACCCCTCTAAATGCTAAAAAAATTATCAAAGGATCTGATTTTGTGATAGAAGGCTCTGACAACTTTCCTACCAAAGTGTTAGTTAATGATACATGTATCTCTTTACAGATCCCATTTACTATAGCAGGTGTATTAAGATTCAATGGACAAATTATGACAACGGTTCCTGAGAAAAAAACTGCCTGTTATAGATGTATTTTTGGTGAAGTATCTAGTGCTGGTACAGGAATGTCATGTTCAGAAGCAGGAGTTATTGGATTAATTCCAGGAATCCTAGGTTGTATTGAAGCAAATGAAGCTATTAAATGTATTCTGAATGTGGGGGATTTAATCACAAATAAGATATTGTATGTGGATCTCTTACGAAATACGTTTAATTTTATTGATATTTACAGAGATGAAAATTGTATTGCATGTGGAGAAAATGCAGTAGATTTAGTTGGTACCTATAACTATAGGATAGAAGATATATGCTAGTAAAAAGTTCAAAAAAAAGATTTGATAATTATGTTAAAAAAACTGGATATTAAAGGTAAAGTATGCCCTATGACATTTGTCTATACTAAATTAACTCTTGAAGAATTGAATCAAGGTGATATTTTAGAAGTTATTTTAGATTTTCCTCCTGCAGCAAAAAGTATATCAAAAAATTGCATTCGTCAAAACCTCGCAGAGTTAATAGAAAAAAAAGAACTTGAACCAGAAGAAGGTATATGGCTTCTGAAACTAAAGAAGCTTTAAAAATCAATATTTAATTCAAATGAGATATACTAACGATATCCTCCTAGGACTTGGATTAATTTCCGGAGGATTGGATAGTTTAATTGCTTCTTTAATACTGAAATTACAAGATATTGAAATTGTGGGACTTAATTTTAAATCACCATTTTGTAATTGTGATAAAGCCTTAAAAAATTCAGAATGTGGTCTAAATTTATATTATGAAAAATTAGGAATTACAACTTATTATCAATATAAGAAAGAAGATTATCTAGATATAATTCGCAATCCAATATATGGTTATGGGAGAAATTTAAATCCATGTATCGATTGCAGAATATATATATTAAAAAAAGCCAATAAATTTGCAAAAAAAATTAAAGCTGATTTTATTTTTACAGGAGAAGTTTTAAATCAAAGACCTAAATCTCAAAATAGGCGAGCTTTAAAGATCGTAGAACGTGAAGCAGGTCTAAAAGGAAAATTGCTAAGACCTTTGTCTGCTTTATTGTTGGAACCAACTATTCTTGAAAAACAAGGCTATATTGAAAGATCTAAATTATTAGGTATCAATGGACGAAGTAGAAAGATTCAACTCGAAATTGCTCAGAAATATGGATTATTAAATTCATATTATGCATGTGGTGGATGTTTATTAACTGATAAAGGATTTTCGAATCGAATGAAAGATTTTATTAAATATCATGGGAAACTTAAAATGAAGGATGTGAAAATTCTAAAATATGGACGTCATTTTAGATATAATCAATCAAAAATTATAGTAGGAAGAAATGAGTTAGAAAATAAGTTATTACTTCAATTGAAATATAATAATGATTTAATAATGCAAGCTGAAAAGGTGTCAGGTCCAATTACTATAATTCAAGGAAAAAGAGATAATGAAGTAATGAAGTTTGCCGCGGAACTAACTTTAAGATATTCAGATAACACTGATACTAATGGAAGAATTGTTTATGGTACAAAGATACATTCCTTAAATAATTTCATCAATGTTGATAAAATTAAGAAGGAAAAAATAAAACAATATATTTTATGAAATGAGAATGGAAAATTAATTTATTATGTATTATATTTATTTTTTAGCTTTTATTTGTGTTTTTATTATTTTAATTGGTTTAATCCGTTTTCAAGGCTTTTTATAATTAAGTCAATTTTTTCTACCCCAACTGAAATTCTCATTAAATAGAAATCAAAACCCAATCGTTCTAATTCTTTTTCTGAGTCATCATAATGCGCCATCATAACATAGGGGGATAATAAGGTTTTTTCGGACCCCAAACTTGGTCCTTTTAAAATTGGAGGTAGAATGTTATCATAAAATTTCATTGCATTCTCTTCTGAAGAATCTTTTAATACAAAACTTAATAGTCCTCCACCGGCTCTTAAATATTTTTCCTTCAGTTCACGATTCGGATTATTTCTAAGACTAGGATAATATACTTTTTCAACAGATTCGTGGTTATTTAGAAAATTAGCGATGATTTCAGCATTTCTATTTATTTTTACCATTCTTTCTTCAAAAGATTTTATATTTCGGTTAAGTGTTTTTATATCATTGATGTGCATCTTTAATTGGAGCAGATTATTTAATCTTTTAATGTTATCACCAATCCTTTCATTATTAGTTAAAACCGTACCTCCAATATGATTATTTTTTCCACTTAGAAATTTGGTCGTACTATGAACAACGACGTCCACGTCATAATCAAATGGATTAAAATTATAAGGAGTGGCAATTGTATTATCCACTAATACTTTTGATCCATGAGAGTGTGCAATACTAACTATTTTACTAATGTCTACAAGCTGAATTAAAGGATTGCTAGGAACTTCGATAATAACAGCAGTTACTTCATCATCAATATACTTTTGAAAATTATTCTCAATATCTGTTCTTATAAATATTGGTTTTTTAAGTCCAAATTTTTTTGGCCATTTCTCTAAAATTCGTAAAGTATCAACGTATAACGAACCTAATAAGATGAATTTTGGTCTTTCTACTGACATTAGGGAAAAAATAGACGAAAATACAGCAGCCATACCTGAAGAATACAAATAACAATGATTTGATTTCAAGTGTTCGAGTTTTGAAATGGTGGATTTAAGTTTATATTCAAGTTCCGCTTCTTTTTGCTTATTGATATAAACTTTTAAAAATTTACGAGAACTTACATTGAAACCACAATGTCTTCTCAGTGTTTTTAGTATTTTGTATCTAGAACTAAAAATTAATATAATCCCAATATCAAATGTTATTTCATTTATAATTATAATGCTGAATGTTATTGAATCTATTAGTTCAGAAAGATCTTTTTCGTTGAAGATCCCTATAACAATTTTGTTTTCAATGAAATCTTCTAAGTTACTGATAAAAATTACCTCCGCTTCATTTGGATCAACTTCGATAATAATATCAGGAAATTTTTCTTTGAAATAAATAGAAAGAATCTTAGTTAACTTATCATCAATAAAGATTTTACAACCTTTTTGGTAGAAATAATCAAATACTAAAAATATAGCACTCTCAAAACTATGGCAACTAATCGATTCAAACGATTTGTATTTTTTTTTATATTTCAATTCAAGAATTTTTACGGTAGGATGACTAACAAAGCGGGGATAACCTTGATTAATATATATGTTTCCTTCTTCATAATCAATGACATCTTGAAGTTTAGGAAATACTGCAGAAATCCCATGAAAACCACCTATTGTTTTAAGATATTTTAATTCTGGCAATTTTATTTTTTTTTTATCTTTTTTGGTTTAATTTTAGGATTGAAATTGTTTCTTCAATGTCATCTTCATTATTGTAATAGTTGAAAGCAAACCTTAGAAGAGTCTTTTTTTTTGTTTTAGGATAGTTTCTAAGTGAAAATTGGATATTTTTTGCTGAAAGGTCGGAAAATATTGACTCTGCATTTTCACTCTCAAGTGTAATTATACCTGAGCGATATTCTATATCTAAAGGAGTAATAATTTTGAAACTTGTCTCTTTAAGTTGCTCTATGAAATTCTGTGTGAGATTAATTATTCTTTTTTGTATTTGTTTAATGCCTTCTCTAATATTACCATTTCCAATCTCCTTTATTAATAGAAGGTTAGCTTTTAAAGCAAAAATTGAAGCAAAATTTGGGGTACCTCCTAAACCGTCCATGGTTTTTGTTTGATTAATGAAATTAAGATTATCATTATCCATTGAATATGAATCTTTGACACTTAGCCAACTTAAAAAAGATAAACCTTCCCTAGGAATAAGTCTATCATTGAAATATAAAATTCCCAAACCATATCCGCTACAGGCCCATTTCAAACCAGATGCTACTAAAATATCAATCTTCTCTTGGGTTGTATCAATAGGAAAAGCGCCAAATGATTGGGTAGCATTTATTATACTAATATATTTATTTTTTTTACAAAAATTTCCTAATACGCCTAAATTTTGTTTAAAACCAGTTAGATATTGAACATGACTATGGATAACATATTTTGTATCTTCCTTAATATAATTAGAAATTTTATCTAAGGGATATGTATTATCAAATTCTAAAGGAAATTTATCACATCCAAACCCTAATTTTTTAAAAATCAGTATTGATGTGGGAAATTCACCCTCAGGATATATTATTCTACCTTTTTCAAGTATATGAGCAATTACATTCATTCCAGAGGAAGTATTTATAAGAAAAGCAACTTCATGGGGTTTACAATTAATATAATCAGCAATTAGCTGCCTTGTGAATTCAATATCATCAAGATATTGATCCCAAAATAAATCTCCAACCATATATAATCCATTAAGATATTTTAAAGAAGCATCATATCCTGCTTTACTCATTGGAGACCCTCCAGCTGCTTTTAAATATATTGAATTTTCAAGTGCAGGAAACTGTTCCTTTCTTATTTTATTCCAATTTACATTCATAATAATGATTAATTTTATCTTACTATTAATTACTTTTTAAAATAAAAATTGCTGTTCTACTGAAAAGATTTGGAAAAATGTTAGTAAGATTGAATCGTCTTTTAGGAAGATATATCTTGGAGGAAATATTAAATCCTTTTTTCTTACAGAGTTCTAGGAATGATTTTACTGTTAAAAGCTGTTGCTTTTTCCCATTAATAATTGACCTCCCATTTTTAGAACTTTTTATTCTGCCTTTAAAGAGAAAAGATACGCGATTTCTCCAATTAGCTAAATTTTCAAAACTAATAAAAGAATGTTCACCGACTCTTAACATTTCTTTTATGAGATTATCAGGTGATGATATATATTCTAATGTTTGACTTAAGATGATGTAATCAAATGATTTATTTTGAAAATCCTTTAAACCCTCATTTAAATCTTCTTGTATCACAGAGAGTCCTTTTTCTAGGCAACTTTTAATACAATCAATAGAAATCTCAATTCCTAATCCTTTTACTTTTTTTTCTTTAACCAATTCATAAAGTAATTGACCATCTCCGCAACCTAAATCCAATACTCTGCTTGATAGAGTAATATATTCGCATATAATTTGTAGATCTTTTCTTTTTAGCATAATCTAAATTAATTCAAATCTCAAGGTTTTTTAAAAAATTTGAAACTACTTCACGTAAATCTTTACAATCTATTAAAAACGAATCATGCCCATAATTAACATCTATCTCTACAAAACTAACATCTAATGAATTTGATTTTAAAGCAAAAACTATTTCCTTCGATTGACTTGTGGGATATAACCAATCAGAAGAAAAGGAGATTACCAAGAATTTGTTTTTCTTTAGGTGTGAAAATGTTGGAATTAGATTTCCATTTTGGCGAATATCGAAATAATCAATTGCTTTCGTAATATACAAATAAGAATTTGCGTCAAAACGTTTAGTGAAGGCTGTCCCCTTATATTGCAAATAACTTTCGACTTCAAATTCTTCAGTAAATTGAAAAAGTAATTTTGGATTATGTTGTAAAGATCGTCCGAATTTTTCTCTCATAATATCCTCACTTAAATAAGTAATATGTCCAATTTCTCTTGCTAATCTTAATCCTTTATTTGGTGCATATCCTGAATAATAATTTCCATTATTCCAAAAAGGATCTGAATAAATTGCTTGTCTTTGTACTTCATTAAATGCAATATTTAAGGTAGTCGCATGCGCTGCTGTGGCCATTGGAATTGCAGATAAGGTTATTTCTGGATAATTAATAATCCAATCCAGAACTTGCATACCACCCATGCTACTCCCTGTTACTGTCAATAATTTTTGAACACCTAAATAGTCTATTAACATTTTTACTGCTCTTACTATATCATGGATTGTGATGATAGGAAAATCTAGACCATATCTTTTTCCATTTAATGGATTGAGGGAATTTGGTCCAGTAGAACCATAACAACTACCTAAAATGTTCGCACAAATTATAAAATATTTGTTTGTGTCAAATGGTTTATTAGGTCCAACCATTTCATCCCACCAACCACCAATCTCGCTATTTGCTTTGAAAACATGTGAACTACCGGACAAAGCATGAAAAATTAAAATGGCGTTTGATTTAATAGTATTTAAATGTCCATAGGTTTCATAAGCTAATTGAAATTTAGGTAATATTTTTCCCGATTCGAGATTAAAGATCTTAACATATTTAAAATACTTTAAATCAGGTATTTTATTTAAAATATCTTCAAACAGCTTATTTGTCACCTTTTAATCTAAGATTAGGATTTAAGTATGAGTGAAATTGATATAAATTATTATAGCCTAGTGTTTTATTTAAAAAATAAAAAAACTAAGGTTTAAGCTTCGAATAAATTGGTTGTAAGATATCTTTCTCCTGTATCCGGTAAAATTACGACAATATTTTGCCCTTCATTAAAATCTTTTGATACTATATATATAGTAGCCCATACTGCGGCACCAGCAGAAACTCCTGCAAATATTCCTTCCAGTTTAGCTAAGTTTCTTGATGTTTCTACTGCGTTTTCATATTCGACTTGAATAACTTTGTCGTATATTTTAGTATTAAGCACATCTGGTACAAATCCTGCTCCAATCCCTTGGATCTTATGAGGTCCTGGAGTACCTCCAGATAATACTGGTGAATCTTTGGGTTCTACAGCATAAATTTTTACATGGTCCCCAACTTTTTGTTTTAAGACTTCTCCAACACCAGTAATTGTTCCACCAGTTCCAATCCCTGAGACAAATGCATCTATTTTACCATCAAGATCTCTAATAATTTCCTCAGCTGTTGTTTTTCGATGTATTTCAGGATTCGCTAAGTTTTTAAATTGTTGAGGTATGAAGACCTTATCATTATCTTGGGCGAGTTCCTCGGCTTTACTAATCGCACCTTTCATCCCTCCTGAGGCAGGTGTTAATACCAACTCAGCCCCATATGCGTTTAGAATTTTCCGTCTTTCTACAGACATGCTCTCTGGCATTGTAAGTATCAATCTATATCCTTTTACTGCACATACTAAAGCTAAACCAATACCTGTATTCCCAGATGTAGGTTCAACTATCGTTGTTTCATTATTAATTATTCCGGCTTTTTCTGCTACTTCGATCATTGCCATACAGATTCTATCTTTAACACTAGCACCTGGATTAAATGCTTCAACCTTTGCATAAATGTTAGGTTTTATATTTTCAGTACTTCTATTCAATTTTACTAACGGAGTATTTCCAATTGTTTCAATAATATTATTATAAGTTTTTTCCATATATTCATCACTTAATTTTAATAATTTTATTCAAATCTTTCAATGTCTAGTCAAGAAGACAAGATTTATAAATCTTACTTTTTTATTTTAAATCTTACTTTTATTTATTAATCGAATCTCTAAAAAAACTAAATTCGTATTTTTCTATGAAGTTATTTTCTGAAAAAATAAAATATGGCCTTGCTGCACTATTTGAATTAGCTAAAAATTATAATAAAGGCCCAGTAAAAATTGAAGATATAGCAATATCGCAAAATATACCCCAGAATTACCTAGAGCATTTATTAATTAAATTAAAAAATGCAGACTTGGTCGATAGTATAAGAGGTAAAAAAGGGGGTTATCAACTAAAACGTACTGCAGATTCTATAACAGTACTCGATCTATTAATAGGTTTAGAAGGTAAAATATCAACGTTCGATCGTTTTGGGACCTCTGAAGTTTTAAGAGACTATTGGAAAGGTATTGAAGATAAATTTAGTGAATTGTTTTATACTACTTTAGAAGATCTCATAAACGAAGAAAATAAAATTCATAATCGCTTATTTTTTCAAATTTAAAAATAGCCAATTTCAGTAATTTGTGTACAAGTATGATCTGAATTTTTCTGTAACACTGAAATTAGTTTAAATTAATTATTAAACTATTATTTCTGATTTAATTTATATATCCTGATAGCTTCATGAAGTCCATCTGCTGCAAGATTTGAACAATGCATTTTTATAGGAGGTAAACCATCCAATGCATCTGCTACATCCTTTCTAGTTATATTCATTGCATCATCTAATTTTTTTCCTTTTGCTAGTTCTGTTATCATAGATGATGTTGCAATCGCAGCAGCACATCCAAATGTTTGGAAAGATATATCTTCTATCTTATTCTTTTTTACTTTAATATATATATGCATAAGATCTCCACATACAGGATTTCCAACAATTCCTACTGCATCAGCATCCTCCATTTCACACATATTTTTAGGGTCTTTAAAATGTTCCATTACTTTTTCAGAGTACATATTATGACCTTTCTCACTCAATAAATTATTATATTTGATTTAATGAAACTGAGATTCCAGTTTTTTCTTATTTAATATAGAATTTATTCCTTTTTTTAGTGGTGATATTTCCCTTAGACGAGTAATTATAGGTGGGAGTTTTTCTAATAAATATTCTATATCATTTTGAGTTGTAAATCTTCCCATTGTAATTCGTAATGAACCGTGAGCCTCTTCAGGTTTTTGACCTATTGCTAATAAAACATGTGATGGTTCTAAAGATTTTGAAGAACATGCTGATCCTGTCGAGGTTGCGATTCCTTCTTCATTTAAACTTAAAACTATGGATTCACCTTCAATATACCTAAAACCCAAATTAACATTATTAGGGAGTCTTTGAGTTGGATGTCCGTTTAAGTAAACATCCTCAATATTTTCAGTAACTTCTTTAATAAGACGATCTCTAAATCTAATTAATCTTTTTGTCTCTTTACCTATATTTTTTCTGCATAATTCTACAGCTTTTGAAAATCCTACTATTCCCGGGATATTTTCTGTACTTGACCTCAATCCACGTTCATGTCCTCCACCATGGATTAATGGTTCAATATTCTTTTTGCCTCCTAATTTTCCACCTTTCTCTCTTATATAAAGCAGTCCTACCCCTTTAGGTCCATATATTTTATGAGCACTGGCAGAAAGCAAGTCAATATTCATATCTTCAATATTTATAGGAATTCTTCCAAATGCTTGAACTGCATCTGTGTGAAAAATAATATTGTGGTTTTTAGCAATTATTCCAATTTCTTTAATAGGTTCAATTGTCCCAATTTCATTATTGGCAAACATAATTGAGATCAATATTGTATTATCTGTAATTGCTTCTTCTAATTCATTTAAATCAACTACCCCATATTTATCTACATCTAAATAAGTTACATTAAATCCTAACTTTTCCAAATATTGGCATGGATGAAGAACAGCATGGTGTTCAATTTTTGATGTTATTATATGATTACCTGTGTTTTTATGTTTAAATCCAACTCCTTTTATTGCTAAATTATCTGATTCTGTTCCAGAAGACGTAAAATAGATTTCATTTGGTTCTGCGTTCAAAAATAAGGCAATATTATCTCTGGATTGCTCTAGAATTTGATGTGCAGCTTGTCCATAAGAATGTAAGCTAGATGCATTTCCAAATGTACCATTTAAATGAATTGTCATCTCGTTTACTACTTCTGGATCCATTGGTGTAGAAGCTGCATAATCTAAATATACTTTTTTAATAAGAATCTCCCTCTATCAATAATATAATTATATAATCTTTTCAAAATTTTTAACCTACTTTATAGATTTTCAATTATCTAGATACCCCCTCCTTCTAAACCAAAATAAATCTCATAATCGCTTTCTTTTCTTTCAAGTTCTATTTTAAACTTTTTTTCAAGGAATTCAATTCTTTGATTTATAGAAGAAAGAGTTATTGTTAATGGATCGGGTAAATCAC
The DNA here is from genome assembly GCA_048937405.1 of Promethearchaeota archaeon. Taxonomy (GTDB): domain Archaea; phylum Asgardarchaeota; class Lokiarchaeia; order Sigyniarchaeales; family SOKP01; genus Loki-b32. The sequence continues at coordinate 178,630 of JBHLNF010000006.1, forward strand.
CATGAGAGAGGTCAATTTTCTTGATTTTTTCACCGTTTCGAGAGATTATCCTTCCAGGAACACCCACTACTACTGAATTTGGAGGAATATCCTTAACAACTACCGAGTTTGCCCCTATTTTTACATTATCTCCGATAGTTATAGGTCCTAATATTTTTGCTCCAGTTCCAACTACGATATTGTTACCTAATGTTGGATGTCTTTTAATCGTATTCATCATTGTTCCTCCCAGAACAACTCCCTGATAAATGGTTACATTATCTCCTATTTTTGCTGTTTCTCCAATAACAACACCGCCTCCATGATCTATAAAAAAATCCTTTCCAATTTCAGCACCGGGATGAATTTCAATACCAGTTAACTCCCTAGCAATCTCAGAGATATACCTAGGTACAAAAGGCATCATTATTTTCCAGAAAAAATGACTAATACGATGTAATAAGATAGCTTTAATTCCTGGATAACTTGTTAAAACTTCTAATAAAGACTGCGCGGCAGGATCTTTATTAAATGCAGCACTTACATCTGATACAAAGAAATTCAAAATTTTTTGCAAATTTTGATCTATCTCTTCACGATTTAACTCTTCTAATCGATAATCTAAATTTAATATGCATTCTGCACAAAAATTATAATTATTTCTCTCTTTATGCCTTAGAGTTTTACCACAACTTAAACAATTTAAAAATTCTTCCATTTTATACTCTTTTTCAGAAATCGTATTAAATGGCAATTAATGTCTTAAAATAAAAAATTAAGTGCAATTTTTTCATCTAATTTTAAAAAATAATTATAATTATCCTCCCGCAATAGCAGGTAAAAAAGATATTTCATCACCATCTTTAATCATGGTATCCAGTTCATCTAGTTTACGAATATCCTTTCCATTAATTCCGATAATAATATACTTATTTAGCTTACCTTTTGCATTAAATAGATTTTTTTCAAAATTTCTTCCAAGTAGTGAATTCAATCTCACTAAAATATCTCTAATTGTTAACTCGTTATTAAATGTTAAAGAAATTTCTTTTTTACCTACAATATCCTCTAATAAAGAAAAGAATGAGGTCTTTATATTTATCATGTAATAAACCCTTTAAAATTCAATTTCAAGTTCATTAGCATATTATTATATTCTAAAAAAATATTGCATTTATCTATTTGGATTATAAAATTTAAAAAATACTGTAATTATAATGAATAATAAAATCCTTAGTTAAGTGATTATTATCAATAAATCAAAACTGAATATTGGACATCTTTCAACTGCTTATCATACAAATTACATATTAATGGAGTCTGAAGATTTAACAAAAGATTTAAAAATTATTGTAAATTGGATTTTGTTCGGGACAGGTCCCGCGATGGTTAAAGCATTTAGAGAAGAAAAACTTGATATTGGCTATATGGGTTTACCACCTGCGATAATAGGAATTGATCACGGTGTTACTATCAAATGTATAGCGGGTGGTCATGTTGAGGGAACGATTATGGTTGCCAAGATGGAATACAAAATACAAGAACAATTAAATAACAATTTAAAAAGAGTACTTTCCCAATTTAAAGGAAAAACAATAGGAGTTCCAAGTAAGGGATCTATTCATGATGTTATATTAATGCATTATCTGGAAAAATTTAATTTAATAGATGATATTGAAGTTAAGAATTATGAACAAGCAGAATTTATAGCAAAAGATATGAAGGAGGGTATTTTAGAAGCAGGAGTTGGAACTCCTGCCCTAGCAGTTTTTGCATCAACAATGTTAAAATCTCATTTAATTATTAAGGCAAAAGAACTATGGTCAAATAATCCTAGCTATGGATTATTTATTCATGATAATTTTGTTAAAAAAGATCCTGAAATTTTATTGAAATTTTTGTATCATCATAAAAGTGCTTCATATTTACTTAGAAATGATCCATCAATGGCGGCTGAAAAAATAGTTAAATCCTTTAGAATTATTGATAAGAACTATGCTGAATCCGTTTTAAGGATATCCCCTAAATACTGCATAGCTCTCTCAGAAGGTTATGTTAAATCAACAATGAGGTTTGTAAAAACGCTTTATAGCTTAGGATATATTTCACGAAAGCTTAAAGTTAGAGAGATTTTTGACTTTAGATTTGTCAATGAAGTGCATCCTGAACCTGCACACTACTAAGTTAATTAGAATTGTAATTCATTGCTTATAATTCTATAATTGTATCTTTTTATGTTAAGCATTCTTGTATTTAAATTATGGTAATAGATAACATAGATAAGCAAGTTATTAATGCTTTATATGAAAAAGGACGTGAAAGTTTAATTAATATAGGGGAAAAAGTTTTCAGATCAGATCAAGATATCATGAGTCATACCGGAGTACGAAAAAGGATTAAAAAATTAGAGGATTTAGGAATACTTAAAGTTCAAGGCAACATCAATATCAGTACCCTAAATTATAAGGTTTGTTTAATTCTTCTTGAAATGAAAAATTATGATGAAGTTAAGAAGATAATTGAATTTTACTCAAACTGTCCAAGAGTTTTCTTATTAGCTCAAATCACTGGAAGGTTTAATTTAATCATAGGAATAATAGGACAAAATACTGAGGTTTTACATAGATATATTAATTACTGTGGACCAACTAATAAAGAAGGATTATTACATTCTGAAATCCTATTTGTATCGAGTTTAAATTGTCCAGAATATCTCCCTCTAAACTTATTTAGCAGTAAAAGTCAAGAAATTAAATGTAAGAATGTGTGTAAAGATTGTGAAGCATTTTTGGATGGTAAATGTGATGGATGCGGTAATTTCTAAATTTAATTTTATCAGAAAAGAATATAGTTTTAGATTCCAAAGAGTTAAAATTTGAAACTCAAATATTAGATTTTGTTTTAAATTGAAACTAACAATGAAATATTCGATTAAATTAATAAATCTCCAATAATCTTATATAAGAAAAGAGTTTACTATAAATTGAAGATTTAAATAAAATTTTTTTATTTTTAAAAAGCAGAAATATATGATCATTGAAGATTTTTATTCCGTTAATAATTATAAAGAGAAGATGAACCTTATCGCTCTATCTCCTTCAAGCAAATTTGTTTTATATATATTAAAGCAGCGAGGTCCTTTAAAAGAGAAAGAAATTATTAAAAAAACTTTATTACCAAAACGAACAATTGCTTATGCTTTAAAAAAACTTCAGGAAATGAATTTTATTAGAAAATCAAAAGATATTTATGATAAACGGGTAAGTATTTTTGAAAGTTTAATATGAGATAAATAACTTTCCTGATTTTTTAAAGATTTTTACGTTTGAATGGTCCTAATTCTTTTATTTGATTTGTAAATTCTGTAATTACATCAGCAAATTTCTTTCCTTCGGAGGCACTTACCCATTCCAATCGTACTCTTTTTGGATCTATTCCTAGTTGTTTGATTAAAATATTATGTAAACGTTCAAATCTCTCTTGAGTATATTCATTCCCAGTAATATAATGGCAATCACCAATATGACAGCCACTTACAAGAACACCGTCACCACCATTTTTTAATGCTTTTAGGATGAAGGAGGGATCAACCCGTCCAGAGCACATTACTCGTATAATTCTTATATTTGGAGGATATTGAAATCGTGAAACCCCTGCTAAATCAGCTCCAGCATAACTACACCAATTACAGCAAAAAACTAAAATATTTGGCTCAAATCCTTCATTTTTATTTTGATTTTTAGATTTTGACATGAATATCACCTATAAACCGTTTTTAATTTCCTCCTTTTCTAATAGATATGAATCAATCATTGTGGAGATTTGGTCAAAATCATAGTGTTTAACCATTATAGCTCCAACTTTACATGTTGCAGCACATGTTCCACATCCTTTACATACAGCAGCGTTGATATTAGATTTTTTAACTTTAATGGTTATATCTTCAAATTCTTTTTCAATTTCTATAAGATTTATAGCTTTATAAGGACAAACATCCTCGCATTCTCCACATCCGATGCATTTTTCTTCTAAAACTTCTGCAATCAATCCAGATGTAGTAATTTTATCTGCACTGAGAAATCTACTAGCTCTTCCAGCAGCACCATTAGCTTGAGAAATTGTGTCTTGAATATTTTTTGGCCATTGAGCACATCCACATAAGAAAATACCATCAGTTGCAAAATCTAAAGGTCTTAATTTTACATGTGCTTCTAAAAAGAATCCATTTTTATCTAGTGGAACTTTAAGCATCATTGCTAATTCTTTTAAGTTATCTGTGGGAATCATTGGTGTAGAAAGTATTACTAGATCAGTTTCAAATTCGACATTATCTTTTAAATTAGTATCATAAACTTTTATCTGATATTGTTCAGGACTTTTTTTTTTCCTTTTTATTTCTGGTAAATTATTTAAGTCATATCTTAGAAATATAGCGTCTTTTCTACGTTCACGATAATATTCTTCAAATTCTTTTTTAGCCATTTGTAAATCTCTATAAATTACTACAATTTCTAAATCAGGCTTTAATTCTTTTAATATTCTAATGTTTTTTATTGAATTTACGCAACATATATTAGAGCAGTAAGTTATTCCCTCATTTTGTCTGGCATTAACACATAAAATTACTGTTATACGATTAATTTGGCTTAGCCATGAAGTATCCTTATTTTTTAATTTTTGCTCTAAGTCTAATTGAGTTATTACATTCTTATTTTTTTCATTATAACCAAAAAGTCCTGTTGGTTTATATTCTTGACCTCCAGTCGCAACTATTATGGTACCAATTTTAATTTCATGAATCTTATTATCAGAATCACTGATCTCAACATCATAATTACCAACATAACCCTTAATATTCTTTATTCCACCATTTAGGAATACTTGAATATTATTGCTTCTTTCAATTTTTTCCTTTAATTCATTTAATAACTCAAGTGCATTTTTATGAACTGGATACAAAGTATTTAGAAATCTTAGATTTCCTCCTAATTCACTTTCTTTTTCTACAATAATAGTTTTAAATCCTTGATTGGCGGTATTTAATGCTGCCGTTATACCAGCAACACCTCCACCAATAATTAATGCTGTATGGGTAATATCTATTTTTTCTTCTTTTTGAGGTTTTAATAATTTAGATTTTGCAACATGCATTCTGATTAAATCAATAGCTTTTTCTGTTGCAGCATCTTTGTTTGTCATGTGAACCCAAGAACATTGATCTCGAATATTTACAAGTTCAAAAAGATATTTATTCAAGCCACCTTCTTGACATGTTTCTTGAAATAATGATTCGTGAGTTCTTGGAGTACAAGATGCTACTATAAAACGATTTAAATCATATTCCGCAATTAATTCCTTAATCCTTATTTGAGAATCAGAAGAACAAGAGTACAAATTTGCTTCGCAAACCACTACATTTGGCAATTTTTTAACATAATCTACTACTCTTGGCACATCTACGTAATTTCCTATATTAATTCCACAATGACAAACCATTACACCTATTCGAGGTTCATCTGTAATTCTGATCTCTTTTTCTGGCACATCAAATACTTTTTCTTTTATTTGCGTGTATTTTACAGAATTTAATAAATCAGCTATTTGTGCTGCTACACCACTTGCATCAGCTACAGTCTCAGGGATGTCCATTGGACCTTGACAAAATCCGCACAAATAAACTCCATTTCTAGTTGATTTTAATTTATCAAAATATGACTTTTCTTGGAAAAAATTATATTTATCTAGCTCAATTCCTAATGAGTTTCCTAATTCTTTTACTCCTGTTGACGGAACTAAAGGTGATGCTAGAACAACTAAATTAGCTCGAAAATCGTTAAATTCACCTGTTTTTAAATCTTCATAATGTATGATTAAGTCTTTGGTTTCTGGATCTTCTACAATGGTACTTATTTTAGATTGAAAATATTTTACACCATATTCTTCCTGAGCTCTTTGTGTGAATTCATAGAAATTTTTACCATAGGCACGAATATCATGTCGAAATACATAACATTCTGAATTCTCCGAATGCTCTTGTGTTATTATTGCTTGTTTTGCTGTATAAGTGCAACAAACACTAGAACAAAAAGGAACATTTTCATGAAGATCTCTAGACCCCGCACATTGTACAAATGCAATTACTTCAGGTTCCTTTTCATCACTTAATCGCATAACATGACCACCAAAAGGTCCAGATGCGCATAAAATCCTCTCATACTCAAGAGCACTTACAACATTTTCGAATCTATAACCCCATCTTGAAGTTAATTTATCAGCAGGCATCTCAAATCCAGTAGCAACCACTACTGCACCAACCTTAATCTCAAATTCTTCAGGCTTTTGTTCAAAATCTATAGCAGCAGCAGGGCATACTTTTTTACATACCTGACATACACCCTTCTTTAAATACAAACACATCTCTGAATCAATTAAATATATAGGTGGTACTGCTTGAGGAAAAGGAATATATACAGATTTTCTTTTACCTATATTCATCTCAAAAGGATTTGGAGCTAAAATTTTAGGACATTTATTAGCACACTCACCACATCCTTTGCATTTCGTTTCATCAATATATCGAGGTTTCTTTAAAATTTTAGCAGTAAAATCACCAGGTTCACCATCAATATGAAGAACTTCATGATAAGTCATCAATTCAACATTAGGATTCCGAAAAACTTCTACCATTTTTGGGGCTAATATACATAAAGAGCAATCTAATGTAGGAAAAGTTTTATCTAATTGAGCCATTCTTCCTCCAATTGAAGGCGATTTTTCTACTAAATATACTTTAAATCCTAATTCTGTAAGGTCAAGAGAAATTTGAATTCCCGCAATCCCTCCTCCAATTACTAATACAGAACCTTCCATTATTTTTCTACCTCCTTTTTTTGATTGGAATCGACAATATTTATTAAATTTACTAAGAATTCTGAAAAATCAACTATTTCTATCGATGATATATCCTCATAATCTTTTTGTAAACAAGATAAATGCATCTTACATTTGGGACATGAAGTTACCATTATCTCTCCGGCATCTTTAGCTTCTAAAAGCCTTTTATATCTTAAGGCTTTTGACCGATCATTACAATTCATCCAAGAACTTACTCCACAACACAAAGCATCAGTTTTATTATGAGTCATTTCATTGAATTCATACCCTAATTTTTTTAGATGAGAAAAAATCTCCCTTACATTATTTATTATATTACTGTTCTTAGGTAAAAAGCGACTTAAACGACATGGATCATGATAAGTAAATGGAATTGGTTCCTCTTTTTGGGAAGGATTTTTAAAGTCAATCTTATTAGCTTTCCAATTTTCATAGATATATTCAATCAAATGCTTAACAACAAATTTTTCATTAAAATCTTCAAATAAATCTGGATAATCTACTTTAAATGTCCTATAACATTCGGCACAAGCTGTTATAATTGTTTTAGCTCCAGTTTCTTCAATTTTTTTGATATTTCTTTTTGCTAAATTGATAAATTCTTTAAGTTTTCCCTGACCCCAGTATAGATCATGTCCACAACAGATTTCATCTTGAAGAACTACAATTGGTTCTTTTTCAATTTGACATAATATTTTCAATGTACTTTCTGCTATAGAATTTGAATGTTCAAACTCAAAATTGAAATAAGGTAAGCACCCAACATAGTACATAGTATTTCCTTGGTTTGAAATTTGACAGTCACCAGGAACCCATTCAAGAGATCTCTTTGGATTTATATGAGCCTCACTCATTATTTCTGATATTGTGGTATATACACCTTTATGAGCAACAAAATCATCTGGGTTCTGATTATAAGATTCTCGCATTTTATATTTAGCCATTCTAACGATATCTGCAAAATTTATTCCCTCAGGGCAGTTTTGCAAACAGGCATTACACGTTAAGCAATCCCACAGAATTCCACTTTTAATGATCTTATCTTCAAATCCTTCCAATATCATTTGAATTATTCTACTTGGTTCAAATGTTTGAACCTTACTAAGCTGACAAACACCACTACAACGAACACACTGATAACATCTTAATAATGATTTTCTTATATCTGGTTCATAAATTTTTTCTAATAAAGGATCGATATTATCTGTAAGTTCTTTTGAATCATCTACTTTTGATGTTTCAGTAATATTATTCACTTTTTTTGATTAATAGAACTTTTATTAATTTGAACTATTGATGAATAGGAAAAAAAAGGAAATAATTTATTTTTTCTGATTAGATTTCATAACTCAAATGTCAAATTTGAATATAAGACAATGATCACTATTGATCATTGTTTATTCAAAATTACATTACAAATGTCTTAATCATAGCATTAATTTGTTCAAAATCGTAATGTTTAATGGTGATTGCACCAACAGGACAATATACATCACAAGTTCCACATCCCTTGCATAATCCTGAATTAATTAAAGATTTTTTAATGGGTAAATTCACTTCCTCAAATTCTTTTAATACATTCAATATTTCTATTACATTATAAGAACAAGCATCTTTACAGGTTCCACAACCGATACATATCTCTTGATCTACTTCCGCTACTAAAAGTTATAAGATTTAGAGGAAATTACTCAGATATTCATCAAAATCAAACGTATGAAATATATATAGGTGAATTTCCAAGAGATGTTAATAAGACTAAGATAATTAGATGCTTTATTGGCATTCCACTAAAATTAAGTGCTAAAATGTTTTCAATTGATATTTATAATACCTTTTCTAATTATATCTACAAGGTTTCTTGATCAAAAAAGGTCAATATGTAGAAAAATGATCATGAAAAAAGTTTAAATATATTAAAAAGAAATAAATATTATCAAAAAATGGAAGAGATTGATAATAATGAAAGAATATGTATCAGTTCCAACTGATTGGCCTGATAAGATTATAAGAAATATGATTAAAACATATTGCAATACATTCAAAAGTTCTACGAAAGGTTTTGATGGGTTTAAAGTAGAAACCCAAAATGAGAATAAACTCTCATTATCAAGTGGTTCAAAAAAATCTTTGAAATTTCTTGGAGCTATAAAAAATGAATTTAGTGCCACTATAGAATTAAATTTAGATACTTCCCAAAAACAGATTATAATTGATTTTGACGAAGGAACGATGTTGAAAGTTGGAAAGATGGGTATGAAAAAACGCCAAAACTTTTGGAAAATATTTTCTGATGGAATAAGAGAAGCTATACAAGAAGCAATTGAAGAGATTCAAAACAAACAAAAAGACTCATAAATTTTTTATTTTATTGTTTAATATTAAAAGGAGATTTATTTAAAATGTCAGTTCTAGAACCCTGTGAATTTGATCTTAAAAATTTAATTATAAAAAATAATTCTTTAACCTTTTTAGCGGGGGCAGGTATTTCGATGAATCCACCCTCATGTTTACCTTCTGCTCGTCAAATTAACGAATCATTAATAACTTTTATCACTCCTGAAGATGCTGCTAAGGACATATTAACTGGATCTCTAGTAAATTCTATGCGATTTGAATATGTAATGCAATTATTTAGAGATAACTGTGATTCGAATTTAAAGATTATGGATTATTTTGAAATACCCGATAAACCTAATATTTTACACTTATTTTTGTACGAAATGATAAAAAGAAGAAATTATGTAATGACTACTAATTTTGATTATCTTATAGAAAGAGCATTTGATCCTGATACTAAAAATCCCCTAATAATAATTACGGAAAAAGATTTTGATCAAAATGGTGATCCTGAAAAAAACGTGAAAAATAATTATTCAGCGTTATATAAAATTCATGGTTCCTCAAAGAATTTTTTCACAGGAGAGGATACCAAAAAAACGGTTATTACAACATTGGATGCTCTTGGGAAAAAAAAAGGAGAGAAAATATTTACTGTTGAACCTTATAAACGAAAATTTTTCAGAAAAGTATGCCAAGGTCGAACATTAATAGTTATGGGTTATTCTGGAGGAGATGATTTTGATATTATGCCTATCTTATTGGAAATGGAAGAAATAGAACAGATAATCTGGCTTGCTCATGAGAATACTTCATTATCAGAGTTTCAATGGTACAAAGTCTCTTCTGACATACAGAATAAAGATATTGCTATGGATGATCTTAATCTTCTTGATCAGATATTAATAAAGTTAAGCCGTTTTGGGAAAATACCCACCTATAAAGCTATTGGAAATACTGGTTTAATTGTTAATGAAATTTTAAATCAGGACTACAAAATAAATTCAGACAAAACAGATATTATTAAGCTTTCTGTGTGGCTTAAGAAAAATTATGAAGAACCAATTGAGGGATTGAAAGAACATGTAGCAGGAATGATTTACTATCAAAGAAATATTTTAGACAAGGCTTACTTTCATTTTCAAAAAGCTTATGATTACTACGAAAAATCTAAAAATGTTGAAAGTATGAGTGCAGCCTTGAATAATATAGGGCTTATATCTACAGATGAGGGAAAATTTCAAGAAGCATTAAAAATAATGGAAAAATGTTATGAAATTTATAAGAGTATTAATGATTTTGATTCGATGGCAACAGCATTATCGAATTTAGGGATGATTTATGATAAATTAGGAGAAAGACAACAAGCTTTAGATTATTTCCAGAAAGCTTACCAGATAGACAATCAGAATTCAAGTATTAATCTATCTAGAGATTTAAATAATATAGGTATAACGCTTCAAGCTATGGGGCAATTTGAGGAAGCGCTACTTAATGTAAGAAAAGCTTATAAAATTAATGAAAATTTTGGAAATTTAAATGGAATGATAAATTGTTTGATGAATATGGGAACAATTTATATGGCTAAAAGCCAAATGGATAAAGTATTGCCGACTTATGAAAAAGCGTTAGAAATTGCTGAAAAACTAGGACAACTAGATGCAATAGGGAAAAATCTAAATAATATTGGAATTTATTATTGTAGGCAGGGAGATTTTGAAAAAGCCTCTATCTATTATAATAGAGCCAAAGAATTTGATGAGAGGGTACAGAATTCAGATGGAATTGCAGCCACTTTACTTAATATAGGAGAACTTTACTATAAAAAGCGAGAATATGATAAGGCATTAGAATTTTATAATAGAGCATATAAAATAGTAGATCATCTTAAAATTCTTGAGACAATGTCAGTTATACTGAATAATATAGGTTTAATATATATGGATACCCATCAATTCGATAAAGCAAAAGATTACTTCTTAAGAGCGAATAAGATGTACGAAAAGCATAGAAATATAAAGTCTAAGGCAGATTCATTAAATAATTTAGGCCTTTTAAGCTCAGAAATGGGAGATTTGGATAGTGCGTTAAAATATTTTCAAGATTCATATGAAATTAATAATAGGTTCCATATACTACCTAATTTAGCAAAAAATTTAAATAATTTAGGACTTGTTTATTTAAAAAGAGATGATTTTGAAAATACATTTAATTTTCTTACAAAAGCTAAGGAGATATTTTTAAAACTTAATAATTTACCAGGAATTGCAGGTATATTAAGTACATTAGGGTTGACTTATATGAAGAAAGGAGATTATAGCAAAGCACTATTAGAATATGAGGAAGCGTATAAAATCCGTGAAAAACTAGAACATAAAGCTGAAATGTGTGATCTCTTAAAATGCATAGGTTTAATGTATTCAAACTTAGGGAAGACACAAAGCGCTTTAGAAAACCAACTAAAAGCCTATGAAATAGCTAAAAACGTTGGATCAGAGAAAGATATTGCTGATATTTGCACTCAATTAGGATTAAGTTATTTTATAAGTAGTAATTTGCCAAAGGCTTTAGAATTTTGTAATATTGCGAAAAATATTTATGAAAAAGGTAATTATACAGAATCATTAGCTATTGTTATAGATTTTATCAAAAAAATATCTTAATCTTAAAGTAACTGAAATTTTTAATATTTCTCATTATGAGAGGTTTTCATATTTATGATATCCTTATTATTTTGGGTCTAATCGTAGATCTTCTCTAAATTTTCATCAAAATTAAACTCCTAATTTATCTTTCCAAACCAATTTCAAAGGAAATTGATACAAATTTTAAAAATTCTCGACCTTTATGACTTTATTTATGTTTTAAGAGTATATTGATATTAAAACGATTCTAAATAATTATTGCTCGTTTTTTCATATGTATCTTTTTGAGAACAAAATGGCCCAATAGAGAGCAAAGGATGACTGTTAAAGGAAATACGAAGGCTAATTTTATAATAGGATAAAGGCTTAAGGAGGCAAATCCAAGGGATATAACAACAAGGATGGGTGGATGTACAAAGTATATATAATATGCGCTGTCAGATAGATTCCGTAGTATAGATCCTTGTCTGTCGAATATAAGATTATGATTACCAATGATCACTGTTTATTCAAAATTACATTACTAATGTCTTAATCATAGCATTAATTTGTTCAAAATCGTAATGTTTAATGGTGATTGCACTAGCAGGACAGTTTACAGCACAAGTTCCACATCCCTTGCATAATCCTGAATTAATTAAAGATTTTTTAATGGGTAAACTTACTTCTTCATATTCTTTTAGGATTTCTGTGATTTCTATTGCATTATATGAACATGCTTCTACGCATGTTCCGCATCCAATACACCTCTCTTGATCTACTTCCGCTATTAATCCAGAGGTGGTAATTTCTTCTGTACTTAAAAATCTGCACGCTCTTCCAGCAGCACCATTTGCTTGTGATATTGAATCTTGTATATTTTTTGGCCAGTGAGCACATCCACATAGGAAAATACCATCAGTTGCAAAATCTAAAGGTCTTAATTTTACATGTGCTTCTAAGAAAAAACCATTTTTATCTAATGGAACTTTAAGCATCTTTGCCAATTCATCTAAGTTATCTGAGGGGATCATAGGAGTTGATAATACAATTAAATCTGTTGTAAATTTGAGATTTTCTTGCAAATTGGTATCAAAAACATCAATTTCAAATTTACTTGTTCCACTATTTTTCTCTTTAATTTTTGGGGGTTTATCTAAATCATATCTTAAAAATATAGCATCTTTTCTTCGTTCACGATAATATCTTTCAAATTCTTTCTTTGCCATTTGAAGATCTCTATAGAGAACTATTAATTTAAGGTCTTGTTTTAATTCTTTGAGAAGGTTAATATTTTTTATGGCACTTTCACAACATATGTTTGAACAGTAGGTTATCCCTTTTTCTTGTCTTGCATTAACACATAACAAAGTGGTGATATGATTAAGCTTATCCAACCATGATTTATCTTCATCTTTTAATCTCTGCTCTAATTGTAATTGAGTAATTACATTGTGATTAGAATAGGTATATTCAAAAAATTCATTAGGTTTCAATTCTTGTCCTCCAGTAGCAACAATAATAGTCCCAACTTTTAATTCATGAGTTTTATTATCTGAGTCGATAACATATATATTATAATTACCAAGATATCCAGTAATATCATCCAAATTGGAATTTAAAAAGAGTTGGATATTCTTATTCTTTTCAACCTTTACTATTGTCTCATTTAATAAAACTGAAGCATCCTCTTGAGTTGGATATAGCATATTTAAGAATCTTAAATTTCCACCTAAGTAATTCTCTTTTTCTATAAGATACACGGTAAAACCTTGATATGCGATATTCAAAGCAGCAGTCATCCCAGATATTCCTCCACCAATTATTAATGCACTTTGAGTAATTTTCAATTTTTTTTCTTCTTGTGATTTTAATAATCTTGATTTAGCAATTCCCATTCTTATTAAATCAATTGCTTTTTCCGTGGCAAGTTCTTTTTCTGTCATATGTACCCATGAACATTGATCACGGATATTTACCATATCAAATAAATATTTATTTAAACCCGCTTCCTGACATGTCTCCTGAAATAAAGATTCATGTGTTCTTGGAGTACAAGAAGCAACAATAAATCTATTTAAATTATATTCGTTTATTACTTCCTTGATTCGCTCTTGGGAATCTGAACTACAAGAGTATAAGTTATCTTCACAAAAAACTACATTAGGTAATGCTTTTATGTGTCCGATAACTTGAGGAATATCAATATATTTTCCAATATTAATACCACAATGACAAATAAGAACTCCAATTCTAGGAATATCTGTTTCTTTAACGATTTTCTCTGGTATCTCGATAATCTTTTCTTTCGTTTCAGTAAATTTATAGGAATTAAGTAAAGTTGCTACTTGTGAGGCTACCCCACTTGCATCGGCTACTGTTTCTGGTATATCCATTGGACCTTGACAAAATCCAGCTAAAAAAATACCTTCTTTAGAGGATAAAGATTTATTATAATAAGATTTCTCTTTGAAGAAATTATACTCATCCAATTCGATATCCAAAATTTTAGCTAATTCTTTTGTTCCCACTGATGGGACTAAAGGTGTAGCTAATACTACTAAATTTGCATTAAAGTCCTTAAATTCACCCGTTTTTAGATTTTCATAATGAATTACTAAGTCATTTGTTTCAGGATCTTCTAAAATTCTGCTAATTTTAGTCTGGAAATACTTTACTCCGTATTCTTCTTGAGCTCTCTGAGTAAATTCATAAAAATTTTTACCATAAGCTCTAACATCATGTCTAAAAACGAAACACTTTGAATTTTCAGAATGTTCTTTGGTAATAATTGCCTCTTTAGCAGTATACATGCAACAAACTGAAGAACAATATGGAATACCCTCACGTATATCTCTCGAACCAGCACATTGAATAAACGCAATTACTTTTGGTTCTTTCTCATCACTTGGACGTAAAATATGACCTCCAAAAGGTCCTGATGCAGATAACATTCGTTCATATTCTAAAGCTGTTACAACATTTTTATAATTATAACCCCATCTTGAGGTTAACTCTTCTCCTAACATGTCATAACCAGTAGCAACAACAACGGCACCAACTTTCAATTTTATTTCGTGTGGTTCTTGATCATAATCTATTGCTTCTGCCTTACATACTTTCTCACAAACCCCACATACTCCCTTAGTAAGTTTTAAGCATAATTCGGGATCTATTAAATAAACGGGTGGAACTGCTTGCGGAAAAGGAATATAAATAGACTTTCTTTTACCTAGATTCATATCAAAAATATTAGGAGCTTCAATTTTAGGACAGCTACTAGCACAGTCACCGCAACCTTTACATTTTGTCTCATCAATATATCTAGGTTTTTTAAGAACTGAAACTTCAAAATTTCCTGATTGACCTGAAATTTTTTGAACTTCATGATAAGTCATTAACTCAATATTAGGATTTCTAAATACTTCTACCATTTTAGGGGCAAGAATACATAAACTACAATCATTTGTAGGAAAAGTTTTATCAAGTTGAGCCATTCTTCCTCCAATCGAAGGTGTTTTTTCTACTAAATAAACTTTAAATCCTAATTCAGTTAAATCTAGTGAGCATTGTATTCCGGCTATCCCACCACCAATAACTAAGACTGATCCTTCCATTATTTAACACTATTAAATTTTTTTGATAAAAATGAGTTTTACACTTTTTTTTTCCGTTGATTAAAAATAAAAGAAATATAATTATATAAATATATTTATGATAAATGATCAAGATCCACCATTTTTAACTCTGGTAATGATCGTTTCTAAAAACTCTACAGATAATAGTTATCCTGATCCGTCATAATATTCTTTATTTTTTAGGCTTTATGAATGTTTTGTTCGTTTATATTAATATTCGTTTGTTTGGAGATCAAGTTCATAATTTTATTTTCTGTGAATGGCTGATTTCGGTATTTCCACTTATTTTTATAATTGAATATCTGCATTATGGCTTTTCGTGGTAATAATACAGGAATTTGTGATCAATTCCCAACAGAGATATCATTGAAAATCACTTAATTGATCAAATATTATGTATTTTATGTAGATAATGGATAAGTAGACATTCAAGTAAATGTATTTATATGTTTAACTCTTCTTACAGAATTATTTCTTATTATCTTAAATTAAACTAAATTGATTTTCTAAATAGTTTTTGAATAATGGAGAAAGTTTAAAAAGCATGCTGTGAAATATTATTAATCAATCCATTGTGAATTATATAATAGTAATTTCAATTAGGTAAAAAACTATGTTTTGTCCTGAATGTGGTGTAGAATTAATAGCACCAAATCAAAAGTTCTGTCATAATTGTGGAACTGAAATTCTAGCTACTTCAAAAATGTCGGATTACAAAAATCAGAGAATTCAAAATGAAATAGCACCTCAAATGTATTATGTTCCTATTAAACCGAAAATTGAATTGAAAAGAGGTCCACCAGGGAAATATTCTAATATGAGCTTTTGGTTTGCTTTAGTTTCTCTTATAATAGGATTAGCAACTTTTTATGTAAGTTATATTATTAGTTCTTACTTTTTTCCTTATTATTCGATAAATTATAATATTAGATGGCATATTGGAATAATTTTTGTTGTTTTGTCATTAAGAGCGGGAGGATTAATCTTGGGAATTTTTTCTAGAATTAATAATTCAAAAGCTGTAAAACTCGAACCTTACAATGATCTTGAAAAAGCGGGAAGTATATTAGGAATCTTTGGGATTATTATAAACGCAATAGGACTTGTTTTTTCTGCTATTGCCCCAATCTCCATACTTCGCCCAATACCAGATTATTATTAAAATATTTATTAGAAATTTCTCCTTCTTTTAATATAAATTTTATATTAGAGATAATGTTATTTGAAGCAGTTAAAAGATTTTTAGCATTTAATGAAAGTTTTATTTAGTTAAGAATTCAATTAAAATAGAAGGTGATTATTTTTGACGTTAAAAACGAATATTACTGAAATGTTTGGAATTAAGCACCCAATCGCAAATGCTGCAATGGGTCCTTACCGAACAAACGAGATGGCTATAGCAGTCGCAGATGCGGGAGCTCTAGGGATGATCTCACACACAAACCAATCTATGGATGGTAGGGAAGAAAGTGCATTAGTTGCAATGAAGAAAAATCTTGATTATGTTGTAGAACATACAGATGGGATTTTTGGGTTCAATATAAGGACTTCGAGATTAACAACAGATTGTGACAAATTAATTTCCGAAACCGCAAAGCATATAATGGCTAATCCTAAATTGAAAGAGCAATGTCTTTACGCTCTAAGTAGTGCGGGTTCGGCAACAAGAATAGCCCAGAATCCTGAATTCAAGAAATTAAGGGAAAACTCACAGGTTAAGCACTTCCATGTTGCCCCTGCACTCTGGTTGGCAGATAAATGTGTGAACGCGGGATGTGACGGGCTTGTGGTAACTGGGTTTGAAGGTGGTGGACATCAATCCTATGAAAAAGTAGGGGGATTAGTATTATTGCAACAGGTACAACAAAAATACCCAGATATTCCAAAAATCGCATGTGGTGGATTTGCCACTGGTGACGGTCTTGCCGCAGCCCTAGCTATTGGGGCAGGGGGTATTTCCATGGGATCGAGATTTATTGCATCGATCGAGAGTGAATTCCATGAAAAATACAAAGGTATAGTACCCCCCGCAAAAGCTCAAGATACTGTTGTGAGAACAGGTTCTTTAGGAACCATTAGACTCTGGAAGAACAAATTTGCGATGGCAAAAGGATTAGTAAAGACTAAAGAAGAAAAAATCGCTGAAGAAAAAGCGAAGGAGGAACATAGATCTGAAATTTCAAAAGAAGAACTTATGGAAGAATTAAGAAAAGATACAATTGCCCAATATGCTGTTTATGAGGGTGATATGGATAATGGGTATGTATTATTAGGGCAGAGTATAGGTATTGTAAACCAAATAGACGGTATTCCCGATATTATCGAAACTATTGTTAAAGACGCAGAAAAAGCACTAAAAAAAGCTGTAACGTATGTAGATTAAGTCTGCTCTTCTTTATTAAGCAAATCACTTTTTTTTTATTCTTTTTAGAAATATAAGATCTATAATCTATGAAAATATTATAGTAAATAAAAATAAGCACAACGTCTAAACTTTTACTTAGTACAAGATATTGCTCAAAAGAGTGTGAATGTGCACACATATAACCATATTTGCATCTATAAATGTTCAAGTGAAAATTAATTATCCTAAATAAGAAAAAGAATTAATTATATACTACATAAATGAATGATTTTCTACATTCATTTTTCAATGAAATTAAAAACAAGATTAATATTTCTCAGAATATTTCTCAGAATGAGATTTATTTAATAAATAAATGGAATTAATCTTTTAGTTTTTTTCTTATAATCTTCAAATTCTTTACCAAATTTCTCCAGTAAAATTTTTTCTTCTTCCAGTATACGCATTCTATATATTAAAAAAGTATATGTAAACATAATAATAAGGGTAATAATACATCTGAAAACAAAACAAAATCCAATAGTTGCAATTAAACCACCCGAATACATCGGATTTCTAATATATTTATATACTCCCTGATTAAAGAGTTTATGATCATCTAAAGTTGTTAATTCTGCTGTTCCAAATCGTCCTAATTGCACTCTTGCCACAAGAATAAGTAAGCTACCTGTAAGAAACAAAATAAATCCTATATAACTGATAAAAATTCCATCCCAGAAGGGAATAATTCTAGATATCAGCAACTTATTCTCTAGATATGCCCCTATTAAGAAAAAAGGAGACAATAATAGCATAGTTAAGATCAAAATATCAAAAATTTTTGAAGCTTGTTTTTCTTCTGGAAGAGAACGTATTATCGTATCTGTAAGAGTAAACATATATGCAATAAGTAAGTATATAACATAAATTGGAATTGAGTATATCTCTGGTACTATAATTATGTAGAAAATGTTCTGATAGAGAAGATAAACGAAAATGAAGAGGAGAAGTTTTTTCCCAAGATCTTTCATTTTTATAAAAAATTTGGTTTTTTATGATTTAAATCTATAGCACATCATGTTTAAATTGTTTGCAATGGCCCTAATTTCTTTATTTTATCAGTAAATTCTGTTATAACTTCAGCGAATCGTTTCCCTTCAGATGCGCTTACCCATTCAAGTCTAAATCTTTTATCAAGACTAAACATTTTCAATACGTCTTTAAAACGTTCAAATCTATCTCTTGCAAATTCATTTCCTTTCAAATAGTGACAATCTCCGATGTGACATCCTGTTACAATGACACCATCAATACCATCTTTAAATGCTTCTAAAATGAAAGCAGGATCTACTCTCCCAGAGCACATTACCCTCACTATCCTAATAGTTGAAGGGTATTGAAATCGTGAGACCCCAGCTAAATCTGCTCCTGCATAACTACACCAATTACAACAGAAACATAAGATATTGGGGTGAAATTCCTTTTCTATTCCTTTCTTTTTTGACTTGGACATATAATACACTTATTAATTTAGATTTGTACTAAAAGTGCAGAAATCATAGCATGAATTTGTTCAAAACCAAAATGTTTTATTACTATTGTCGAATTAGGGCATTGAGCACCACAAGTACCACATCCTTTACAAAGTGCCGGATTAACATGAGATTTCATTATAGGCATTGTAAAATCTTCGAACGCTCTTTCTTTCTCTATTAATTCTATCGCATTAAATTGACAGACTTCGACACAACTTCCACAGCCAATACAATTTTCTTCTATTACAACAGCTACAAGTCCAGATGTTACAAGCTTTTCAGAGCTTAGAATTTTGACTGCCTGAGCAGCAGCTCCATTGGATTGTGCGATTGATTCTCGGAGATCTTTTGGTGAATGCGCACACCCACATAAGTATATCCCATCAGTTGCAAAATCGATTGGTCTCAATTTGACATGAGCTTCCAAAAAGAATTTGTCCTCATTAAGTGGGACTTTTAACATTTTTGCTAATTCTTCATTTTCTTTTATGGGTGCTACGAGACCTGTACTTAATACAATTAAATCAGGATTTATTTCAATCTTTCCCAAATCTGGATTAGTTACTATAATTTTTAACTCCTTATTCTTCATTTTTAATTCTGGAGGTTTATTCTCAACATATCTAATGAAAACAACTTTTTTATCTCGTGCTAAGTTATAGTATTTTTCTTTAAAACCATATGTTCTAATATCACGATATAAAATGACAATTTCTATGTTAGGATTAAGTTCTTTCGCTTTTAAAGCGTTCTTTATAGCTTCTGAACAGCAGACCCGACTACAATAGGGAAAATCCTCATTTCTAGATCCAACGCATTGAATCATAACTATCGATTTCAATGCTTTTATTTTATCTGTAGTAAAAAGTTCTTTTTCAAATTGAGTTTGGGTTATAATTCTTTGATCTTTTCCAAAATTATATTCCTTAGGTTGATATTGTTTTGCTCCAGTTGCCACAATTATTATTCCATGTTCAAGATCGATAATTTTACCATTATTTCCATAGCTTACGTTTGTGGAAAAATTACCTATATATCCTGAAATTCCATTAATTTGAGCATTTTTAAATACATGAATAAGTTGATTACTTTCAATATTTTTAATTAGGATTTTAAGATATTCTTGAATATCATCATTTTCAAGAGTCCGATAAATATTTTTAGCAATCCCCCCTAAAGAACCTTCCTTTTCAACTAAGAAGATTTCATAACCTTGAGAGGCGAGATTCAATGCTGCTGTCATTCCTGAAACTCCCCCTCCTATAACTAAACCTTTATCTATTACAGAGATTTCCTGTTCTTGTAATGGGATTAATTGGCTAGCCTTTGCTACTGACATGCGTAATAGATCTTTTGATTTTGCTGTTGCTTTTTCAGGTTCATGCATATGGACCCATGAACATTGATCTCGAATATTAACCATTTCAAAAAGATACTTATTTAAACCAACCTCACGGATTGTTGCTTGAAATAACGGTTCATGTGTTCTTGGAGTGCAAGATGCAACGATAACTCTATTAAGTTTATTTTTTATAATTTTTTCTTTAATATTGGTTTGGGTATCTGCTGAACATGTATATAAATTATGTTCAGCATAGACAACATTGGGTAAGGTTTTAACATATTCAACTACATTAGGAACATCGACAACCCCACCAATATTTATGCCACAATGACATATAAATACACCTATACGAGGTGATTGATCACTTACATCTAACTCTTCTGGTAGTTCTTTCTTAGTAACTAATTTGTTTCTTGCTTCTGATAAAAGAACATTAACACAGCCAGCAGCAGCACTAGCTTCAATGACAGTTTCTGGAATATCTTTAGGTGTTGCGAAAGATCCACACACATAAATTCCCGGTCTTGAAGTTTCTACTGGGCTAAAAGTACCCGTTTTACAAAATCCATATTCATTTAACTGAATATCTAATTTTTGTGCTAATTCGTTTGCTTTCTGTTTAGGTTGCATCCCTACAGAGAGAACGACTAGATTAAAAATTTCTTCAATTACTTTACCATTTTCTGTTTCATAATAAACCTTTAAATCTTTAGAGTCGGGAATCTCTTTAATGGAAGAAATTCTACGCCTGATATATCTTACACCATATTCATCTTTTGCTCGTTCAATATATTTGTCAAAGTCCTTTCCGTATGCTCTGATATCCATCGTAAAAATTGTTGGTTTAATAATATTCATATGTTCTTTTGCTATTACTGCTTCTTTGGTAGTATACATACAACACACAGAAGAACAGTAATCAATTCTATGTTTTCTATCTCTTGAACCTATACAATGTAGAAAAGCAATTTTTTTAGGGATAATTCCATCGGAAGGGCGAAGTATTAAACCTGAATGTGGACCACTAGCACTTAATATACGTTCAAACTCAATACTGGTAATCACATTTAAATGCTTACCGTAACCTAATTCAGTCAAAGGAGTAGGATTATATTCATCAAATCCAATTGCGAGTACTACAGCTCCCACATCTAAAGTTATTAATTTATCTTGAAGTTCATATTCTATTGCTTTTGCTTTACATATACCTTTGCAAATACCACATCCTATACATTTATCTTTATTAATTGAGAACACTAGCGGAACTGCTTGAGGAAATTTTACAGAAATTGCTGCAATATTAGAAAGTTTCTCATTAAAGAAATCAATAGCTTCTATAGGACATTGTCGAGCACATAAACCGCACCCTGTACATTTATTTTGGTCCAAACGAAGGGTTCTTTGAGTTAAATCCACTTTAAAATTACCTGGAACACCTTCGATTTTTTCGAGTGATGAATTGATTAGAATTTCGATATTTTCATGTCGACCAGTTTGTACTAATTTAGGGGCAAGAATACAAATAGCACAATCATTAGTTGGAAAAGTTTTATCTAATTGAGACATAACTCCCCCAATACTAGTTGTAGATTCAGCAAGGTATACTTTATAGCCAGAATCAGCCAAATCTATTGAAGCTTGAATACCAGCAATTCCACCACCAATAACAAGGACAGCTCCCACTTTCTCCATTATTTCTCCTCAACGATTTGATTAGGTTCTATTACCTTTATAATATCAACTAAAAACTCGGAAAAATCTAAAATATCAATAGATGAAAAATCATCATAATCTTTTTTTAGACAAGTCAAATGCATTCGACATTTTGGACAAGATGTAATCATTTTTGTTCCAACAGCTTTAGCTTCTAAAAGGCGTTTATATCGTAAAGCTTTAGATTTTTCATTACAATTCATCCAAGAATTCACACCACAACAATAAGAATTTTCTTTATTATGCTCCATTTCTTTAAAGTTAAATCCTATTTTCTTTAAATATCTAAAAATTTCTCGGACTTTCTCAGTTATGTTATTATGTTTAGGTAAAAATCTACTTAACCTACAAGGATCATGATAAGTAAAAGGAATGATATTATTAGATTCATTAGGATTTTCAAATTGAACTTTACCTTGTTTCCATTTATCATAGATATATTCAATAATATGACTGACTTCAAATTTCACATCAAAATCCTCAAATAATTTTGGATAATCAATTTTAAAGGTTCTATAACATTCAGCACATGCGGTAATAATTTTTGTGATCCCAGCATTTTCAAATCGATTTACATTTTTCTTAGCTAATTCAATAAAACTTTCGAATTTTGCTTGACCCCAATATAAATCATGTCCACAACATATCTCATCTTTAAGAACTACTATAGGTTCTTTTTCCAATTTACAGATAATCTTTAGAGTGCTTTCTGCTATAGATAGTGAATCTTGAAATTCATAATTAAAAAAGGGTAAGCATCCTACGTAATATAATACATTTCCCCTATCTGAAATATTACATCCATTTGGAATCCAATCTAGAGGTCTATTAACTGCAAAATTATCTTGACCCATCATTTCAGACATTAAAGGATAAATACCTTTATGAGCAATAGAGCGATCAGGATTTTGAATATCTTTTATTCGCATTTTATATCTTGCAATTCTGACAATATCAGCAAAATTAATGTCTTTAGGGCAGTTTTGCAGACAACTATTGCACATTAAACAATCCCATAAGACTCGGCTATTAATTATCTCATCTTCAAAGCCTTCTAATATCATTTGAATAATTCTACTGGGCGTAAATTTTTGCACTTTACTAACTTGGCATACTCCTGAACAACGGGCGCATTGATAACATTTTTTTAATAAATTAGTTAAGTCTGGTTCAAATATTTTTCTTAAATATAAATCAAATTCATTTTCTTTTTGTTTTATCTTTTTAGATTCTTCTATCTCTATTATAGGATTCACTTCCTTATCTTAGATCCTTCATAAATTCTTTTCTACGTTCTATTTTTAATTCTGAAAACTTGGAGATTAAATTTTTCATAGTTTGTTTTGTATTTTTATCAAGTTTTAAATTCATAATAATATTTTTATCTAATGCATTTTGGAATAACTCAATACCTTTTTCGGTTCGAGGAATTACAGTAGTATATTTATCTGGCGATCCAAGTCCTCCAAAGGAAATATCCGAATAAATATTAGTAAAATCAATACAAGATTTACATGCGGGACGGATATAATTAATTAATTTATTAAAAGGAATATGGATAATATTTTCTTTTGAGTTCCTACCTTCAATCTTTAGAATTAAATCTTCTTTAATATTAATTTTTTTTATATCTTCAAATTTTATTTTAAACTCTTTTTCAAATTTCTCAATTTGAGATTTTTCAAACAAAAAATTATGATAACAGAATAAACCTAAACAAATTTCAATATGTTCTGAAGGGGTAACACCCAAATTTTCCATACATCTAATAGTATAAATTTGGCAAGGTGTCCCCACAATTGCTAGCTTTTTAAATTTATAATGACTTAATTGAGGAATTGAACGTGTATATGTACTAAATCTTTGTACTTCATCAACTTGTGGAGATATATTTAATATAATTCCTGATGATTTAATTAGATCTTCTTTAGTCTCAGCAAACATTGCTTTTCGTGAAAATGGGCCCTCTGCTTTAGACACAATTGCCCCATCAATTATTCTTTTTTCTAATAAGTAATTTAAAAGGGTATTAACTACTCCTCCATCTGTCCCATACTTTAGAAACTCCTCATCTTTAGTTTGACAAGAATAGATATCTTCAGCAAATCCATATGGCATTGATGAAAAATCAGTGAAATGGTAAGTCTTATTGAGTTCATCATCTAAAATATGTGTTTGAGGGCATAAATAATAGCATATACCACACTCGAGGCATGCATCCTTATTTATATACTCTGGAGGAGAATTAGGGTTTTTAAAACCTATTACATTTTCAAATGCAGCTGAACAGAAAGAAGTGCATCCTCCACATTCTTGACAGATTCCTTTTTCATGAACTTCTTTAATTAAATCTTGAAAGGTTTTTATGCTCATATTAATAATTTTTTATTACTTCTTTTCCAATTTGATGGATTTACAATTTTTTCTCTTGATACCAGCAATCCTTTCTAATAAGGGTTGTCCTGGTTTAACATCCTTTAAACTTTTGGATTCTATTAATCCTGCTTTTATTGCTTCTTTATAGATTTTCTCACCTTTTTTATTTCTTGTAATCACTGTAGACCAGCCACTGGGGGACCCAATTGATCCTACAGAGATATCGGCATAATCAGCAGTCAAATCTTCGCAATAATGACAGTTGTGGCGTGTATAAGATTTAACATCATTCAAGGGTACCTTTAAATCTTCACCTGAATCTAAGTAAATAATGAATTTACCACCACTTATGTCCATTTTTGTAACTTTTTTAAAATCTGTTTTAAATTGTTCGCTAATTAAGGTAAGGACACCTTCATAAGGAAAGGACTCCATACAAAAAAGCCCTATTCTATATTTTATATTTTTGAAAAAACTCTGTCCACCTGGAAACCAAGTACCTTTTTCTAAGGCATTCATCATACATGGAACACCAACAACAGCAATATTTTCATAATTTTTTGTTTTATCTATGATTCTTAATGTTGAGGCATTAGCATATTTAGTTCCACTTGTCTTATAGAGATCTTTAATATCATCTATAATTACTGGTTCTGGTTTCCATAAATCCTCTGAATGTTTTACAGCTACAACCGCATCAACTAGTTTTTTTGTGAGTAGATATTCTGATAAAGAAGTTACTATCCCTCCATCTTGTCGTACACTTTTAATTTCATCTTTAGTGGTCGAAGCAGAATATGTATTGATATAACCATTTATTTTTTCTGAAAATTTTAAAGATTTATTAAGTTTATTTATAGTCTTGCCTGCTTGCTCAATTGAAAATGATCTTGGACAAACAGAATAACATAAACCGCATTTCATACAAGTTTCATCATCAATCTCTAAAATATCTGCTGTTACAGTAATTGCATTAACTGGACAAATTGAGGAACACCAACCACATTGACAGCACACTTTAGAATCAAACACTATAGATACGGGCTCAAAAAAATGCTCAATGAAATCATTAGGTAAATCTTTAACTTGATATCTATAGAAATATTCTTTTTCCTCAACTTCTTTCTCTTCTCCCTTAACTTTTTTAATTATTGTTTTAGTTTGGATCTCAACAATTTCTTCAATATAGCCTTGTTCTTTAAGGTAAAAAATATCGCGAATTATATTTTCAGGTGGAAAATCTTTTACTCTTTTAACAATTTCTTCTAAAAATAACGGTTCCTCACCTTTTAGTCTTTCATATAATAATTTGCGCTCTGTTTCAGCATCAATCATAGAATCTAATGTTTCATAAAATTGCTCTTCGGAATATTTTCCAGCTTTTAGAATTTCATCTTTTGCTTCAAAAAATGCTCTAATTTGAAAGTTCTCAACTGCTTTATAGGTAGCATCCATTAGATTTCTTGGTGATATTCCATTAAAATTGTTGCTTTTTGAAATTTGAACCATTTTTCTATCCTTTTGGATTAGATTTTCTAAAAATTTTACTTTTTGATTAAATACTATTTTAATACCCCTTCCCTTGCAAGGCAAGTCCTCTTATAACTACAATTTTTTTATAAGAATCATTCTGCAGGGGTAGTTATAACTTGTTTTGTTTCAATTTCTGGTAATTGATCCTGCAAATTAAGTAGATTTGGTCCGGCTTTTTCAACCTTCCTCAAAGCATCTTCTACACTTTTTACAAATTTCTCCGATTCTGCTGCACTTAACCAATACATATTTATTCTTTGACTACCAAAACCTCTAGATTCTAAGATTCGGTTTGCTAAATCTACATGTTTTTGGGCTGTGAAATTTCCAATTTTGAACTGACACTCATTAGGACGTCATCCAACAACCATGACACCATCAGCTCCAGCACGAATACTATAGAGAATATGCTTAACATCGACCCTGCCAGTACATCTTACTTTAATGATTTTTACAGCTGGTGTATACTTCATTCGGGAGACGCCAGCTAAATCAGCTGCACTATAGCCTCACTTTAAACAAGCAAAAACAATTAAGTTATAATTATATACCATATTTGTTTAACCACCTCCTAAGATCCCATCAATTTCAGCAAATAATTGATGATCTCGATAATATCTGATATCAATAGCCTGTGTAGGACAACATGTAGCACAAATACCACATCCATCACAATTTATCTCATCAATAAAAGCACCAATATCCTTCTTGATTCTAATTGCACTTTTGGGACATTCTTTTTCACAACGTCGGCATGAAATACAAAATTCACTATCCACCTCAGCAGTAATTAGTTCCATATCAATTTTTCCTGGTACTGTTAGCTCGGCTACCTTACTCGCTGCTGCTCTGGCTTGAGAAACTGAATAAGCAATATTTTTAGGTCCTTGAGCAAAACCAGCTATAAAAATACCTTTTGATTTCGTTTCTTGGGGCATGAGTCCAAAATGTAATTCCGTAAGAAAACCATACATATTAGTATCCAGATTTAAAACGTTTACAATCTGTTGAGTACCTTTTGATGGAAGTGCCGCTGTAGATAATACGACTAAATCCGCATCAATTTTAACTATTTTATCTGTTAGAGTCGAGTATACACGAACATTCACGTTTTTTGTTTCAGGATCTTCAGAAATTTCACCTACTTTTCCCCGAATCATTCTAATACCAGCATCCTTAGCTCTTTCATAATACTCTTCAAATCCTTTCTCAGGAGTTCTTATATCAATATAGCAAATCGTAATCTTCGCGTCGGGAAATTCTTCAAGGAGTAATCGCCCATTTTTTAGTGCAAGCATACAACAAACACCACTGCAATAAGTCCGTTCTGTTTCTCGACTACCTACGCATTGAATAAATACAATCTCTTTAGGTTTTTTATTATCAGAGATTCTGTGCACATGTCCTTCAAGTGGTCCATTTGGGGCTAATATACGTTCTAATTGGGCTTGCGTTATAACATTTTCAATTTCCCCATATCCATATTCACCAAATGGTTCATGAATATCCCACCCCGTTGCAATTATAATTGTCCCAACTTCAATCTTAACTTCATTTGGTTCTTGGCTGAAATCAATAGCATCTAATTCACAGGCATCCACACATGAGAAACATTCTATGCAAGCATTTCTATCAATATCATACAAAAATGGCACCGCTTGACCAAATGGTATATCAATTGCTTTTCGTGCGCCTAGATTTTCATCAAAATAATTTGTAGTATAAACAGGACATACTTCACTGCAGGCTCCACACCCATTACAATCTTCTGTTGTATAACGTGGTTTTTTCTCAACAATCACAGTATAATTACCTACGTAACCTTCAACTTTCTTTACTTCACTAAAACTTAATATTTCAATATTCTCATTGCGGTTGACTTCTAACATTTTAGGACCACAAATTCATATAGCACAATCATCTGTAGGAAATGTTCTATCCAATTGAGCCATTCTTCCTCCAATCGTTGTTTTTTGTTCTACTAAATAAACTTTGATACCTTGATTTGCTAGATCAAGAGCTGCATTCATTCCACCAATCCCACCCCCTACTACTAATGTCGCTTTAGTTACTGGGACAGTTTTAATAGGAACTGGTTCTAATCGTTTTGCTCTTTCAATACCACTTTTTACTAAGATTTTTGCTTTTTCTGTAGCTTCTTCTTTAGTATCCGTGCACCAATTTTGTGTCATTATGCTTTTGAGCATTAAAGACTCTACAATGTTCACGGACATTCACCATTTGAAAGTAATAAGGATTTAAATCAGTTTTAGCAATTGTCCCTCTATAAATCACTTCATGCGTTCGTGGAGTTCAAGCTGAAGCTACAATTCTATTCAAATTCTTTTCCTTGATATCTTCGATAATTTCATTTTGAGCATTATCAGTTCAAAGAAATGAGTTTTTCTTTGATAATATAATTTCCTCTCCAAGATTCTTCACATACTCGGTTAATTCATCACAATCTACTTTTGTTCGAATATTTACACCTCATTGACAAGCATAGTATCCAATCCGATGATTTTCGTTATTACTCATCTATTTTTACACATCCACCTCTAGCTTTTACATAATTGTATAATTATTAATTTCTTAGATTTTTATTGAATGATTTTTATTGTCCAATATTGATCTTATTGTAACGATCGATATTAAATATTTTTTTTAATAGTATTTACATTTTCAATACTTTTAATACTTACTGTTTATCGATATAAACAATTATTTGTAAAGCAATCACAACATCACAACATTTTTGGCCAGATTGAAGATTTTTGACTAATTATTTTTGGAAACAGTCATATAAAGAGGAAATTATGATCGAAATAAATAATTTTATTATATAAATCTTTATATTGATAAAAAATTAGAAAAAAAGTATATCTCATCATAAAATATTTTTCAGTAATCTATCATAATCGGCTATTCTTATTAGTTTAATTAGGTTACTTCTAGCATTATGTTTAATTTGGGAAATGTTTTTATAATTAGTGATCTATTTTGATAATTAATCATATTTTTTAATAACTTTTTAAATAAAACCTAATTCAAAGACACAGTAAATGTTGAAGACGAAGATTCATCCTCGTGAAATTTACAAGAAAAGTAAGGAATTTGGAATTGAAAACTCAGCGAAGATGCTAACTGAGATAATAGACGAAGAGAAAGATAACACAAAGAGGAAAGATGCAATTAAATATTTGGGGTTGATAACAATTAATTCAGAGATATTAAAAGATGAATGCTTTGAAATATTTGAAAATTTGATAATTTCTGATGATACCATTGAAATTAAATGTGAAGCTGCTAAAGCTTTAGGTAGAATAAAGCATCAGAGAGCATTAAAACCCTTAAAATGGATATTAGAGAAAGAATCTGTAAATTACAAAGTGAAATTATCTGCTTTAAAGGCGATAAGAAAGACGAATTTCAATGATCCAGAAATAAAGTTATTTATTGATGAATTAGATAGTAAATATAATTCCATTAAAGAATATGTTTCTATTGAATTATTAAGTTTAGAACCTAAAAAGCTAATAAGTCTTTTATTAGAAGCGTTAAAAGAAAAAAGATACTCAAAGTCTCATAAAGCGGAATTAATAAGACTTATTGGATATGAACTCTCAAGGCTCATTGTTTCTTTTGAAAACATTAATTCTATTAAATCAAAATATTCAGAAATTTTATCTAATTTAATTTATAATAAGAATGAGTTATTAAATACCGCAGCACATATATTGAAAGAGGAAGATTCAGCCTTAATGGATGCTATTATCACTATTTTTACTATATTAAAAAGTGAGACTGAAAATGACATTATAAAGCTATTATTAATTGATGATTTTATTGTTAGAAAAAATGCAAGTGTGTTATGCGGGAAATTAAAACTTAAAAATGCTGTAGATTTACTGATTTCTAATTTAGACAATATTTACAATGAGGTAAGTATAGCAGCCATTGAAGCTTTAGCGGAGATTGGAGACCTATCTGCTGTTCCTGAACTTTTAGACATTTTAGACATTGAGGATGTGAGTTTTGAATACACAGATTTAGACATGAAATTATATATTGTAGATGCTATAAAAAGAATTTATCAGTATAATCCTAATGTTTCTTATGATTTTTTAAATAATTCTTTAGAGAGAGATAATAATGAAATTAAAGAAAGTGTAGCATTTATATTAGGCGAATTGGGTAAAGATGAGTTTGTAAAACCTTTAAGTAATTTACTCGATTTAAGAAATTTGGAAGTGAGAAAGAGTGCAATTATTGCTTTGGGAAAAATTGGCAGTATTGAACCATTAGAAGATTTAATAAGGATCCTAAAGGATAGCACTACTTATTGGCTTATTAAGAAAGTCACGAGTGATGCAATCTATAATATATTTCAAAATAATTGGTATAGAGTTAAAGATACCAAACAAGATATATCAAGAATATTAAATAAAAACCTGACAATTCTAGCGGATTATTTAAAAAGTCAAGAATCTGAGAATTATAAGATAAAACTTAGTTTAATCAAATTATTAGAAAATTTCGGAGGACAAAACGTGCTAAATGCATTAATAAAAAGAGTAAATGATTTTCACAGAGTTGTGCGAATCTATGCTTCAAACGCCATTAAAAAAATTGAGGAAAGGCTAGAATTAGAAAATTAAAACCATTTTTAAAGCCTTTTCTCCCTTTTTTTTACTTAAATTTCAAAAGGAGTTTGATTTTATTCTTCATTAATTAATCCTCTAAATAAATATAAAATTTCAGTATTTCATAAATATAAAACGTTTAAATAGAATTATTGATAAATTAACTTAATTTATCAAAAAGGTATAAAAGAAAGTTAAATATTTAAAAAATAATCCTAAGGTGATTAAACTATAACAAAATTTAGTAAAAAAATATCTATTTTTTCTATAATTTTGATTTGCATAGTTTTATTTATTTATTTTTATCCATTAAATGCAGCAGGTGATTATCTAGTGCAGGTTGGAGATGAATGGACGTATGGGATAAAAAGAAGTGGTATTTATAAAGGCTCTGAAGGAATAAACATAACTTCCATTTCCGATCCTTCAGATTACCCCCGTGGAACTTTCTATGAAAACGGTACAGCAGTATCTTTCAATCAAATAATAGATGAAGAGTATCTTTTAAATAAGACACTCTTAGAAGGGTTGGAAACAAATTTTACTACTAAAATGCGTAGTTATGCTGGTGTATCCTGCGAATGTATTTATATTCCCATAGAAGGAATAGGATATATGTATGTAGATACTGCAACAGGTATAGTAGTGGAAACTTATGGTGTTTATCAACTTTTTTTCATTGAGGGAGAAATTAGAGTACATACTTGGGTTATCTCTTGGTCAGTTTCACAAATTCCAGAAAATCCTGAAGAACCTTCTACAGGTGGTGGTGGTAATGATATTCCCGGATATGATATTATACTCATTATCGGAATAATAACTTTTATTTCAACTATATCGGTATTAGGATTTAAAAAAAGGATAAAAATTTAAAAAAATAATAACGTTCTAACAGTTCAAAATTAAATTAGAATTATTGGGAAATTTTTTACTCCCTCCTTTCTTTTTGACTAAAAGTTCAAAAAAAATATAGAAATCACTAATTATAATAATGAAGATCCGTGATATATTCATTCCAACTATATTTAATAACAAAAGCTTAATTAATTCTCATAGGATTATGCGAAT
The DNA here is from genome assembly GCA_048937405.1 of Promethearchaeota archaeon. Classification (GTDB taxonomy): domain Archaea; phylum Asgardarchaeota; class Lokiarchaeia; order Sigyniarchaeales; family SOKP01; genus Loki-b32. The sequence continues at coordinate 210,662 of JBHLNF010000006.1, forward strand.
ATATGCCTCAAATGCTATTAAAAAAATTGAGGAGAGGCTTGAAACAGAAAAATATTAGAGTTTTTTCATTTATGAAAAATTTAAAATATTAGAATATCATTACGTTCTAATATGGAAAATTTATCAGATATTGAATTAAGAGCCCATGAAAATTCAATTATAGGGAAGAAAGAAATATCATTTGCGAATGAATTAAAAAAAATTGCTAAAGAAGAATTGAAGAAAGCAGAAAATAGAGAAGCCTTAATGCAAAGTCAATTAATAATTGCTAAACTCAGAGAAGACTTAGCTGAGGAGAATAAAGAGTTAATTGACCATAAAGTAAAATCAAAACATCTAATAAAAGCATCAGAAATAGTTTTAAAGCATGACCAAGAATTTACACATTTCCATCAAAAAAAAGCAAAAGTTCAGAAAGAAATCGCAACAATTCATAAAGAGATCGCTCAATTAGAAAGAAAAATAGCTGAAAGACGGATAGAATTAGCAAAAGAGAAAATAGATATGGGAAAAAAAAGAATTCATCTTTCCAAAAAGCAATTGACGTTTGTTAAAGCTGTTAAAGCAGGAAAAGAAGAAGAGAAATTTAGTACCATCCAATATCAATATAAAACTGAGCAAAAAGAATTAAATGCAGCTCGAGATGATATTCTAAATATTGAAAAAGAGATCAGGAATAATGAAAATAAAATAGCAGGTTTAAAAGGAAAATTAGCACTTAAACTTGCTGAGACTGAAAAAATACTTTATTAATCAAAGTTTTTACATAAATTTTGTTTCCTTATTTGATCATAATTTCATCAAAAATTCGAAAATAAATTACTTTAAGTGAAAAGCATCGCTTTTTTTTTTCTTTTTTTTTCCAAAAATTGTCATTTTTTGTCTTAAAAATTTAATAATATTTTTTTTACAATACCTATTTTATTAAATTGAAGTATCAAATATTTAATAATCAATTTAGAATTTGAAAATATAATTATGACTGAAGATAAAACTGAACAAACTGAAACTCCTTATGAATATTCTTTTGAATATATTCAAAAGAAATTAGAGGGGAAGAAAGACAGTTTTGGGATGTTGATGAAAGAAATCGTACGAACTGGTATATGTACTCAGTGTGGTACATGCGCTGCAGTATGTCCAGTGCTAGAATGGGATGATCTGGCTGGACAACCAAAATTAATTGGTAAATGTACTGGATGTGGAATCTGTTACAACCAGTGCCCACGAACAATCACTGATCCATACCAATTAATGGGCGATTTTAAAACAGGGTATGTTGCGAATACAAATATACCTGAGGTTATAGGAGGCCAAGATGGTGGAACAGTAACAAGTATCTTATGCTATTTATTCGATGAACATTTAATCGATGCTGCTGTCGTTACAATGAAAGATCCTAAAAAACCATGGTATCCAGTGGCCCAAATCATTACAAGCAAAGATGATGCCATTAAGTCTTCAGGATCTATTTATAGTCACTCTCAGACTGTTGAGGCTCTCATGGATGCTGTTAGACAAGATTTTAGATCCATTGCATTTGTAGGTACGCCATGTAATATAGATGCCGTTGCCAAGATGTTCGACAGTCCAACAGGTATGTTGAAGTATTTTATGCGATGTCATGTACTTAAAATTGGCTTATTCTGTATGGATTCATTTGCTCCTGAAGCAATTTATCCATTTTTTGAAAAAGAAGGAATAAACTTATCAAAAGTTCAAAAAATGGATATAAATAAGGGAAAGTTCCACTTATATTATGATCCACAAGGAGAACCGATAAAATCATACACTATTAGACAATTAGATAAATTTAAGTCCTCAAGCTGTAATTTTTGTACGGATCTTACTGCTGAACATGCCGATATTTCAGTAGGCAGTGTAGGTTCTGGAACGAATAAAAATACCGTATTTGCTAGAACCGGAATAGGTACTGAAATAATAGAAGATGCTGCTGAAAAAGGTTATCTAAAAATTGAGCCTTTCAATGCTATTAACTTGAATGCTGTTCTTTTTTTAGCAAAACTGAAAAAAGTTTCTCAATACACGGTTCAAAAGAGGAAAGTGTTTATAGTTAGAGATTCTGAGGAAATTGAAGAACCTAGAATTGAAACCAAACCAGAAACAGAACAAGCAATCATTACTCCAACTCTAGGAGCAAGAAAATTCCTAAGTGTTACGAAAGATTTAAACGAAGATGCTAAAATAGTAAATATTTCATTAACAAATACTATTGGATATGTTTTAGAAGATATGAAAATCAGAATCGTAACAGTTGAAGAACTTTTTGAAAAAAGTCCATGGATTACAACAATAAGAGAACTATTTCCATTTGAAACAATTGAAATTGGATATCCATTGGATATACCGGATGGAGAACCCGTAAAAGCTAATATTTTGATCGAAGCTTCAACTGAAGCATTTGGAAAAATCTTTTCTAGAACACTCAAAATAGCTCCAAAAGAATAAAAATCTAACTCAAATTTTATTAGAAAAGTTAAATGAATTAAATTATTATAAAAAGCATTAAAAAAAGGAAAATCAAAAATGAAAATTAGTTTAGTTGGTCTAAGTGGATGTGGTAAAACAAGCGTATATTCTGTTGCTTTTGCTGCGAAACGACCCGAAGATACGAAAGGTTTAGCACCAACAATCCTTTATGAAACACGGAGACACCCTTTCTTGGGTTTACAGGTAGGTATCTTTGATTTCGGTGGCCAAGAAGAATTCAGGAAGGAATATATGGATAAACCTGAAGTTTTTCGAGGAACAGATATTCTTATTCCAATAGTTTCTCTACATGAACCTAATAATTTTGATGATGCGAAAGAATATTTTATAAATCTATTAGATCTATATAGAAAAAACAATGAGAAACCGAAAATCTTCTTGTTCCTTCATAAGTATGATACAGAGGATTACCAGAAAGAATTATTAGACACAAACGTAAAAAAAGCAAAAGAAATCTTTTTGGATTTATTTAAGGACTATGATTTCGATTATATGCTTACCAGTATTTATGAGGAAGACAAATTAGCAAAAGTTTTCAGAGATGTGTTGATCTCAGATTATGCTGAATTAAAAACACATGTAGAAAAAGCAGAAAAACAACTTGATGAAATTAAGGCAAAAGTAATTATCGCGGATATATCAGGTAATGTTATAGTACATAATGTTCAAGGAGTTAGTAGTGGTTTAACATTACGTGGCGACTTACGAGATTTTATTAATGCGTGTAATACTGTAAGAGAAAACATTTTTATGGCTGATTCAGCACGATTTTCAGGACGAGATGAAGATGGTAAGGAAATTGAATTACATATCTTTAAGTACATAATATCTGTACTCATAATGAAGCAAACTGAATTAAGCAGAGAATCTCAAGATAAATTGAACATGCTCCTTAATGATATGAAACTATTTGCTGATCTAATTATTTCAGCTCATACAGATTAAAACATTAATTAATACTTTTTTTACTCTTTCTATTTATTTCAATGAAAATATCTCTCCATTCCCATTTTCATTTAGTATCCAGTGAAAGAATGAAGAATTCAATAGAAATCTTATATTCCAAGCAGTAGTTTTAATTTTTTACAAAATTTTTATTAACTTTTGTTAATTTGGAAATTCATTAAAGTCTCAATTAAAAAAAAGAGAATAATCTGAGGTAAAAAATATGCCTAAGGCAAAAGTAAATAATATCGAACTTGAATACGATACTTTTGGAGATCCCTCATCAAGACCATTATTATTAATTATGGGATTAGGAGCGCAAATGATAGGATGGGATGAGGAATTCTGTAAAAAACTATTAGAACAAGATTTTTTTGTAATCCGATTTGATAATCGAGATGTTGGATTATCCACTAAATTTGAAGAAGCAGGGGTACCTAATCTACAAAAACTTATCGTGCAAAGAGAAAAAGGAGAATCAATATCAGTACCATATAAAATAGAAGATATGGCTGATGATGCTGTTGGGCTTTTAACAGCACTTAATATTGATAAAGCACATATATGTGGAGCATCTATGGGAGGAATGATTGCTCAAGTTATTGCATATAAACACCCTTCTCGAGTTTTATCTCTTACTTCTATTATGAGTAGTACAGGTAATCCTGATTTACCCCCTCCAAAACCAGAGGCAATGCAAGTATTATTAACCCCTCCACCCCAAGGTCGTGAAGCAATTATTGAAGCAACGGTGAAAAATCGACGAATTATTCACGGCTCAGGACTACCTTTTGACGAAGAAAGGGCACGGAAATTAGCTATTGCTGCATATGATCGTTCATACTATCGAGAAGGATTTTCACGTCAACTAGCGGCTATATGGGGTAGTGGAAATCGAAAAGAAGCTTTGAAAACAATTTCATCCCCTACTCTTGTAATTCATGGAGATATTGATCCTTTAGTACCTGTAGAGGGGGGAAAAGATACAGCAGAAGCTATACCAGAAGCAGAATTATTTCTTATTGAAGGAATGGGTCATAGTTTGCCTGTGCAAGTATGGCCAATGGTTATAAATGCAATTACGGAAAATGCCGTAAAAGCATACAAATAAATTTTTTTTTTTTTAATTTTAAATTCATTATATAGAATTATTCAGATTTCTAAATAAAAAAGATTTTACATTAAAGAAACATGGTTAGAACTGTAAAAAGGTGTGTATGGGCGAATCATGATCCACAGATGAGAGAATATCATGATAAAGAATGGGGTAATCCGATTCATGATGAGCAACTTCTTTTTGAGTTTTTAATTTTAGAAGGTACCCAAGCAGGTTTGAGTTGGAGTACAATTCTACAAAAACGAGAGAACTTCAGAAATGCTCTTGATAATTTTGATTATGATAAAATTGCACAATATTCTGAAGGGAAAATTGAAAATTTAATGGATAACAAAGGAATAATAAGAAATCGACTGAAAATCGAAGCTATAATTGCCAATGCGAAGGCATTCCTAAGAGTTCAAAAAGAGTTTGGATCTTTTAATAAATATATCTGGAAATTTGTCAAATATAAACCAATAGATCACAAATTTAAAGAGCTCTCAGAGTTACCTTCTAAAACTGAAATCTCTGAAAAAATGAGTAAGGATTTGAAAAGAAGGGGATTTAAATTTGTAGGTCCCACAATCTGTTATGCTTTTATGCAAGCTGTTGGAATGGTCAATGATCATATAATTGAGTGCTTTAGATATGCTGAGATAAGTAAGAGGAAAGATTGATTAAAAATTAAGCGTTTTAGCAGGAATCTTTACTCCATTGAATTAGAAAAAGAGAATGGAGTTCTTCCTTAGCATTTTTTCAAATATGACTCAATCTTAATGACTAATTATTAATGCATTTTCAATTATTTTAACCAATTTATTAAATTTGATTGGTTTTTCTAAAAAATCAATTGCTCCAATTTCTAGAGCTTTATTTCTAACACTATAATCAGCACTTATAAAAATTATTTTACAATGCGGATTTATAGCTAAAATCTCTTTTGTTGTTTCTAGTCCATTTTTCATGGGCATTCTATGATCCATTAGAATTATGTCTGGAGGATTCTGAAAGCTATTATAAAGTTCTAATGCTTGTTCACCATTGTAAGCCTTTCCAATTATTTCATGCCCTTCCATTTTTAAGAAACTTACAAAAAGATTAACAATATCTTTATCGTCCTCAACAATTAGGATCTTGGCGAAACTTATCCCTCAGTTCTGTAATTCTCGTTCAATTTTTAGAGATTTCTTATTTCATTAATTAATTTAGAAGCTTCTTTACATTTTCTTTCTATTAAATTCAAATTATCTTTATCAATATTCTCTTCCTTGATAATCCTTTTAAAAAGATCTGCGGAGCTGTAAATTACTTGCATAATATTTCCCAAGTTGTGAGAATATTTATCTTTCAATTGATTCTGTTGACTATTAGATATAGTATATTCTAAATGAATAAGAAGAACGATTATAAGAAATTGATTAACAATAGCAATAATATAATTTAAAATAATAACCAAAATATCATTTGTATAATAAAGTCCATAAGCATAGCCTTGATTTGCTATATAGATTGAAATTGGTAAAAAACCAAAAAGGATCACAAAACCAACAAAGTACCATCTAATACTACTCCTCATAATTTCCCTAACTATATTTAGTTTAAAGAGAGGAATTATAAAAAAAATTATAATTACTGAATTCAATACTATGACTGAAAATGATATTGAAATATTATAATCAAGAAAAATAAATAATAACATAACAGTAAATATTATAGCTATACAACTTAAAATGATATATAAAGATTTTATTTCAAGGAAGTAGGAAAATATACCAATCATTATTAAGATACCGCATAGTGAGACTAAAAGAGCGTTCAATACTAAAATAAGTTCCAGAAGAAAGGTATTTGACATAAAGTCTAATATTAGAGGTAAGACATTTCCACTAATTGCAAGCATCCATCCAACTATTAAATATAAATATCTTTTTTTCCTTAAATCATAATAAAAATTAAGAGAGGTTCCCAATCCAATTGAACGTAGGAAGAGCATAATTATTAGACTAAAATAAACAACAGGATTCGCTCAAAATCACCCTAAAAAGTTACTATCTGTAATAAAAAATTATACTTACAAAAATGTTATTTTCTATGATAAAAATTAAAAAGATTTTATATTTAATCTTAATTTTTATAAAAAAAATATCTAAAGTAGAATTATGGACACTAATCTATTGTAAGTTTAATCCCAAGTTTATTTATTTCTTTTTTGATATCGTGTAATGTATATATGATAAGATATGAAAAATATCTTCGTTATTTTCTTCTTATGAAAAATAAATATTTTTATTATATGGAAATATTTTGACAAGAGGTTATTAAAAATATTTGCTCCATAGTTACATCGTATATTATGAGTAAACTTACCTGTACATTGAATAAGGAGAATAATAAAAAAAAATTACACTATAGATTTTAATTCATATAATGAGCCTTTATAGGTAGGTTCTGGTATTTCAGGACTTAATTCTTTATTTCTCTCATTTATTAGAAATGTTTGTAATCCTAACCTTTTTGCAATCATGTCTTTATCATCATCTCCTACCATCAAGCATGCCTCCGCAGGGTATCCAATCTTGTCTATAATCTGCTCATAATAAAGCAAATGAGTCAGAGATTTTGTAGCATGACTATTTTCAGTTGTCGTTATTAAACGATAAGGAAAATCGGCAATCCCTGCCCATTCTAGACGTTGATCAATAGCAGTCGCTGGGAGTAAAGGTGTTGTTGCAATTACTACATCATACCCTCTATCGAAAACTGTTTGAACTATATCTCTAGCTTCTGGTTTTCTTTCTGTATATTCTCGTAGTTTTGAAAAGTCTTTTTCATAAAATTTATCAAGAAAGGGTTGAATTTCTTTTCGTGAATAACCGTCTAAAGGAAAACAAATTTTTGTATAAATATCATCATTAATATATTTACCATTATTTTCTTCAATAGCTTTTGACGCCATAAGTGTTTTGGAGATAAATTTCTCAGGTGGAATAATATGTGCTACACTTTGAGCTAATAACCTTAAATATTGTGAAGTAAATTTATCAAAATCAATATCTAATAATGTTCCATCGAGATCAAATAATATAGCCTTGATTTTACCGTTAAGTTTATCTTTCATTGCTTAAGTTTATATTCGATTTGATCTTAAATGGGGATAATTAAAAGTGATTCAAATTATTTACTATTTAGATTTTTACTATTGATAAAAATATTGACATTCTTGAACAAATAATATTCTAATAATAGGGAAAATAGTAATTTCCATACTTCTTATTTAATAATAAAAAGTTTTTATAAAATTCAATCTTTTTATAAAATTAATAGAATAAAAACATGATATTTGTTTGGATTGGTAAAGTTAGAATTAACAGCCTTAAATAAAGGAAGTGTCTATCTAGGGGATAAACTTAATGTAAAGGTCAATTTTAACTTTGAAGAAAAAACAGATATTCTCTGGAGTGGGATTAGATTAATTACTAATCCACCTTGTGCCAAAGAACTTCAGGTTTCTAAAGAGGAGATCTTTAGTAAAGGAACTTTTGAACCTGGAGAATATATACGTGAAAAATCGATTTTAATAAAAAATAATATTGTCCCTACTATAGAAAATAGAAATCTCAAATACTTTTTAAAATTAATTTTAAGACAACCAAATCCAATCAATCCAGAAGAAGATTTGATTATTAACAAGTCCCATGATGTTGAGATAAAAGCCAGAAATTCTGGACTTCAAGTTAAAACACCAAAACCAATTTCATTTTCAATATCAGGACTTAATATACTTCTTACTAAAGATATTTATAAACCTGGAGAGACTATAAAAGTTGGTTATACTTCAGAAGAACTTAAACAAATCGAAATCAGATTACTCCAAAATTCAAACTTGGTTTGTTTTTGTGAAGCCTATGGTGATAATTGCAGTAAGGTTGAGGAACTTCCACCTGCAATTGCGGGAGATGCTAAAACACAGAATTTTGACAAAGATTTTTTACTTTTAAAGGTTCCTGAAGTAGCCGAACCAAGTCATAATTATTTATGGTCACCATCTGAAAAAGAGCAATTTGGTTTTAGATTTGGTGCTTATACAAAATGGAGTTTACTGGTAATCGGAAAGAAAAAACCAGAGTATGGTCTAGAACCTATCAGGCTCGAAGTTCCTATTACTATCTCTTCTGGTCCGATATCAACAGAAAAAACAGGCATCGATTTATTCTCAGAAGGAACCGCTGGTGCTTCATCCTTGTTTGACGGTATTTCAAAATTCCAAAAAACCTACAAGATAATGTCAATTGATTCTGATATTGATAAATATATCTTAAAGATAAAAAATATCTCAAAGGAAGATTTAAAAGGAGTTACAATTGTGGTTTCAGGACTTCAAGAGGGTTTGTTTGAAACCGCTCCTAATTTGACAGGTTTTAATATATGGAGAAGCGGAGAAGAAAAAGAAATTTTATATGAAACAAAACAAAATATTACCGCGCTTATTTCAATTTTTGAAGATAATAGTCAACAACGTATTAGAATCCAATCTCCAGTAACGGTGATAAACTTTTTTTAACTTCAATTTACAGTTGTAGCTAATTTATTTTCGTAGTATTTATTTAATATTTGCACCAAAATATCTTCAAAGCTCTCTAATATTCCTTCTCCCTTTAAGGCACTTGTATATCTTGTATCAATATTTTTATATTTCTGGTATCTTATTTCTTTTAGGAAATCTACAGAATTGAACTTATATTCTAAATCTTGTTTATTAAATGCAATAATAATTGGAAGACTGTTAATTGATTCCTTGAAATATGAAATTAATTCATTCCAAGAAATTAGATTTCTGTCATATACTTCCTCATCAGAATCTATTACAAATATTACCCCGTCTACAGCCCTTAAAGTAATAGCCCGTGTTACAAAATAGAAGTCTTGTCCAGTAGTAGTATATATATGAATTTTTAGATTCCATTCTTGATTTTGAAAGGTAATCGTGCCATAATCAAAAAATAAGGTCCTTTCAACAGTGCTTTCAATGCTACATAGTGCATCTTCTTTTCCAAATTGCGAAAATAAAGATTTTATTGAGGTGGTTTTTCCTGACATTGCAGGTCCAAAATAGACAATTTTAATACTTATAGTTTTTGCCAAATAATCTATTATCAATCTAATCTCGATACGCTTTTAATTGTTAATTTTAATATAGCTTTAAAAAAACCATGTTTTTCTATTATCATTTATAAAAATGAAATATAAGGATGGGAAAGGAAATTTCTTCTTTAGGATAGTTTAAAAAATGAGTCTATCTCCATCAATTTTATATGGGATAAGATCTCTTAATATTAATATCTCAACTTCTCTTTTTAAAATATCAGTACTCAGATTAATTTCAGTTTCTTTTTGAAGAATTTTACTTAGTTTTTGGAAACTTATTGAATTATGATTAGTCGATAGTCCAGCAATAACTTTTAGTATATTTTGTTGGTTATATAGCGAGTGAATATTAGAATCTAACTGGTATAATCTATGAGTGAGATTATAATTAAAATTACTCTCTTTCTCTATGACTTTCAATTTTTCAATTTGAGAGAGAGCTTCTCGATACTTTTCGTTCTGCATTAATTTTTGAATCTGGTTTAGATGGTCTATGAAATCCTGAGTATTCATATAGAATCAACTTTAAATATATGCTATCTTAAATGATGTTTTAAAAAAATACTTAATCTAATAATATTTTTTCTATTATTATTTCTGCCTTAACTCCTATTTAAGTCCAATATCTTAGCAAGAGTACTTTTGAATGAATTAATCATAAAGAATTTAACTATTAAATTTAATAAAATAGCAGAGATTTTTCATAAGTAATTTATACATATATCTTTAATTAAATTGAGAACTTATAAGAAAAAAAAAAATATAAACTAATTTTGGAGTTTTTTAAATTGCTTGTTTTTTTTCGAAAGTATCAATATAATTCCAAAAGAACTTAATAATAGAATGATAAGACTATATCCAGGAATTCCCCTTTCAGGTTCCAAGATTTGGACAATCACTGTATCGGAGATTCCAAAATTATATTGATCATCATAAAATTCAATAGTGTAATTGAAATATCCAGGGTTTGTTCTGTTAATTGGTATATTCAAAGCTGTATTATTTGACCATGAACTCCAATCAACCCATGTATAATAATCCCCATTTGTATCATTCGCTAGAACTCGATAATTTCCGCTTCCAAAATCATCAATCAGAGTCCAATTAATCGTTTCAGAACCCCCCATAGAAGTTATAATTTCTAACGGATGATTTGAGGTTGGAGGGGGATTTTCTATTTTTTGGGCATAAATATCTTCATCTCCATTTCTATAATCTTCCCATACTATAATAACTGTTCCAGCACCGTCAGTGATAATTTGAGGAGAATATTTGGTCTCATCTGCTACACATATAGGTAACCCATTAACCACCCATTTAAAGTCGCCATTTAAATCAACACGTTGGGCATATATATCGTTCTTACTTCCAGATCGATAATCTTGCCATGTAATAATAGCTCCATCTGCTCCATCACTACAAATTTGAGGATTACCCTGACCATAATCTGCTGTACATATTGCTTTTCCATCATGCACCCATGTAATTGTTCCATTTAAATTAATATGTTGAGCATAAATATCATTATTACTTCCAGTTCTAGAGTCTGTCCATACTATAATCGCCCCATCCGTTCCAACACTATAAATTTGTGGTGCACCCTGATTTTCAATCGCAGTGCATATAGCTGTCCCATTAACATCCCAGCTTGTTGTTCCACCTGAATCAATGCGTTGAGCATAAATATCCCTATTAGTGGAGCCTTCTCTTTCATCTTCCCACGCAATAATAGCCCCTCCTGCCCCATCATTACAGAGTTCAATATAATGCTGATAGCGATTCTCTTTACAAACTGCGATTCCGTTACCCTCCCATTGCACTGCTCCATCTGAATCAATACACTGAACATAAATTCCTTCATCCCCATTTCTATCATCTTCCCATGCAATAATAGCACCTTCAGCTCCATCTTTATAAATTTGAGGGAAATTTTGATTATGGTTTTCTGTACAAATCGCTGTACCGTTTAAAGTCCATAAGCTTGTTCCGCTTGCATCAATACGTTGAGCATAAATATCAGTATTAGTTCCATGTCTATTATCTTCCCATGTTATAATAGCTCCTCCTGCTCCATCACTGCAAATTTGAGGATTGTTTTGATTATCAATCTTATTACAAATAACTGTACCGTTAGCGTTCCATTGTACTGATCCATTTGAATCTATTCGTTGGGCATAAATATCATAAGTTGCTCCATTCCTTTCATCTTGCCATGTAATAATAGCCCCACCTGCTCCATCATTGCAGATTTGAGGATTCCACTGGCCATAATTTGCTGTACATATACCTGTACCGTTGACTTCCCAACGTAAGATCCCATTTGAATCAATGTGCTGTACGTAGATATCCTCACCTGTTGTTAAATAATTAATATTATCTTGCCATGTGATAATAACTCCACCTGCTCCATCACTGCATATTTGATGGTTCTCTTGATCTAACGGTTTTACACAAACCTGACTGCCATTTTCATTCCATGCAATCTTTTGCGACATAAATGGTAATTCTCTAAAATTTTTATCCGAAGTTTTATAAATATCCGTGACTGTTGAGCTACTAAATGAAGTAAAAGTGAAGATGGTTGTAATTCCAAGTAAAGTTATAGAAAACAATATAATATATAATTTATTCTTATAATTCTTTTTCATATCTCACACTTCTGTATAAGATTTCTTATGTATAAAGTGATTTAAGCATAAATGTATTTTTTTAATATTTATACCTTTTTGTTAGATAATTCCATGTAATACCATATCTCAAAATTATTTAATAATATAGTCAGAAAATCAATAGAAGAAAAGAGGAAACTTGGTCTTCATCCAAAAAAACACCTTTAATTTTTTAAAGAATAATGTTTTAGAGAGTGCAAATTTCAAAAAGGTTATGTAAAAATTCAAGTCTAAACTTGTTATTAGAAAAGAATGATATTGATATATTTTTTATCATTAGTTTTTAGTGGAAACTCCTTGTCAGAATTAACTGCAATTCGCAAAAATTAATAAAATATAAAAAGAATCCTTTAAAAGGTTATTTACCTTTTTTGTATTAAAGAATATAATATTCAGAATTAAGTGAAAGTTATGGACGAAGATAAGATAAAACAAGTTATTGATAAAATTAGGCCTCAATTACAGATGGATGGCGGGGATATCGAACTAATCAGTGTAGAAGATGATGGAATCGTAAAAGTAAAATTATTAGGTCATTGTGCTGGTTGTATGCATGCTCAACAAACTTTAACTTACGGTGTAGAGAGGGCTATAAAACAATTTGTTCCAGAAGTAAAACAAGTTGTAAACGTTGCCTAAAACTATACTTTTTCTTTTTAATTTATTTTTTACTGTAAAGGATTCAGAAAAACAGACAATTTGATAAGTAAATATATTATTTTATGCTTTCTATTATTTTCAGTTTATATTTTTTGAGATTATTTTTGATACTAAGCATTATTACAAAAGTTAATTATCTATCAATAATTTCTTAGTTTATAATTTAAAACAAATATTTTTGTATAAATTATGAATGACATTGAAAATAATAAAATAAAAAAATCTGAGATTACGGAAAATCAAGAAGAGGAAAAGAAAAAATCAAAGAAAGAAGTGAGAAAAACCCAAGGTCAAATAATTCAAGAAGCACTTGGTTTAGGACCAAACGACATCCAAGACGTTGAGAAAAAACTTTTTATTGTACGTTTTTTAGATTATTTTTCTGAAGAAACATTTGAATTTATATTCAATGATAGTGCATTAAATCAATATATTAAACAAATAACAACCCATTTTGAAGATTTAAAAGAAAAAGGAGAAGAGGATCGTCTATTAACAAAAAGTTTTGAGTCAAAAAAGATTTTAGATACTGTTCATAAATTGAAAGGTAAAGGGGAAGAAATAGCCACTAGTAAAGGATTAAAAACTTCACTGCATAAACGGTTAAGAAATCTTTCTTTTTATCTTACAATCCCTATGTTAGCTTTATTGGTAATCTCATTCATTGTACCGCCTGAGTATGCATTCTTTATTTTTCCAGTATTATGCATGTTCTGTATGATACCTCAATTACTAAGAGGTCGAATTGTGAAAAAATGGCTTTATTTCAAGGAACAGAATAAGGATCAATTTTATACAGAAAATAGAGCAGATATAATGGTTTTAAAAAATTTTACTGGAGAAACTTTAGATCATATTAGAGCGAGATTATTGGAACTAAAAGTACCATTACAATTAATTAAATTTATGCTTTATAGTAGAGATTATGAAAATTTAAGAATAATAAATCAAAAGAATATAAGAGGCACGATGCAATATTTCTATACATTTGATTATCCGGAAGGAGTAGAACCTTTCCCAATACCTCAGAAACTTATGCAATTTCAAGGACCCATAATCCCAGAAAAAGAAAAGGAAGAAAGACCTGAGAAGAATTTTGTTGTACTTACTGAAATGAAGGGTAAGGGTGGAATAATCAATTCTTTTTTACCTACTCTCAAAGATAATCTAGCTGAAAAAATAAATGAAATGTTAAATAATTCTGAATTTAGTAAAGCTCCAAATAAATTTAAAAATATCATACCTAATTATTCTGAAAGTATGGGAATTTATTGTATTTGTGGTGAAGTTGTTGAAATAAATAATGTACAAATATGCAACTGGAAAGATAAATTTAGGTTTTATTTATTTGAAGCAGAACAATGCAAATGCGGAGAAACTGTATATGCCTTATCTATAATGGATGAAAGCGCTGAAGTACCTGATGAGTTAAAAGATATATTCTCAAGCTAAATTTTTATTTCCTTTTTATTTTTGAATACCATTCAAATAATAATTTATATCCTCTGACTGCTCTTTCAATTTCATTCTCAAAAGAAGGGATTTTAAGTTCTGAAGCAGATTTTATAACTCTTTTTGCACCCTCATGTTCTGCTTGTATTAGTATCGTTAATATTGGTTTATTTGGAAAGGCCTTTTTAATTTTATCAAAGATATTGAAATCGAACTCTATTTCTATAAAAAATTCTAGGGCTAATATTAAACCATCAACAGCCCTATCATTTAATAGTGTCTTTGAAGATGTGTTATAGATTTCACAAATTTTAGTACCAACAAATCGTTCAGGAGGCCAATAATCAACTGGATTACCTAACTTACACGTTGATCCTCCCACTTTATTAAGAATAATATCTTTATGTTCTTTACTTACTTTAGCTAGTGATAGACCTTGATTTCTCATTTCTTTAACAATTAGATGAATCGCTCCAGAACTCGGTCCAATTATCCCTAGGTTAGGTCCTTCTGGTTCTGGACACCATAAGAATATTTTTGCTAAATCAAATAGTTCTATATAATTTTGTACATTGATTCCCCCTACCTCAATTAATCTTTTTTCCTTTAATTCATCTTTTCCTACATAAAAAAATAATATGGGTTTAAGAGGAGAAATATCTTTTACAGCATTAATTATATCATTTGTGATTTCTCTTAAAAAGAGAGAAATAACTTTAGTGGTTTCATCCTCTTTAAAATACTCCAAAACATCAGCATCATTAATATCAAATCCATACCCTAAATGGATTACTTTTGAAACAGGTAAATCCTGAGATGGTGCCCACCAACCCATAGCTCCAGCTAATCCTCCAGATTGAGCTATGAAACTAATCCCTTCTTTCAATTTCCTATGTTTTTGCATAAGATATTGCCTTACAGGGATTATGGATGTGGTAAAATTATTGTTAAAATTAATTATACCTAACATTGATGGGCCCATAAATGAAACACCATATTCCTTACTGATTTTATGTAATTTTTCTATTAAGATTGGGTCTTCATTTTCAACTCTCAATTCTGCCTCAATAGCTATATTTCTTACACCAAACTTTGCTAATTTTTCAAAGATTTCTGCAATTTTTTTTCCCAGAACGATCACAGCTAACTCTGGAATCTCAGGTAACTCCTCTAAAGAGTGATATGATTGAATCCCTAAAATTTCATCTGCATTAGGATTTAATATAAAAAGTTTTCCTCGATAAAAAATCTCTAATAAGTTTTTCAGTATGGTATAACTAAAGGTATAAGCTTTTCTAGAAACCCCAACTATCAAAATACTTTTAGGATTAAAGAAAGGTTCGAGATTTCTCAAGATTAATTTCTCTTATTTCAAATTATTTATTAAAATTCTAATTTTCTATAATCCTTCTTTTTTTAAGATATTTACTCAAGATTGAACAATATATTTTATTGTTTTAACAATAGTTTAATAATTATTTTTCATTCGATTCTTTCTTTTTAAGTTAAAAAAGTATTTTTTCTATTAATTAAAAACTAGAACCTAATAAAAATAATCTAAAAGTTAAATTAATTCACGTTTTAGCAAATTCTAGTTCATACAAAGGAATTTCTCTTCTTTTCTTATCGTCATATAATGGTAATCCTGATTTTTTTAATAATTCTTGAGTTTTATACTTCAAAATTACTATTTGACAAGAACTTGCGATTTTCATACTAGCTACTCTGAGACGATCTCTTACAAGGTTCAAATTTCTTAAGTAAGTACCTACTTCAAGCACTATTTGTCCTGCACGAACTCGAGCACAAACTCCAGTAGATCTTCCAAATGAATTTCTCATACCCGATTGAACTCTATCTGCTCCCGCAAATGCCAACATTCTATTCTCTCTATATTTTTGAAATGGTTTAGGTCGAACTCGTAATCTAAAGTTTTGTCTGCCAAGTCTTTTTTGAAGTGCACCATTAACTGTAATTCGAATGGCTTCGAGAGTATTTGAAGAGATTTGAATTTGGGAATTGACTTTTAAACCAACTACAAGTTCCCATTCTTCCCAAGGAATTGACTTATTCCCACCCCAGTATCTTACAATCTTGCTCTGAGCTCCACCACGAGCAAACTCTCGTCTACGATTTGAGCTTCTCTTGTATTGAAAAGGTCTCCTGCTCCAATGCGAGTAACACCTCCATGGACGCTTATGTGCCAAAAAATCACCTTTCGAGTGAAGATATATAGTTGTTTTTCAAAATTTATATTATTAATAAGAGTTGAAAATATCGTATTTCTAATAAGTTTTATTATAATTGGAACTCTAAAAGGTTCTTTAAAAGTTTTTAAAGAGTATTTTGATATATGATTTATTTTAATAATAATCAAAATTAAATTACGTCTATATTTAAGTCTCATAGAGAATAACTAAAAAATACTTACTTAATAAAAATATAAAAATATTTGATTATTATTGAGAGATTTATGATTGATAGGGAAATAATCTTAAAACAGAAGACGGAATTACTGTGTAAAGGATTATACTTAGATAGTAAACTTATAACACAATATAAAAAACAAGGAATAAATTTAGATTTTGGTCGAAAAGGTGGAGCAGGTCCACTTGGGGGAAGATACTTTATATTGGAGGATGGTAGGACTTTAGTAAATGTCGCTCTTTGGAATGATAAAAATAAAAGCAATTTAGGATTAAAAGTAAAAAATAAACATTTATTTGAAGTATATGATATCCATGATAAGCAATTATTCGGTAATTTAACTCTGGTTAGGAATCCTAAGTTTTATGAGTTAAAAACTTCTGATGGAATTGATATGAATAGAATTGCTTTAGTTCATGGTGTTGATTGTTTGGCCAGTACTATTTATCAAAAATGTATCTATTGGGCTTGTGGAGAACCTTGTAAATTTTGTGGTATTGAATTGAGTCTGCAATATGACACAACAATAGAGGAAAAAACACCTAAACAAATGTTAGAAGTAATTTCAGCAGCGAAAAATGAAGGGCGATGCTCCCATATGACACTGACTAGTGGAACTGATGAAAATATTGATAAAGGTGCAAATCGTTACATTGAACTCTTAAAGAACATAAGAAATAGCTACCCAGCTCTCCCTCTACATGTACAAATCGAAGCCTTAGAGGATATGAGTTACATCGATAAGTTAAAAAAGGCTGGTGCTGACACGATTGGAATTCATATCGAAGTTTTGAATGATAAGCTAAGAAAGGAGATTACTCCTGGAAAATTTAGTCTTTCTTATGAATTGTATGAAATGAATTGGAAACATGCTCTTGATGTTTTTGGGGAAAATCAAGTTAGTAGTTATGTTTTAACGGGATTTGGAGAATCTAAAGTTGAGTTCATAGAGGATGTAGAAAAAATTATCTCAATTGGAGTTATTCCCTATATAACTCCTGTAAGGGCAATTCCTGGCAAAATGGATTTGCCTAATACCGACTACCATGATTTATTGGAAATTTATAGAAGAAGTGGAAAATTGATGAGGAAATATGGAGTAAATCCTTTGAAAAATAAAGCGGGTTGTGTAAGATGTGGTGGTTGTTCGGCAATTAATGAAGCATATATAGAATCAAGATAATGATAAAAAAAAGGAAAAAAATAAAATCTAACTTTTCTATAAAAAATTCTCTCAATCTCTTATCTGAGTTCCACATTCACCACAATATTTTCCTTCCCTTACTCTAGCCCCACAGAGTGGGCAAAAGTTAATATCATCTTCAGTACCTTGAATTGATGTTGAGATTGGTCTGGAAACAGGAGTAGAATTATTAACAGGAGCTGAAACATAGACATACTGAGGTTCTACGGGTTTAATTGGTTCTTTACTAATCACTCTTTCCTGATCAGCAATCTTAGCAAATGTAAAATACCCAATTAAATTGAAAATCCAACCTATTATAATAGGAATGATGAGAAAGCCAAGAACCCAGAATGTAGCCGCTAATTTTAATTTTTCAGCACCTTCGATTGCATCATTGCCGTTCTTTGGAAATAAATCTCTATTTTGTTCAATGAAAGATTTTAAATTTTCCCATGCACCCATATCTATACTGGATCCAACTATCATAAGAACAAAACCAACAATGTATAAGATTATAATGGGAATAAATCTTAAAAATGGACTAATGGGTGCTACTGGAAAAATGGAGAAATAAGCCTTAAAATACATTAGACCAACCAATAATGCACCTGCAATATTAAGGATAATAGCTCCAATAAATTTCACTATACTTCCAGCTAAATATCTTGAACGAAATTCCTCGAGTTGTGGATTCATCAGCTCATGATTGATTTCATTCAAATCGATTATTACTGTTATTATTAAAATCAATTGGATTGTAAGAGCGGCAAATGCTACATAAGGAATTATAATTAGAATGAAAAGTCCACCTATAGCCCTAAACTTTCTTCCAATTTTCTTCCATATCATCTCTAAATTCGAACTTGACATTTATATTTACCAATATTTGGATGTTATTTTTTAATTATTATAACTTTAACATAATTATTATTACTTGAGGGGACCAATTTTTAATATCAATAAATCTTAGGGAAAATATTACATTTCAAGTAAGAAGAGATTGAAAAATCCAAATTTTGATAATTCTTTAATTTTAAAAAAAAATACATGAGATTATATTAGTATGATTATGAAAAATATTATTAGATTTATTAGGGAAGACTCAAAATCTTAATTACATTAAGTTTAAATATTGTTTATAATCTATTTACAAATACAATTTCAAATATTATATGAAAAAATAATTGATATAACTTAGTAAACAAAATGATTGAACTAATCTTTAAGATCGGATTCCCTATTGTACTCATTATATTAATCATCATAATAATAATAAGTAGCCGATCAAATAAGAAACCAGACCAAGAATTTATGAGTTGTGATGATTTTATCAAAGATTGGTTAAAAGATCATGGACAAGCACATAAATTAGAGGAACAATTTACACAAATGAAAAAAGATCCAGCTGGATTATTATATATGCCGATGACTTACAAAGGGGCCAAATTTTTTATAAAATTGGGTTTAACTCCAAATAAAGTTTCATTTATAAATTTAATACTATCTTTCTTCATTTTTTATAGCGTAATAATGGTTGGTGAAGGGCATACATTAGAGTTATTTGAGGAACAACCCTTTTATGGAGCTTGGTTCTTTGCAATTGCCTTATTAGTGATATTTACTGGAATTATAGATGGGATTGATGGTGCCATTGCAAGGTTATTAGATATAAAATCGAAAAGTGGAGCTTGGTTAGATAATGTAATAGATCGAGTAAGTGATACTTTAATGCTAGTATGTTTAATTCCGACTAGTCTTTCAATATTCATAAATTATGATTTCAAATGGATAATCTGGACTAATATTTTTTTAATTTTTATTTATGAATATATGAGAGCTAGACATGAAGGATTAGGGATGCATGAAACAAAACCATTTATTGGGGAAAGAATAACCAGAATATTGGTACTTGCCTCATTTTTTGTAGTTTATGGAGTTTCAAGTCTTACAGTATTAATAACATATTTAATTGATTCCTCTGCTACCTCAATTTGGACTGCTTCGCATACTGGAGTAATAATATGGTCAATGTTTATTTGTCAAATTAGTTTATTGGGTATTATGATATATTCTGTAATTGGATTTGGGAAATATATATGGACAAACTTAAAAAAAATGGATAAAGAAATGTAAAAAAGGTATAATAACATGAAACTTTCAAAACTACTATTGTATGGTTCAATATGTGCTGCAATTTTTGTTCTTTTTCATATGTATTTTCCACCTATTTTTTCATCTGGAGTGAAAAGAGCAATTGATCGATTTCTTCTTGATCCTTTAACTTATTGGTGGTTTATATTTCCATTAATTGGCTTACTCATGCTACTTGGTTTTATAATTTTTTATGGTATGCATTTCTTTGCATCTTTTGGTAGAGGTTATCGAGCTAAAACACCATATTATGCTGATATAAGCATTTTAATTGCTTCTAAAAATGAAAAAATATTATTAGAAAGAACTTTAAATTCAATTGTTGATTCTGATTATCCTAAGGAGAAAATACAGGTAATTATAATAACTAGCGGTTCAACTGATGATACTACAGAATTCTGTAATATTTTTGCTGAAAAGCACAGAACAATCGATATAAAAGTACTCTCAGAAAATCTCCCTAAAAAAGGAAAACCACCTGCCTTAAATTTTGGTTTAAAATATGTAAAAAATGAGATTGTTGTTCTTTATGATTCTGGGTGCATATTACAAAAAAATACCTTAAAAAATCTTATATCTCCATTTCAGAAGTCCAAAATTAATGCCGTTATTGGACCTGTCTTAGTTAAAAACTGGAAGGATAACAATTTGACAAGAGGAATCGTTCTCGATTATGCAATTGTATCTGGTGGTGGATTACTTTTTGAAATAAAAAATAGATTAGGTGCATCAGCCTATTCATTTGGACGAAATTTCGCAGTTAGTACGAAGTATCTATTGAAATATGGTGGTTTTAATGAAGATTCAATGACAGAAGATCTTTATCTTTCAGCACTTTTAAATTTAGATGGAGTACAAATATATTTCTCACCAAAAGCAAAAGTATATGAATATGTGCCCAATACTTGGAAAATTTTAACTAAACAACGGACACGATGGTTAGCAGGATTTATTTTTGATATGCCACAGTTAATGGCAATGAAGAGCGAAAAAAAGAATGGAAAAACATTAATCATATCAAGAAATATGACTATGATGCTTATCGGAAATATCGATACATGGATCCCCATTGTAATTGGATTCTCGATCCTTCATTTTTTAATTAAAGAATACTATTTAATGATTTGGGATCTTACTCTATTATTCTTTCAAGTAGGCTTTTTATTTAATTCAATAAGGAAGTATGGAGATAAGCATTATAGTGTATTGCTTTTATTTCTAATTAGTGGTTATATCCATCTATACATGTTTTTACGGCAATTTTCTCTTCCTAAAGAAATAAGCTGGGAAAAAACACCAATGATCTTGGAAAAACAAGAAATTGAGATAAAAGCTTTATCTGCTATATAACCTCTTAATCTAAATTGACATTTTTTTCTTAAAAATTATAATTTTTTTAAGAATTTATTTATGTAATTTTGCATTATTTAATTAAACTAATTGGTAAGTCTAAATATAGCTCTTTATTGATGACAAACTATGTATTGCCCTAATTGTGGCATTAAAATTGAAAATCTAAAATAGAGATTTTGTAAGAACTGTGGAGAAGAACTTCTTTCCATTTCAGGAGCATTAAGAGAAAAATCTACTCAACATCCAATAACCCTAGAGCCTAATATTCAATTTAATGAACAAAAACGGATTGATAAAAAAAGCCCATATTCAAAAAAATCTTTAGGATTTGGAATTGCATCTCTTGTAATAGCAGGAATGGCTCTCCAGTTTGGTGTTAATCTTATACAGTCCCCCTATAAAGATTCTTTTCCTCGATTTCTCCCTGCGGTATTTATAATGATGTGCATTTTCAATTTTATAGGTTTAATCTTTGGAACTACATCTACAATGAATAATCAACAAGCAAGAGAGTTAGAGTCTTTGAATACTTTCATAAAAGTTGGAACCATGTTGGGAATTATTGGTATTATCCTTAATTCAATACTTATGTTAATTTCTCTTGTGATGATTGGTTTAGTTTAGTAATTTAATATTTTTTACTTACCGTTTTTTTTTCATCTTCTGTTAATTCCCTTATAACTTTAGCAGGAGATCCAAAAGCTATTGAAAATGGTGGAATATCTTCACTTATTAAAGAATTTGCACCTATAATTGAACCTTCACCGATTGTGACTCCAGGCAACACTACAGAATATGCTCCAATTCTCGCATTTTTGCATATTTTAATTGGGCCAAAACTAAAACTT
This sequence comes from Promethearchaeota archaeon, assembly GCA_048937405.1. Taxonomy (GTDB): domain Archaea; phylum Asgardarchaeota; class Lokiarchaeia; order Sigyniarchaeales; family SOKP01; genus Loki-b32. Next base: position 233,108 of record JBHLNF010000006.1, read on the forward strand.
CCATGTTGTATATTCATAGCATTATGAGTTAATAATTTTACTCCTATACCACAACCACTGCCATCTTCAAACTCTATTAAATCAGGTAAAATTGGGTCAGGTATTGCCTTTTGAGAAATATGACAGTTGTTTCCTATTTTCATTCCTGTTAATCGAAATAATTTGTTTCGAGCTCGAGGCCATCCTGTCAAATAGGTAATGATTAGTGAAATTAAATGATTAAAGGCACCTCTTACAAACCATGATACCGAAAAACCTTTCGATTGAAGATATTGAGCGATAATTAACATCGGCACAGGGGTAAAAATGAATTCATCAGTATCTATATTGATATAGGTTATTTTCCCTTTAACCTCAATATTAAATTTTGGTTTATTCTTCCTCCATATTTTCCTAGCTTTTACTAAATCCTTAAAAAAAATTAAAAAATCCGCATTAATTAAGAATAGGAATAATCCTAATGCAAAGATTATAGGTAAAAAGAGTATAAAGAACATCAATCTTGTATTAAGAGTTAGATCTTGATTAAATAATATGCTAAAGTAAGAATAATGACTAGCAAAAAACGTACAAAGCACAAATCCTAATAAACTAAAGACATAAATAATTGATCCTGTCATATGTTTGATCTTTGCTAGATTATAGCCAAAGACATATATTATCAACAAAAAGGCATAGCATATTAAAACTCCAGCATAAATTAAGATAGCATAATCATAGAAGTATTTTAATAGCCAAGGTCTTAAGAAAGTGTATAATAAATTGATCCATGGAATAGTAAAAAAAATACGACTTATGATTATTAATACCAATAATATAGTACTTAAAATTAAGAAACTAAATGAAAATATAAATCCCTTCGTCAAGAATTTCATTTTACCTGAAACTTTGGACATTCTCTTATTCGAAAATCAATTAATTATATAATTAATCTACTACTTGTATAGAATAATAAAACATCATCTTCTAATAATTTATAGATTTTGAGATGGCAGATAACCTAGTTTACAAAAAACAAAAGAATATGAATCCAAAGATCTCTGTTATAATTCCAACATATAATGAGGAAAATATCATAAAAACCTCATTGAAAGCTGTAAAAAATCAAATTTGTAATATTCCCTATGAAATTATCGTTGCAGATGGACAGAGTTCAGATAAAACAGTATCAATAGCAAAAAAATTTGCGAAAGTGCATATATCACCAAAAAGAGGTAAAGCAAATCAATTGAATAGCGCGGTATCTATAGCTTCAGGGGATTTATTTGTATTTTTGGATGCTGATACATTGATAGATCCTAACTTCTTACAAAAAATTTATAATATTTTTGAAAAAAAGAAAAAGCTTATAGCCTGCAGTGCTAGAGTTAAATATTATAATGGTAATTCAATTTCATTTAATTTTGGCTCCCAAAGATTCATGTTGACGAGTTATTTTTTTCTAAACATAAGTATGCATCTTTACTATTTTTTAAAAACTCTTTTTAGGTATCCTGAACTTATTGGTTGCAATATCATAGTTAGAAGAGATATATTTTTAAGAATCGGTGGATTTAAACAATTACCAACGAATTTAATTGGAATAGATAAAGTTTTTTCAGATTCTTTAGTATATTTAAGGAAGAAGATAAAGAAAGCTAAAATTAGAACTTTGAATTTTATTTCAGTGCTAACTAGTGGAAGATCATTAAGTGTTCGTAGGAGCTTAAAACGGATTAGTGATTATCGTTCTAAAAAAGACATATTTTATGGCTTAGCGAAAGATCTCAGATGGAAGGATTAAAAATAAGTTTTAACCAAATCAGATACTATTTAATAAATCTTTAATTTCAAAATATCTTTTTTTTGGGCTAAGCTCCTTCCACACCTCTATTAAAGGAACGATATTCATTGCTAAAGATATAGCTTGACTCATCTCCATGTATTTATACAATCCTAATCGACCAACAGGAATAATTTTTTCAGATCTGCAAGCTTCTATAAGATATTTATCAAATAGAGCAATGTTTCGTTTTGTATAGATTGGATATAGTGGTAAGTTATTTTCATTAAAAGAAACAGGTTCTTGATATTGAATCCAGTTGTTTTCTAAATTGACTTGATAATAAACTTTGAAATTAACTTTACGTATGTATTTTTCATGTTGTGGTAAGTTTATAGAACCATATTGAGGATTCTCCCATTTCTCCTTCTCTACATAATCAAAATTTAGAGATCTATGTTCTAGATTACCATATTTAAAGTTAAGCAACTCATCAATTCGACCAGAATATAGAATAAGATCACTTACTGATTCATCAAAATCAGTACTATTCAATTTAAGGGGGATTCCATTAATCATGCTACTAAGCAATTCAGTATATCCATTTATAGGTAAACCTTGAAAATTATCTTCAAACAACTGATTATCAGAATTATTCAATTTAATACGATTATGAATATATTCAGGTGTCAATTCTCTTGGTTCAATCCCCCACATTTTCTTGGAATAATTATAAATAAATAATTTGTACAATGTTTTTCCAAATTGAGATATCGAATATGCTTCGAAATTAGTTAAATCAGGCTTTGATGGTCTTTCATCTAATTCTTTAATGATTTGTTTATAGTTATTCATTTTTAGTATTGACTCCATACTAAGTGGAAAATGCCATAATTTTCCATTAATATAAATACCCTTTCTATGAGTATAGTTATTGAATTTTGAAAAACTAAGAACAAAATCTCTTATGCGAATTTCCTTAGTATGAAAAGCGTGTCCACCATAAGGTTCATATAATAGACCATTTGGACTTTTTTTGGTATAACATAGACCCCCAATATGATCTTCCTTTTCTTGTATTAAAACATTATGTCCTTTGTTTTTCATTAGTCGTGCTAAGGTACATCCTGTTAAACCAGCTCCGACGATTAATACTTTCATCCTACTTTATTGTGTCAAAGATTCACTTTAATATATAACAATTCACTATAGAATAATAAGAAATCATATTCTTATACTAAATAAATTTTCTTTTCAAATTGGCATGAAAATAACATTAACTTTTGATATTGAAAGAGATCTTCCTAATGTTTTGGATACTTACTATGGAATAAAAAATGGGTTGCCAAAAATCTTAGATCTTTTAGACATGTATAATATTCAAGGTACTTTTTTTTTTACTGGAAGCATAGCAAATAAATTCCCCAACTATGTAAGATTAGTGGAGAGAAAAAATCATGAAATTGCATGCCACAGTCTCAACCATAGAAGATTGAGACATATGAATTTCAAAGAATGTCAAGAAACGATTTCAACAAATAAAAAGATTCTTGAGGAAATTTGTGTTCAATCAATAATTATAGGTTTTCGAGCCCCGTATTTAAAACCTCATAAATTTTTATTCAGAATATTGTATGCATTAGGTTTTAAATATGATTCTTCTATTAAATTTAACCATAAAAATGATTTAAATATATTAAATTCATATCCTATTCGAGAATTTCAACCATTAGATATATCTTTAAGAATGCCCTTTGGTTATAATATTTTAAAAAGATGGATCTTGAAAAATGAATTTACAATTTTATATTTTCATCCTTTAGAAATAATAGATACAAAGAATTTAATGCTAAAGCAAAAATCTAGACTTAGATTATTTAGAGATTTTTTTTTACGCCCAGATCGTTGGATTAAAACGGGAGAAAGGTTTATTAAAAAATTTGATAGGTTTATTCAATATGCGCTTATGAAAAATGCTGAATTTGTTACTTTAAGGGATATGATTAACGAATGAAATAGAAAACTATATCCTTGAATTAAAATACAATCAAATGTACGTGATCACATTAATTCTATATATATATCATGGATTTTTTATTTCGAACCAATTAGCTGTTGATTTTGTAACTTCATAAACTTGATTACGTTCTTGTTCAGTGAAGTTAGAGGTATAATAAGAAGGTTTATGTAAATTTTTAATATATTGGTTTTTGATTTTCTCAAATTTAGAGGATGATAACTCAGTATGCTTAAGAATTTTATCTATCACTTCTGCGGGAGTTTCACATAAATCGTCATATCTAACAATATGAGTCGCTTTTCTAAGTTTTTTATTTGTATCAAGGCATTTAGCAATGTAACTATAGATAGAATCCCAATAATAAGCCCACCCTTCTACATAAGTTTCTTTATGTTTCCATAACTTTCGAATCTTACGGATAATATTTGTATCACCCGAATTAATACATACCTGTTGAGAACCAAATTCATAATGTCCCACAATTTTTAACCAATCTATTAAAAGTGGGGCTTCTCGTTCCATTTTCATAAATAATCCCGTTTGTTTAATTAAAGATGCTATATGTTCCACTGGATTTCGGATAGTAAGTAAAAATTTACAATCTGGAAATAATTTTAATAAATATTCTAGTCTTGTAATATTGTAATTGTTTTTTGCCAAATAACGAGATCGATTTTGATTTACTAGAAGTTTACTAATATGGGTTCTATAAAAATTTTCAAACTTTAGATTAAGAATATCCTTCTTTATTATATTTGAGATATTCTCGTTATGAACATCTTCAAAAAACTGTTGCCAAATTATTTCTTCAACTACTTCAGGACTATCGCGGGTTACGATTATACCATCCTTATGTACTCGTTCGGAAGGTTTTGAGAGAAAATTTTTTAAGAAGAATCTTGATAGCCTATTTAAAATTAGACTAAACCAATGGGGTAAATAAGGCAGTAAAAGGTGACTATAGCGGTGAGTAGCTAAATCAGGATGCTGATGTAACATTTCTAAAATAATAGTAGTTCCGCTACGGGCTAAACCTGTAATATATACGGGTTGATTAATAGAAATATTACTTAAATCATTTTTTAATGAAATACTTTCTAATTTATCAAGTAAATATGAGAGAGGTTTAACTGTATCAAAAAATTTTGTAAAAAAATAGCCAGGATATCCCAATAGTGGAAATTTAAAATCTTCACTTTTAGAGTTGTAGATAATCTTTACCATTTTCTTATATTAAGATATCTGTTATTTAATAAATTGAAATTGAAAAATTAATTAAATCTAATAGGTTGCATAGCAATTTCATCTCTATTATTTTTCATCCTTCTAATATCCCTAAAAAAGTTCATAAGATCTCTTAATGCGTGTACATTTCTGGGATTTAAAAATAATCTAATTCCTTTCCTTCTAAAAATCCTTAACATCGTTTCCTTCCATCCTCTGTGGAAATATCCATAATAATATGCTTTCGATAATAGTTGTTCTACTTTTTCTTTTGATAAATTATTTAAGGAATTTACTGCTGTTGTAAAATTATATTCACTCCAATTTTTAGATATCTCAATTTTTTTTTCAATTAGATGTTTCCTGAATTGAGTTCCTGGTAGAGGTGTCATAATTGAATAGAGCGGAAAATCAATTCTTAATTTTTTTACAATATTTATCATTTGATCAATATCTTCCTCTTCTTCTTCAAGTTTAGCGCCTACAAGCATACTTCCAATTATTAGTATATCATTTTCATGAAGAATATCTATTGCTTCAAGAATATCTCTAAATTGAACTTGTTTCTGAATATTATTGAGTGAATGTTGACTAAAAGATTCAATACCAAGGAAAAATAACCAGAATCCCGCCTTAGACATCTTTTTAATAATTTGAGGATTATTCTTAATTACATCAATTCTACTTTGACAAATAAAATCCAATTGAATTCCTTCTTCGATTATTCGATCACAGATTTTCTCTACACGTTTTATATTAGCTGTGAAATTATCATCCACAATAAAAACATTTTTATGTTGATTTTTGTTTGCAATAATCTTTAACTCTTTTATCACTCTTTCTGGACTTTTTGTTCTATAAGTCCCACGATAAAATAAATGTATATTACAGAAAATACATCGATGAGGACATCCTCTCGAAGTCTCTATTACATCTATAGGCATTTGAAATGCTTGGAAATATGATTTTTTGTGTCTTAGATTCCTAGCAGAAAATGGTAATTTATCTAAATCTTTAAATAAAGGACGATCTGGATTATTGAATAATTTTCCATTATTTTTATATGAGATACCTTTAATATTTTCTAAATCCCTATTTTCAATAATTTCCCTAAAAGTTACTTCACCTTCTCCCCTTACTATAATATCTACAAAAGGATATTTCAGAATTTCAGCATATTCAAAATTAGGATGCCAACCTCCTAGTATAACAAAATAACCTAGATTTTTCGATTCTTTAGCAATCTTTAATGCAAAGTTTATCCCTATTGTATAACAACAAGAAATTCCTACAATATCTGGTTTAAAAGCTATAAGTTCTCTCATAATTTGAGAGATTTTTAAATTTCTAACTTTCCCATTAATAATCTTCACATTAACTAAGTCTAAAATATTTGCTGCAATATATTCTAATCCTAATGCAGGGAGTGTAAATTTATCTGTAATACTCTTAGTAATAAAATTTGGATTTACTAATGCTACTCGTTGGATTTTTTTGTCAACCAATTTCATTTAGTAGACTAATTCACCTATTGTTAGTGGTTTATATAATATTTATTTTAATTTTATAAATTTATATCTCTCTTAACAGAATCGTCAAAATAAAATGAAATGAAACAGTGAGATTTTAATTATTAGAACAAATTTCTTAGTTATTAACTTTAATTAAATACTATCATAATTCTTTGAAAATATCTTTAATTTTTCCAAAACCTCCAGAACAAGCAACATTTTGTGGTACGGTTAAAGAGGCTGAGAACTACAATGAGGAAAAAATTAATTTCTATGGATTTCCCCCTATGGGAATTCTTTATCTAGCTACATATCTAAGTGAAAATAATTTTGATGTATCTATATTTGATCAATTCGCTAGAGGAGCTTCATTTGAGAGAACTCTAAATTGGATAAAACGCGAGGATCCTGACATTTTGGGATTTTCAACAATAACTACAGCTGGAACAGGGATTACATCCGCAGAAATTGCCAGACGTGTAAAGGAGGAAATAAACCCAAATGTTAAAATCTTATTTGGAAATTATCATGCAACTTTCAATGATACTAGAATCTTAAATAAGTATCCATTTATTGATGCTTGTGTTAGAGGAGAAGGAGAAAATACCTTATTGGAAATTGCTGAAAAAACAGAAAAAGGTAAAAACTTTCAAGATATAAGAGGTTTGACATATCGTGATAATGGTAGGATTATTAGAAATAACGATAGACCTCTCATAGAGAATATAGATATACTTCCCTTTCCAAATAGGAAATTTTTAGGGAATGTAGAGTATAAGAGTGAAGTGGAGGGGCTTGATATTTCTCTCGGTAATTTTACAACTGCAGCTTCTTCAAGAGGTTGTGCTTATCAATGCACTTTTTGCTCAAGTTCTATGTTTTGGCATAAATGGCGTCCAAGATCCCCTAATAATATAGTAGAAGAACTCTCTCTCCTTGAGAGTCAAGGCTATCAAAATTTGTATTGGATTGATGACAACTTTACAATAAATAAAAAAAGGTTGATGGAACTCTCATATTTAGTGAGAAAAGAAAAAATAGATTTGAATTGGATGGCTGAAGGTAGAGTAACTCAGAGTTCAAAAGAATTATTGACTGCAATGAAACATATGGGCTGTAGAATAATAAGTTATGGGATTGAAAGTGGTTCACAGAGAGTTTTAGACTGGTATAAGAAAAATATAACATTAAATCAAATTTATAACGCATTAGAAAATTCTAAAAAAGTTGGAATGGATGTTGTTTTAGGAAACTTCATAGTAGGTGCGCCAATTGAAACACGCGAGGATATTATTCAAACATTCAATTTTGCTATTAAATTAAATATAGATTTTCCGCAATTTCATGTTTTAGGGATAATTCCTGGAAATTGGATTTGGGATCAAATGGTAGAAGAAAAAAGAATTAATCCTGATGAGTGTTGGGAGGTTGGTACAGCAGTTCTTCCTATTCCTTTGAGTGAGATAATGGCAGGAATAAGATATGCTCATAGGAAGCTTATGCAGCGACCTCGTTATATATATCGCCAAATATTTAAGTCTTTAAAAAGCAAATATAGATTAAAAGCCGTCCTCTATAATATCAAACATATTGATAGGTGGGACGTATGGAATCGCTGGAAACCTTTCTGGGGATAAAAGTCTATAAATCACTAAATAAAATTTTCTTATAATAAAATCACTTTAATATAAAATAAAAATGTTTATTGATAATCTTTCAATTATTCTTACATAATTTGGTTTTAATCAATTAACCGATTTTCCATTTGGTTTTTGAAATGTTATTAAAAGAAAAAAATGTGATAATAACCGGCGCAGGGAGAGGTATTGGAAAAGAAATTGCGATAGCCTGCGCTAAAGAGGGAGCTAACGTTGGAATAACCTCCAGAACAATAAAACAATTAAATAGTACAAAAGAGAAAATAGAAGAATTAGGGCTAGAAGTAAAGGTTGTTGTTAAACCAGCAGACATAACTAAATTTGAGGAAGTTGAGGAAATATTTAAGGAATTTCATAATGAATTAGGTTTACTGAATGGTGTAATAGCAAACGCTGGTTATTCCAGAATGTGGGCAACTCATGAATTCATTAATGAAAAATTCGTTGAAATTTTGAATGTTAATGTACTAGGAGTATTTTATACTTTCAAAGCAGCATATCCATATCTGAAAAAAGATGATAAGAAAGATAAAGCAAGATTTATTATTACTGGTAGCGAAGTATATCCAAATGCCCCATCAAGACTTACTGCTTATGTAGCAAGTAAATATGCTATTGTAGGAATGCAGAAAGCAATGGCAGCAGAATATAGGAAAGAAAATGTTAATTTTACAATGATTTTACCTACACAAGTTGATACAAGTCTATTGAGAGGGAAAAATGCTGGAGATGGAAACAAACCGGAACATGTTTTAGATCCTTGGGACTTAAATGATTTTTATCTTTTTCTCTTATCTGAATTTGCTAATAAAGTTGATAATGGTTTAATCTTTATGTATGACTTTCAAGAAGTAAAAAGATTGTTAGCTGAAGCACCTCCAGAAAAGAAAAAGAATTGGGAGGTTTTTGAAGATTACTTTAAGTTAAATGCCCCAAAAAGTTATGAAAATGTGAAAAATCTCGGAAGTCTTGTTGATTTTATTATTTCTCGTAATCAATAATTTCAATATAATGTTTTAAAAACGAAAAAGAAAAAATTTTGTAAAAAAGACACTAAATTTTATTAAAAAAGGGATTAAGATAAATTTAAACTTATATTAGTCAATTTTTCCTTTAATTCTTCTGATAGGTTTCCTAATTTATTTGCTGTAGAGGTGATTTCTTCCATTGAAGTCGTTTGTTGTTCTGTTGAAATACTTATTCCCTCCATAGAAGAGGAAGTTAGTCTTAGGTTTTCTAAGATTTGTCTAATAAATTCACATAAAAAAATCCCTAAAATAAGAATATATTAAATATTTTTGTTCTTGAGCATTATTTAGAGCAGAAAATAATTATAAGATATATTGCCATTTAGTTCGTAGTGATTATTAAATCTTACTTATATTCTTTCCTCTTAATTTAAAGTGATTTAAGTTTTAAGATTTCAAGCTGTAAAATTTAAATTTTATTATCAAGTGATCAAATAAATTCAAAATTGGAGGGTGAGATTATTGATATGCCTATTCTAGTGAGTTCTATATCTATTGGTAAAAGTTAATAATTGTATTTTATTATCTTTATCGAGTGAAAATATTAATTTAAATCAAAAGATTGATTTTTATGACAGAATTTGATAATATTGAACAAGAGAAGAAAGAATGGCAAAAACTTTCTAATCTCAAGCAAGAAAGAAAAAAAAGTTTCAAAAATTTATCAGAAATTGAAATTAATAGATTATATACACCCAATGATATAAAAGAACTTAATTATGCACTTGATTTAGGATTTCCTGGTCAATATCCTTTTACTCGAGGTGCATATCCTAATATGTATAGGGGTCAACTGTGGACAATGCGTCAATTTGCAGGATTTGGAAACGCAGAACAAACAAATAAAAGATATAAATTTTTGATTAATCATGGAAATACTGGATTAAGTGTAGCTTTCAGTTTACATACTATTTATGGCATTGAAGCAACTGATCCGAGAGCTTTAGGAGAGATTGGTAAAGAGGGAGTAGCGATAGATTCATTGAAAGATATGGAAATATTATTTGATGGTATTGATCTTTCCAAGATAAGTACCTCAATGACTATTAATGGCCCTGCTTCAATCCTATTAGCATTATATATTGTGACTGCTGAAAAACAAGGTCATACTCCTGAACAATTGAGGGGAACTATTCAAAATGATATTTTAAAAGAATATATTGCTCAAAAATCTTGGATTTTTCCTCCTGAACCATCAATGCGAATCATAATTGATACAATAGAATATTGTTCAAAATTTGTCCCTCAATGGTATACGATAAGCATCAGCGGTTATCATATTAGAGAAGCGGGATCTACAGCAGTTCAAGAACTTGCTTTTACACTAGCTGATGGTTTTGCATATGTTGAGGCTGCACTTGAAAGGGGATTGAATATAGATGATTTTGCACCCCGTTTATCCTTTTTCTTTAATTCTCATAATAATTTTTTCGAAGAAATCTGTAAGTATCGTGCAGCGAGAAGAATTTGGGCTAGACATATGAAAAATAAATATGGTGCAAAGAAACCAGAATCAATGCGATTACGATTTCATACTCAGACTGCAGGTGTGTCATTAACGGCTCAAGAACCTGAGAACAACATAATTCGTGTTACCATACAAGGATTAGCCGCAGTGATAGGTGGAACGCAATCCCTCCACACTAATTCTTTTGATGAAGCTCTATGTCTTCCTACTGAAAAAGCTGTAAAAATTGCTTTGAGAACACAACAAATAATTGCACATGAGTCAGGGGTAACTGATACAGTAGATCCATTAGCAGGATCCTATTATGTAGAATGGCTCACAAATAAGATGGAAGAAGAAGCAGAAAATTATTTCAGAAGGATTGATGATCTTGGTGGAGTTATCCCTGCAATTAAAGCTAATTTCTTTCAAAAAGAAATTGCTAATGCTTCTTATAAATATCAACAAGAAATTGAAAATAGGGAAAGAACAATTGTAGCGGTAAATCAATTCGATCAAAGAGAACCTTGCACTGTTCCTCTCTTAAAAATCGATGAACAAATTGCAAAGGAACACATCAGAAAATTGAATGAATTAAAAGAAGAACGAGATAATGATAAAGTAATAGAAAAATTAAATAGGTTAAAAGAAGCAGCTAAAGGATCTGAAAATTTAATGCCTTTTATTATTGAAGCTGTAAGGGAATATACTTCAATTGGAGAAATTATAAACGCTTTAAAAGAAATATTTGGAACTTATCATGAAGATTCAATTTTTTAAATTGGTGCTATTAAATTTCGTTACAAGTAAATACAAGGTAATAAATTATACTCTATATTTATTTAATATTTTTCAGGTTAAGATTTCAAAATTATTTAAAACAATTTAAAAACAAATTATTTTCATGTACAATTTTAAGAATTGAGAATAAATGCCAAAACAACAGATTGAAAGAATTAAATTAATTTCCAAATTTTTAGATAAAAACCAAGTGATTAACTTTGATAAATTAAACTCAATTGATGATATTATAAATCTCCCTATTTCTTCATTTAACTTTTTAAACAATGCCGATACTATTCTTATTTCTGATTTATTTCAAATTAATAGTATAGGTCAATTTATTTCCTTAGATCCAAGTGAACCTTTCAATATTCTATATAAAGACAAAAAAAGTAAAAAAAGAATTGAGCACTTATTACAAACTGATTTAGAAATCGAAGATAAAGTAATAAAAGCAGTCACTATAAGTAAAATCATTTATAAAATAAAAGAAGAATCAATCTCATATTTTAGAAAAGAACAAAAAGTTATTGTTGTTGGTCTAAGTAATGCAGGGAAAACAACAATATTGAAGAAATTCGGCGGAGAAATTGGATTAAAAGATTTAGCTAAATTAAAACCAACAAAAGGTGCTGAACGTCAAGAGATAGTAACTACTGATTTAATGTTAATTATTTGGGATTTTGGGGGTCAAGAAGAATATCGAGAAATGTATATTCAAGACTCACATAGATATTTTTTAAATATAGATTTAATAATTTATGTAATTGATCTTCAAGATCCACAGAAATACGAAGAAAGTATTGACTATTTCAAAAAAATTATTGCGATTCTTGAAAAATTGGAGGAAAATCCTCATATTTTAATTTTTATTCACAAATATGATCCTGATTTAAAGGATAATCCAGAAATATTGCTTAATATTGAATTTTTAAAAGATTTAATCAAAGAAACTTTCAAAAATAGGAGAAAATTCGATTATGAAATTTATTTAAGTTCAATTTATTCAATATTAGCAAAAGAACCAAAATTTTCAAGATATCTTAAAGAAACTATGGAAAAAACAGCTACGTTAACAGATTACAAATTAGAAGGTATGTCTTCAGTTTTAGAGTCAACGTTAAATGGAATCATTCGATTATCAGAAGTTGTAATGGGACAATTCAATGAACTTGATAGGCGGTTAAAAAATCTTGAAGATAAAAAAGAAGACTCCACTGAAATACAAACCTCAATACCTTCTCCAGAATATTCATCACCTCCTAATTTAACTTCACCTCCAAGCAGTAAGAGATCAACATCAGTGTCACGAAAAGATATTCATAATGCGAAAGGAGCTGTACTTAGAGAATTGAAAGAATTATTAGAAAAAAGGTCAAAATGAACAAAACATTTCAAACATAACTCAAAAATAAATTGAATTTCTTATTAAAAGAAATTTTCATTATTTTCTATGTTCTAAAAATGACCAAATTAAAATAATTAAGAAATTTAGAATAGAAAACATTATTTTTATCTATTGTTTTATACAAATATAAATATTTTAATTTAATATATTGAATACGATGAAAATATAACATGACTGAAGCAAGAAAGATTAAGGTTTTAGTCTGCAAGCCCGGGCTTAACGGGCATGATAGAGGCGCAAAAGTACTCGCAAGAGCATTAAGAGATGCAGGAATGGAAGTAATTTATACAGGTATACATCAGACACCAGATGATGTTGTGAATACAGTCATTCAAGAGGATCCTGATGTTGTAATGTTAAGTATGCTATCTGGCTCTCATAATGCAATATGCCCAATTATTATGGAAAAATTAAAAGAACAGGGAATAGATGATGTTCTAGTTGCTGTAGGTGGAATTATCCCCGATGAGGATAAATCTTTTTTAGAAAGTCATGGTTTAAAAGGATTTTATGGTCCTGGAACAGATTTGAAAACAATTGTAGACTTTGTTAAAACCAATTTAAAAAGATAATAACAGGATGACACATTCTAATCTTATTTCTCAATTATTAGAAGGAAAACCTCGAGCTGCAGCACGTTTAATTACTTTTGTAGAAAATGATATAGTAGCTTCTGAAGAAATTATAAATTCTATTTATGAACATACAGGTAATGCTTATATTCTTGGTGTTACAGGAGCACCAGGAACAGGTAAATCTACATTTATCTCAACATTAACAAAAATCTATGTTGAACAAGGAAAAAAAGTTGGTATCATCTGTGTTGATCCTACTTCACCTTTAACTGGTGGTGCTCTTTTAGGAGATAGAATTCGAATGAAACAAAATTTTTCACTTAATAATGTTTTCATTCGAAGCATGGCAAATAGAGGACAGTTAGGAGGTCTTGCAAGGGCTACAGAAGATGTAATTAAAATCTTGGATGTTTATGGTTGTGATATTATAATCGTCGAGACGGTAGGTGTTGGTCAATCAGAGGTAGATATATTCAAGTCAGCTCAAACTGTAATTGTTCTACTTGTACCAGGATTGGGAGATGATATTCAAGCTGTTAAAGCTGGTATTATGGAAGTTGTTGATTTATTTATTATAAATAAAATGGATTTTCCAGGAGCGGATAAAAAAGTAGCAGAAATAAAGCAAATGTTAGAATTTAGGAACAATTATAAATATGATTCAAAGGAACTAAGTGAAAAATATGCTAAAATAGAGCTATGGACTCCAAAAATTACTAAAGTAAACTCAAAATCGGGAGAAAATTTTAATGAACTTCTTGAATTAATAAAAGAGCATGAAGTTTTTTTGAAAGAATCTGGAGTTATAGCAAATTATATGAAAAATAGGATTACAAATGAAACTCTTCAAATTTTAAAATTTAAATTAACAAAGAAAGTGGAGGAATTGCTAAATTCTGACAAAGAAATAGGGCAATATATTAATCAAGCTATTCAAAAATCATTAGATCCTTATTCAATGGCAAATCTAATAATTAAAAACTTAGGACTTGAAAAATAATAGTGTTAATTATTTTTAAACTAAAATTCTACTTTCTTTATATTAGTTTAGTTAAAACTGATTTACTTTTTCTTAGGGTTAACCCATTCAGAATATATTTCAATAATAGTTAGAGATTTTGTTCGTTGGCATTTTTCGCATTTCTCCTCACTCAACTTCTTAAAGACAAAATCTCCAGGTTTAAATTCTCTTGAAAAATCCTCTCTACATTTTTCACATTTTATTACACTATACTTTCTTTCTACAAAGCTTTTCTTTCGATCCCAGTCATCAGTAATACTAGGGAGGGGAGGAAGTTGTGGTTCTTCAGCCATTTTTAAATTCAACTCTAAGATAATATGTGATAGTTCTCAACTTTTTAATTATCGATCTTATGATATATAAAAAATCAAACCTATTAATCTTTTAGTTTATTTCTGATAAAAGTCAAATAAAGTTAAAAGAAAAACTGGTTTTAAAAGAAAAATCTATTGAGAGATTATACCAAATATAAATTCATAAAATTAGTTAAAAAAATTTTGAAAAGTAGATAATTTTAATTCATTTCATCTTTTTTCTGTTGTTTCTTTTGCTTCTTCTCTTTATTTTTTACTTCTTTAATCTCTTTTTCTTTAATTACATCTTCGTCAGCTTTACTTTCTTCATTTGTTGGCTTTTCTTCAGGTTCGGGTTCAGGAGGTTTGGGTTTTCGTGAAATTATCACTTTTGCATAACGGATAACCTCTTTACCATATTTGAAACCATCTTGGACAATCTCTAATATACTATTTTCAGGTACATCCTCTTTTTCAACTGTGGTTAATGCTTCGTGAAAATTATAATCAAATTTATCATTCACACTTACTTGTATAGGTTCAGCTCCATATGATTTGAAAATGTTCATAAATTGATTATAGAAACTGGTCAATACATCATTTTCTTTATCATTAGAGTGATCAATAGCCTTTTTAAAGGAATCATATAAAGGCAGGAAGCTTTTTAATACCGAAGCAGTATATTCAATTCTTATATTTAGTCGGTTCTTATCCCATCTTTTTTGAGCATTTTCAAATTCAGCTTGCAGATGCATAAATTTCTTTTTAGATTCACCATTTTCTTTTTTTAATTTCTCACTATTTTCTTTTAATTCTTCTAATTGTTTTTCAAGTTTTTCCTTTTCTTTAACTAAATCTTCTTTGGAAAAAAAATCTAATTCATAATGCTCCTTTTCTTCTAATTTTTTTACCTCTTCAGTTTCTCTTGTTTCTTTCATATTTTCTTGTTCTTCTGTTGATTTATTTTCAGAAGTTACATTTTGATCAACGCCTTCCTTTAAATCATTGTTATTACTTTCTTCCATCTTAGTTACCTCTTAATTCATTATTAAATATGATGATTTGAAACTATATGTTTTAAAATCGGTAAACTTTTTTTAATTTTATGACTTAGAGATCTTTATAAACAAAATTTATTATTGTATTTAAATTACCTAATAATAGTAATTTTACAATTTAAAATAATTAAATTATTATATTCTAGAAAATCAATCAAAATTAATAGTATAAATACAAATAAATCTAAGAAAAGAAGATGAGATTACCATGAGTGAAGAAAAAAGTGAAAAGCCAAAAAGGAAAGAAAAAATTATCGGAATTGATTTAGGAACATCTAATAGTGCTTGTGCTGTATTGACAGGTACAGGTAAACCAGAGATCGTTCCCGCTGCTGAAGGCAGAACTCTTGGAGGAAAGGCTTTTCCCTCATATGTAGCATTTGACGAGAATGGACGAAAAATAGTAGGAGAACCAGCACGAAGACAAGCTGTTTCTAATCCAGATGGTACTGTTACCGCTATTAAACGCAAGATGGGAACCTCATATAAGGCTAAATTGAAAGTTGGGGATAAGATGCAGGAGTTTTCACCCGAAGAAATTAGCGCAATGATATTAAAAAAAATTAAAACTGATGCATCAGCATATTTAGGAGAAGAAGTCAAAAAAGCAGTAATAACTGTTCCAGCTTATTTTAATGATGCCCAACGAACTGCTACAAAAAATGCTGGTGAAATTGCCGGATTAGAAGTTGTAAGAATGATTAATGAACCGACAGCTGCTTGCTTGGCTTACGGTTTAGATAAAGATACTAAGGATAAATTAATGAAGATTTGCGTATTAGATTTAGGTGGTGGTACTTTCGATATAACGATCATGGAATACGGAGAAGGAGTAGTTGAGGTCCTTTCCACAGCTGGGGATACTCAACTTGGTGGAACCGATATGGATAATCAAATAATTGATTGGGTAACAGAAGAATTTAAAAAGAAAGAAGGAATTGATTTAAAGGGGGATTCAAAAGCATGGATAAGAATTAAAGATGCCGCAGAAAAAGCAAAAATAGAATTATCTACAACTTTATCCTCTACGATAAATTTACCATATATTTCTCAAAAAGAAGGTAATCCCGTTCATTTAACAATGGACCTCACAAGAGCAAAATTAGAACAATTGATAGAGCCGACTCTTAGGAGGCTAGATCCAATTATGCAAAGAGCAGTTTCAGATGCAAAACTGTCAGCTAATAATGTCGATAAAGTCATTTTAGTAGGAGGTCCAACAAGGATGCCTTCTGTCCAAGAAAGATTTAAGAAATTTTTTGGTGGAAAAGAGCCAGAACATTCAGTTGACCCTATGGAATGCGTAGCGATAGGTGCTGCAATACAAGGTGGGGTTATTGCTGGAGATGTCGAAGATTTATTGTTACTTGATGTAACGCCATTATCTTTAGGAGTTGAGACATTAGGTGGTGTATTTACTAAATTAATTGAGCGAAATAGCACCATTCCAACAGAAAAAAGTCAAGTCTTCAGCACAGCAGCGGATAATCAACCAGCAGTAACTATAAATGTTCTTCAAGGAGAACGAGCAATGGCAAAAGATAATATTTCTTTGGGTATGTTTCATTTAACAGGGATTCCACCTGCTCCTCGAGGTATTCCTCAGATTGAAGTAAAATTCTCTATTGATGCTGATGGAATCGTACATGTTACTGCCAAGGATTTAGGAACGGGTAAAGAAACAGGTATTACTGTTACTGGTTCTCAAGGGTTAACCCCAGAGGAGATTAGACAAAAAGTTCAAACTGCGGAACAATTTGAAGAGGAAGACAAGAAAGTTAGGGAACTAGTTGAAGCTAAGAACAATGCGGATTCAATGATTTATCAAACTCGAAAATTAATGGAAGATAATAAAGATAAACTTCAAGAAAATGAAAAGAATGAAATAGAAGCAGCGATAAAATCTTTAGAAGAAGATATAAAAACTGATGATGTTCAGCGAATTAAATTGGGAGTTGAAAACTTACAAAAATCTATGTATAGTTTCTCTCAAAGGATTTATCAGACACAAGCTCAGGATCAGGTGTATCAACAGGCTGCCGAACAAGCTCAACGTGCTGCAAGTGGTATGGGAGGTGCTCCTCCTGGTGGAATGGGTGATGTTCCTCCTGGTGGGATGGGAGGAGAAACTGGTGCTGGAGGTGCTTCTTATAAATCTGAGAAAAAAGAAGACAAAGATAAGAAGAAAGTTGTTGATGTTGACTGGGATGAGGATTAAATCCCGAAAAATGTTTTCATGAATAAAATTAACAACATTCCATTTTCTATAATTTTTTTATTAACTTTTTAATTTTTCTAGGTTCTATCGTTTTTAATATTGTAAATTCACTTGCTATAATTAAGGGATTTTTTTTGAACGTTTTGTTTAGATTTAAGACGAGCATATAGAAAGATAGCTAATCCTAAAGCGGATGATAAAGATATAATGCCTAATATTAGTGGAAGCAGATAATCCAACCCTCTATTTTTCGTTTCAATACAGTCATTATCTTGATAACTATTTCCAATACAATCATCAGTTTCGAAATAACATATCCTATTATGATGTAATGTATTTTGGAGGATATCAATTCCAATGGAAGAGTTAAGATATACTCCATAATGATTATGATTAATAGTGTTTTGAAGAATGTCACACGCTGCAGATTCTATCATCCTGATACCATAGTAATTTTTATTAATTTCATTAGTAGAAATATCGATTCTTGTGCTGCTATTTACATCAATACCACAAATTTGATTGTTGCTAATGGAATTGTTAGTTACATCAGTATCTTGAGTTATATTCAATCTTATTCCGCAAAAATTATTATTAATACTATTTTGTGATATTAAATTATCATGACATGGAGAGGTGATACTATAATAACCATAGAAAATTGACCCTTTTAAATGAATTCCATCTTCTTTATTATTATTTATCTCATTTCTAACAATCTCACTATAAGATGCGGAAGATAAAATTGCAGTTCCATTATTATTACTGATATAATTATCAGCTATGGAAATATGATTTCCAAAAACTATCCGTATGCCATACATCTTATTAAAACTCACATTATTTGATGATACAGTTACATTTTCATAACACGAAATTCCAACCATATTATAATTAATATCATTTTCTAAAATAGTACAACCTAGCATCGCCATAATACCATAATCATTATTAGAGACAGAATTATTATAAATTAAGATATTTTCACCGTCGGAAACAATTCCTCCCAAATTGTTGTCGATAATGTTTTGGGATATTGTGCTATTTGATCCGCTTATAACTATACCAGCCAGATTGTACATGAGATGATTTTTTTTAATAATGCCATTGGATACATTATTTAACGAGATACCAGCATCAATGATGAGGTAGCTATAATCACCGGAGTTAAAAAGCGTACAGTTTTCAATTCGAAAGAATACACTTGAATTTTCAATGTGTATACAACTTCCAGAACCTCCCCCATCAATTATTAAATCTTCAATGACATATGGATCAGAATAGGTTCCCGAACCTGTACAATTTCCCGCATTTCTAAAGTCAATCCAATCCGATGTACCATTTATAAGAATTTTATTGGTTATTTGTGATGTTTTAAGATTATTATTAATCAGAGTAAGTTGATCATAGTTTATAATATTAGATTTAGAATTAGAAGTAAGTAAGGAAAAATATAATAAATTTAAGGTTATAGTAAAAATCAGAATAAGTTTAATTGAAGTTTTTACATTCAATTTATTCATGGTACTTATTATATTGGATATTTCAAGATATAAAGAACTTTATTAAGGATAAATATTAAAGTTTTCTTATTATTTTAAGTAGTTTAAATACAAACTAAAGAATCTATAAATTAATTTATCTAAAACATTTTCTTTAAAAATATATTTGATTTAATTTTAAATTAGCTACCAAAGACCTAAAAAATTAAATTTTAGAAATAATTTTACATACTTGAGTTTTAAATATATTAGATTATTCTATGGGACTAAGATAGCATGAGCTCTCAAAAAAGAGATTACTATGAAGTTCTTGGTGTGAGTAAGGACGCGAGTTTGAATGATATAAAACTTGCATACAGACGTTTAGCCAGAAAACTCCATCCGGATCTGAATAAGACAGATCCACAAGCAAAAGAGAAGTTTATTGAACTTCAAGAAGCTTATGAAGTTTTAAGTGATGAACAGAAAAGACAGAACTATGATCGATTTGGATTTAGTGGTGTTCACGTTGATATGAGTGATTTCTTTAGTGGTGGAATACCTGGAATTGATGAATTACTTAGAAATATTTTTGGAGGATTTTCTTCTTTTGGGGGATTTGATGATTTTGGGTTTGGAGGATTTGGTTCAAGAGCTAGAAGAAGAACAGCTCCTCGTAGAGAGGTTGGTCAAGATTTAGAGGAATATATTGAAATAACCTTTGAAGAGGCGATGTTCGGAGCGAAAAAGGATATACCTATAGAAAGATATACTCCTTGTGATGATTGTGAAGGAACAGGGGCAGCAGATCCTTCAAGCATAAAAGATTGTCCAGAATGTCAAGGAACAGGACGTATAAGGAAAATGACACAATCTGGTTTTGGTACAATAATCCGAGAATCAGAATGTTATACCTGTAATGGTACAGGAAAAATAATTGGAAAAAAATGTAAAACTTGCGGAGGAAAAAAAGTAGTTCCTGAAAAAAAGACAATTCATATCACGATTCCTGAAGGTATTGAAGATGGGGTTCACTTAAAAGTCCAAGGGGCTGGGCATGTACCCTCGACAAACGCAATTCCAGGAGATCTCTATTTAGGAATTAGAATAAGTGGTGATGAAAAATTCATAAGACGTGGAAATGATCTTTATACTCCTATAGATGTGGATATTGTAACTGCTATAATTGGTGGAAAAATAACTGTTCCCACCTTAGATTATAAGCAAAAGAAATTAACAGAAAAGGAATTGGCAATTCCACCTGGAACACAACCAGGAACTGAATTCCGTATAAAAAATCGAGGAGTTTCATATATGAGAGGAAGAGGAAAGGGAGATCAATACGTAGTAGTGAATATTGAAATACCTAAAAAAATATCTGATAAACAAAAAGAATTATTATTAAAATTTAGAGAATTAGCTGAATAGAAATTTAAGTTAAAAAAAATGAATTTTTTTTAGTTAAATTAACCTTATAAGTGAGAATTCAACCAATTTATTACATCCTGAAAGACTTCTTCTCGATTCGTTTCATTAAAAACTTCATGTCTAGCATTTTCATAGAATTTATATGTAACATCCTTGATTCCATACTCTTTATAGCGCTTTATATTGGATTGAATCCATTTTGTTTTCTTTCCTATAGGGTCCATAGATCCCGCAATAAAAAATATTGGTAAATCTTTTGATATTTTTTGTTCATTTTTCGAATTATAAATCTTCTCAAACCCATTAAGAAATTCTAACCAAAGATTTGCAGGAGTTACAAAACCACACCATGGATCTTCGATATATTTCTGAACTTCATTTTTATCTCTACTAAGCCATTCATACCCAGTTGCTCCTTCTTCTTTATCCCAATCTTGATTATTGGATTTAAAATTTAAATCATGCATTTTTTGACTTGGTTGAGTCGAACTAAGTTTTTTCATCTCCCTTTTTACAATCATTTTTCCACCTTTAATTAAAGCAGCACTTATTTTTCCTCGAGTTCCACTTAGAATACAACCTTTGATTTCATTTCCCCATTCTTGAATATAATCTTGTAATAGCCAAGATCCCCAGGAATGACCTATTATGAATAATGGGAGATTAGGATTTTCTTTCTTTGTAATATTTGACAATTCATGAAGCTCATTTACTACGCCTCTCCATCCACTAGGTCCTAAAACACCAGCATTTCCCTCCAACGTGGCTTCAGTAAGATCACCAGCGGTTAGTCCATGACCCGGATGATCATCTGCATAACAAACATATCCCTCTTTACATAAAACCTCTGCCAAACGAGTGTATCTTTTTGCGTGTTCCGCTAATCCATGAACCATTTGTACAATTGCTTTATGTTCTGTTTCTGGTTCCCATTTATATACGAAAATCTCAATACCATCTTGATCTGTAAATGTAAATGTAGTACTTTTCATATTTTCATCTATATATAAAATTTTTAAAAACTAATAAATAATTGTGAGTTAATTTCATTTAGACTTTAGTTATAAATAAACCTTATATTTATTAAATCTATGATCAAAAAAATACTCATTACAGGACCGCCTAGATGTGGTAAATCAACACTTATCTCTAAATTGATTGATTATTATAAGAATGAGAAGAATTTTGTGACTTATGGATTTTTAACTCCAGAAGTCAAAATGGAGGGTACTCGTATTGGATTTGATATTTTAGATATTTACTCTGGAAATATTTCTCCTCTCGCAAGAGTAGGGGATTTTAAAACTAAATATAGAGTTGGAAAGTATAGTATTTTTATTGAAGAATTTGATAACTACATTGAAGAATATTTGAATCTAAAAGATAAAAGAGCTAATCTGATTATAATTGATGAAATAGGAAAGATGGAATTATTTTCCAAAAAATTTCTTAATTTTGTAAAAAACATCTTCTCTTTAGAAATTTCTATTTTAGCTACAATTGGTTTAAAGTTAAATCATCCAATTAAAGATTATCTTCAGAATCTTCTTTCGGTAAAATTTTTAAATTTAAATCGTCAAAATGTTCAAACTATTTTTAAAAAAATAGTTTCTTTACTTAACTAATTAAAAATAATAATAATACTTCCAAACTTCAAATTAATCAATTATATAATTATTACAATATAAGCTATTATTAATCCTTACTTATAATCTAATTTGGAATAATTTAATCTATTTTGATTAGCTAAAGCAATTTGAATTGCTCTGACTTCGGCTCTAGATCTTAACCTCATTTCATCTTGTAAACTTTCCAGAATTTTTTTTTCACTATATCCTTGTTCATATAATTCAGTGAAATTTTCAACACCTTTTTCATTTAAAAAGATATAACGATTATTTGTAGATACAATTAACCATTTTTTCTTTTTTTGATTTTTAGATAATGCATTTAATATCTTTCTAATATCACTTATAGGGTGTTGCATTTTGTCAGCAATTTCTTTGTCGCTTATTATTAAAAAATCGTTTATTTCTCTCAGAAGTTTTCTCTTAGCAGATAAAGTAATTAAGTATGAGAGAAAATATATTATGAAAAAAATGCCTGCAAGCCAGATTGCTAATATTTGATCAAAGATAAAGATTATTATAATTATTCCCAATACTAAATAAAAACTAATAACCTTAAGTTTATTTATCCATCGTAAATTAATATCAAGCACCTGATATTGTTTTCCAATTATATATATTGTATCATAAATTACATAATTGTTTTAAGAACTTCTTTTTGATCTTCAGTTATTTTAGTTTTATTTTTAGGTTTATTTAGGTTTTGAATTGCAGCTTCAATTGCTTCAAGCTTTATTGAGTATTTCTCATAAAGTTCAGTAAAACTATTGATATCAATGTCATTATTATCATATAAAATCTTTAATTGTTTTAATGTTCGACCAATACCAGCTTTGTTATTTCGCAACTCTTGAATTTTGTTGAAGTCGATCAGCACATCTGACATTAAATTTTTATAACGTAAATAAGCATCAAAATTAAGATCTGTTTGTTTATATTTTGTTAGAAAATTTGTAGTTCTTGGAAGAAATGGTGCTAAATTTTCTGGAATGATAATAAGTGGTTCTGGATCTTGTATCTCCAAAGCTTCTTTTTCACTTATTATTTCTACATCATTTTCTATGATCTTTTCATTTACAACTGATAAATTATTCTTTATAGCTTTTATTTCAGAATCTGATAGTTTCTCAGATTGATTTATCATTGATTCCCAAATTTCTTCAGCTTTCAAATAATAATAGTTTGCTTTTTTCTGTAATTTTTCGATTTTCTCTTCATTCTCACCTTTAGGTGATAATTTTAATAAAGATTTGGCAATCAAATGACATGCTCTGCCTATATCATAATTGTATTGTGCTTTAAAGTGCTTTTCCTTTTTATCATCATATTTTCTTAAAAACGCTAATCTTTTTGAAAGTGCACTTAATCCTGCTGATAAATTAGCTGCCATAGAATAATTTCCTTTCTGCTCTTCACTTAATGTAGCTAAATTCTGGGCAAGTATACGAGCTTCTTCAGAGTCCATTTCAAGATTCTCGACAGATAATATAATTCCTTTATCTTCTTGTCGAGTGCATGCCGCGCTAAAATATGCAGCAGTTTTATACATTTTGCTACACTCTACCATCGCTACTATAGCATTTTCCATTAAATTTTGTTCTTCAAATTTAGTAGAAAGGTAAGAATATGCTTGCGCTGAAATCCATAGCACTCGTGCACACTCAAAAATTAAATCCCATATTTGAATTTCTCTTTTAGCGACATGATCATAAAATGAGGGTGTAATCTCTAATTCCTTAAATATCTTAATTTGACTTTGGGTTTTATAATTCACATTTAATATTTTTATATATTCTATAACATCATTAAGTTCAGAAAAGGTAAAATTTTCATTTCTTGCTAATCTTTCCTCTAATTTTTTAATTTTAAAGTGTAATAATCGGATTTTTTGCATTGTATTAGGATGGAAAAATGGTTTTAACACTGAGGGTTTCTTTGTATCCAATTTTACTTGTTCTACGTTTGTAGATTTTGCTTTTACAGGTTTCTTATATTTTGATTTTTCGAGTAAATTCTTATCAAGTATAGGTTTTTTAAGAGAATTAATGCTAAGTTGAGGTCTTTTTAAAGATGGTTCTTGCTTTTGTTTAGGTGGTGTTAATTGCTTTAAGTTCTTTATATTTAAATTATCCTCAAATTTTACAAAACCCAAAGCTTGGTTTTGTGACGTTGATTTTGAACTAAACTTATTAATAAGTATTTCTTCATTCCTCATACGTTCTAGATACTTCTTTGCAATCTCAATATACCTTTGTGCTTCTGAAGGACTCATACCTTTTATCTTGGAGAGATGATCAACACTCGTAGAAGCCAATTTTTTTATTGAGCTTATTGGGGCTTTACAACTACTGATCTTTTCATGTGGTTTTAGAATAGTTTCCATTTCAGTTGATTTTGAATCATTGGACGTTCTTGCTTGTTTAATTATGGAAGTTATTTTTTCCTTTGCCTTAATATTTTTAATATAATTCTTTGCTAACAGGATATAATTTTTTGCTTTCGAAAGACCAATACCATCTATGGCTAATAAATTTTCTACTCTGGAAGATGCCAGCTTTTCTACTGAATCGATTCCTATCTGTTTCATTCTTTCTACGGTTGATTTTCCAATACTATTAGCTACCTGCATAATTGATGTTATATTCAACACCTAATATTGAATTTATTACCTATATGTATACATATTCATTATTTTTTTTTAAAGTTAATCAATTCACTTTAACATTTTTGAATATATAAATAGAATATAAGCTTGTATACTTCGTCTCAAAAACGAAAAAGGGATCAAATAAATTAATTTTAACATTAAGAATTTAATATATAATCAACCAAATTTGAAAAAATCAAGCTCCTCAGACGTTTGTGAGTTTTTATAAAAACCATAAGATTTAAATATATTTGATGTGCTATAAACATTTGGTGATGTTTCCAAATACAAAACCATGTCTCGATAAAGAGACCAATGACAGTTATTCTAGAGCTGTTATAGGGATTCTAGTATTTTCAACCCTACTAGTGTTCATGGTAATGGGAGTTACAGCTTTTAACGATTTTTCCGAACATTCCAATAGAAGCATTCTGCCTATGAATTCAGAATCGACTTCTGTATTGGAATTCAATAACGCGGAAAATATCGATGATCAAGTCATAAAAGCTAAGCCGAGTCATTACGAGCCGGCATATCAAACAGTTCGCGAAGACATAGTATACTATGCCGAACCGGGTTCAATAACTTTTGTTGAAGATAATTTTGAAAGCGACCTTCCTATTTGTTTTGATATGGAATATGGTGCTGATAAATGGGTCGTCATTAAAGTTTGTGGAGGATATGATCCTCGCTTACAATTATATCCTGGTTATGGTTATTATTATGGATTAATGATCTTAAGAGATGCCGACGGCAAAATAGTTATGAATGGTAATATGTATGTCGGTTGGCTTTTAGATAGTTATACAGATGTAAGCGACCAGTATAGAAAACCTGGTTGTATTTGTTGTCAATGCTGCGTCTGGTATAATTTCACAATTGATCCTTATGCTTGTAACAATTGGGTCTGTTTAGATTCAAGTTACCAATTACATGATAAAGGAGAACCTACATTAAATGAAGATAAATTCTATACAATAGAATATAAAACCCATTGGTTTGGTTGCGAATTTGATAAAATGCTGGCACACATTAATTGTGTCCCGGAATCCTATGCTCCCGACTAAACATCGCCAGTGTAAAGTTAACAGTTTAGAATAACTGTTAAATTGGCAAGAAATCTTGCCATTTTTCTTTTTTTTGTTGTTTAAACACCAGCTACTTTATAATGCTTTTATTCTAATATTAACACGAATATTATGATCAAAAGAATCAAAGGAATAATGGTTGATATATTTTTCTAGATAGAAATATCTCTGGTTTATAGGATATCTAAAAAAATTTAAATAATACTATATAATTATTTATTGGTGTGTAATTGAGAGTATTCATGATTCAATGTTTTTTTGAATGAATATAAATTAATGACAATGATTTTTTAAATGAGTGGCAAACAAAAATTTGATTTTAGCAATTATATAAAGGATGCGCAAAAACTTGCTAAAGAATATGTGGTTGAGAAAGATAAACTTAATAATAGTCTCAAAAAATATATTCTAAATTTGCAGAACATTGATTCGGAAATTTATAACTTGTTATTTGAAGCTAGAGAGTTTTATTATGAAAAGCGATCTACCTATAATATGAAATTAGCAAAATTGAAAAACAAAAGAATTGAATATGAACGATCATGGAATAATATGGCTAAAAAAATAAAACATCTTCAAAAACCAAAATTAAATACTAACATTTCAGTCACGATTGATTATACTAAACGATCTATTGAAGAAATAAAAAATAAAATAGATATTATGAAAAATAAACTTGAAGAACAAATTTTAGATATTGAGGAGGAAAATGAGACTATAGATAAACTTAGGGCGTTAGAAAGCAGCAGAAAAGAAAAAATTAATTTGTTGACAAAATTAGAACAAAAAAAAGTTACAAAATTACGGACTAGTGAATATTATATAACTCAAAAAAGAATTGAAACCCTTGAAAATAATTTGAAAGAAATTTATGAACAAATGATTGAATTATTTAATAAAAGGTTTAAAACACATAAAAAAATGCTTGAATTATATAGGAATACGAGAGGATTTGAAAATATTAAAAAGGAAATAGTAAATGAATTAAAAGAAAATAAAATTATTGCAGAAGACTACTATTTTTTGTTCTTAAAATTGATGAACCAAAATAAAAAAATAATATTAGATAAGTTTTCAAATAGACCAAAAAGTATAATAAAAACAAGGAAAATAATTTCAACACCAAGAGTTAAAGCGATAATTACAATGAAAAAAAAGTACAAAAAACTTGAAAAAGAAAAATTAGCAATTGCGTTAGATAAAAAAGAGTCAGGAAAAAAGTTAGATTTCTATGAGTTACAACTTATTTTAAAGCATTCAAAAAATAAGAGATTATAAATTCAAAAAATAAATTATTATAATTAGAGATTTTAAAAAATATAGAATAATGTTGTAATCGATAGTAAAACGCCAGCTGCCAATAAAACCTTTTTTAGTTTGCCTTTTTCCTTTTTATTTAAATTTTGATAATATCGACTTCTTTTTAATTTTAGAGTTGTTGGAATTAATAAACCTATACCTAATGTTGAGAAAATAAAACCTGTAGGATTAGTTAAGATTTTTAGTTGCTTTTTAGGTTGATATTTTATAACAGTAATATCTTTATAATTAATATTTCCCAGATTATCCATTGAGTAAAATCGAATTGTTATTGTATCACCTATGGTCATATTATCCCAATAATGTTCCCATATCTCATCATCAATTCTGCCTATCATTCCTGTAAATTCTATAGTGGTATTTTCCCCAACAATTGTATACCAACTAATACATATCCCACATATATCATAAAGTTCAAGTTCAAAAAAAGGAGCATTTCTATCTACCTTCTGATTTTCTTCTGGTAAAATTATGGTGATATTGGGGCCAATAGTATCTTTTATTAGGGATAACTGAATTGAATTATTGAGATTACCTAAAATATCATCGGCAAAAAGTTCTAAAGTAAAAGTTCCTTCGGGTAAGTTATTCCATATAGAAGAGTCTAGAAATTGGGTTAAATTATCTGTTATGTATATTATTTCACCAGCAACTCTATACCAAACAGAATTTAAATTTGGCTCTATAATTGAAATATTTATAAATGGAGCTGAAGCAAAAAACTTCTGATCAAGAGGTTTATTAATTATGATACTTGGTGCATCTGGATCTTTTCTTAGGACGATTATGTCATATCCTATTTTTCCTACGGAATTATTGATAAAAAATTTTATTGTAATCGATCCATATCCGTACTTATCCCATTCGGTCTGATTAATTATTCCATCTAATCCTTCAAATATATAAATCGTTAAACCATTATCTAAAGTATACCATGTTGCTTCAATTTCAGATCCAATTATACTTATTGTAAATGAAGGGGCATCAGTTCCAATTAATTTATCATTATCAGGTGAAATTATATTTATAACTGGAGAAATTGTATATTTTCTAACGGTAATATCAACAAATTCTAGATGACCTACAGTATCATTTGCATAGAATCTAATAGTTACCGTTCCATTATAAAATTCTTGCCATGCTAATTGATCTATTATTCCCGTCCAATTTGTAAATGAAAAATTTTTAGGAATAAGAAGTCCAATTAAGGTATACCAAGTTGCATTTAAATTAGGTTCATTTATAGAAATATTAAAATTCGGAGCTATATTTCCAAAAAGTTCATTTGGCTCAGGTGAAATTATATTTATTTGAGGTTTGGTAAGATCTTTATATAAAGTGAGCAAAAGAGTAGTATTTTGACCGAAATTGTCAAAACATACAAATTCTATTTGGAAATATTGAGGTGACTCTGGTAATTGATTCCATATACCGTCATGTAAAAGCGCTTCACTATGGTTATACAATGGAATTGATGATGGGGAATAACCAATTACGGTATATACAAGAAAGGCGAAAGTATGATCAAAAACAGTGATATTGATTTTAGGACGTGATTTCCAGCAAGTATTATTAAGAGGAATATTAAATACTAAAACCGGATCTTCAGTATCTTTTTTCACATAAAAAGTATTATTTAAAATCTGAAAATTTCCCACCTCATCATAAACTCTAACAGATATGTAATTTATACCCTCTCTACACGCACTAAAATCTATTAACCAGTTTGTTGTATAACTATATTGTCCAAGATTGTTAAAAATGTATGTCCATTCTTTTAAAATTGTACCCATTTGATTCGGTTCACTTGTAATTATATATTGAGCATAACTTAGATTTGTACCTGATGATGAATCAGAAAAATCTACATCATATGTTGTACCACCAATATTTCGCCAAGTATCATCTCCGTCTTGGTAATCAGAAATTACAGGAATTGAATTATCTAAACACAAATATGTAATCGCATAATTTAAATAATTCACATTCCCTGCCGCGTCCACCAGCCATACATATACCGAATGGTTTCCCTCTGAACCTACTTGTATTCCTGTAATCAATTCGATATCTGCCCCCGTGTTGTAAATTCCATCATCATTTGAAGTAGGCTGAAAATCAAGTTTATAATAGGCAGCAACAATACCTGAGAGATCTGAGGGATTAAACCAGAATAAAGTGAAATCATCATTATTCGTCCATGAAATTGGATCTGCTATTAAATCACTAGGAGCTAATGGTGCTACTACATCTTTTGTAACGATGACAAAATCAGAATATACATTCCCGGCAGAATCATTGACATAAAAAGTAATCTTGATATCGCCCTCTGGTACGCCTCCCCATCCCGTTAATGATCCATTACTCAGGAAGAAATGTTTTGTCGAAGTTGTATTGAAAATATACCATCTTTTATCGATTATGTTATCATCCCAAATTTCCACCTCAAATTCTGGAACTGTATCATTATAATAACCACTAGTTGGGGATACTATCGTGATGGCGGGAGGGGTAATGTCCTTTGTAATGATGACAAAATCAGAATATACATTCCCGGCAGAATCATTGACATAAAAAGTAATCTTAATATCGCCCTCTGGTACGCCTCCCCATCCCGTTAATGATCCATTACTCAGGAAGAAATGTTTTGTCGAAGTTGTATTGAAAGTATACCATCTTTTATCGATTATATTATTGTCCCAAATTTCTACCTCAAATTTTGGAACTGTGGTATTATAATAACCACCTGTAGGTGAGATAATATTAAGAGTAGGAGGGGTAATATCCTTTGTAATGATGACAAAATCAGAATATACATTCCCGGCAGAATCATTGACATAAAAAGTAATCTTGATATCGCCCTCTGGTATGCCTCCCCATCCCGTTAATGATCCATTACTCAGGAAGAAATGTTTTGTCGAAGTTGTATTGAAAATATACCATCTTTTATCGATTATGTTATCATCCCAAATTTCCACCTCAAATTCTGGAACTGTATCATTATAATAACCACTAGTTGGGGATACTATCGTGATGGCGGGAGGGGTAATGTCCTTTGTAATGATGACAAAATCAGAATATACATTCCCGGCAGAATCATTGACATAAAAAGTAAT
>JBHLNF010000012.1:0-86001 GCA_048937405.1 Promethearchaeota archaeon
GAAGGAGCAATAATTCTGCATATCAACCCAGAAGGTAAGGTAATAGATCAGTGGGGTGCTTTTTGTTTTTATGATATCTTTTATGAGCTTGGAGTATTTCCTCCTTTTTGGGAATTGCATAAATTTTTAAAAGAAACATGAAATCAGTGAGTTATTAATTATCTTATATTAATATTTTTTTGTCCTTTTTCATATTTTAGTTTTGAAATTATTAAGAATTATTAAATCATTAATCTTTGAAATCTTAAATAATAAAAAATAGTGTTAATATAACAAAAATCTTGGTGAAAAATATGGATTATATTCAAAATTTTATTCAAAAATATCGAAATACTATACCTAGTACAAGAGAAGAAGAATTTCAAATGGCAACTATCCAAGCTTTTGAACAGATTTGGGCTAAATTAAAGGAAATAGAAAAGAAGGTAAACTATTTGGGTTAGATTAAAAGCTAAATTCTTTTTTTTTATATTAAAATCAAACAAGGAAATGTTATTCCCTCCTTAAATTGGCTTCTAAATTATAAAATAAAAAGCAAACCATTTCTATTCTTCGGATTCTTCTTCCGTTAACGAAAGAATATCACCTACTATTAAATATGTATAAATAACATATCTATCGGCTTCTTCCTTGGAAAAAATAGTATCATGTGTTCCTTTATGAGATGCTTTTAAAACACTCTCTAATCTATCTGCAATAAAGTATAGATTTGAACCAATTAGGTTATTAAAACTCTTAGATTCGCTATGATCAGAAATAAATGTAATAATCCTATTAATATAATGATCTTTATCCAATTTTATTTGTTTTTCTTCACCATTAACTTCAAGTATTCTATCTTCATCTGGTGAAAAAATAGCATCTGCAAGATCTTCTAATATTCTACGACAACTATGAACTGCATTTGACCAATCTTCTGGATTTTCTGTCTTTAAATTTTCATAAATAGCTAAGAATCTTTTTACCGAATCAGGTAAAAGCTCACCAATCCTTCTATCAACTTTAATGCGTACTCTAGAAAATATATCTTCAGAGATTTTTGAATATTTTAATTCAGTATAATTATCAAGAGTATAATTATAAACGAAAGCTCGTCTTTCTGCTAATCTTCCTTTAGCTCTTAATGTAGAATTTCTAATGGAGATTCTCTCCGATTTATTTCCCAAGGGACTCCAAACCATTTGACGCGGATTTGCTGAGCTCACTGAAACATCAGGATCTCTTGCAGAGTTCATAGCTATTTGGAAGGATTTCACTTGAAATTCTAAATTTTCAATAGACTCTAAGTACATATACTCCTTTAATTCTTCAGAATTCTCATCTTTCGTTTTATATCTTCTTTTTGCAATCAAACCTAATTTCCAAATATCATCTGGTACTCCCTCTGGATTCGTCGGATATCCTGAGGCTTCATAACCAAATATTTCAACCATTTGGAAATCATTTAAAAGTCTTGAAAGTCTTTGAACTTTTAAAATTATAACAGAAAGCTCTAATTCTGAAAGTTCAATATTTTTAATTATTGTTTCTGCTAATTGGAGAGCTTCTTCCAAATTTTCTTTGCTAGGTGGTATATATTCACTCAATTTAAATAGCCTTGAATTATTAACTATTAATTATTTTTGTCGTAACTTACACTATGCATTAAAGCAATATATTATTTTCCCCCTTTTCTTAATAATTATTATCATTTAAAATGAAATAGGGAAATGTGATAAGTCACCACTTACCTCCGCACAGGATGAATAGGAAACTGTCATAATGTCCTTTCTCTTGTCTTCTTAATTAAATTTTATAAATTTTATTTTCATAAGCCTTATGGTTCGGATTAGCATAACAATAAAGGCACCCATGATGGCATTCCCATTCTTTATTATAACCACCAATATCCCGGCTTTTAGTACACCCACAAGCTTCTCGTTGTCCTGTATCTTTAGCAAGAGAAAGCTTAGTATTCCATAGCTTACTAAGATAATTG
Source organism: Promethearchaeota archaeon (assembly GCA_048937405.1). GTDB lineage: Archaea > Asgardarchaeota > Lokiarchaeia > Sigyniarchaeales > SOKP01 > Loki-b32. The sequence continues at coordinate 1,979 of JBHLNF010000012.1, forward strand.
CCGTCGATACAATGAGCTTGGGATATACTGGGGATTTTTAACAAATCGGGATTACAGCATACAAAAATCTTGATATTATGTTTTCTTGCTTTAATTGCAAGTTCCTGAGTGGTTTTAATCATTTCTTTAACAGTCGGTTTATGATAGTGGAACGAATATTTCTGCATACGGTGTTCGACTTTCCTATAGTAAGTAGCAAAAGAAATAGTACATTTTCGAATCCCAGCATTAGCAAAGTAGAGAGCAATTTCATTAAAATCATTAAGGTTATTAAATAAAGTATCATCTTCTTTCCAAAAGACTATAGGATCAAATCGCCACATAATATGATCTGAAGAAGTAATTTGAATTAGTTCATTTAGTTGAGAAAAACTTTTTTCAAGAGAAGGTGATAAAGGTTCAAGAACTTTGACAATGGAATTACGAGTAAAATGAAAATAGACTGGTATTGATTTATTTTTAAAATGAGTAGAAGGGATATATTTCAAAAAAATTTCCCATTTATCTATAAAATTTTGAAAATCTTTAGACCATAATACAAATCCAGCTACATCACGCGGTTTAAGGGAGACTTGACTGACTTTTTTATTAATTGGATTCCTAACATCAATTAATTCTTCTTCAATAGCTTTTTCAAGACGGTCAAAATAAAAAGCAATACCATCCGTTCTACGACTAAAACTAATTATTTGTTTCATTTCCTAGTTCTATAATATCTGGTTAAATAAATATTATATTTTCAATTATTTTAATTTCTTATATATATAAATCAAACAAAAGAAATCAATATTCGGAACTTATATATTTGGATATTTTCCTATTTTATCAAAATATGTCATCCAATATTTTAATTTATACTCAGAAACATCTCTACGTATAGGGATCTCAAGATTATATACATTTTTAACAAATCGTTTAATAACATTAGGAGAAAGCCCCAAAAGGTCTGCTATTCTATATGTTGGTAAGATTTTTAGAATCTTTTCAATTTTTTCTTTAGGTAAAACTTTTAATAACCAATTTCTTTGTGATGTAATATAAACAGAGTTTACTAAAGCTCGTTTACGTTTCATAGAATTGTTCATTCCTGACATCATTTTATGGAATAATTGAGGTCCTAAAGTAAGTCCATACAATTTTAATAATTTTATTTTACCTGTTTCATAATCGAACTTTTCTTTTTGAGTGAGAAAAACGTTATTCTTAATTTGATAATAAATTCTTATTTTTTCAAGAAATTCACCATTTATTGAGCATATATGAGGACTTACTTTAATTTTACCTTGAGGGGAGGTATACTGACGCAATGATCCATCTCCATCATAAAATCCTAAAAGAAAAGCTAGCATTAGTTTTTCATTTTTTAAAGTGGGAAAAATGAGTATTTTAATTCGTTTTCCATTCTCTCCAATATCGTAATCCATACCCCAGTTTATTAACTGATTAGCTATACTATTTTCCCACTCTACATTTCCTGATAAAAAGCGAATTTCTGAATAATGATAAACCTTTCCCTCATCATTGTAGATATTATAATCTTTAATCATGCTTTTGTTAAGTCCTAGTGCCTTACAAAATGCAACCACCCTTTCTTTATCTTCTGATTTTTGACCAAATCCGATGCGAAAATATTTTCCAGATTGTTTTATATCAATAGCAATCCATCCATCAGCGAATAAAAATCCTAGCCAATATGCTTTCTCAATTGTATTTATGTCTGCAAAATAATTAAAATCTAGATTTGGATGATAGTCTTTTATTTGTGAATGTGGTGTCAGCTTAGGATTAAATATTACTCTATAAAGATTAATAAATTTAATGATTTCATTTTCAACATTATTTAACTCTTTAATAATATCTAAATGCTGTTCTTTCAGAATGGAAAATCTATTCTTCACAGAATTCTTCATTACATTTAATTTTTCTACAGCAATTGCTTTTTTAGCATATTCTTTTATCCTTTGAGTCGGAATGTATTGGGATGGAAAACCGAAAAATCTACTCATTCTGCGAAATGAAGTAAAATATGGTTTAAAAAGGAGTTTTAAATTATTATTGGATTGATTCTTCAGAATCTTACGAAGTTGATTTGTGAACCAAATGTTCCAATGTTCTATATCCTTGACATCCTCAAACGTTTTGATATTTTTAATTTGAAATCCTTTCCTGTTTTGATTAAGATAAGTAATATTTTTTTTGTTTTAAAATGTAACACTCACAAGATTTATAATTATCTTATATTACTCCACTATACAATACATTTTACATCACTTGGTTTTAATGAAATTCGATTTACCTGTTTACGATTAAAAGGATTAACTACATCTACATAACCTTCTTTTATTCTACGAACCACCCATTCCATTAGAAAAGCGGGTATATCGGTTCTCCGTGAACATGATATTATTGGCGATTTCATTATCCCTTTTTTTTCAATTTTTTCCATTATTATTTTGAAATAAAATTACATTTTCATATTTAAATTCATTATCCAAAACAATTTTCTCTTTTTTCCAAATAAGAGCAAATTAGCACGATTTTCGACTATTATTTTAGTAAATCTCCAATCAAAATTAACAAGTAAAATAATATAATAATCATTTTCAAATTTAGTTTTTAAAGATTAAATGATTCTAAGTACTTATGATTCCTTCAATAGAATGGATTAATAATAAAGTAAAGATGATTGATCAGACAGTATTACCCCATAAACTTGAATTCCTCGAGTTTGACAATTATCAAGAAGTAGCAACATCAATAAAAGAAATGAATATTCGCGGTGCTCCTGCTATAGGCGTTGCAGCAGCAATGGGGATGGCATTAGCCACAATTGAATATAAAGATCTTCCAAAAGAGTCATTTATTAAAGAAATGGAAAAGGCAGCAGATACTATTAGGAATACTCGACCTACAGCATCAAATTTATTTTGGGCAATAGATAGGATCTGGAATATTATTAGTACTTATCCAGATAATCCCTCAAATTTATCTGAATTAGTTATCGAAGAAGCTAAATTAATGGCTCAGGAAGATATTAATGTTAACAAAAGTATAGGCAAAAATGGAGCAACGTTATTAGATGATGGAGATATAATTTTAACACATTGCAATGCAGGATCACTAGCAACAGTCCAATATGGAACCGCTTTAGCGCCTGTCAGAGCTGCTATAGAACAAAAAAAAAATATACGTGTAATTGCCGACGAAACTAGACCTAGATTACAGGGAGCTAGATTAACTGCTTTTGAATTACAGTATGATAAAATCCCTGTAAATGTAATATCAGATACTTCATCAGGGTTATTGATGAGACTAGGAAAAATAAACAAAGTTATTGTTGGTACTGATCGAGTTACTTCGGATGCAGTATTTAATAAAATTGGCACTTATTTGGTTGCACTAGCGGCAAAAGATAATAATATCCCCTTTTATGTTGCAGCTCCAACATCAACATTATCTCTTCATGAAACTATTAAAGATGTAACTATTGAACAAAGAAATAGCAACGAAGTTAGCAATGTATTAGGTCAAATTCAAATTGTTCCAGACGGAGTAGAATGTTTAAATTATGCTTTTGATATTACTCCATTTAGGTTAGTCTCAGCCATTATAACTGAGGATGGAGTGTACAGCCCTAATGAGCTTTTAAAAAAATATAAATAAAAAAATAAGAAGTAAAAATCCTTTTTTCCTATTCAATACTCTCTATAATAGTTTTCAACTGTAGAATATTTTTTGTTTTGCTTAAATCACGCCTAGCGACTGTAGAATTTCTAATATTTTTTGTTAACCATATCGCATTTCTTTTTAACTCTTTAAACTTGATTTCTTCATTACTGATTGGAGGTGACATTCCATTAAGAAAATCATCAATTATTTCTTCATAAATCCCAATATATTTCTTATATATAACATAATCCTTTTTAAAGAGATTTCTTTTTCCATTTATAAAATAATCATGAATTTGGTTAAAAATCTCTGGATTTCCCATAGATTCTCTACCAATCATCAATCCATCAACATTTGTATAATCAATAAAAAGTTTAGCAGTAATGGGATTTATGATGTCTCCATTTCCAACTAATGGAATTGTTAATTTCTCTTTTAAACTCTTCACTGTATCTAAATCTAAAGCCTCCTCACAAAAGCTACTTTTAACCGTCCGAGCATGAATTATAGCAAAATCAATTCCAGAATTATTAATTATTTGGGCCATATCTTTTATATTTACGGGATTATCAAATCCTGTTCTAATTTTAAGTGAAACAGGTTTATTAGAATATTTTACTGCGACTTTAATTAATAAATTTAATGTTTTTAAATCCTTCATTAAATATCCGCCCTCTTTAGCGTGAATCGCCCTTTTAGAGGGACATCCTGCATTTAAATCTAAAATATTAAACTTATAGCTTTCAAGGCAATCTATAGATTTTTTCAATGCTTTAGGATCTGAGCCAATTAATTGTATACCAATAGGAGATTCTTGTTCTATTTTAAATAAGTCTGATTCTATGGATTTTGGATTCTTTTCAATTTTTTTAGTGTATAACATAGGAACATAGACTAATCCAATATTAGAAAAATACCTACAAAATCTTCTAAAGGGGCTTGTAGTTACATTTAGCATTGGGGCTAAAAAATATCGATTCTTCAGATTAAGTGAACCTAATTTCATACTAAGTTTATGTCTCTTAAACCATACTTACAAAATAAAATCATGAAGTTTTTTTAGTAATTGCAATTAACTATAATTAAATAATTCTATGATATATAATAATAATGACTGAACTCCTTAAAGAATTTAAATTTGATAAACCACCTAATAAAATTGTTTATTTCGATAAAGAACCATTAAAACTAAGCAATGAGCTCATATTTTTTCATAATAAAAGCAAGTTTAGAAAATACATAACTCAACTACAATATCTAATTAAATCTTACACTAATGTACCTTTACATGCTGCTGGTATAAGAGATTCTTATCTAAAGGAAGAAATATCAGAGAAATTTCTAATAATAATACTTTCTAATTCAGAAATTATAAAAAAAACTAATGAGATTGTTGAACCCAATTCTGAAAAGGAATTAAAAAATGGTTGTTTCTATATTGAGACAAATACAAATTTTATGCTTCTCTTATCAAGAGATATAGAAGGATTAATCTTAGGTATTAAGACTATGGAATCAATATTAAAGCAAGTCATGGATGATTATATGATTCAGAAAAAGTTCGATGATTATATAAAAGTTCGTACTTTTGAATTAATTGGCTGTAATAAATCCTTATAAAAGATTAATTATCAAGATTCTAAAAAATAAAAAACTCAATTAAAAAAATAAGAAAAATTAAGAATGGAATAATTAAGATCGCAAAAATTTCCATGGTCTTTGTCTTCTTAATAGATAAGCTCTCTCCGCATATTCTTCGATCATTCTATGAGTATTAAAATATGCAGATAGCGCAATTGCATTTTTCTGTCGAAAAATCCACTCATCATGATCCATATAAGTTGGGATTATCTTATTCTCTAAGGTCTCATAAATAACATTGGAATCAATATCCCAACTGTTAGAAACTCCTGGATCTTCAGGATTAGAATCATTAGGGCCAATAGCCCAACCTGCCATAGAATTCATTCTATAAGCTTCTAACCACCATCCATCTTGAACACTAAAATTCAAAACACCATTTAAAGCTGCTTTCATACCACTTGTACCACTTGCTTCACGATATCTATTAGGAGTATTAAGCCATATATCTACTCCAGAGACAAGTAAGTGAGAGAGATCCATATTATAATTCTCCATCATTACAACTTTTACTCCATAATTATCATATAAATATTCTCCTGATTCTTGAATTTGCTTAATATAGTCTTTTCCCATTTGATCTTTTGGATGAGCTTTTCCAGCAAATATAAATTGAATACTGTTTTTACAAATCTTACCCAATCTATCAATATCATGAAATATAAGAATAGCTCTCTTGTATGTTGCAAAACGCCTAGCAAATCCTATAGTGATTAATTCTTCGTCGAGTAAATTCCAACTATGACCTTTTTGATAATTGATAAGATTGAATTTATTTTCAATATGAGCATCAAATAACTCAAGATCATCCAACTCAATCGCATTCTCTAAAATATTAGGATTTGCTCTCCAATTTGGCCATTTTTTGTTAAATATTTTGCGAAACGGCCTAGAAACCCAAAAAGGTAAATGGACACCATTAGTAATATAATCAATATCATATTGAGGAAACATTTCTCTTGAGATGTCTCCATGTTTCTTAGCAACGGCATTTCTGTACCTAGAAAGAGCCATTCCCAAAAATGTCATATTAAATTCTCCATTATCATCAGCAAGGGGTCTTATCTCCTTTGGTATTCTGTTCTCAAAAACCTTATTTACTAATTCTTGTTTAAATCGATCATGACCTGCTGGTACAGGTGTATGAGTCGTAAAAACAACTTTTTCCTTCACTTTTTCAATACTACCCAATTCATTGTATAATTCTAAAGTTGCAAAAGAACCATGTCCTTCATTTAAATGATAGGTCTCAATATTATCATAACCCAATGATTTTAGTAACTTTACACCTCCAATACCTAGAATCATTTCTTGTACGATTCGATTCCAACGACTAGTACTATCATATAAAGAACCTGTCATTTTTTTCATCCAATCTTCATTACCTTCGACCTCAGTTGTTAAAAGATAAATTGGAAGAACATGTCCAGATTGTCCTATTACTCGATAAAGCCATGCGCTTACCAGAACATCTTTATTCTCGATTTTCATGCTGATTGGTTTTTCTACTTTATCAAACTCATAGTAAAAATTCCAAGCAATTTCCTTTTCTCTTTGTTCCCCAAATTCATTAAAAAATTGATAAAAATATCCAGAACTATAGCATAAACAAATACCTACCATAGGTATTTCCAAATCTGCAGCTGAACGAACAGTGTCTCCTGATAATACTCCTAAGCCTCCACTATATGTAGGAATATTTGAATCCACAGCTATTTCCATTGAAATATATGCAACATTAGTATTTGACTTTAATTCTTCGTCGATTTCCATCTTTCCTCACTTTTTGTTCTTTATTTCGCTAATTTTCTTGATATATATAATTTAATATATTACTTTTAAAATCCATACTTTAAAATCTTATCTTAAAAAACTATAATAAATTTCTTGGTTTTCTATAATAATTCTCTTTGATTAAAATTAAAAAATGAAATATTTCTCACATTTATAAATCATATGGAAGTTATCTTCTCATCTTTAGGAAATCACCAGATTTCATTAGATTACATGGTTTAAGGTACTCTTTTCCAGTCTTTTCTGCTATATCATCAAGCAATTTAGACCAATTATCATAATTATGTTTCCCAGCACTAAATGGTCCAGGCATACTAGTTCCTTTTAACATAATATCATCAATAATTTTATAACCGGAAATAATCCCTTCCTCTAAAAGTCTACAACCTTCATTTAATTGGATTGCTAAAATAATTTCTGGATTAAATAAACCTGCCTTTTTTCTTAAATTTATATTTGGTCTTCCTTTCGTCCAATCATAGAAGCCTTTTCCCGTCTTTCTTCCTAGGGTTCCTTCTAATACAAATTTAGAAAGTACTTTACCTGGAGCAAAATCAGGGGATATATATTTTTCATAACTCTTCATACTATTATAACTAACATCTATTCCAAGATAGTCTGTTAATTGACATGGACCCATTTGGACTAACTTTTCTGTTCTTGCGTCAGCATCAATTTGTTCCCATGGAATATTCCTTTCATGTGCTAGGTCAAAAATCCAGTTTGAATATATAAGAGAAGGAATTAAAAGTCTATTTGCAATAAATCCTGGGCTTTCCTTTTGAATTCGTACTGAAAGCCTTTTTCCTTTAACACAAGGTAAATTTTCACCCAAAATTACACACATATCTAACACTTCATCAGATGTTTTTTTACCTTTCATCACTTCAACACAGCATTGATAAGGAACTGGAGCAAAAAAATGCATTCCAATAACTTGTTCTGGTCTTTTTGACCCTTCTGCAATATCAGTAATTCTAAATGTTGAGGTATTTGAGGCAAATATAGAATGATCGGGTGAATTTTGCATTACTTTATGGCATACTCTTTTTTTAACTTCAATTTTTTCCGTAACAGCTTCGAATATGAAATCAGCATCCTGAACTGCAGAAACTAAATCTATTGATTTTATACATTTTCTTAAAAGATCATCAATAGAGATAATATCTCCCAAATTTCCTTTAGCTTCCATCTTTAGTAGGCTTTGCTCAATTTTTTTCACTCCATTTTCTAAATTTTCTTCATTTAGATCTATTAATGTTACTGTATAGCCTGCCATTAGTGATACTTGAGCAATTCCTTGACCCATTACACCTGCACCCACTATACATATATTATTAAGCTTATCAAAATTATACATTTTCCATTACCACCAAGAGTCTTTTTCATCAATTCTTTTAATTATTAAACAATAAATTAACATTTGGAATTTTTTATTTATTCATTTCTATATTATTATATAGATATCTACCTAAATGGGATTAGTACCTGTATAACCAGCATAAATGTCATTAAAAAATATACTATTTTTAGATTTTCCATACACTTCACTTGAATTTGAAAATATTAAAAAAATAAAAAAAGAAATTATTAAAAGAGTTTAATTTTAGATTTTTAGTGGTTTGCCACCTTTTTCTAAGATTTCCACTTTAATGTTAGGATCCTTTTTCTCGAGCAATTCCTTGAATTCAGTCAGATTTTTGCCCCAATTTTGCCTTTATACATTATTTATGTATAAATTATGCATTGGGACTGCGATCTTTGGTTTCACATCAACAGTTGCATCCGTAGATTCATCAAAATCCATTGTATATGTTCCTCCGCATGGCATCAATGCTACTGTTATGTTACGACTTGCTAGATCTTTCATTTCAGGAATTCTTTCAGTATCTCCCGCATGATATACACTTTTATCCTCAGCACTTACTATTATCCCTGCCCAATTATTATTCTTTGGATGAGTTGGTTTTTTAATAGTATATGCTGGAACTAATTTAATAGAAAGATCTTTATAATCAAAAGAATCGTTTAACTTCAATGGTGTTCCATTAAATTCCTGCAAATTACTAGTGGCACTTTCAGGGCCAATAACAACTGTGTCATCTTTCATCAGTTTTTGTATACTACTTGAATCAAAATGATCCCCATGAGTGTGTGTTGAGACAATTATATCTGCTTTCTCTTCTCCTTCTTTAAGCTGGTAGGGATCAAGATATATAGTTCTTCCACTAGGTGTTTTTATTTTAAATGCAGCATGACCAAGCCAATAAATATCCATTGTCATTTTTTTATTTCACCATATTAAATTATTTCAAAAAATGATTTATATTATATTATTATCATCAGATATCTTATATTTATATCTCAAAATTAATAAATTAAGGTTAAAAATGAAAAGAAACTACCATATATTTTTTTAATTATTAAGTTTCTTCTTCAAACTTCCATTCTGGATTTTCGAGAGAGATTCTTTTTAAGATCTTATAATTATCTTCCTTGATTAAATTAAGTTCTTTGACCCTTTCGTAGAATAACTTATTTTTAAAGTCCGGGATTTCATTAATAAAATGAGGTTTTGATCTAAAAATGGGAAAATGCTGACCAGTTTTTTTTGGTGTTATATTACTAATAAACTTGTCCTCAAGATTCCTATTATTCTCAAAGAGAGGATGCTTAATTTTTAGAAAATTTTTACTTTTTGGATTTATATCTTTTAATGGTATTGTAGATTTCAAAATTCGACAAATAGGACAATTTATTTCATCTAAACCGTGAATACACGTCATTTTTCCCATACTTTTTGTTTTTTCAAATTCTAAGTATTTCGAATCATTTTTATCATTTAATTTTTGCTATTATATTTTACATAATTTAAAAAATCAGAGTTCTCTAGAGAATTTAATAAATTTAGGTTAAATTGAGTATATGTTATTAAAAGGTGTTTTTTTCGATTTTTATGGGACATTATTAGTGCCCAAAAATAGCAAGAAAGCATGGAAGAACTGGTTTAATACTTTTTATAAATTTTTGAAAACTCATGGATTAGATTTGACTGAAAAGGAATTTGCATATACATGTAAAGAATTTTTTCATAGACCAGAACCAACAAAAAATGAAGAAGATTTAACTGTTTATGAAAATAGGATAAATACATTGGCAATCGATTTAAATATAAAACTAGAAAAATCTGAAATTAAAGAAATTGCTGATGCCACTGTTAATGCGTGGCATAAACATGTGATAATTGACCCAGAAACAATACCCATATTAGATGATTTGAAAAATAAAAAAACCTTAGCCTTGGTTACTAATTTTGATCATCATCCATCAATCTACACAGTATTATCTAAATATCAAATTACCAAATATTTCAAATTTATTGCAATTTCAGGAGAACTTGGAGTTAAAAAACCTAATCCAAAGATTTTTCACATTACACTTAAAAAAGTTGGATTAATACCTGAGGAGGTTATATTTATAGGCGATAGTAGTGAAGATATTGAAGGTGCTACAAATGCAGGTATTAAACCAATCTTAATTCAACGTCAAAAAATAAAAAGAATTTTAACTGGTAATGATTATTTTTCAAAAAAAGTAGGTAAAAACCCTAAAAAAGAAAATTTAGGAATAACTCCATGGAAGATTATCTCAAATTTAAGAGATTTATATGAAATTGTTAATTTATAAATAAATTTCGTAAAAATTCTTACTGAAATCTCTAGTAGATAAAGTATAAACTTAATTTTTATAAAATTTTTAAATCTAAAGAAATTAATTTTAATATTTAAAATTATTAATAAAAATTTGAAATCTCTATTAAAACAACTTAAAAAGTGAAAAGAATGACAGAATGGCAAGTAAATGAAGAAAAAGCATGGTTTAAAAAATGGTGGCCAGAAGAAACTCCAAAAAATACCACGTTTGAGAAGATTTCTTTGGGAGATTTTTTTGAAATTCAACGAAAAAAATACGCTAATGAAAGAATGATGTGGTTTATTGAATCTTGGATGACTTACGAGCAAGCTGGGTTAGCTATAGATTCTTTAGCAACATCTCTCCACAATTTAGGTGTGAAAAAAGGAGATGTTGTTGCATTTTTAATGCCAAATTGCTTTCAATATGTAATTTGTTTTTATGCAACAATAAAATTAGGAGCCATTGGAACTGGTATTAATCCTACTTACAAACCTTTAGAAGTATTGCATCAACTTAAAATGACGAATTCAAAGGTTTTAATTACCTTAGATGCATTATATGGAGAATTAGCACGTCCGATCATCAATAGAACTAATATTGAAATGGTCATTTACACAAATATAGCTGATTTAGCTACAGGGTTATCAGGAATAAAAAAAACATTAGGAAAAATGTTAGGGAAAATTCCTAAGGGAAAGGTTGATTTTCCTAGTGCAATAAATTTAATGGATCTCCTAGAATCTGAACCTGATCTTCCCAAAGTAGAATTTGATCCAACTGAACATACCGCTACATATATTATGACAGGAGGTACTACGGGAGTTCCTAAAGCGACAGTATTAACTCACTTTAATCTTGTTTCTAACGCAAAACAATGTGTTTTATGGGTTGGAGGAGAAGACCCTGGTGTAGGGGATATTGGAGTGATTCCATTATATCATTCATTTGCAATGACAACAGTTATGAATGTTTCTATAGGTTTAGGGGGATGGATGATGCTCTTTCCGCGACCACCGCCAACTGATGAATTTTTAAAAGAAATTACTCATATTGAAGCTCCAAAAGGTCTATTTTATGCAGGTGCTGAAATATTATTCAAGAGAATAGCGGATTTTCCAAATTTAGAGAAATTTCCTAATTTAATGGGGAAGTTAAGACTCTGTATTTCAGGTGCTGGCCCTTTACATGCTCCTGTACAGAAATCATTTCAAGAAAATACTCAAGGAAGAATTGTAGAAGGATACGGGCTCTCAGAAACTAGTCCAGTAGTAAGTGCTGGAAACTTATTTGGTGAAAGTCCAGTAGGTACTATAGGGATGCCAATGACTGGTACTGACTGGGGTATTTTTGATGTAGAAGAATTTGAGAAGGGACCTATAGCAGATGGTCTACCAAGATCAAAATATGGAGAAGAACATACTGGAGAAATTTGCGTTTGTGGTCCACAAGTTATGAAAGAATATTTAGACCAACCAGAAGAAACAGCAGATACAATAAAAGAATGGGATAGTCGATTGTGGCTTTTAACTGGAGATATTGGTTTTATGAATGATGATGGAACTATAGCTATAAGAGACAGAAAGAAACAATTAATTAAAGTCGCAGGGCATTCAGTATTTCCAGCTGAAGTAGAGACAATGCTTATGAGTCATGAAGCTGTATCAGAAGCAGCGGTTGCTGGATTGCCAGATCCTCAGGGTAAAGTTGGTGAAATCACAAAAGCATGGGTCACTTTAAAACCTGAGTATATAGGCAAGATTACCGAAGATGAATTAATTGCTTGGACTGAAAAGAATATGACTAAATGGAAATGCCCAGCTATAATTGAATTTATTGATGAAGTTCCTAAAAATATTATGGGAAAAGTCCAGAGACGTGTCCTACAAGAAAATGATCCATTATTCAAGAAGTAAATCTTTATTTTATCTTTTTTTTAATTAAAACAAATTGTTATAATCCTAATTAACCAACTCAGATAATTTGACAATAAATTTTAATTAGAATGTTAATTCCTTAAAAATGTTCTAAAAGTATTTTAATATATAAAATTGCTTCCTACAATGACAAAAGGAATAATCATATCAGGTGGCTGGGGAACTCGCTTACGACCTTTAACGTGTACCATCCCTAAGGCACTGATACCAGTAGTAAATAAGCCTGTTATAGAACGGCAGATCTTATTATTAAAATCAGCAGGGGTAAAAGAGATTGTATTAGCTGTAAGTGTAATGGGTGATGTATTAAGAATATACTTTGGAGATGGAAGCAAGCTTGGTGTAAAAATTTACTACACTGATGAAAAAACTCCATTAGGGACCGCAGGAGCAATTAAATTAGCAGAGGATTATTTAAAAGACGATAATTTTTTCATGTTGAATGGTGATGTTATTTTAAATTTTAATTTTAAAGAAATGATTCACGCTCACGAAAAATTTAAAGGATTAGGCCTAATAGCAAGTAAAGTTGTTCCTAATCCATCAAGATATGGTGTTTTAATTACTGAAGAACAATCAAATAAAATAATAAAATTTCTTGAAAAAACTGAATATATACCTCCAGATGGAAAACATGTCCCCATGCCTATCAATGCAGGTGTTTATATTTTAGAGGCTGAAGTTTTCCAATATATCAAACCTAATAGAAAAGTTTCAATTGAACATGATGTCTTTCCAAAGCTAGTAAGTGAAGAGAAATTGTTTCATTATTTAATTTCAGGTATTTGGAAAGATATTGGTAAACCTGAAGAATTACTTGAAGGTAATATTTTATTAATGAAAGATATGTTAAAAAACCTTCAACCAAAAAGGGAGAATTTAATTAGTGAAAGCTTAGATGTTGAGGGTAAGTTAAACATAAAACCTCCCGTGGCTATTGGAGAGAATGTTGTGATAAGAAAAAACTGTCAAATAGGACCCAATGTGATAATTGGCAATAATGTATATATCGGAGCAAATACGACAATTAAAAATACTCTAATTTACGATCAAGTGTACATTTCAGAGAATGTTAACTGTGAAAAAACTATTTTAGCAGATAATTGCCTAATTCATAAAGATGTAAATTTAATTGGAAATAATTCTAATTTAGTTATTCTCTCTTCATATGCTCAGGTTTTAGATAAGGTTAGATTAATTGCTCCTTCTAATAACTCTATTTCTGTGTGTCACCATGAAATAGTTAGACTAGACGTGACCTAATTAAAGTGGTTCTATCTGTTCTCGGAGCTTTATAATTTTCCTTTTTAATTTTTTAATTCGGGAATCAGAAATATTATAGATCAGAAAATCTTCGAGTATTTTTAACGCTTTTTGATAATGCTGAATGCTGTTGATATAATCACCATTTTTTTCTGCATTTTCTCCTGCTTCTATTATAAAATCTAATTCTATTTGTTTAACTTCTTTATCCAATTTTATCAATATTTCTGAAATACCATCTATCTCTGATTTTAAATTGAATTCTTTTGCTAGGAAAAGAGCTTTTTTATATTCTCTCTCTCCTTCTTGATAATTAAGAGCTTTTTCGGCCACTTTACCTTTTTTAATTGATTCTTTAATAATATCAACTGCAGCACTTAAATCCATTTCTTCTATTTGCTCTTTAAGATCTCCAAAGTCTGATTTCTTTATAATTATGGAAGAAATGGGTTTATATTTTTCAACTTTTTCATCTTGACTTTCTTGAATCTTTTCTAAATTACTAACAGCTGTTTCTAATTTTGTGGGAATAAAGATTTTATTCTCAACAAGCTGATAAATCTGATATAAAATAACACGTGCTTCTAAATTGACAATTTTCTTTACTCGATTTAGTAAATTATTGATAAAAAAGAAAGACTTTTCAAGAAGCAACTCTTTGGCAAAATTAAATATTGCTTTTTGAATTTGATTTTGATTAATGCCTTCCATAATGTTTGGAGGAATTGATTGAGTTAGAATCATGGGGAATACTAATCTAATTTCAAATAAATTAACAATGTAATCAATCATATTTTTATATATAAATAATCCAGCACTCCGAAAATTAGATAACTCTTGTTTGAATATCTCTTCAAATTCAGAAATGAAATGGGAAACTTTAGTTCTTATGAATTCAGAAGCCTTATTATCAAGCATTAAACAGAGTCTTATAGTCTCTCCGTCTTTAAGGAGGATATTAAAGTTTTGATATTGAAATTCATAAAATTTATGATCTTTTGCTGAATAAACAGATTTATTTGATTCTTTATGAGACTCAGAAAAAGTTATATTTGCTTGGATAAATCCGCTTAATAAATCTGCATTAATCTCTTCTCCTGAAACTGGATAATTCAGTAAAGCTAACCCTGATTCTTTATCAATAATTATAATATGTCTTATGTTAAGAACATCTGAAAATTTACGCCAGATTAAATCTTGTTCTACTTTAATACGACGTTCATCAGAATCAACATTAAATACAGTTAGATTAGAATCTATCACAAAACCTTGCTTTCTTAATGTATTTTTTATACATTCATAACAGTATTTGGGATATTTTGGACATTTTTCTTTAGTTTTTCCACAATTAAATCCCAACTGATCAATCTTAAAATTAACCATAAAGAACTTCAAAAATTAATTAAATTGTATTAAAGAAGAGATGAAATCAAATTGTCTCTTTTTTATATTTAAATCTTATCTATATTTGTTTTACATAACTTAACAGACATATAAATCTTTAGCATAACTTTTATTTGTTAGAACAGCAAGTATTTTTCTTAAATGAAAAGAAAAAGTTTTTTAGTAGATTAATAAGCGGAATATATTTTTCTCAATCAACTATAGATCTCTAATTTGTGCAAATTATTAAACAAAAAAAGAAAAACAAGAAGAAAATTTATCAAAAGATATAATTATTTTTTAATGTGATATTAGTTCATGGAAAATTTAAAAGATAATGGTTTGAAGATTTTTGAAGCTTTATTTGAACATAAGAAGAAGGTTATAATAGATGACATTGAATATCCAATCAAGAAATTTTCAAGTGGAGTTCGATATGTTGACATTTTTGGATATAGATTTATAGAACAAAATCGCAATAAAAAATCAGAATGGGGAAAAAAGGCAAGAGAAGGGCATAAAATCATGTGGATTATCAAAGGAAGACGTTATATGGTAAGAATAATGGATGGAGAGTATACAGAATTAAAAAAATAGTCTTTAATTTTAAATTAAGGACGTTGTATCTTAAAAAATGGACTCCAATTAACTAATATATTCATATCACCATATACATACATGGTCTGAAAATAGAATTTTGTGAAAAGGTTTTTCCTTTTCCATTTCCAATTTGAGTATATTTTAAAAATATACTCAAAAATTTCTTTTATTGTCCATTCAACTTATCCATTATCAGTTCTAAATAAGATTTTCTTATAGATTCTTCCTTTTTAATACCAAATAGATTTAAGAACTCGAATAGAATATTTCTAGAGCTTTCAATATTATCAGAAGATTCTAATAAACATTCTACTTCAATAAAAAATTGATTTAAAATGGGTATATAGTCTATCAACGCTTCTATATGGTATGATTTAAACTTAAATTCATATCCTTCTCTTTCTTTTTTAACATTGAGAACTTCTTGGAAGCCTAATAATTTTAACAACTTATAAGTTTTTTCAATATCATCAATTTTAATTTCAATTTCTTCTCGAGTTTTTGTAGACATATCTATTTTTTTTCCTTTGTATGTGAGATAATAATTAGTTCTTTTTCCTATTGAATTATTAAATTTATCAAACTCAATAGATTTTCTTAATCTTAAAGCTTCATCAGTTTCTTTAAAATTTCTTAACCCTTCTGGCATATTAAAGTAAATATCTTCATGAGTCAAGGAAAATTTATAATTTCCCTGATTTTTCTTGAATTTTCTTCTTATTAGAGAAGGATCTAAGATTTGAACTTTAATTTCTACCTCAATCATAAAATATTCTATTTTCTTCTAATAACAAATATAATTTATCAACTTTTATTAAGTATTAACCATTTTTATTTTATTTGACTAATGTCTAAAAATCAAGAATTAGCACAAAAACTTGCTCAAGAGTATAATTATCTACCATATATGATAGAAAGATATCTTCAGTTCTTAGGAATAGACGAAACCATTGACCTACTTAAAGCAAATGAGAAACCTTTAACCCCTTCTATTAGAGTAAATACTCTCAAGATTACTACATCTAACTTAAAAGAACGGTTAGAGCAGAAGAATTTTGAATTATCACCAATTGAATGGATCTCTTATGGATTTAAAGTTCTAAAACAAAGCTATAATTTAGGGTCTACTCATGAATTTCTCCAAGGATATTATTACCTTCAAAATATTGCTTCAATGCTACCATCGGTAATTCTTAACCCGAAGAACAATGATGTTGTAATAGATATGTGTGCGGCTCCAGGGAGTAAAGCAACACATTTAGCACAGTTAATGAAAAATGAAGGGGTACTTTTTTTAATTGAAAAGAATAAGGCAAGAATTCCCGCTTTAGAAATTAATCTACGAAGAATGGGCGTTATAAATTCTATTGTCATAAATATGAACGCAATTAACTTATCAAAATTAACTATTAAGGCAAATAAAATTCTACTGGATGCTCCATGTACAGGAGAGGGTTTGATAAGAAAAGATCCTAATAGAAAAAAGAGTCGGAAACCAAATGATATTGATAAATTAGCTTCAATTCAAAAAAAACTTCTTAAAGCAGGATTAAATTCACTAATCTCAGGAGGAGAGCTGCTTTATAGTACTTGCTCAATCGCTCCTGAAGAAAATGAATTAGTAGTTCATGAAGTTTTGAATGAAGAAACAAATTTTAAGATTTCTAAAATACCTCACACTTATGGGGTTAGTGGTTTAACAGAAGTGTTTGGTACGAATCTCAGAGAAGATTTAGAATTTTCTCAGCGTTTATATCCTCATATTCATAATACAATTGGATTTTTCTTATGTTTAATCAGTCGGATCGATTAGTATTATAATAATATATTGATAATAGCTATAAGATTTTTAGAATTCTATTCATTCTGTTTTATTATTGTTAAATTTCCAACTTTATTGTTTCTTTAAAAAATAGGTATATTATTACAGTTTTATAGATTGAAATTAGTTAATAAAATATGATTTACAATTATATTTATTAAGAAACCTGGTTTATAGAATTCTTAATGAGTGTATAACTCTATTTAATAATAAGGATTTATTAAAAATGGAAATCCTAAAAGTACCAGAGAGAACCTTCTCAGAGTAAATGTTTATTTCTAATGCATTAAATAAAGAATTAATTATCTTGACTTAAAAAGGAAATTTTAAGAGTTATAGACTTGTAAATCAAAGAAATTAATTTGATATGAAAACTGAGATCATTAGCGGACTAATCGGAGAAGATCATCCCAGCGTTAAAGAAGTACTAAAAATAGCAGAGGAAATTATGAGTAAGAACAAGGTATTAAACATTCAAAATCTTTATAATATAGCAAAAAAAAGATTAAAAATACCTCGAACTGGGCTTTTATCTATAATTCGATTTTTAATAAATAGAAAGATTTTAATAGAAGGGTCAAAATTTTCCAAAGAAACTGTTCTTTCAAATCATATTCGTAATAATGTTTTAAAATATATAAAAGCAAATCCGGGAGTTCATTTTTCAAATTTAAGGAGAAGAGCTCTATCAGAGGATATAGGAAGCTCCGGGCAATTATTATGGCATTTAGAAATGCTTCTAAAATTTAATTACATTAAAAAAATTAAAGTTGGAAATTATACAGTTTTTCTTCCAGCTGCTCTAGATAAAGAAATGGGGAAAATCCTTTTTTTCATTAGGGATAGGATTAATAATAAGATAATATTCCTATTAGTTGAAGAAGATGCTGTAAAAAAATCAGAAATCGTTAAGAAAATAAATGAAAAGAGAGAAGATGTTTATTATCGCTTAAATATTTTATTAAGAAATGAACTTCTTATTGAAACTCCAGATAAAGATATAACTATAAATCCTAAGAGAAAAGAACTTATTTTAGATATACTAAAAGACTTAAATTTATTTATTAAAAAAAAATAATGTTTAAATAAGAAAGAGGTGAAAAATGGTAGTAAATTGGACTCCTGAGGGTATATCAGATTTTTTTATGGGTATAGTACTTTTAATAGCTACATTATTAATATATTTTGCACCTAAAAAGAGAAAAATTAACTCTCTTTCTTTTATCAGAATCGGTGTGATCTTGTTAGCAGTTGGCATGTTGCTTCATGGTTTCTCTCTACTCTATCTCAGCCATTTTCTATCAAGACTCTGTGCTTTTTTTTGGGTCTTTGGATTTGGATTTTGGATCATAGGATTAAATTTAATAGTAAATGATTCTTATAATTCAATTTTCTTATTTATATATGGCTGTATAGGTGCAATTATCTGCTATTTAGCATTTCAACCTAATGTAACCGGAATAAAAATTGAGATGGGGTATACAATTGTGAGATGGAGGGGTATGCTTAACGTTTTAGGTGATTTGATTCAGGGAATAGGAGCTTTAATCATTATATATTGGGGGAGTAAAACCTGGCGTAATACGCCTTTTTTTATTAAGAAAGATTCATTAATATATTTAACAGGAATTATCTTAATGGGTCCTATAACAATCATTGTCTACTTTTTTTATTATTTTGATGCTGTATTTATTATATGGACAAATATCTTTTTTTCCATTGGAGTATTGATTTTTAACATAGCCATAGTAAAAGAGCCAAAATTACTTTATATATTACCGTTTACTGTCTATAGAATTATTATAAAAGATAGAGAAGGTGCACCTCTTTATGACTATGATTGGTCTGAATCAAATATCAATGAAAATATATTCACGGGATTTTTAAATGCGGTGCAACTCATGAGTGAAGAGGTAATGAATATTGGAGGGATTTTAGATATAAGTTTAGAGAATGGTATTCTAATAGTGTATGAATCAAAATATATTACCGTTGGTTTAGTTTCTTCCAAATCCTCCAAATTATTACGCGATACTGTTATTGAATTTACTCAAGATTTTGAGCGTAAATTTGAATGGGAATTAAAGAAATTTGAAAAAGATATGAAGCAATATTTAGGAGCATTTGAACTCATTAAAAAGCACTTTTCCACTTTTCCTAGTAAAATAATTAAAAGCAAAAAACAACCTCTCCTATTGACAGGCAAATATCAGAGAATTCCCCTAGAATTAGATAATAAACTTAGAAGCATGTTTACAAATGAGAAAGAATATGAGGCTATAAAAACAGAATTAATCAAATCTCCTCTTTCTATACCTTCTAATTTTATAAAATCTTATGATGAAATGCAAAAAGAACTGCAGCAGATCTCTAAAGATGAGATGAAATATTTAGATTTGGATTCTGATTTAGATGAATGAAGCATCTTCTTAATAAAAATGTTTATATCTTACCTAATTCAATTTTTTTTTAATTAGGAACATTTCCATACGTGTTGAAAATTGGTCCTAATACCTTTAAATACAGCAAAAGATAAAACATATAATGTAGTTCACTTTATATATCCTCGGGAGAATAGAGTGGACCCTAATTTATTAGAAATTATAAGATATTATTGGGTAGCTCTTTTTAAAATATTCCCATTTGGAATAAGGTTATATTTATCCCACTTTTTTTAAGATATAAGGAAATACTATAGGTTAAATCTTAAATAAATTTCAAATTTCTATTGCTTTTCTCAAAGCAATTCAATTTGTAAAAATTTGGTCTTTATAGATTTATATATACTTCAAATTTTTCTAGATATAGCTTTTAAATTCATTAAAGCGAAATTTGATGAAAAAAATAAAAAATAATACATTATTGATGTTTTTTAAAAAATTTTTGGTGAAATCAACATGAGAAATTCAATAAAAAATACAATAGTTTTATTTATTTTGGGATTTATTTTTGGATGTTTAATTCTAACTAACTCTAATTTTAAGATTTGTCAAGAAATGAATTTTAGAAATCTGGAAGGCGATACTATTGATAATAAATCTCATGAAAATGAACTTTTAAAATCTAGTAATGGAGAAATTAACCTTATCACCCCTGAAGATAAAGTTTATTATAAACCAATGAGCGGATATTATCCTGGGACTAATAGCTTCGATCATGATGAAGTTGGTACTGAACCGACTTGGTTTCAAAAAGTCGGAACTGAGGGTGGAACTGCACAAGTTATTGATGCGCTTGATGGACATAAAACAGTCTTGGAACTTCATGATACTGATGAAACTAATAACACCTATGTCAGAAAAGATCTCTTCTCTAATCCCCAAAGTGGTACAGTTGAATTTTGGATGAGAACTGATAACATTTCTAAGGCGTGTGGTTTTTTTTTAGTGGGGGGAATATTTGACCCAACAATAATAGTATTAGTGCGAACTTGGTCCGATTCTATTCAATTCTGGAATGGATCAGATTGGAAATACATTGCACTCATCCAAAATGATGAATGGTTTCATGTAAGGATTGATTTTGAATGTACTAGCGGAAACTACAGTGGTTTAGATCAATATACTAGCAGGATCTTTATAAATGGCGGTCAATCTCGACTCATTCCATTTAACTCTGACAAACTTAATGTTGTAAGTACTGTATGGTTTAGTGATTTTTTAATGCCATTTTATGATCATTATTTATATATTGATGCAATAGCATTTTCTTGGATTGAACGTTGTAATATTGCTGATAATATGAATGATGGATTATTGTTAAAATTTCAAGCACCATCTAACCTAACCTGGATAGGTTATTCACTAAATGGGCTGGATAATATAACAATATTAGGTGAAACCGCAATTCCCAAGCCTGGAAATGGAAATCATTCAATTCAAGTATTTGGCAAGGATTCAGAAGAAACTGTTTACTTATCAGAATTAAGGATTTTTGAAGTAAACAACCCGACACTCGTATTGATTCCAGGGATTGGAGGTGATAGTAAAGATTTATTAGACGGAATTACTTCATTGAAGCTTGATTTGGATGATAATGGAATTAACGATTTTATTGATTATTATGGATCTCAAAATATAATCAATATAAGTTATTATAATAGAACTACACCCAGACCAGAGTTTGACGAAATAAAAAATGCAAGAAAAACTTCAATTAAAGTTATTGCAAATGCTGTCAAATCCTTTATAATAAATGAATTTAATGTAGGTAATATAAAAACACATATCGACTTGCTATGCTGGTCATATGGAGGTTTAGTAACTCGAACTATGATAAAAGAACACTATAATGAGCTTGGAAAGACAGGAATTAATATAATTCACGTAGGGATATATGGGACTCCAAATCATGGCACATGGGGTTCCAATCGTTGTATCTGGAATTGTATTAATAACGACACTATAGACGATCTGCCTTTAAATTGGGAAGAAAAAGCAGGTTATAATATGTATACCTTTGGAAAATTTCTAGTAAATCTTAATTCTGGTGATGAAACCCCTTTCAACATATATTATAATACGTATAGGGGTGTACTTAGCTATGACCCTGCCTATCGTGGTAAGCCTAAAAGTATAATGAATAACACTGAGGATTATGATATGGCATTAGTTAACCAAGCCTTTGATATTATTGGTGAATATTTTGATGGGTTGATTACAACAGAGTCAGTGAAATTATCAGGAGCCTTTAATAATAGACTTTATTGGGGTATTGGTCATTCTGGTATTGTAAATTTCCCAGAAGTTCAAAAGGATATATTATGGGACCTAAAACATTATCCAGCAGTGGAAATTGATGTAAAATCCCCAATAAATCAAACATATTATAAACCATCGGATGGTTATTATCCAGGAACTAATAGTTTCGATCATGATGAAGTTGGATGTCAACCGGCATGGTTTTTAGAAGTCGGAACAGATGGTGGAACTGTACATACAATTGATGAGCTTGATGGGCATAAAACTGTTCTGGAACTACAAGATACAAATGAAACTCAAAATGTTCGTGCCATAAAAAATATCCCTATGATTCCCTCTAAAGGTACTGTAGAATTTTGGATGAGAACTAACGACACTTCTAAAGCATGTGGCTTATATTTGAGCGGTGGAATTAGTTTCTCTACAATTATTTCAGTAGTAACTTGGCTCGATACTATTCGATATTGGAACGGATCAGAATACATAAATATTACAAACATCCAAAACAATGAATGGATACATGTAAGACTTGATTTTGAATGTACAATCGGAAATTATAATGGTCTAGATCAATATACTTGGTGTATATATATAAATGGTATACGATATGGAAATTTTCCCTTAATTGAAGAGGTAGATTTTATAAATAGAATTGTATGGTTAACCGATTGGTTTTTTGGATTTTCAAATTATTATTATTATATTGATGCTATAGGGTTCTCTTGGGATGATAATTATAACATTGGAGATAATATGAATGAAGGTTTTTTGCTAAGTTTTGATAAAAATTTTGAACATAATTGGATAAGTTACTCATTGAACGGAGGGGATAACAATATAATATTAGGAAATAAAAGTATCCCCTTACCAGATGATGGAGTATATTCAATAAAATTATCCAGTGAAGAATGGTCGGGAGAAGTATACCAATCTGATATTAGGTATTTCTCGATAGATGCGAATGCTCCTGTGATTACTATTAATTCACCAAATCAAAATGATTTATTAGGTATATTACCTCCAGCTTTCGAATTATCAATTTTTGATTTAAGTTTAGCTAGTACATGGTACACTCTTGATGGTGGAATAACAAATATTACATTTTCTGGGTTGACATTAACCATCAATGAGGTTGAATGGGAAAAAATAAGTAATGGAACTGTAGGTATAAGGTTTTTTGCCAATGATTCTTGGGGAATTGAAGGATTTACAGACATAACACTTAGAAAAGATGCTAATGTTCCAGATATTGTAATAAATTATCCACTTTATAATGAAGCATTTGGTCATTCTCCACCAAATTTTAACATTTCTATAGTTGAGGATGATTTAATTATCTCTAACTGGTATACAATCGAAGGGATTACAGGAAATTTTTACTTTACAGACTTCATAGGAACAATAAATGAAGATGCATGGGAAGATCTATCTGAGGGAGAAATAACTATAACTTTTTATACAGTAGATAGAGCAGGGAATGAGGGAATTGAAACCGTAGTTGTTATAAAATATTTTCCTTCAAAACAAGCAGTTTCAGGATACAATTTAATAATTTTCATTAGTATTTTATCCATTGTATCACTAATAATTGATGCGAAAATAAGGAAATATGTTAAATAAACCTATTTTTTTTCTTTAAACTTGATTTTTTTGAATTAAAGTTTATTTCAGAATTATTAGAGGGAATAAAGTTATCTCAACAGCTATATCCTCATATTCTTGAATTAATTAGCCTTTATTTTTCTCTTATAAAGAAACAGAATAGTTATTTTAAAAATATTAAATCTGAATTAAATTATATTATTGCTTTTCTCTAAGATAAAATCCTTTATCGATTAAATTCTTAGCGATCACTTTATTTGGGTGAACTTTTTGTATAAATTGATAATCAATTTTAGACTGTGCTAAAGCTAGGATTTCTTCATTTTTATTAAAGATCAAGAGAATATCATTCTGTTCAAAAGAATCAAGAATCGCAAGTATCATCTTTTTTAATAAATTATTTCCATATAGAATAGATTTTTCTCCATTATTATTGACTTGAACTTTCTTAAAACCAGAAATTATTTTATTAAAATATAAAAATTCTGCTCCTTCTAAGCTTAGATAAAAATTACCTTTTTTAATAAAACCAAAATACAGACCTACTGAGATAATTTTATTATTATCTAAAGTTGTCAATAATTTTATTTGAGATTCGGGAATTAAATAGATATTTGGGAATTTATTTTTAGTTTTTAATTTATCTATTGAAATATATAAACGTGTTGTAAGATTTTCTATAATTTTAGAAAACTCTATAGAGATATTAGAATAATTATTGATAATTATTTGTTTTTCAATTTCATTTATCCTTCGAAAATAGAGATTATCATTCATATTACAATAGAATAAAAAGAATTAGAAATAAGAATTATTATGAATATTAATCTATACTGATATTAAAAAATGATTCTCTTTAATTCTAAAAAAAAAAAGAAAACCTTAGATTCGAAAATATTAATCCAACTTATTTTATTTTAAGTTTTTTAGATTCTTTTATATTTTGTTTTGTTAAATTAAAATGAGTAAGTTGGTTTTTTAAATCCTCTGCTAATGTCCCCAATTTCTGTGCTGTAATTGATATCTCCTCGATTGAAGTAGATTGCTCCTCTGATGATGCACTTATCTCCTCAATAGAGGAAGATGTTCTAACAATTTTATCAACAATTTCTCTAATTTCAGAATCTGTATTTTGCACTGCTTTTTTTGATTCTTCAGCTAATTTTCTCACTTCATCTGCTACTACAGCAAATCCTCTTCCATGCTCACCAGCTCTTCCAGCTTCAATACTCGCATTAAGTGCCAATAAATTTGTTTGTTCTGAGATATTGGTTATGAGTTCCATTATATTTTGAATTTTATTTGAGGAATTTACAACTTCTTGAGAATCTGAAGCAATTCCATTAGTTTTAGAGGTTATTTCTTCTGAAGCTGCATTTACTTCACTCACGCTTGCTGCCATTTCAGAAGCGATATTTGCTACTGTTATTGAAGTTTCAGAACTAGTGTTTAATAAATCCTTAATTGTATTCTCTTGACGTCGAATAACTCTAATAACATAAAAAAATGAATAGAAAATTAATGAAACAGCAGGAGGGACCAAACATGCAATAATAATAATCTCACCATCAAAAGGATCTAGGGCGATTATCACAAATATCACCAACACCATAATGGATGAAGTATTAATTGTAATTACTTTAAAAGATAAAGATTCTCTGTTTAATCTATACTTTCTCTGAAAGAAAATGAAAGCTAAGATAAAAACTACTATAACCATTAAGAATTCATATACAAGTGGTAGTTTAGGCATAAGTAATTATTGGAAATTGTTGTAATTATTATATTTTAATTTTTAAAAATAATATTAGAATTACTTTTTAAGGTTTTTTAAAAACAAATATTAACTACGTTTCACCTCAAAAAGATATTTATTTTTACTTAAAAGATATTTTAAAATGTCGTTTTTAGTTCATCACTAATCAAAATAATTCATAACAATTAAATTAAAAAAATAACAAGAAAAGGATTTGTCAAGAATTATTACTCAACTTATTTATAATTTTTTGATTAAAATCTATTTTCTTTACTAAGCTAACTGAAATTGAGTTAATTTATCTTTCAGATCTTCCGCCATATTACCCAGTTTCTGTGCAGTGGTTGAAATTTCCTCAATTGAACTGGTTTGTTGTTCTGCTGATGCGCTAATTCCTTCTATTGCAATTGAATTTTCTTGCACGGCTGACGTAGCACTCTCTATATTCTGAGTAATTGTTGAGATTAAATTAACTGTAGTTTTGAGACGTTCGCTAATATCTTGGATTTTTACTCCAGTGTTTCCAACAGCACTTTTAGATTCTTCAGCTAATTTTCTTACTTCATCAGCAACTACTGCAAATCCACGACCATGTTCCCCTGCTCTTCCCGCTTCGATACTTGCATTAAGTGCCAATAAATTGGTTTGCTCGGCAATCGAAGTGATAATATCCATTATGTCATTAATATCCTTGGAAGATTGCATAACCTCTTTCGCATAGTTATTAATTTCATTTGCCATACTATTTATTTCTACTAAGGAATTTGCTTGAGACTGAGTATTAGAGGAAACTTGTTGTGTTGATGAGCTAATTTCTTCTGATGCTGCATTTACTTCACTCACGTTTGCTGCCATCTCCGTTGCTATATTCGCTACTATGATTGAAGTTTCAGAACTAGATTTTAGTAGATTATTAATTGTTTCCTGTTGATTCCTAATGACCTTGATAATATAATTGAATGTGAATAAAAGAAAAGAAAGGCAAGTAGGAATAATAATAAGTAATAAAATTATGTTATTATTAAAAACATCTACAGCAATCACTGCTATTAAAACGAACAAAGTAATAGAAAATATTATTAATGTCAACACTTTAAAAGCCAAATCATTTTTGCGTAATCTATATTTTCTCTGAAAGAAAAGAAAAGTTAAAACAAATGCAATTACCATCATCGATAACTCAAACTCGATTGGAATTTGGAATGAGATTTGAAACATTAATTAAATCACCCAACTTAATATTTGAAATGGAACTTTAATAAATTTGAAGAAAAAAAAAAGAGAACATCTTAATAAATTTTTGTAAATCGAAAAAATAGTTTAAATGAAGTTTCAAGATTATTCAACACTTCAGTACCAAAAGATATAGGCTTTTAGAAATTTAATTATTTTTTATTTTAATAGAAGTTTATAAAGTAAACCTAAATTACGAAATCTCATTTTAAAATTAATATTGGTAATTCATAACAATTAAATTAAAAAAATATTATAATATTATAAGAGTAAATAAATCAAATTATATATTAGAATGACTTTTTATATTATTTAAAAGATCTCGTTAAAATAGGAATTCAGTTATTCTATTGGGAATAATCATTTTGAAGTTTGCAATATTAATATATAAAATTGTGAAAAATTAGTGATTTACAAAAATGGGCATTCGTAAAATAGAAGATGAGATTGATTTAAAAGAGGCTATGAAAAAAAAGGCAACAGAGCTCAAAATGAAAGATATGCAAGCAAAAGCTTCTGTTGAGAAATTTACTAAAGATAAACTCAGAGAATTAGCTAAACAACATGGTGTTTTATTGGCCCTAACGCCTGAATTAAGAGAAGAAGTTAAAGAATTACAGAAAAAATATAACATTCCATCATCTAAAATTGTTACAGAACAAATAACAGAACATGATGTATTAAAAAAATTCTCGAAAATTGATTATCAGAAATTAGGAATGTTAGCGTATCAAAGAGTATTAATGAGTAAAGAGGAAACAGGGGGAATTATCCCTTTATCAGAAGTATTTGAATTAGTTAATACTGGTATTTTGAAAGGGAATATTGAAGTTAAAGATGTTGAGAAAGCATTAAAATCACTTAAAAAAACAAAAGTTATTGAAGATATTACCGAATTAGATACAGGAAGTATCATGGTTAGGTTTTTTCCAATTCAATATACTGGGGATGAGACGAAGGTTGTCAATCTAGCTAAAGAAAAGGGAGTTCTTACTTTGGAGGATGTATGTAGTAATTTGAATTGGTCTCAAGATAGGGCATTAAGAGCATTAGAATCACTCGAAAGTAGCGGAACCGCAAAATTTAGGGAAAATATTCTAACAGGGAAACAATGGTATTTTCCATCAATATAAAAAGATATTTTTTATTCTAACCTAATTTTAAAAGCGATTTGTCCATTATCTAGTTTTAATACTTTTGCTTTACGGTTCTTGGCTAGGATCTTAAAAATTTCTTCTAAATCTTCTAATGGAAGTGAACTAAAATCCTCTTGTTTTACTTCTCTCAATTCATATATCATAATGGGCTCGATCTTTCCATTTTCATATGCCCAATTATATATTTCATCTGACCATACTTCAAGTGTCTTCCAATAAACTCTTAGCTTATCCTTTTTTTTTGATAACCATTTAGCTTGATTTTGACTTATTAATTCTTCAGCAATTTCTTTTATATATTGTTCACGTTTGGAGAAAGTTATGAATGGTTTATGAGTAATTATTTCTCTGGTATATATGATATGAAGAACGGCAAATCTAACATAATCGAAAAGAACTTTTGCCCATTCTACTTTCCAAGAGATATAATCATTTTTATTCTTATTCTTATCAGGCATTGTATACATAAATTTCTTTCTTTCTTCTTCCAGCCAAGGATATGCCTTTAATAAATTTTCATAAGCAGTTAATTTTTTTTCTAATAAACCCTTCTCTCCAAGAATTTCTTCCTCAAGAGTTTGTAATTCTGTTTCGACTTGCTCCGCATGTTTTTGATATACTTTTGTATCAATCTCACCCAATTTAGATGATAGTATATCTTCAAGTTTATCAAATTGATCTTCAATATAATTTAATTCAGTAGATTTAATGTCATCTTTTTTAATAATTTGTTTTTGAGTCGCCTCAAGTTCTAATTGTTCTTTTTCTTGTTTTAATTTTCTTAAACGGGTTAATTCTTTCCTTAATTCTTCTAATCCTTTTTCTGCTTTTTCCTTATCTACCTTAGGAATTTCCTTAGGCTTCTCTCTTTGTTTTTCCATTTTACTCCTCAATTTTTATTAAGCTTCTCCAAACTCCACAGCCCAATCATTATATTGCTTTAATAATGCCTTGTTAGTCATTGGTTTTACTTTTTTAAGAGTTCTTTTAAAATCTTTCAAAGCAATGTCTCTTACTTGTACTTCTCTATCTGAATTCTCTAAAAGGCCACTCATATCTAATTCACGTACAGGTAACATTATTACTTCACGACATACATTTGCTATATCTCTTCCCGAATATCCCTCAGTTCTTACTGCTAATTCAATAAAATCTTCATCTGTTAATGCTGTATTTACACCCGCAGTATGGATTTTAAATATTCCTACTCGTCCTTTTAAATCTGGGAGAGGAACATGCACTCTTTTTTCAAATCTACTTAACATAGCATTGTCTATATCCCATGGACGATTAGTTGCACCTAATACTAAGAGGGGTTTATCATGAGTCGACTTTAATCCCTGTATTTCACTTAATAGCTGTGTTTTTACCCTTCGCTCTCCACCACTTTCAGCACCTTCTCCCCGTTTTGTCGCTACAGAATCAATTTCGTCCATAAATATTAAACTAGGTGCTTTCATTCGAGCAACCTTGAATAAAGAACTTATTAATTTTTCACTTTCTCCTAACCATTTGCTTAGTAAATCAGCCGAGGATGCACTGAAAAATGTAGCTTTGCATTCTGTTGCTGCTGCTTTTGCTAATAATGTTTTACCACATCCAGGAGGTCCGAATAGAAGTATTCCAGACCAAGGTCTTCTCGCTCCAGTAAACAATTCTGGTTTTGCTATTGGTAAAACAATCGCTTCTCTAACAGCTTGTTTAACATTTTCTAATCCAGCAATATCATTCCATTTTACATTGGGAGATTCTGTGACGATTGTTCCTGATATCATATCAATGAGTTCTTGCTCTTCCGAGGATACTTCTATTTCAGATTTGCTAGCATCACCTGACTTACTAGAACTTATGCTTGGTCTTGTTCCTCTTGGTCTAGCTCCTCCCAATTGAGATTTTAATACTTTTGCACGTTCAACATATTCTTCAATATTTTTTTGACATAAGAGCCTCATTTGAGGGTTCTTGTTATATTTCATAAACTGCATTAATATTTCTGCTGCTCGTTGATATTTGTTTATTGCTTGTCTGTATTTACCTTGACTGTCTAAAGCCACCGCCTCCTTAGCAGTTTGTACTGCGAATTGATAAAGTTTAGAATCAACTGATGACATATTAAATATACCAAGATATTTTTACTATTTATAGCTAATGTAATTTATTATTCGGTATAATTAATAATTTTATCTCTCTCTATCTATTTTGTTGTATAAATAACGAGAAAGTTCTTTTCCTTGACTATATAATTATTGGACTCCAAAAATAATTATATAAGACCGAAGTTTTATATATATTATATAATTACTAATAAATTTTGATGATTATGGGTTTTCTGAAAGATATCTCAAAATGGTTATCAGGTGGTAAGAGAGGGAAAGACAATATTCGCTCTGCCGCAGTTAAATTAAAAGTCTTTAATAAAAGATTGATGAGACAGACTAAAAAATTAGAGATGAGTGCAAAACTCGCAAGAGATAAAGCTGTACATTTAAGAAAAGAAGGAGATTTAGATGGTTCAAAATTTCAGGCACGCAATTATCTTCAAGTTAAAAAACAAGCAAGAGCAATTGAACAATTTCGTACAAACTTGGAAGGATTACAATTTAAATTAGAGCAAGCAACAGCAGTTAAAGATGTATCACAAATTATGACAGGTATTGCTCAATCTCTATCTACATTAAAAAATCAACTTTCTGTGCCACAAATGACTCAAATTATGAGCCAAATTGATATTGATATGGAGGAATTTGCCGTAACAGCGGATATTGCAACAGAAGGAATGGATAGCATTAGTATTGATACTGCGGTCACAGATTCGGATGTAACTGAGGTTTTAGGAGAAATTGATGCTGAAATTCAGGTAGAAATGGGTGTAGCTTTACCAAGTGCTGCTTCTGGGGCATCTGATGAGAAAATCGCGGAGTTGGAAAAGGAATTAAATCGATTGAAATCTGACGAATAGTAAAAAAAATCTTTTTCTCTGCAAATAACCACATGGTAAAGTCAAGACAAAATCAGATTTAATTTTTAATTAAAACGTAATATCTATTTTTAAAAGAAGAGAAATAAAAAACAATATAAATATTTCCTTTAGATTAAATTTAATAATTTATTTTACAATTATAGATTTAATTATAAAAAAAAAAGTAGAATGACTGAGAAGTATTCTTTCAAGGTTATCATAATTGGGCCAGGTGCAGTTGGAAAA
Organism: Promethearchaeota archaeon; assembly: GCA_048937405.1. Lineage (GTDB taxonomy): Archaea > Asgardarchaeota > Lokiarchaeia > Sigyniarchaeales > SOKP01 > Loki-b32. The sequence continues at coordinate 33,434 of JBHLNF010000012.1, forward strand.
ACTAGTTTATTAAATAGGTTTGTTCATAATGAATTCTCTCTTAAATACAAATTGACGATTGGTGTAGATTTCCTCACCAAAACTTTAGAATATGAGTCAGATAAATTTGTAAAACTCCATATATGGGATATTGGAGGACAAGAGAAATTTAAATTTCTCCATCGAAGCTTTTACGATGGTGCATTTGGAGCATTAGTTGTTTTTGATCTTACAAGACACCAGACATTCATTAGTATGAAACAATGGATTTCAGAAATGCATAGCATTATAAGCACGGATATTCCTAGTGTAATAATAGGCAATAAAACCGATTTGTTACCTGAAACTGGTCAGATTATAGATAAAAATGAAGTGGAACAATATGCAGAAAAACAAGGATGTATTTATGTTGAAACTTCTGCTAAAACTGGAGAAAATGTTGAAAAAGCTTTTCTTGATCTTACTTATCATATGATAAAAAAAATGGGTAAAATTGTTAAAAACAGTAAAGAAAACTTATAAAAATCATTAAATAAAGCAAAAATTAAAGAAATTTTTTCAATACTCTAACCACCAATTCTTTGCAAAATTATTAAAAGATTTATTTCTATTTTCAACTTATTCTATAATTAAAAATTTTAATTATCTATAGGTGAGTATTTTGAATAATCCCGAAATTATCACAATCGGAAGTAATACATTAGATATTATGATTGACATAGATGATATATTAAGATTTGAATTATTTGATAAAGATATAATAAAGAAATATACAGCAATAGAATATTCTCGGAAATTAAATGTTAAAAACGTTAGATTTGTTCCAGGAGGATCGGGTGCTAATATCGCTGCAAATAGTTCTATGCTTGGATTGAATAGTACATATATTGGAGTTATGGGAAATGATTTTTCAGCAGAAATTTGTTTAAATGATTTAAAGAAAAGAAAAGTAGATTTATCTCAAATAATTCAAACTGATACTGATACTACGGCACTATCAATAATTTTACGAACTCCATGGGGAAAAGATAGAAGTATTCTTGCATATAAAGGAGCTAATAATTTATTGAAACCATCAGATGTTAAAGAAGAATTATTTAGTCAAGTTAAAGCATTCGCTTGGACATCGTTAACTACTGATAATGCTTGTAAGGCTATTGAAAAAGCAATAACTCTTACAAAAAACAATGGAGGGATAGTGTTTGCAGCCCCTAGTATGTCAATTATAAAAAATGCCCCAAATTGGGCAAAAATCTTGATTTCTAATTCTAATGTTGTATCAATGAACCTTGAGGAAGCCCAAGAGTTCACAGGAGAAAGTAAAAAAACACTTATGATTAAAAATTTTTTAGATATGGGGATAAAACTGATTTCTATTACTGATGGGCCTAACGGTTCAATTATATCAGATGGTAAAACTATCATTAATAGTGGTATCTACAGTACAAAAAATCAAGTTTCAGATACTACAGGGGCTGGAGATGCTTTCTTAACAGGAATTCTAGTTTCAATGTTAAATAATTTTCCTTTAGAGAAGATTTCTAAGTTAGCTACAGCAATGTCTTACTTAGAGTGTATGGAAGTAGGAGTAAGAGAAGGACTTCCACAGAGTTTACGAGAATTAGAAGATTTTGTTAATGATAATGTACTTAAACAAGTTGTTTCGGAAATTGTATAAAACTATAATTCTAATAATTAAATAATTAAATTTTAATTTTTTAATATATTCTTCTTATTACTAAATTTGCGCTCTTAGTATAGTGGTCAGTATGCCAGGTTGCCAATTCTCTGGTTCTAATAGACTTGAGAGGTGAACCTGGCGACCCGGGTTCAATTCCCGGAGGGCGCATTTCTTTCTGTATATACGTCATCCATACAGATGATATTTTTTTACCCATGAGGTAAAAAATTCCTTTCCATTAAGCACATGAACGACAGAAAACAAAAATATCATCATATATCATTCAATCTTAAAATTTTAGCTTTAAAATGAGATATTCAGGTATAAAGGACTATGATTGTATCATTCAAGAAGGCTTGATTTAAGGATCTTCTTTTAGAAATGTGATCAGAATCTAGAATTTTGATAACGAAATCACTAAATTATACCACAATTTTTCTTTATAAAGATCCAGGAGTATGTTTGAATCGATGGAATATTGTGAACTCGATTTTTTAAATCAAGTGAAGGAAATTGATCCTCATTTCATAAAGTTATATGAAGAAGTAACTGGCCATAAAATTAAAAGAAAAAAGAGTTATCTGGATAAACAGTATTTAAATTGTTAATAAAATCAATGAATTTGATTATTTTGAAATCTTTATTAAGGACAAAATAAAAAAAAAATTCAAGAAAAAAAATCAAATTACTGATTACAAAATCAAAAGGCTAGTTCTATCAATTAATTCCCTAGTCACTTATATACAAATGAATCTTTATGTAAATACTAGAACATAAAGTTCTATTCTGGTGGTGGAATTATTTGATTAAAAATGAATTTAAATATATTCATAAAAGAACTGGAAAAATTTTATTTTGTCTTGTTATTATCGGAATAATGTGCTTTTCGGTTGTTCCATTGAATTCACTTAATGCTAACTTGGCAAGTCAAACCGAAGTGAGTGGATTAAATACGAGTTCTACTTATTACTATAGAGATAATTATATAAACGGATTGTCTCCTGCACCTATAAGTTCATTACTTCTCGAATCTAGTGTTGGTATACCAGGCTTGGGAGAGAGTCGTCCTTATGGTTGGTCACAATATAATGATGGAATCGTCTCCTTTAGTCAAGCAGGAGCAGTTGATTGGGTAATCTCTAGGGATGTTCACTGTTTTGATAGCAAGTGGTATTTATATAAGGGTTTAGAGATCTTAGATATCACAATTAAGCTTAGTGCAGCATTTGGGGGATATTTAGGATGGAGTCAGTTATATATTATAAATCATATAAGAAACAGTGTAGTAAAACTATTAGACTTACAAGCCGACTCACTAGAACACTATTACGAGCTATCCTTAGCGAGCTTAGTTGGTGGTAATTTAGCAGAGTACATAAGTCCATCTAATACAATAGATTTTTATTTTCGAAGTTGTTCGAATGGGTATTGGTATTGGTCTTGGATATTTCCATTATGGGCAAATGCATGGCATTTCCTTTCAATTGACTTATTCGATGTGAAAGTCCAATATAGAGGTATTGAAGATTATAATGCTCCAACCGTTGACATTACAGGAGATTTAGTTAATTTAGATGCAGTTAGAGGAGTTGTTCCCATAAGTGCTGCAGCAAGTGATAATATAGGAGTATCCCTAGTTGAATTTTATATAGATAATAATCTTATCGGTTCAGATTATGACGCACCCTATAGTTATCAATGGGATTCTAGATCCGTAAGCGAGGGTAAACATTCAGTTAAGGTAATTAGCTATGATACTTCAGGAAATAGAGGTATAGATGGATGTGAGATAACCGTTGATAATATTGCTGAAAAAATTGCTATATTTTTCTGGACAAGTGAATATGGTGATGGTATGATAAATTCTTTTATTACTGATATAACAAGGAGGGGATATACTAAATTTTTCCTATTTAAAGATTTTAAACATATTAAACAAATTAACAATCTTAAACCTGCTTTTGAGTATGTAGACGCTTATGAAGGTGAAAATGATATCATTTTTTTGTATATATGGGGACATGGAGAAGAAATAAATATACCATACTATTCACATACACTTTTATATTATGATCCTGAGGCGATTGTTAAGTATTATACTCCTTCTTGGCATGTACGTGATTGTATGGATATATTAGAAGCTAATCGAAAGTGTGTTTTAGTAGAATCTTGTGGTGCTGGTCATTATATTGATGATTTCAATGTAGCACCTTATTTGGTGATGACTTCGACGGATTATGAAACTCTAGCTTTGGGTTTATATGATGGAGCTGTACCATTGTTTTCTCGTGAATTCTTTTATAATATTGGGACTCGTCGTGACAATGCTATAGGAGCTTTTTACCGGGCAGCCTCTACGTGCGGCCAAAATTCGCAAATCGCAGTCAATTCTGACTATATTTTCTTTCCAATAAATTAAATAAGGAATAAATTTAAATTTATTCTTCTTTTTTTTCAAAATGAGAAATAGATACGTAAAATAATAGAAAAGAGAAGAAACAATTACATAAAGAAACATCACAAAAAAAAATCTCTCTCTTTAATAAGAGGAGTGAAGAAATAAATTAATTTCTCAGAAAAATATAACAATTATTATTACTTTTTAATCGTTATAGCATTTTCAGGACATATTGATACACAATTCATGCATAATGTACATGAATCAATAAATCTAACCGAAATTCTATGATTTATTTCATTTATTTTAACTTGACTCTCAAAATCTGTCTTAAATTTTTTTTTGGGAACTCTAAGAAAAACACCTGGAATACAAACTTCTAAACATTTTAGACAACTATTGGGATCTTTGCAATTCTTAGTTTTTATTTTAATCTTCAAAATATCACCACATTTGTTTTATTTCAGGAAAGTCATTTCTTCGTTGAAATGAAATTGCTCCTTGAGGGCAATGAGTGCTACATAAACCGCACCCGAAACACATGTTTTTATTTATTTGAATTAATCTCTCATTTGAATTCCATTTGATTGCTCCAAATTGACAATATTGAAGACAAATAGGAACTTTTAGTTCTTCACATCCATCACATTTATTATAATCTAATATACTGATCTCATGACCTTTTACCATTCCCCTCTGAATGCCAAAATTGAATCTTAGTTTAAAAGCAGTACAACTATTAGCATCACAATTACATACTACAACAGGATAAGGTAATTTTGCAAAAAGAACCTGATGATAATATCCACGATTATCTGATTGTTTAATTAATTCTTTCGCTTGATCAGGTGTTATAACTTCAACTTTTTCGCTTGGTTTTAATTTTTGAAATAATTCTTTAATAGGTCCAAAATTTATACAGACGCCTTCCTTTGAACCTCTGATATTTTTTCTACACATGCAATCTAGTAAACAAAGATTATCAGCCAAATCCACAATTTTTAACGCATCCTCTAATTTTATAACTTGACCAGAATGCTTATTAGGAATAATACGATTACCTACTTTACGAATAAATCTTCCAAGTATAGGAATTTTAGCCTTCTTAGAAAGTTTAGTCGCATAATCAAGATATTGATCAATTCCCCATCCCGTTATATCATATAAAATTTTCATTCTTTTTTTATCGTCAAGGAAACGATCTGAGTAATTCTCAGGATTTAAATACCATCTTAATTTCCCCCCATGAGAGGCACAATAATCGCACATTATAATTTGCTTTAATCAATTTTTTATAGTTGAATAATCCAAAATTGCTTTAAAAGCATTATTTTACTTTTTTGTTATTTTTTAACTAATAAAAAAAAATTCCAAACTACTAAAAGTTATAGTAATTTCCAAAATTAATTAAATTCTAAATTTAAAATTATGAAGTTATATATTGTGGATAATACTTAGGAATTATGTAGAAATATATAAAACAGCGTGAAATCCACATTTCACGATTGAACATGTTAACTTATTTAAAAAGACTCTACTATCATTATCTTTTTTATTTTTTTTAATGAAATGTGAAAATTTATTGATATTAAATTGATTTCAAAAAAGTATGTTTTTATAATCAATCCACATTTTAAAGTCTAAGGGAATCACAAAAGTTTAGAAAGACCATCAATTTCGGAGATATTAATCTTAAAATAATTATATACTACTTCTATTAAAAGGGATAAATAGGACACTTGTATTTTTTCATTATAAAAATCTAACATATGATTTATAAGCATTTTTGTTGTTATTGTTTCTCCTTCATTTTTCTTTATGTAATCCGCAATATGTTTTGAAAATTCATATATTTTATTTATCTCATTTTTCATAATGATTAAACCAGACATCAAATCATATTCAGAAATAAATTTATGAACTATTGCTTTCTCAATTTCTATTTTTTTAGGATTAATGATTTTATTCTTATCTCTAATAATTTCTGACTTTTTAAAGACAATAAACTCTTCATATTGGTTTTTTTTTTTATTATACTCTTCTTCAGATATAAAATCCATTTCAAATTCAAAAGACTTTTTAAAAATATATTGAAAAAAATCATTAAATTGAGCAAATAAAAATTCTTGATCTGATATTACAACAATTCTCTTTCCTAAAAAAATTGCTCTAATGATATACGCTATAAGAATTTCTGGTAGATTTAATCTAATTAAATCTAATTTTAAAGTTTCGGTTTCAGGATGACTTTCTGTTTTAGTTTCTCTATTAGATATATCTTCCTGAATTTCAACTTCAAAATCTGCAACTAAACAATTTCTTACATCAAAATTTTTATCAATATATACAATAAATGAATGTTCACATATATCCCCTCCTTCAATATTAATCGCTAAAACACCTTTAGGAACATTTATGGGTGCGTCATCAGCAATCTCCACATCTTTCCATTTTTCACAAATTGGACAACGAATTTCAATTTTTGTCATGTTAATTTAAAAAAATTATTGTAGAAAAGACACTTTGTTATTTATATAGGGAGGTTATTTAACATATATACTTTCATTTAATTTTAATATTAATGCTTAATAAATATATTTTAAATTATAGTCAAGTTAGATTATTGCTTGTTCTTAATATCTTTGAATACGTCCATACTTTTTTTCTATAAAATTTGCTATCAGAAGACAAGAAATTGCACTTAGTATTTCTGCAGTCAAAAATGCCATTGAATTTTGTAAGAATGTAGTACAAATAAAGAAGGTGCTGAAAAAAAATCCATTAAATATAATAAAAACTATTAGTAGTGGTTTTGTTAAAGGAAATTTCAAAAATTTATAAAGAGTTGAATCTTTTTTAACTTTTTTACCAAATCTGTTCTTTAATTTTTGTCTCCTCTCCACTTGAGCATAACTTTCGAAAATAATGAGGCTAGCAAAGAAGATAGCAACCCAAGCTCCAATAGGAATTAAAATTAATACAACATGGTTTCCCATAGCTAAAACATATTGACCGATAAATATAAAAAATAATTGAAACATACCACTTAGAGCTAATAATATTAAAGTCTCACCAAAATACTCCTTAGATGTCCAACGAATTCTTATTGGCATATCAATCTTATTTCGTTTATTTTTTAGTGGGCCCGGCGCGATTTGAACGCACGACCTTCCGCACGTCAAGCGGACGTCATTTCGGGGGTGACCCATACCGAGCTAGACCACGGGCCCAAATTTTCTAAATTCAAATCAACTTGTATTATTTTATGGAATAAAAAATAAATATTTTATTAGTAGTCCTATAAATTTTCTTTAAATAATTAGATATAAAATCCAATTTTAATAAAATAAAAAAATATTAAGTTTAACTATTTAAGCTTTTTTCTCTCGTAAAGCTCTAATCATAGGTAAATCATTTCCGGAAAGGATTTCTAACATAGCTCCACCTGCAGTTGAGATAAAAGAAACATCATCTGCTTTTCCTGCCATTGAGGCTGCGGCACCCATTTCTCCTCCTCCTATTATCGTAAGGGCATTATTTTCTTTTGTTGCTCTTACCATAGTATTTACAATTTCATTTGTAGCTTTTCTGAAAACTTCCTTTTCAAAAATACCTGGAGGACCATTTGCTACAATAGTTTTGCATTTCATGAGAATTTCATTAAATTTTTTTACTGTTTTCTCTCCAATATCTCCTGTTGTTGTATTATATGACCCAGCTTCATCAATTTCTATTGCTTTTCTATTACCATTTTCTTCTATAATTAAATCTTCTGGTAAAATGATTTTATCTTTATATTTATCATATGTATGAGTAATCATATCTTTGTTTTCTTCAAGATCTTCTGCTATTATTTTATGATTAGGTTCACCCATATTTTTTCCTAAAGCTTCAAAGATTAAAATAGCGGTCAATCCTGAACAGAGTGCATAATCCAATTTATCATTGTCAAAATTAAATTTCATAGCTTTAAATTTATCTATAGCCTTTGCTCCACCTATAAGCATTGCCATTGGTTTATCGGGATTTTGCATGATTTTCTTCAAGGCATCTAATTCTCTATCTGTTATAGGACCAGCCATCATTTTTGGCCATCCTACAATGGAAGCATGTGCACGATGAGCTGCTCCAAAGGCATCAACAATAACATAATCCACTAATGGGAAAAGTGTCTTCACCATTTCTGTATTTTCTGCTTCAGAAAAGTCTTTATATCCTTTCATTTCCCCCTCAAATTTTCGAACATTATTAAGAACTAAAACTTCACCCGGTTTTAGGTCCTTAATCGCTTGTTGTGCTTGTTCTCCATAAATATCCTTAACAAACTTTACAGGTCGACCAAGATGTTTTTCTATCTCTCTCGCATGAATATCTAAATCTGTAAAATCTTTTTCTCCTGGACGGGATTGATGTGCTAATATAATTACAGCACTTTTTTTGAAATATTCATTTAAAGCAGGTACGAGTGCTCGAATTCGAGGAGAATCTCTGATCTCCATTTTGTCTAAATCAATATTTGAATTTATATCAACACGCATTAATATTTTCTTTCCCTCTAAATTCACATCTTTATATGATGTATAATCAATTTTCATAAGTTTCTTCACTATTAATTGAGATTAATATTTGATAATTTGGTAATTTATAATTATTTTGATTAGTTATTATCTTTTTTGAAATATTAGTAAAATACAAAATTTATGAAATGTTATTTAATTTAACTCAACAAAACTATAAAATGATATGGGAAGTATCAAATGAGTGAAATCAGAAAGGTTCTCCTCGAATTACTCGAAAAAAAAATAAGTGTGGATGAAGCTGAAAAATTATTAAAAGTAAATGTCATTAAAGAAATTGGAGATCTCGCTAAACTTGATATATTTCGTAAAACTAGGACTGGTGTACCAGAAGTAATTTATGCTCAAAATAAAGACACCAATATATTGATTAATATTATTTCTGGATTTATTAACAGTAAGAAATTTGCCATAATTACACGTTATAATGAAGAACAAAAAAGAATGATAGTTGAAGAATTTGGAAAAAATAAGGATATTGTAATTGAAATAAATGACCTAGGGAAAATTATAACTGTGAAAGAACAATCATTCAAATTTACTAAAAAAGAAGGTGTAGTGGGGATTATTACCGCGGGAAGTTCGGATATTCCTATTGCTATTGAAGCGGAGGTAATTGTAAAAGCCATGGGATGTGATGTAGTCTCTAGTTATGATGTTGGGATTGCTGGTATTCATAGAATATTCGTTCCTTTAGGTGAAATGATAAAAAAAGGTGTTCATGTCATTATAGTATGTGCAGGTATGGAGGGAACACTACCCGGAGTTGTAGCATCTCTAGTGGATGTTCCAGTTATAGGTGTTCCAATCTCAAGTGGCTACGGAATAGGAGAAAAAGGAAAAGGAGCTTTAACCACGATGCTGCAATCCTGTTCTCCAGGATTATTAGTAGTAAATATAGATAATGGATTTGGTGCAGGAATTTCAGCGGCTCTGATAGCTAATAAAATTGCTGAATAATTTCTGTTAAAATATCAATTTTTTTTACTCATCAATAATTTATAAAAAAAATTGAAAAAATCCCTTTATTTGATTTAGAAACATAAGTATAAAATTATTTAAAGATTCGAATTTAAATTTTCTGTAGTTAAAAAAAAATTAAAAAATGTGAAATTTATGACACCAACAGCAGCTTCATTAGAAGCATTATCTAAACTTCGTGAATTGAATTCTGAAAACGGTTGGTACATCATTCCACTACTCGCTATAGTATTATATATTTATGGAACTGAAATTAAAAATGCACGAGAAACTGGAAATTGGAGTATTATCTTTGCAGGCCTAACTGTATTAGGTTTGGATTTGATTAATGAAATTTGGAATGGTCTTATATTTGTGGCTACTAATTATTCAGCTTTTTGGACTACACCTGGAGCAAGTGCCTATATCATTCTGATTGGATGGAACATTGAAATTGCGTTTATGTTTTCAATTGCAGGAATCATATTTGCTAAGTTTTTATCAGATGATAAAAGTAAAAAGATGCTTGGGCTTTCTAATCGATGGGCTATGGCAATTGGATTTTCAATCTTTTGTGTAATAATTGAGATTTTTTTAAATATTGGAAATTATTTAATTTGGGCTTATTGGTGGTGGAATTGGTATAATCCAATTTTAATCTTTTTGATAGGATATTTTCATTTTTTTGTAATAGCCTTTTATGTATATGATTTGCCAGATAAGAAATCTAAAGTGAAAGTAGTAGGTATTATCTATGCTGTAGGATTTGTATTATTATGTATCTTTTTGCCTTTAGGTATTGTTGGAATTATTAATTTTTAATTCAATAAACTCTTTTTTTTTGAAAATTTGATCTTCTTTGATTAAAAATAGTTAAGAGAGGGCAATTAAATTTTAGTTAAATATCTTTTTATTTAAATAGATGTATTTAAGTGAATTCTTTGCTTTAAGAGTGCATTACCAATTTCCTAAATATCATCCCTTTTCAAGAAAAAGTGCGATCTTAAAGTCCAAAATTACATTAATTTTAATATAGATAAGTATAAATATAGAAAATAATATAATAATACTTGAACTTATTTTCTAATTTATAATATCTTAAAAAAAAATTCCACGAATAAGTAGTTGAGACCCAAATGGTCGCATCTATTGATCATACCGAACTTTTTGAAAAATCTAGAAAGTTTTTTGAGGATGGTGATATCCTTAAAACATTAGAAAATTACGAACGAGCAATGGAGCGTATTGATCGATCACAGATTAAAAATAAACAAGAATACATTCAATTTCTTGAATCAATCTTAAATTATTGCAGAGAAAAAAACTTAACCGAACAGGAAGCTCTCGTTCTAAGAGCATTAGGCAGAACATGCTCAATATTTAAACAATATCCTGAGAGCATGAAGTATCATTATCAGTCATTAAAAATTCAAAAAAGACTTGGTAAAAAGAAAGAAACTGCAGAGGGTTTAGTTTTTCTTGCAGAAGATTTGGAAGTATCAGGAAACTTCGATAAATGCATTCAAACGTTCCAAGAAGCTTCAGATTTATTTAAAGAAATGGGTAAATTAAAGAAAGTTAAGGAAATAAAGAAAGAAATATCGAGGCTGGAAGAATTCTCAAGAGAAATGGTCGAAGACGAGTATATGTTACATAAATTTCATGTTGATAAATATTAAGTTTGATATTGAAACTTATTTACCAACTTTATTTTTTTTATATAATTTTTATCTTTGAGTTATTTGAAAAATTCCTCATAGATCTGTTTAACTTTTGCTTGAGCAATAAATTGTATTTTTTTAAGAGGTAATCCTGTTTCTTCACTTATTTTCTTTAAATCATCAAATTCTGGTTTAATATTAACAATTTCTATTTTATTATCTGATTCAATGAATGAAATCTTATAGCCTAAATTAAACAAATTTTTATCTACTTCAATGTTTTTTTTCTCAAACTTTCTTTTAATACACACTCGATTTATCACTTGAAATCTTACCCCTAAAGTCCCTAATTCATATATAATCTTTTCAATTATTTTAAAAATCTGATCAGGTAAACAAAGAATTTTTATAATATATCCAGGTCTATTTTTTTTTGTTTGAGTTGGAATAATTTGAACATCTAGGATATTTTCTTTCTCTAATTTACTAATAAAATTACCAAGAATTTCTCCTGATACATCATCAACGTCAGTTTCTAATATAGCAACTTCTTTAATAAATTTCTGTAAAGGATGATAAAATTCTTTCATGTGAGAGACCTCAATTTTACCATAAAAAATTCTCAGGATATTTAAAAAATTTTTGAACTCTTTTTGTCCTGTACTATAGATAGATTTAATAATTCTCATTTCGTTTGGATATTGAAGAACTATTGGATCTAAATTTGAAATTAAAGCAGCTCCTGTAGGTGTTACCAATTCAGAATCTATAGGACCCCCAAAGGTAATTAAATTTGAGTTTTGTAAAATCTTTATTGTTGCGGGAGCAGGAATTGCTAAAGTACCATGTTTAGTATCAACTGTTCCACCACCTAAAGGGATTTTACTACAGAAAATTTGAAAATCTTTCTCAAAAGCTTTAATTTTATCAAGAGTAATTGCTACTCCAGAAATATCTATAAGAGTGTCAACAGAACTAAGTTCATGGAGATGAATGTTTTCAGTTAATTTTCCATGAACCTTAGATTCTGCTTGAATTAATGTATTTAAAACATTTTTTGCATAAAGGGATGCATTATTTGAGATTTCGATACCTTCAAGAAAATTATTTAATGATCTTTTCAATATTTTAGCATTTCTATGTTCTTTGTTTTCCTTAATTTCAATTTTTAGTTGATTCAATTGAATACCAGAACGTTCAGTGTTAACCAAATCTATTTTTAATTTTATAACTCCTGGTAAGTAATTTTTTAAATCCTCCAATTTTATTAAAAGAGCTTCAGATTCTGGAATTAACCCTAATAGAGAACTAAGGAACATATCTCCTGAAATTCCAGAGTTATTCATGTCGATATATAATGTTCTCATTTTATTACTTCATAAAAATGGGTAAATTATTCTATAAATTATGTAATAACAATTTTATAATTATATTATCTTTTTAATAATATTAAGAATTATTAAAAATAAATAATAAATTCATACTTAGAGTATATATTATGTCAGAACTACAAACTATAAAATGTTACTTGAATCAATTACCAGCAACTATTTTGAAATTATTAGATGTTGAACCGCCACATGGTACCATCCCAGAAGCAGTTCAACAAATCTTGGATTTATATCAAGGAATCGAGCGTATTAGTATAAATCTGATAGATAATTTTGGTCTTTTTGAGATCACATATCTTAAACCACATTTTATGATAACTAACTCTGAAGTAATGTTATTATTAAGCACTAAAAATCCTTACACATTAGGAGTCTTGCATCAATTAATATATGGAGGTTTTGAGATTGAACCTAATGGATTTCATCTACTAAAAACGATAGAATCTGCAGGTAAAACATCATGCTTTATTGGTAGAAAAAAGGATTTAGAGAGATATGATGGAGGAACAAAATCTATTCCAAAAGATACTGATATGGCTACATGGGTGGAAAGTGCAAAAGCTATTAATACCCATCAGCTTTCTTGGATGCATTATTTAGATTTTGAGAATTTACATAAACAACAACAACAATTAAAACAAAGAACTCCCGAAGATTTGATAGAAAAATTAATAAATAGAACGGATAAATGGATTTTAAGTAATTACAAGCAACTCAGATCTAATTCATTGATGATAATTATAGGTGATCATGGTAGGGTAAAGTTAAACCTTGAATATTCTGGCAAAATAGCACAATGGCGTGAAGCTAGTGTACCAATTGCCATTTTAATAAGAAAATGAATATTATTATTTTCCTGAGAATTTGGAAATAACAAATTTTTGATAGTCATGGAGTTTTTTTAGTACGATTGCAGCTTTCTCAGGATCTCCTCCAATAAGCATCGTGTTATTTTCATCATATTTATCAAAAGAAAGGCTATCTATACTAGGTGGAATAGCAATATAAATGATCTTTTTAGCAGGAAATTTTTGACATAGTTCAAATTCCATTTTACTTTCTCTCTCAGACCTCTCAGTTGATCTTTGAATCATTATTTCCGCCATTTTTTTCCCAAATTCATTCATAGGCTTTATTCTTTTAATTCGATCAATAGTAGCAGCAGATGCCCTTGTAAGAATTACATCAAAGCAATTAGAATTTAACATTAGTTCAATAATTTTCCTATAAGCGTTAGGATTTCGAGTAGCGACCATATCAACAGGATTATTATGACTCCAATAAAAAGGAAGATGTTTTGAAATATCTTCTATTAATTTGGGACCGTTTGGCTCTGCATTTAAATCAACAACATTAATTCCGTGTTTTTCACAAAGATCTGCAAGATGAACAATAAAACCACCTCCCCCGCTAATTATTCCAACTCTTAGGCGCCCATTAGTAGGAAGCGGTAACAAATATTGTGCTCCCTTCACTAGATAAATAAATTGGTCTATTTGATCCGCCAGAATGACCCCTGTCTGTTTAAATAAAGATCTGTAAATATCTAATGAACCTGCAATTGACCCAGTATGACTGTTTGCAGCTCTTGCACCACTTTTAGTGGTCCCAGCTTTAAGAAAAATGATTGGTTTTATTTTTGATGTTTCAGAACAAATTTCTCTAAATCTTTTCCCTGCTCTTAAGCCCTCCGCAAACAAAGCTATTGTTTTAGTTTCTGGATCCTGAGAATAATAATCTAAGTAATCCTCTAAAGTAAGGGATGCTTCGTTCCCACTTGAGACAAAATATCGGATATTTTGAAACGCATTACACAATACAGTTCCCATTGTACCTGATTGAGAAATAATTGATATATTTCCAGGTCTAGGCATCATATATCCAAAACCTAAATGAATAGGAGATGTTTTATCTTCTGATGAATAAAATCCCATGGAATTAGGGCCTACAAAAATCAAACCTCCTTTTTCAGCCACCTTAATCAATTCCTTATTTTCATCTTGTCTTTCTTCAGTTTTTACTTCACCGAATCCTGCGGTAATAATCGCTGCCGTTCTGACTCCATTTTCAATCGCCTGTTTGATTGAATCCACAACAGCATGCGGAGGAACTACAACACCAACGAGATCGATAGGTTCTGGACATTTATCCAATGAGGGATATACATCATTTCCTAATATTTTCATATTTTCATATTTAGGATTCTGATTTATACCATATATCTTCTTCCTAAAACCACAACTTAAAACATTTCCAAATACCGAATAACCAATTTTTTTTATATTGTCAGTTGCTCCTATAATTGCCACATTTTTAGGATTTAAAAGAACTTTCATTAATTCTAATTTTTCTTCGATATCCATTATTCATTCTTCCAAGTCTAAATTGTTAATTGAAGATATAATATGTATTAAATAGATTCGTAAAGGATTGAAAAAATATTAATTTTCTCAATATGGTTAATTAAAAAACTTACAATAAGAGTGAAAATTAAAAATTATGATAAAAATATGAAATTGATTAGAAAAATTTTGAAAAAGGAAAGAGTTTATTATATTTCAATTTAAAACTATATATTTCTATTTTTTATAAGGAAATAAACCATATTATTTTCCTAAGGATTCAGAATTAACATATTTTTGGTAATCATGGAGTTTTTTTAGTACTATTGCTGCATTCTCAGGATTTCCTCCAATAACCATCATATTATTTTCATCATATTTTTGAAAAGAAGGACCCCCCATATTGGGTGGAATGGCAATATAAATAATCTTTTTACTTGGATATTTTTGATGCAATTCAATTTCTTTTTTATACCCATCTTCAAACATTTGACTTGCTCTTTGTCTCATCAGCTCAGCTAATCTTTTTCCAATCTCATTCATAGGTTTTAATTCTTTCACTCTATCGAGAAATGTAGCAGATGCCATTGTAAGAATTACATCAAAGCAATCGGAATTCAACATTAATTTGATAATTTCATACCCGTCAGCATTACGGGTAGCGACCATATCAACAGGATTATTATGGCTCCAATAAAAAGGAAGATGTTTTGATATATCATCTATTAGTTTGGGACCATTTGGCTCCGTTCTTAAATCAACAACATTAATTCCATGTTTTTCACAAAGATCTGCAAGGTGAACTATGATTCCACCGCCTCCACTAATTATTCCAACTCTTAGGTGCCCATTTGTAGGAAGAGGTAATAAATACTGTGCTCCCTTCACTAAATAAATAAATTGATCTATTTGATCTGCAGAGATTACTCCTGTCTGTTTAAATAAAGATCTGTAAATATCTAATGAACCCGCAATTGACCCAGTATGACTATTTGCAGCTCTAGCCCCACTTTTAGTAGTTCCAGCTTTGAGAAAAATGATTGGTTTTGTTTTTGATGTTTCAGAGCAAATTTCTCTGAATCTTTTTCCTGCTCTTAAGCCCTCCGCAAATAATGCTATTGTTTTAGTTTCTGGATCCTGAGAATAATACTCTAAGTAATCCTCTAGAGTAAGGGATGCTTCGTTCCCACTTGAGACAAAATATCGGATATTTTGAAAGGCATTGCATAAAATAGTTCCCATTGTTCCCGATTGAGAAACTATCGACAAATTTCCAGGTCTAGGCAACATGAATCCAAAACCTAAATGGAGGGGGGATGTTTTATCTTCTGATGAATAAAATCCCATGGAATTAGGGCCTACAAAAATCAAACCTCCTTTTTCAGCCACCTTAATCAATTCCTTATTTTCATCTTGTCTTTTTTCAGTTTTTACTTCACCGAATCCTGCGGTAATAATCGCTGCCGTTCTGACTCCATTTTCAATCGCTTGTTTGACTGAATCCACAACAGCATCAGGGGGAACAACGATTCCGACAAGATCTATTGGTTCTGGACATTTATCCAGTGAGGGATAGACATCATTTCCTAGAATTTTCTTGTTTTTATATTTAGGATTCTGATTTATACCATAAATCTTCTTCGTAAATCCACAACTTAAAACACTCCCCAACACCATAAAGCCAATCTTCATTATACTGTCAGTTGCCCCCATAACTGCCACATTTTTAGGATTAAACATTATTTTCATTAATTCCAACTTTTCTTCAATATCCATTTTTCATTCCTCAAAGTTTAGATTGTCATTTGATGATATAATATAAAATAAGTAGATTCGTAAAGGATTCAAAAAATATTAATTTTCTCAATATGGTTGATTAAAGAACTTACAATAAGAGTGAAAATTAAAAATTATGATTACAATACAAAATTGAATTAAAAATTTTTATAAGGAAATAATTAAATATATTTCAATTTAAAACTATAAATTCCTAATTGCCTAAAATGGAAGAATATAAACGCTTTACAATTTCACTTCCTCAAGATTTATACCAAAAATTTGAGGAATTTAGAAATAAGATAGGAATATCAAGATCCGATGCTATTAGAAAAGCTATGCATCTTTTTATGATACAAGAAGAAAATATTTCTATAGCATCTGAAAATGTTGTAGGATGTATTACATTAATTATGACTCATGAGCATGTCGATTTAAATCATGAACATTCTCATCACGACTTACATGATTCTGAACATGATCATGATTATAGCTCAAAATCTTTATATGCTAATGTTCAACAAACAGATGAAATCCTTAAAAATGATATTCAACATCATTTTCACGATATTATTATATCTACAATGCATATCCACTTGGAATATGAAAAATGTCTTGAAATAATAGCAGTTTCTGGTCCTTTCAATCGAGTTAAAAGATTAAAAGATGATCTTCAACGGTTAAAAAGTGTTTTATCTATTGGATTCTTCATTATTGATAAAAAAATCGAATAAAATATTAAAAAGAGATCCTATAAGGAAGTAATAAAATAAGAATAAATTATTCCATGTACTCTAGAAAGAGATTAAGGTATAAGGCGATTTAGGTTGGAATATTTATTCTTTATTTTTTTAGGGTCGTGTGTGTTAATTGCATAATTAAATTTTGTAAATTAAAGCATCAAGAGACAACAAATTTAGTAATTTTACTTTAAGAATTAATTAGATTAAAAAATAAAAAAAAAAAGTATACTTTAACTAGGATTATAAATCTTTTTCTTGGACTGTTTTTCTATTATTTGCCTTAGCTCTTCCGATTGCTTTGTCGAGAACTCCAATGATTGCATCATTAAGTGCAGGACCATCAATTAAATCTCCACTTGTGTTACATCCTTTACTTTTTATATATTCTCGGACTTTACTTTTCACAAAAAGAGCCTCTACAGCAGGTTTTTTAGCCATTTTTTATTCCTCCTATTAAGTTTTTAAAAATGTTTTAAATAAATTTATTAATTTAATTATTATTCCGTCTTCCTTATTTTTAAACTTTAAGGTTAGATCATCTTAAACGATGAATAACAACCTTCTAAATGCAATTTTTTCCAAAAAAAAATCATATAAAAAGAATTACAGATTTTAAAATAAAATGCAAATTCAACAAGATATTATCTTTTCTAAATTGGAAATAATAGATTTGAATATCAAAGAATGATATATTCATAGAGATGGTCTCTTTAAATGAGAAAATGGAATATGAAGTTTATTTCAAAAATTATATGATTAAAAATAACTAGCAGGAAATTAAGAACAATACTGAAATTTATAATTATCTAATGATTATTGAAAATCCTAAAGGAATAAATTTTTATGCAGCTTTGAGAACTTTGAAAAGTATGTGATTTTTATAGTTCATTTATAATTGTGTATTATGGGAATTAAAGATCAATCTCCTATGCAATCAAAGATTCGAAGATCATATGATAATACCATTATTCACAATATCTTTATCTTTAATAGATCTGGGATATGTTTCTATGGAAAGAATTTTACAGATTATTTTAATATTGAAAAAAATTTAGTTTCACCCTTTATTACTGCTTTAATGTCTTTTTCTAAAGAGATGATTGGAAAAGAGTTTAAAACAATAGAGATGGGAGATGTTAAAATTGTAATTTTTGAAAAGGGAAAAATAAATTATAGTATTTTATGTGATTCGACTGAGAATAATTTGTTTTTAGGAGATATAATTATCGAAATTAATAAGCGGCTTCAAGCATATATCGATAAAGAAAAAATTAACTTTGATAAAGAGGTTGTGTATGATAGCAAATTAATTGAAATTATAGATAATATAATAGATGATACATTAAGTAGTGAATTTGATTTAAAATCAGAACAGAAAATTCTGGAATATCTGAAGGAAATCACCCTTATAGATGAAATTGACGGAATTATTCTTTTAACCAACAGGGGAAAAGTAATATATTCATCTTACAACAAATTAAATCTAAGAAATTTTATGAGAGAGGTTGATTTCCGCGTGAAAATATTTAATAATTCTATACTTAAGCTTTTTTATACATTTAGAGATAAGAGATTTATTTTTTCAGAATATGTACAAAATAAATATTTCCTAATCCTAGTATTTGATTCTTACGTAAAATTTGGAATGGCTGAGCATTATTTAACTCAAATTGTAAATTCTGTGAAGAAAATTCTTTCAGAATAATTAGTTTTGAATTTAAAAGGCATATATTTAATTATTTAAGGATTAAACTCTTAATAAAAATTAGAAATCTTAGATTAAGATTTAAATTTATGATTTATAAAAACTAATTTAAAAAAGCTACAAATATATTCATAAAGTAAAAATTTTGAGTGTTTTCATTATGTCAAAATCAGAAGAAGGATTAAAAGAAGCATTTGCTGGTGAATCACAAGCAAATCGTAAATATTTAGCTTTTGCTCAAAAGGCAGATCAAGAAGGATTTTCTCAAATAGCAAAGCTCTTTAGAGCCGCTGCTGCTGCTGAAACAGTTCACGCGCATAATCACCTTAGAGTTCTTGGTGGTGTTAAATCAACAAAAGAAAATTTAAAAGCTGCTGTAGAAGGTGAGCATTATGAATTTACCAAAATGTACCCCGAGTTTCTCGAAGCAGCTAGAAATGAAGGAAATAAGGATGCTGAAAGAACATTTAATTATGCTAACGAAGTTGAAAAAATTCATCATAAATTATATTCAGTAGCTCTCAAAGCAGTTGAGAATGATAAAGATTTAGAGAAAAAAGAAATATACATATGCCCTGTCTGTGGATATACTCATGAAGGAGAGCCCCCAGAAAAGTGTCCCGTTTGTGGAGCAGCAAAAAAAGTCTTTAAACCAATTACATAATTTTTTTTATTTATTCATAACATAATCCAAGGACTATAACAATTTTTGATCTTTAGCATATATTCATCCATCGAGAACTTCATTTCTTTCTCGATTTTTTGTAAATTAACAAAATTAGCACCATCATAATAATATTTTAAAAGAAGACCGGAAATTTCTTGATTCCCTAAAGAAATCATTGTTTGAAGTCTAGCATTTTTGATAATAGTTTTATAATTCTTGAACTTCAGTTTTATCGAAGAAAATTTCTTTAATTCCCTTTCTAAAATCTGATATTTCTTTATTAAACTATTGATGTTCTTTTCTAAGTAAAAAAAAATTTCTTTCTCATATGGTGTATTTAATTTTGGAATAAAAGGATTTACATTAATTCTAAGAGTATTTTTCTCATAACCCAAATTATTAATTTTTTCTAATAAGTTGATGAGATCTTGAATATTAGCATCATTTTCATTTGGTAACCCTATTAGGAAATACATTTTTACATTCTTTATACGAGAATCTCTAATTTGAGTTAAAGTAGAAAGAATTTTATCATTTGATATTTTTTTGCCAAGAACATATCTTAGATTTTCTGAACCTGTTTCTGGTGCAATAGTGATAGTTTTGATATTTCCTTTTTCAAATATTTCTATTAATTCTTTATTAAGATGTTCAATGCGAATCGAAGGAATTGTTAATCTTTTTCCTCTATTAATTATGAATTCACAGATTTGTTGAAATTTAGGATGAGAAGAAACGCAAGATCCTATAAGACTAATAGTATTAAAATTAGAATATTTCATTCCATTTTCAATAATATCTATAATTTTATCAAAAGTTCTATTTCTAAATGGAGAATTATGAAACGAAGAAATGCAAAATTTACATTGATAAGGACAACCACGATTTACTTCAACAAAAAAGTTTCCCTCAAAAATATTTTTTTCTTCTGAAGTTTTTAACATTAATTGAAAAACTGGATGAGGAGAATCATTTAAGTCTTTTATTACTGATCTTTTAGTTTTATTTCTTAATTTGGGAACAAAAATTCCTTCAATTTTTATAACTTTTTGAAAAAATTCATCAAGATTAATCTGATTATTTTTTAGTTCAAGGTAAACGTTAAAAAACAGTCCTAAATTTGGCTCTGAATCACCAATAAATAGTATATCAAATATCTCATTTAGGGGGATAGGATTTGAAGTAACAACTGGACCTCCTCCTATAATCATCGGAAAATGTTTTTTTCTTTGAATCATCGAGTTTTGACGTTCTTGAGAGGTTAAGGGAATGTTTGCCTTCTCCAATATCCATAAAATATTTTTAAAATCATTTTCAAAATGTAAAGAAAAACCTAAAATATCAAAATCTTCTGGTAATACCTTAGTTTCAAGGGAACGTAAAATATTTTTTGAAGAATTATCTTTAGAAGCAGGAAATCTTAGGTATAAATCATTGGGGATAAAAATACGTTCACAGGCAATATTATCAAAAGAATTGATTAAATAATATAGTAATCTAATAGAATATGAAGACATACCAAGTGTATATTTATTTGGGTAAATTAATCCAAACGATAATTCAATTTTTCGCCAATCCTTAACTATAGCATTTTCCCTACTCATATAAAATAACTTTAAACCTTAAACTTTTAAAAATCATTAATTTTGAATTTTAAATTGATTTGTTCCTTTAATTTTTTTAATTTCTTCTACAATTAATGGCAATACAATCCCAATTTTTTGATTGATTACTATTTCAGCACGCTCATCTAAATAGGTAGGTTCATCGTTAATAATTATTAATTTTCCTCCTTCCTTTAATGTATAGAGTGGTAAATCACAAATTGGGGCAACCTCGAGGGAGGAACCCGCTATTACCATGATATCTGATTTTTTTGCCAAATCTATAGACATATATTTTTCAAAATTGGGAAGATTTTCTCCAAATAAAACAACAGATGGTTTCAAGGGTGATGCGCAGGAATCACATATGGGAGGTAAATCTTTTTCTTTTTTTGTTTTCTGTAAAACTATTTCTTTATTATAACTTGCACGACATCCTAAACAAGTATATCTATTTATATTTCCATGAACTTCATACACTATTATAGATCCTGCTTTTTGATGTAATCCATCAATGTTTTGTGTGATGATTGCTTTAATAATATTCATTTTTTCAAGAGAAGTGATAGCATAATGAGCAGGATTAGGATTAGCATTGAGCAAAGTAGGTGCTATATCTTCTGCCATTTTCCAAAATTTTGATGGATCTTTTAGGAACGATTGAATAGTACCATAAATTTCTGGTTTGTATTTTTTCCAAATTCCATTTTCCCCTCTAAAGTCAGGAATTCCAGATTCTGTTGAAATTCCTGCACCTGTTAATATAATTGCATTTTTAGAATTTGCTAATAATTCTGAAGCTTTGATAATTTTATTTTTATCAATTGGGGTTAATATATTCATTTTTATTAGAATAATGTATTTTTAGCTTTTTAAAACTTTAAGTTTTAATAAAATTTGTACTTATAGATTTAATTATCTAAGATTTACCAAAATTTTTGCATTTTTTTAATAAGAAATCAAAAAAAATTAATATATTCAAGTATTTTTTCATCCATAAAGCTAATTTATAACTTTTTACTCCCTTAAAGGCTTGAAGATTTGATCTCTGGTTTTACGATTATTTTAGAAGATGATATTTTATTTTGTTCTGATGAAAATAAATACAATGTTTTTGAGATAGTATTATTTGTTGAAAAACTACTGAATTTTTTTCAATGGAGATTAAAAAACATCTGTTTAAAAAATCGAAAAATGGGCAGAGAAAGGATTATTGTTGATCATATAATTACAAATGCAGGTCAGAATCTATTCTTTTGTTGTGTAGGTAATTTTAGTGTAGGCTCTAAGGAAGCGTTTAAAATGTTAAAAGAATTTCGTAATCAAGTTAGAAAGCAATATAAAGATCTTTCTCGATTAAAATTTGCTTCAGAAGAGCCAACATTTACTCAAGTGATTAATTTGATAGTAGAATATCTATACGACAAATATTTAGAACCATTAGAAGAAGAAATAATTTTTGAAGAATTAATTAATGATATTGAAAATAATATATTATATGCAGGAATTTCTGCTCAAGGATTACCAATAATTTCTCAACTATATGATGAAAATCTTATAAAAAGTTTTGATAAAGATAAAACTGATGAAAATATTGAGTTATTTACTTCAGACTTATCCGCTAAATTAGCAACTATATCTATGAATACCCAAATTCGTACAAAAACAAAAATTAAAGAAATTCATTTAGAGGACAATAGAGATATTCAAAATAGTATTGCTAAAAAAGTAATATTATTTGGAAATATTAACGGTTATTCAATAGATTTCATAGCAACAGGTAATTTTTACAAAATACAATCGGTTTTTAAACAATTTAAATCAAAAATGGCATTAGATTCCGCATTTAAGAATGAATTTTCAGGAGATTTAAGACCATTTAAGCATTTAAAATATTATCTTAATGAAGTTGTAAAAGAATTTGATCAAATATATTAATTATGCAAATTTTTAATGATTTTGATGAAAGCTGTAATTTTAGCGGCAGGAGAAGGAAAAAGACTTAGACCTATTACATCCTCCTTACCAAAACCAATGATTCTTTTACTTGGAAAACCTATTTTAGAACATATTATAATGGGATTGAAAAAAATTGGAATAGATCATATTTTAATAATTGTTGGATATAAACAAGAGATAATAAAGGAATATTTTGATAAAGCAGCGACACAAATTAATGTTAAAATTGAATATATTGAACAAGAAGAATATTTAGGTACTGCTAATGCGGCGAGTTATGCTAAAAAATTCGTAAAAGATGATTCTTTTCTGATGATGTATGGAGATATTTTCGTTGATACTGAAATTTTTAAAGACATCTTACAAAAATATAACCAAAATAAGGTTGATGGGTTAATTGCCTTAAAAAAGGTAAAAAATCCCCAAGATTATGGAATTATAACGTTAAATTCTCAAGGGTTGGTAGAAAAAATAATTGAAAAACCAACAATCCAGCAAATGGCTGGAAATTTAGCTAATGCCGGAATTTATATCTTCAATCATTTGATTTTTAAAGCAATTGATAAAACTCAGAAATCTCCTCGAGATGAATATGAATTTACAGATTCAATACAGATATTGACTAATGAATTAAATGGTAAAATCGTAGGGTTTCCTCTTGAAGACTACTTTTGGAATGATATTGGATTACCATGGCAATTATTTGATACTAATCATTTTTTATTAGATAAATTAAAAAAAGAAATCAATGGAAATGTTGAGGAAAACGTTAAAATTAATGGAGAAGTATTTATAGGCAAAAATACTATTATAAAATCTGGTACGTATATTCAAGGCCCGTGTTTTATTGGAGAAAATAACAGAATAGGTCCAAATGCCTTTTTACGTCCCTATACGTCGATTGAAAATAATTGTCATATCGGAATGTCTGAAATTAAAAATTCACTGATATTCTCTGATAGCTCTGTTCCACATTTTAATTATGTAGGAGATAGTATTATTTGCTCTAAGGTGAATTTGGGTGCTGGGACAAAATTATCTAACTTGCGTTTTGATAAAAAATCGATTAAAATGAAGATAAACAATAAATTGATCGATTCAGGTCGGAGAAAATTAGGTGCTATTATTGGTCCTAATTCCCAAACAGGTATCAATACAAGTATTATGTGTGGAAAAAAAGTAGGTCAAAATTCTATTATTGGAGCACATACAATAGTTGATGAAGACGTCAGTCCTAACACTTTCTACTATCAAGATTCAAATGGAAAAATAATAAAAAAGCCAATTCAGATTAAATAAATTAATCAGAATCACTTTCTTCTTCAGAAGAGCCGATTTCTTTAGAATTGGATTCAACTTTTGCATTTACAGGCTCATCTGCACTTTTTGGATGCCATAATTTTTTTACATTAATTCTCTCAGATCGTTTTATTTCTGATTTTCGAGATCTTTTTATATCAACTTCTACGATATCGAACTCATCATCAGGAATCTCTTTATCCTCTCCTCCTTCTGGAATTGAAACTATTTTACTCTTGATTAGTACAGAATTTGATAATGGATAAATAGTTTTAGCAACGCGCTGAATTTGGTTATCGAGTTCTCGTGAAATCATTGCTTTAATGAACTTTTCATGATTGTATAAAGAAGCAAATTCACGGAGTACTTCATCCATTATTTTTCTTATTAATTCAATTTGAGAACTTCTTGCACGTTTTATTGTTGTACAAATTCCAGTAACTCGAAAAACATAACCATCTTTTGTTGTTAAATTTTTTATGATTTGTATTTTTGAACTACCCCTTCCAATCAAAGATCTAATAAAATCACTAGTATATTGATGTCCATAAAAAATAGAATCCGCTTTTCCATTTTCAAAATTTAGATTAGAAACTTTAAAAAGAAGCTTTAAACTAATATCTGAATATTTTCCAGTAAAGTCGTAAAGAAGGTTTTCCACAGTTCTTCCAGCAATAGTATCTTCTAAACCTATTATTTCTCCAATTTCTTTATTATTAAAAATCTTTGGAGCATAAATCGTAATCCATTTTTTATCTGCCCATTTTACTTTCTTAACTTTAGGTTTTTTTTTTCTCGATTTTGAACTCAATTAAATCCTCCCTCTTTATCTAGCAACTAAAGTTCTAATCTTTTCTGGATCATATTTAAAATCCTGTGCTAAAACTTTCTTCTTTTTGTAATATTTTATCAACCTGTAGATTTTGGATTCACAACGGTTAAGCCCCTTCTTGGACTCTAAGTCCTTGTGATTTGTTTCAAGATGTTTTCTGATATTTAGAGCTTTTTTTACCAAGTTAGCAAGTTCCTCAGGTAAAGGGCCTTTAATATCATTTTCTTCAAGAATTTGACTAACTTTCTTACCAGTAACAACTTTAACTAGTGGTACGCCTCGTGCATCTCTCATTATAGTTCCAATCATTGATTTTGATTGCCCTTTTCTAGCTAGCTTGACAACTTCATTCTCAACTTCCTCGGGAGATAGCTCTACCCAGACTGGTTTTTCCAATCTCGCAGGTCGGGTACTTCCCGCCTTTCCTTTTTTTCTTGAATGCATCCTTGCCATAATATCTCAGAAAAAAACAAATCTTACTATATTTGATATAATTTTTAATGAAATCTCAAAAATAAAATTTTGGAATTTTAAGCTGTAAGTGAGAATTTCTATAAATTTTTATTGGGTTAATAAATTTCGATTATTAATTATTTTGCATTATTAAAAATATGGAAATAAAAGAAATTACAATCTATTTTGTTACTGGAAATATTCATAAATTTCATGAGATTTCTGATCTTTTCTCAAAAGCAAATATTAATTACACTTTAAAACGAAGTGAGATTAAATCTACTGAAATCCAAGCAACTAATATAAAAGATGTAGCCTCATTTAAGTTGAATAGTATAAAAGGACAAATTAATAGTTCATATTTTATAGAAGATGCGGGATTCTTTGTAGATATCCCTCTAAATGGTTTTCCAGGTGTATATTCTTCATACGTTATGAAAACTATTGGAAATAAAGGGATATTAAATTTAATTAATAATTTTAATGAAAGTCAAGCTCATTTTACTTCCGTAATTGCTCTATACTTTAAACCTCATGATAAAAATTATTATTTTGAGGGAACGGTTTATGGAAAGGTTTCAAATACAATAAAAGGATCAAGTGGTTTTGGTTTTGATCCTATTTTTCTTCCTAATGCACTTCCAAATAAAACCTTTGCAGAATTAACAACAGAAGAGAAAAATAAAATTTCTCATCGAGGAGTAGCTTGGAATAAATTTATTAAATTTTTAATTGAAAATAGATAGAATATTTTTAATTCTTATTTAATCTCATTTTTAGAATGTTTGTCGGAAGATATCCATAATACTTTTCTTGTGGAAAAATTTAGCTAAAATTACATAAGTTCCGAAAAATGCAAAAGTAATAGAGAGTATAAATACTCTAAATAATATATCCATTGGAACTGCAAAAATTACCGGCATCTCAGTCATAAGAGATAAATTAGTCTGTAGAAGATAAGCAGTAAACGTACCTATTATCGTTCCCATAATACCAGCTGCAAGTAAAATTATCATACTTTCTATTAAAAACATATTTCGAACATTTCTAGTTTTCATTCCCATTGATCTAAGAATACCAATTTCAAATTTTCTTTCTAAAATTACAGCATACATACTACTAACTAACCCAAAAATACATATTATTATCGTAAACATTAAAATTAATTCCATAAGAAAACTCTGTCTTTCTGTCATAGCTTCCATGAAATTAATTTTAGAAATCGCATCATCTATTAATATATCTTTTTCTTGATACATCATACGAATATTCTCCTTAGTTTCTTTAATATTTTCTTCAGATTTTTCTATCAAATTTATAAAAACTTTATCGACAATCATATCTCTCTCTCCAGGATTATCAATTTTCATTAATCGTATATAATTCTCTAGAGATACCATAACTCCTCCTCCATTGGCAGACATTTCATTAGTTCGGAAATTATAAAATCCAGGAATACCTCCTGAAATTCCAACTACTCTAAATAAAGTAACATTACCATGATCATTTTCAATTTGAGGATCATAGAAAGTAATTCTTACATATTCCCCAACTTCTCTAATATTAAGTAAACTTGCGACAGATTTTGCTATTATACATGTATTATTAAATGCAAATAATTCATTAAAGGAATATTCTGTATTACTATCTTCACTTCCCCAAATTAATAAATTTTTATCAATTAGATCAACAAATTCTTCATTAATACCTATAAATCCAGCATTTACTACATCAAAATCCATGATATCTCCCACCGTGGTTTGAAGTTTAGTTTCTTCTTGAGCCGTATAAAATTGTATTATATTCATTAATGCTTCTTCTGATGATTCTCCTGAAAACCCAACCTGTCCCTCACTCACTTCAAATAATGTAGCTAACGTGGCTTGAAAATCGAAAGTATTATGAAGTGATATCGCTAATTTATCTAATCCCGGCATAGTTTCTAATTCTTCAACCATTTCAAGAGTTAAAGCACCTTCAGGGCTATATATATCTTGATTTATTAATACTAAATCTGATCCATATTGAAACCTTAAATTTAAAGAGGTATTTTTTGATTGCATTTCAGAAACACTTGTTATAAAAAAGATAAATGAAAAACTAATAGCAAACATGATAACAGTACTAGTATTACGCCTTCGATAACGTTTTAAGGAAATTGAAAGTATATTTCTATATTTTCTTATAAAAGGTGAAATCACTCCTAAAAAGATTTTCTGAATTAATGGAATTATACCAACTGAAGCGAAAACAAGACCGATTACAATTGCAGAAAGTAAACCAACAAATAATCCCATAGTTAACATGAAATCACCAGTAACAAAAATATTTGGCATAAGGACAAAAACAATCATCCCAATAGTAGCAACTGCAATACCGGTAAGAAAACTTTTTACATTCATACTCCCTTCTTTCTTAATCTCCCACCCTTCTTCTTTAGTTTGGAAAGGAGTTATCGATTTTATAATATTCATCTTTGCTGCTTTTATAGCAGGTAATAAAGCTACTGCTAAAGAAGCTATTGTTCCAATTCCAAATGTTATTAAAATTGTGTCAGGTTGAATAACCCATTCTACTTCTTCAAATTCAAAAGTAAAACCATACATGGGGAATATTAAACGAGCTATTGGTCTCAGTAAAGTTCCACCTAAAAGCATTCCAATGACAGATCCGATAAGACCTAGCATTAGACCCTCAAAAATTACCATTTTTATTGGATATGATTTTCTTCCCCCAACAACTCTAGTAATTCCAAACTCTCTTTGACGTTCTTCTACTGAAGTAGATAAGATACTATTTATTAATATACCTGTTATTAATGTAGAAAGGATAATAATAACCCAAAATATTATAGAAATCATCATTAACATGAATTGACCCCCTTCAAGTTCCTCTAATTTCGGGAGATTAACAGTATACTCATCGAGTTCTAATCGATCCTGAATCCTCATACCTAATATGCGTAATTTTCTAGTTGTTCGATCTACATCACTTGCATCATAAACAGATTTTGGGTTAGCAATAGTCCCTACGATAAAATTTATTTGTCCTTCTCGCTGTAAAAATAATTGAGCTTGTTGTAAATTAACAAGAATTAAAGATGATTCGAATTGCATAAATTTAAGATCTTGAATGCAAATTTCTGCAACTGTCAGATTTATTTCATAAGTTTGATATTTTAGATTTATATTGTCACCTTTACTAACGTTAAGAATTTCTGCAGCATTCCATAGGAGAACACATTCACCATTATCTGGCTCTTGATCATAAATCTCATCAGTTTCTTTTCCTTCATCATCTACAATGATCAAATCTCCTATATCTCCATTTGTAGCTTCTTTTATAAAATCAATACCATATAGTTGCAGAGAACCACTTGTGTTTATTTTATTAGAAGTTGTTGTAACTAGCATTGAAATACGTGGAAATAATTCCTCAATCCCCTCAATATCCTTCAATTCATTATTAATAATATCTTCTTCAAAGAAGGGATCGAATGTTAAATCAGTTTGAATTGTCCGAGTAATCATAATGTCACTCTTTCCAGTTGTCGAGGTGACATATAATAAATAATTATAATTTACAGTATCATTTAACATACCAATAACCGTTAATAGAAATAATGAAATTGCAATGCCAGATATCCCAAAGATTGCTTTTATTTTATCTCGTTTGAGATCGAGCCAAGAATGCTTAAAGAATTGAAAATTTACTTTTTTTTTTTGCTTCTTTTTAATTCCACTCAATTTCGTATCCTTTTAACATAGTTCTTAAATTTTCATTATAAATCTAAAATACTATATTTATTTTTCTTTGGTTTAAATTCTCTTAACAACTTTCCTTTTTCCTTTAAAATATTCCTAATTTCTTCTGTTTCACGTCTAATTAATCTCACTCCTTCGCAAGATTTATTTCTACAATAATAATTTTCTCCTGGTTCATCAAAAAACTCGAATTTTCCACAATTTAAACAGTTATATGCTGCAAATATTTGATCATATTCGCATTCAGGACATATTATACTAAATTTTGGTGAATAAAACCACGATTTGCATGACTTACAGTATAAAATTAAAGGTCGACTTAATTCTTCCTTATTTTCAATTAAATCTATCTGTTTGATGACTTGAATTTTATCTGCATCTTTTAGATGTTTATATTCTAAATTTGCATTTTGCAATTTCATAAACCAAAGTTTACCCTTCTTTTTAAAAAGAATGAACAGAAATCCCCCAATTGATATTATCAAAATAAAGCTTATAATATATATACCCCAATCTCGCCACCATTTCAAGTTATTGACATATACAGAAATGAAGGCTTCTGCTTTATTTCCCTCTTCATCATATGCTATTATCCTTAATTCATACTTACCATCATTAAATTGAAAGGTATTCCAATTAAAATCTAAAATATTTGTGGTACTATTGTAATTGAGCTTATTCATGTCGACGCTTTTATTATTAAGAAAAATATAAATTCTTGACTCATCTAATTTTACATTATCAGTTATGTTTGCTTTAACATCTATTAACGATTTCAAAACTATATCTGGTTCGGGATTAAGTATTTGAATTTCAGGAGCTATAAAATCTGTTGATTTATCATAACCAATATAGATATTTGACAATAACCATCCATATCCTCCTCCAGCTATATTATCATTTGAATATAATGAAAACATTATCATTATGTCTTCATTTGAATATTGAGAAATATCAATTTTTTCACTTCCAATAAGATTTTCATCTATATATAGATATTCCCTTAGAATTGTCCAAGTTTCACCAAAATCTTTTGATATTGAAACATAACATTTATCTAACTCATCATCAGGTATATAATATTCATTTTGTAATGAAATTTCATAATCAAATTGAAGATAAATATTATATTCATCTTTTAAGCGTAAAGGGTTAGTTATTAATCGTGTATCCCAGTTTAATCCATATCCTTGATTGGAACTTCCATAACTTTGACCCCTCCCTCCATAAAGAAATGGCTCTCCAAATCGTGTTATTGGATGCCAAGTGTTATCACCACCAAACCATAAGGTCATTTCTTTTTGCAAAGGGTTTCCTGTGACATAATAATCAAAAAGACTTGAGTTTGAAAAATAATATCCAATGAACTTACCATCCTTAAAAATGTCAAATTCGAGGGGATTAGGATTGATAAATTCAAAAAGCGAGTTATTTATATTATACCATTGAGTTTTAATTGTATATTTTCCATCTGAAAGATGAAATCTGAATGTTTTATTTGAAATCTCCTCTAAAACTAAAGATCTGCTAAAATAGATGCCTGTATCTCCAAAATCATTTGAACTAGAATTCCAATCACCATAGAGATTATACATGGTATAATTAGTTCCATCCATTTCCATATAAACAAATTCAGGGTAATTATTATCTAAATCAAAAAACTCACAAGAAAATGAATATTTTTCATATTTTGAACCTCGTACTGAAGAAATATCGTTATTTAGGTCAAATATAACTGATGGAGGGTTAATATTTGTATAATTTTCGAAAGCAAAATAATCCAAAATAAATCCCTTATAGTTTATAGGATCAAAATTACCATCTATGTCTGTTTCAAATTTAAACTGTATAAAATATCCAATATATTGAGTTAGATTAATTTCTTCCATATTCCATTCTTGTTCGATATTAAAATATGTTCGCAGTGGTACCCAACCTGTCCAATTTAGATTAATTTGTAAATAAATGGCATCTCCAGCATTAATACTAACTCTAAAGCCAAATCTTATAAATGGTTGAGTAGTATTTTCATTTAGATCTGTTAAATTAAATAAAGGACTAGTTAAAGAACCATTTGGATACGGATCTTCTGATATATTGATGGGTTGATATGTATAATTTGTTGGATAGTCATGATCTATGCCAAAATATAATGATTTCCACGAATCTTGATAAATTCTTGATCTATCATCATTGATATTTGTTTGCTGTAATAATCCCCATCCTGTTCCAGAATATGTCCAATTTCCGATTCCATTATTGAAATCATGATGATGAGGAAATTTTATACTGTCAGTTGGAAACTCGATTGTTATATTAAGATATCCTGTTTCTGGATACCTAGTTTTATTTCCATCACTAGCAATAAAGAAGTAGCTATATGTGCCAGAATTTGGAAATTGAAAATAATTACTCTGAAATATAGCTCCATTTGTGTAGTTATTATCTAATGGATATAATTGTGTTAATGTATAGTTTTTAGAGATTCCTAAAATTGAAACATAAACTTCTTGAGGAGGAACATTTGATGTATCATTATCAAAATATTCAATATAAAACCTATATCTATCAATACTATAATTTTTTTTTGGTTCATAACCCATAAATTCTTGAAAACTCATGATTGTTGTGTTTTTTGAACCAGTTATATAATTAATTTCAGGAATTTTTAATTCTGGTTTAAAGATATTTTTAATTGTTGAAACATTTAAAGTAAAACTACTTTTTCCTTCAATTGCTTTTATTGTGATAATACAACTAGTCTGGTTATTTTTTGGAATAAAATAGAAATTGTCAAAATCTTGGAACCCTTCTCTGGAAGATCCTAATAAGATCGGTTCACCATATTGATTTGACTCATTAGAAAAGAGCAAAATATCAAAATTAGCATTAGAATCCTTTATTGTTAAACTAAAATTATATTGGACATCCTCAATTAATTTAATTTGACGCGCAAATACATGTGTTCCGAGTGGATCTTCTTGAGAACTAGTTAAATTACCAGTTATTGATTTACCGACACTCATATTTTTAGTTAAAGCATCAACAGCAGCAATAATATTCAATCTTCCATATCCTTCATGAATATCCTTTATACCGCTTGTTAGTGGGGCTACAGATAAAGAAGGTGAAAGTTCACTCTCATCAAAATTAGTAGAAGGATCATCCTCTCTATCAAGATTAGTCTCTGAAGCAGTCATCAATAGATAAGCTTTAATATATTTTACCCATTTTGATAAATTTAAATTACTCCATTGACTCCAGTTATTCCATTTTGCTTCTATTAATATGTTTATAGCAGCTGAAACTATTGCTGTAGCAATTGAGGTACCAAATGCTGCAGTAACTTTATCAACCTCTTTACCAGCACTTATAATGGAACGATGACCTGGTAATTTACTCCCTCCAGGTGCAACAATATCTGGTTTGGTTATATTATCAATTTCTTTACCAATACTACTATAAGAGGTAACTTGGTCCTTATCATTTATAGCCCCTACTATAATTGCATTTTTATTTTGAGCTAATCTATTTAATGAATCCGAATTTTCTACACCTCTGTTTCCAGCAGCAATTACCACTAATGTTCCATTTTCTATTACCTCATTTATTATTGTGTTTACTGCTGATATATCTTCTCCTAATGTTCCAACACTTAAACACACACTTACTATATGAAGTTTACTTTTATTAAATATTACACTCCCTAATGCAGAAATCAAATCAGAAGAATAACCTATCCCAGATTGATTTAAAATTTTATATGCCACAATTTTAGTTGCATTTGCAATACCTGTGAAATGATTCCTATTACTAATATTAATCTCGGGAAAGAAAGAAATTGTACTATTAAAAGAAAATAGGGGATTACTTTGGAAATCTCTTTTATATGTTAGACATATATCATAAATTCCTAAATCAACTTGAGAGACGGTATGATTAATGCTGTAATATTCAATTGGATTTTCGTTGTAAGTATAATTAACTATTGTATTATTATGATATAGTTCAAACCATAGATTTAGTATTCCATCAGTTTTATTATTCCATGTAGAATTAACTACTATATTTGAATCAGCTTTTGAAATATTGAAAGAAGCCAGTTTCAAAGTGAAATTTTTCATGGCAGATCCTCCTCCGAATAACTCAGTATGAGAATAATTACCTTCAATTTTGATTACTGATGGATTATTTGAATCGTATGATTCAACTCCGGTTCCAGAAATGACTGAACTAATTAGAGTTCCGTGACCATGGTCATCACATATCGATTGAGAATCAACAAAATTTTCCCAGCTTAAAATATTTCCGTTTAAAAATTCATGAGTTGGGTCGACTCCTGTATCCAATACTGCAATAGAAGAATTTATATCTCCTTTTAATCCATTCAAATACCAAGTAGAATTAACTGCCCCAGATTGTATAGAAGCGTAATTCATTTGAGCTTCTAAAATCTCATCAGTTTCAATTATGGCATCTAGAAATTGATTTTGAAAAGCAGTTTTATTTATTTCAAGGGGCATAATTCCACTAAATCCTGAAAAAGCGCTAAATGTGTTATTGTTCCATTCTTTATTGATAGTCCCTCCATAATATTCAAACCAATAGTTTACTGTATCATTATAAGAAGGTTTTTTGAAATAAACAATGATATTTTGTTTATAATCATTTGAGAGTTTAGGTTTAAATTCATTTAGTTCCTCGTTTCCTAATTCATCAGAATAAGTAATTAATTCCTCTCCTTTAAAAAAGATGTGAATTAAAGGAAAAGTCAGAACCAATACAATAAGGAGGGAATATATTTTCTTTTTTCTCAATTAGATTCGCCTTTATTCTTTATCTTTTCTCTCTTTTTCTGTTTGAATCTCTTTCCTATCTATATAATCCTTATTTTCATCCTTATTCCTGAGAATAGTTAATCTTTCTCTCAAATAATGTTCAACCTTAAA
The DNA here is from genome assembly GCA_048937405.1 of Promethearchaeota archaeon. Lineage (GTDB taxonomy): Archaea > Asgardarchaeota > Lokiarchaeia > Sigyniarchaeales > SOKP01 > Loki-b32. Next base: position 68,174 of record JBHLNF010000012.1, read on the forward strand.
AATTGTCTCTCTTGAATCTAATTCGAAAATTTCTCTTTCATATCGCTCAAATTCACCCATTTTCTTTTCAGATTTTCGAGTTTGTCTTATGTATACGATGATTATTACAATTACTATCAAATTTGGGAAACCTATATAAAAAAATTGCGTAATTTTTGGGGTAATAATTTTTATGTCAACACTATTAGAAAATTCTTCATTTTCAAGTAAATAGTAGAATTTAATCCTAGCAGGATTTAACGTTACAAAGGTTTGTCTTTTCGCTCTAATTGTGTAATTAAAATTAACTTTTTCATTAGGTTCTAATGAGTCAACTAAATTGACTAATTTTCCCTCTAATAAAGAAAAATCCGACTGAGAATAACTTATTATATCATTTATTTTTATATCCTCTACAACTATATTTCCTGTATTTTCAACTTCTATATTTACAGTAACCAGATCTCCTTTTTCAATTTGATCTCTATTCAGGGATTTTGTTATCGAAAAATTTATTTCACCTAAGATCTGAAAATTGGAACTTTCAATTTGTACACTTTTACCTTCTGAACCTTCAATATAATTTATTGAAGGAAAAAAATATCCTTTCCATCCAGTTTTTTTCAAATTAATAGTAGATGAAATAGTTTCATTATATTCAATATTTTCAAAATATAATGAGTGATTATCAATTTTTCTTAAACCATTATACTGATCATTCATAATGATGCTAACATCTGGAATGATAAATTTATTAGGACTTGTATTGTTTAAATTTACTGTCAAATTAAAAACATCACCAATACCAAGGGTATAATTAATAGTGTTAATATCGCTAATATTATAATTGATTTCAAGTGTTCTCACAAATGGGAAAAAATCTTCGTAATTAACTGCCGCAGATACATAAACCTCATTGGTTAAACTAATTATTTTAGAAGATTCATCTCCTTGAACATTTTTTGGATTATAATATATAATCGAAATATCCTTTATTGATATGGAGTTAGGTACATAAAATGTAAAATTCAAAGTTTTTTCTTCATAAGGAGCAAGGGTTTCTAAGTGGTATGATAAATTACTATTTTCAAGAGTGAAATGATTAGCATTATCAATAATCCCTGGTATTGATAAGGAAATGTTCAAATTTTTGGCAAAATCAGCCCCTATATTCTTAAAATTAATATAGTATGTATTTAATTCTCCAGGATTAGAATTATAATCCGTTAAATATGAATATGCTACTATTGATGCTGCATCAAAAGTATTTAGGGGAATAGAGTTAGAATGGCTCTCAAATTGAATATAACCCGTTGAAGAGCTATATACAACTCTCGAACCAGAATCATCATTAAAATTAAGATCTCTTTTAGAAAATTCAATATCTAAATCATTAATAGATATATTAAAATCTTCTGAATCGATACAAATGATTCTAAAAAGAACTGTGTAATTATTAAAATCTAAGGGATAAAAAAGCCAATCTAAACTCTCGTTATTATTAACTATTGAGAAGGTCCATGTATTATTTATTACGGAATCCAAATATTGACTCATATCTTTAAATTGTTCTGCTTCAAAATCATATATTTCAAAATTTAAAGATTCTAAATTATCAGGAGTAGTAATATTTATTATAATAGAAACCCTGTCCAATGAGTTTTCAACAAAATCAATATTAGTCTCATTTTTAAAAATGAATTCGAGCTCTATTTTTTGTTCTAAGAATTTTTCAACCGATCCAATTACCCAGCTCTCATCATCCGTAGATAATGCCATTTCTGGAGATGTTCCATCCAATTCTACACCCGATATGATTACAGGAGTGGGGGGTATGAAATCAATAGAAAAGTTATTTGAATAAAATGGAGTAAAGGAATCTAGATTAGCGATAGAATAATTATCAATTTGGTATGATATTATCTCTCCAGGTTCAAGTTTCCAGTTATCGTCATTCCAAATACTTTTTTCATTAGTAAAAAGATCTTTTATAATTTCAAGAGTAGGTATTGGAAAATAACCAGGATTTTGATTACTTACTCCTTGAATAACCTTATCAGCATTTTCATTATAAGGCCATAGATTAGAGATATTAAAAAAGTCTGGATAGAATGAATCATAAACACCTGTACCAAATGAATCAAAATAGAAGATTCTAGGGTCTTCATCAAAATTAAAGAAATCTTCTAATGATTCATACTGATTTGGATATAATCGATTAATTTCATTCCACATGCTATTTTTAACACTATCCAAATCAGCAGAACTTACTAAAAGAAGAAAATAATCAAGCTGTAGTGGAATATGGGTAGGAACACCCCATGCACTAATATCCCCTACATTCTTTGCTGTAATATTGTATGAGAAATTACGATATGCTCCATATGAAGCATTTTCCCCTAATAATTCTTTTTTAATTAATATATTAGGATCAGAATAAGAAACATTATAAATAACAGAAAATTCCTTAAATGGATTTAATAGACCAGTTGGAATGGAAGAGAAACCCTGAAATCCAACTTGTTGTAGGAAATTAATGTAATCATATGGGTCATTTAAATTAACAGGTTTCACAAAAGATTGTTTAATTCCTCCATCATCTACCCAATATAAATCAAATGAATAGGCCTCAAGATCTTGAGCATCAAAATCACTCCCAGTAAGATAAAATAATAAACCTATTTGTTCTATAAGATAATCATAGAACTCGAAATTAAGGGGAGTTGCATCAACTATCTCAGTACATAAAATGTTTATTTTTATATTACTCATGAAAGCACCTGCTAAAGCAATAAAAATTTTCTCACTTGGAGCTAGAGGGTCTCCTTCATAACCTAATGATTGCCATAAATCGAATTTATACTGATTCTCTCCAACTTTTTGAATTCCTTTACTTAAACCTTCATATTGAACTGAAATAATTGTATAATGCGAATCGTTTTTAGGTGAAAATGTCCTAAGAATCTTAATGACTTGTTCTAGTTCACTATCAGACACAGTAATGTTTAAAAAATCTCCGTAAATTTCGATAATATTATCCATTTGTTCAAACATCTCCTCCATTTCCAAATTTTTTAAAAATGAAAGATCGATTGAGTTTAGATTAAAATTAATCTGATCTGTTGTAATATTGAAATCACCTTCAAAAGAATCTAAGGAATTTAGTAGAATGAAGGTGGAGGAGATATGATAATTCTCTAAATATTCTTTACTTAATAGACGATTCATGTCTAATGCCTTCCAATATCCATCCATTGGAATATTACTTGTAAGGCCATTAAGGAAAACATCCCAATTTGGATAATATCCAACAAAAGGGAAAAAATTCTCTTCTGATGTATTTATCATTATTAAATCAATCATAAATTTCCGTCGTATAATTTCAAGTGCTCTTTCTGCTTTTAATTTGGCATCGTCAACATCAACCTCTTTATCATAGTAAAGAAATCCTACAAAATTATTGAATCCTACTACGTATTGAGTAGGTATTTCACTTTCTGTTAGTATTGTTGGAAAAATATCAGGATTAATTCCATTTGTAGCACTTATTATTACATTACATTTAGTGAAAGCAGGATCCGTCGAATCGAATTGCGAAAGAATATTTGTATCATTTGTAAAAAGTGATTGTTTTATTATAGATTTATTTCCCGCCACAAATGCATTAATACTCTCGGCATAAAGATCTGACCCAGCAATATCTGAGCTCTTTATAGAATTCCCCTCTGTTTTAACTATCTCCATTTCTTCCTCTGAATATGACACTTTGTTTAACTGATATAATCCTAAACTTAGGGGACTGAGAAAAACTATTGAAAATAAGACAAGAAATATAAATAAAGTATTATTTTTTATCATTCAATTATCCCCTTAAAGCGTTTCTCTATATATATCAACTATTTTTTTCTTCCTCACTTTTCTTAATAAAACTTTCATTCCAATAAAGATCATAACGATTGAGAGTGAATATATAAGGATAATATTAAACCAAGGAACATATATTACAGTTGGCATTCCTATTAAAGTTCCTATCAGCTGACTTGTGACCAACCAACTAGTAAGCCAACCAACCAATATTCCTATAGTCCCACTACTAATCATTATTATTAAGGATTCAAGAATAAATAGACGATTTATCTCTTTTCCTTTTAATCCTAAAGTTCGAATTATACCAATCTCTTTCTTTCTTTCAATAATCGTCGAATAAGATGACGATAATAATCCAAAAATACAAATAAACACTGTAGTAAGAGAAATAAGAGTAAAAAGAACATCTATTACGAAAAATGCTGATTGCTGTTGTGCTACCATTCTTGCTAAATTTTCTATTACAAAATTATAATCTGCTTCATATTTATCATCGATAATTTCCTCAATATCACGAGCTTCTGATAATTTATCTTCTCTTAGTTTAATAAAAATTCTATCCAAATAAGGAATTGGTGGAATATTCATAATTTCAATATATGTCTTCTGTGATATTAACACACCACCCATTGAAGCCCCCATCATAGATCCCGAAAATTCTTGCCTGAATCCTGGCATACTTTTAGCAGTACCAACTACTAGAAATGGAAATACTTCCATCTCATCTCCTCTATGAATAACAATACGAACCCTATCTCCAATTAGCAATGACATCGCTAAAGCTATTGCCTCAGAAATAATACACGTATATGATTTATTATTCTCAAAAAGTTCTTGAAAAGAAGTATCTATACTTCCAGATGTCATTTCTATAAATTCTCTTCTTATAGTAAATGGATATTCTTCATCAATTCCAATTAGAGTTATATCTTGTGTGGATAATCCTACATAATCACCAATTTCAGCAATAAATTCTTTATCTTCTTCAGCATAAATTTGAGTTAATTGATACGGTCTAACCAATACTGATGATACTTTCTCAATACCATCTATAGTCATCAAGTCGTCCTCAAACTCCGTAGTAACTATTTTTGTTATTTTTAGAGCATTATCATAGTTTTGCTTCATCTGTGGTTCTAATCTTTCAGTGATGGAGTTTCCTCCATTATCCATAAAACCAAATCCCCCGCCCCCTACAAGTTCTCCTGTTTCCACTTCTTTCCATCCAGTTGTTTCTATAAGTAAATCTGATCCATACGCTAATTTAGTTGAAGCTGTTGACTGTGACGATAATGTATTAATAAGAGCCGAAGTAAAAATAACAAATGAAAAAGATAAAGCAAATATTATAGTTGTACTGGAATTCCTCCTTTGATAACGAAAAACAAAAATTTTAATGGTGGAATGGAGTTTTCTTGCTAAAGGCCTAAATAATTCGATTACAAATCTTAAAATTACTGGTATTAGACCTAAACCTGCTAGAGTTAAGCCTATATTAAATATAAGTAAAATAGCAATTAGAGTTCCTGCAAATAACGTCATGTCGGACGAAACCATTATCCTCGGAATTACAGAAAATACAAAACCTCCATTAAAGGCTAGGATAATCCCAACAAGAATTAATTTATAATTAACTGTAGCCTTTTTTTGTAGATGATATAACGTATCTTCGTGCCGATAAGGATGAATAGATTCGATTAGTTGAAGCCGCATCACTTTTACTGCAGGTGAAATACTGACTATTAATCCTACACTAATACCCATAATATATGAAATGATAATTGACCACCATGTAAAAGAAAAGGGAATATGTCTAAATCCTAAAGTACTTTGTCCAAGAACAAAGTTTGCAAAAGGTATTATAGCAAATCGAGAAATTACAAATGCAGTTATAATGCCTGAAATGGCTCCAATATTGCATAACAAGAATCCTTGCATTAATACTATAGCTAAATTAAACTTTTTATTCGAACCCAGTGTTCTAAATATTCCAAATTCTCTAATCCTCTCTTCCACAGAAGTTTTTAATATTCCATTAATAAGAACTCCTGAAATAAGCATAGCTACGATTGAGACAAATACAAAAACAATAACTAAAAACACACTTAAAAATTCAGCCCATCCTAATATTCTTAACTTAGGCAGATCAATATTATATTCATTAATTCCTATTGCTATTTGAATATCTGAAACGAGATTCTTTACGATATAACTAGTTCCTTCAAGATCTCTGATATCATATAAATCATTACCTTCTTTGAAAGTTAAGATTAAATCACTACACTTTCCAGAAAAATTATTAAAACCAAAATATTGATAAAGCGTATTAATATCAACAACAATTAAATTATCATTACGATATTCTGCTGGCCATTTTAAGTTAAAATCAAAGATTTGATCTATTATCATAGTTAGTGTACGATTATAGATCTTTCCCTCATGAGTTATGTTCAGTTTTATATCAATTGTATCACCTTCAGAATATTTAATATTATAATTAAATCCATAATAAACAGCGCAATGATTCAAGGGGAGTTCGTTTAGATCAAGCAATTCATTGAAATATGGCTCCTTAAAATTTCCGAAATTAATTCTATTCTCCAAAGTAAAATTAATTGCAGAGATTGTACACCAAATTTCTTCTTTAGTTACATTTTTAGTGTGAAAACCTTCAGAAATATTGAGGTCTCCAAGTACTTCTAAACGTGGTATATAGTTTTCAACAATATTAGTGGTGTTTTGTATTGTTTGAATTAGAGGATCATAGTCAAAATAGGAGGATCTATTTTCAGGTTCTTCATTATAATGTCTTATGGAGATAACAGCATCTTGATTTCCAGAATCTATAGATAAATAATCTACATAACCAGCAGAAATAGAATCTGATAAAAATAATACTACTGTAAGAAGTCCTATGGAAATCAGCATTCCTATAATTGCTAAAAAAGATCTTAATCCTTGCTTCCGTAAATCTAAAAATGCGTATTTAAAAATCAGCTTAATATGTGTCATGCGGTTTAAAATATTTTGGATTCTAATTTGACAACAATTATAAATTTTTAATTCAAAATTAATAATTCTCCTTCAATTCTTCCAAAGAAATTGTTTTCCTCAATTAATTCTTGTACGATATCGTTGAAGTGTTCTGGTAAATTCATTATAATTGAATTTGGAATGCTAGTTTTAATATCCCCCATATTAATTTCTCTCTTTCCTTGATTTGCATATAAATATTGAAGGATCTTACTCTTACATTTTTCTTTATTCAGTTCAGTCTCCTGTCTTCTTTTTAATTGCATAATTTCAGTTTCTTTTAAACCTCCTATTTTCCCTTCATGAGTAAGCTTTCCATCTCTCATATGAAAAACTTTCGTAGCAAACTCAGATACCGCAGCATCGTGACTTACTGCAACAAATGTCGCCCCTCGTCTATTTAAATCTCGAAGGAGATTTAATACCATAACACCCGTTTTTGAATCCAAATCACCAGTAGGTTCATCTAATACACATATTGCTGGATCATTTGCAAAAGCTCTTGCTATTGCAACTCTTTGTTGTTCTCCTCCGCTTAATTCAGACGGGGTGTGATGTGCTCTTTCATCCAATCCAACTAACCTCAATAGATCCATTGCTTTTTTTCTTTTACCTCGACGACTCAATTTTCCAGAAAAATGTAATGGAACCATAACATTTTCCATGGCAGTCATTTGGGGAAGTAAGTTATAGAATTGAAATACAAATCCAATCCTCTCTCGTCTGATTTCAGCAAGATCATTATCAGAAAGCATAGAAATATTCCTGCCTTCCAAAAAGATCTTACCTCTCGTAGGGGTGTCAAGACCTCCAATTAAGTTGAGCAGAGTTGTTTTTCCGGAACCTGAAGGCCCCATAATATCAATAAAGTCCCCATTATCTATAGTTAAATCAACACCTCGAAGTGCTGCCACGGCTGTAGTTCCTAATAAATATGTCTTGTGAAGGTTCTCAACAACTATTAAATGTTCATAGTCTTTTCCGGCCATTTTATCCTCTTTTATTTCTTTTTTCATCTTTTTCTTTTCAATCTTCGATTGAGTGAGTATTTCTAATTTTTGTTTCTTTATTTCTTCCCGTTTTTTCTTTTTTTCCCAATTTTTAAAATGTTTTGAAACCTCGCCTTTCCAAATAGCTAACTTACCTGTTTCTTGTTCATATTGCTCCATAAGAGGACTTTTTTCAATTACCGGTGATTTAGTCATTTTAGATCTCTTTATAATAATATTTTCTATTTTCTAAATTCTCTTATCCAATTTTATAAGATCATATCAAAATGGAAAAATAAACTTTTTGAGATAACTCATCGTTTACAGATATGAAAATTTTGAAAATCTTTTAAAAATTGATGTTCTAATCGAATAGAACAACCAATAGTTCATACTAAATTATAAAAAAATTGAAATTTGGAATTTTTATTCTTCATTACGGAATTTTATTAGGAGTATTATTCCAACAATAACTAAAGCAAGTATGGAAACCAAACTAATAATTAATGATATTCTTTGAATTATTTTTATTTGATTAGTTGGAATTCCAATACGTTCATAAATTTGTGGAAATATGAACAATGAAACTAAGCCATAGATTAAATCTGCACCTGCTACTCCTAATAAAATAAACCCTATATTTTTTTTTTTCATTTATATCGCCCTTAATATAAAAGAGCTCTACTCTCTATTAAGAGATAATTCTTAAAGAAGATTTTTAGTGATGTTAATAATATAAATACTTCAATTCATATATTTTTTATTTTCCCTTTTCATTACAGAAATATTCAATTTGGGGTTTTAATTCAATCGAACATTACTATTTTGGAATTCCCATAGCTATTTCATTTATTATTATTTTTTTCTTTTCAAAAGATTATCAAAAATTGAAAACATACTTAAAAATAAAAAAGCAAAAAATCTTTGAATCATTCAAGACAGAATCTTTATTTCAATCTGATCTTGTTATTTTGAGTTTATATATTATTTATTGTATTTTTCTTTTAGCTCAGTTTATACGATATTGCATGTATATTTGGAGTGGATTTACAGAAAGTAATTTTCACTTAGTTTTAGGGTGGATAATGTTTTTTATCTTTATAGGATATATATGTATCTTTTCAATTTTAGCAATAAATACATTTTTTATTAAAAATTGATTTTCATTCAAACTTCTAATTATAGGGTGCCAATAAAAAAGGTTTTAAAGTATCTATTATTTTTAGAATCTAATTATGAAATTAAAATTAAAACCAATAATAGGTATTATTGCTATCTTCATTATTATTATTGGGATTATTATTTAATTTCAATAAAGAAATTTTAAACCCTTTTAACCTTTCTTTTGTTTGCCTTTTCTCGGTTTAAAATTTCTCCTGAATATCAAAAAACTATAAAAATTAAAAAAATCATTGGTGAAAAAAGCATTGGTCAATAATAATAGCGTGTCTATATATGATTCAACCCTTCGAGAGGGAAGTCAAAAAACTGGAATTAGCTTTTCAGTTGATGATAAAATCAGAATTCTAGAACGGTTAATAAAGGATCTTAATATTGCGATGATTGAAGTTGGGTGGCCAGGGTCCAATCCAAAAGATATTTTGCTATTTGATAAGATCAAAACGATGGATATAGATTTAAATGGGACTAAGATTTATGCTTTTGGTAGTACCAGACGTAAAGATATAAAAGCTGAAGATGACAGTAATTTAAAAGCTTTTTTAGAAGTTGGTATAAAGCATGCTACAATTTTCGGGAAGAGTTGGGATTTACATGTTGAATCTGCTTTAGAAACTAGTTTAGAGGAAAACCTTAATATGATAGAAGATACAATCACTTTTTTGAAGAAAAACGGGATTGACGTGATATATGATGCAGAGCATTTCTTCGATGGATATAAAAATAATAAACAATACGCTTTGGAAACGATTTTACGTGCAAGAAATGCGGGGGCATCATGGATTGTTCTATGTGATACAAATGGTGGGCTTTTGTTAAATGAATTAGGTCCAATTTTAGAAGATGTTAAAAATTTCTTAGGGGATGATATTGCTTTAGGAATTCATCCCCATAATGATTGTGGTTTGGCAAATGCTCTTGCTTTAACAGCTTTTCACCATGGAGTCAGAATGATACAAGGAACAATGAACGGTTTTGGTGAAAGATGTGGTAATACGGATTTAACAACAATATTGCCTGTTTTGAAATTAAAAATGGGAATTGATTGTATTTCGGATGAAAAATTGGAAAATATCACTGAAGTTTCACATTTTATTTACGAAATGGCAAATTTGGTTGCATATAACGATCAACCTTTTGTAGGAAGAAATGCATTTTCACATAAAGGAGGTGTTCATATTTCTGCTATGCGTAAAAATGTAAGAACATATGAACATATAAATCCTGAACTAGTAGGAAATTCTCGAAATATAAAGATTTCTGAATTAGCAGGTAAGAGTTCGATATTGCATATGGCAAAGAAATTTGGAATACCTTTAGCAGAAGACAATCCTAAAGTTGCTGAAATCTTAAACGTTATTAAAGAAAAAGAGAAAGATGGATATGCTTATGATGGTGCAGATGCTTCTTTAGAAATTATTATGAGGAGTATGGATATGAATATTCAAGACCCAGATTATTATACAAAAAAGTTTTTCGAATTAGAAGGATTTCGAGTATTAACTGAATTATATAATGATAATTTAACATCTGAAGCAACTATCAAAGTAAAAGTTAAAGGTCAAGAATTTCATACTGCAGCCGAAGGAAACGGACCGGTAAATGCATTAGATAACGCTCTTAAAAAAGCCTTACTTCACTTTTATCCTAGTATTAATGAAATAAATCTTACTGATTTTAAAGTAAGAATAATAAATAAAGCAGGTACCGCTTCCAAGGTAAGAGTATTAGTTGAAACTAATGATAATAAAAACTCCTGGGGTACGATTGGAACACATGAGAATATTATCGTAGCATCATGGAAAGCACTCGTTGATTCCTACATCTTTAAATTATTGAAGAAATAAATATATGTTTAAAATAATTTATCAAAAATTTTTTAAAGTTCTTTTTTCTCTAAATATTTCAAGATTTTAGCATAAATATCTTTTTCAGCATCTTTTTTATTATTGAAATTGTCTGATTTTAGAGTTCTTGAAATTTTTACGAGCTCTTTCTGATTTTGTTCATCAATAATCCTAGGATTCTTCGCTTTCCAGATTGGATCATGTTCAACTCCACTTTTTTCATAATCAAGTTTAACAATAGGAGTTATTTTGTATTTTTCCTGTAAAAATTCTAATAATGAATTCTTACTGGAAATTTTCGATTTTTGCTTGATGTAATCCAAATTCTTGATGAAGGGATCAATCATTTTTTGTTCTACTAAATCTAAATTCCCCTCAGAATCAAGAAATAAAGCACCACAAACAGCTTCAATAACATCAGCTAATATCTTCGTATCTTTAACCTGTTGTTTTTCAGCTTTAAATATAAATTCATGCAAATTAATTTTTTTAGCAATTTCTTTTAAGGCTTTATCACTTTCCAAACCTGCTTTAAGTTTAGTTATTTCACCAGGCTTTTTTATACCCTTATGATATAGTTTTAAAATAAAAATTACTTTAATTATAGCATCTCCAAGAGTTTCTAAAAATTCATAGTGAGGTTTTCCAGTTTCATTACCTAACTGCGGAGTAGTAAGGGCTTCTAACAAGAGTTCTTTTTTCTTAAACTCATATTTTATAAGCGTCTGGAACTCCTTTAGTCTATCGTTTTTAACGTTCAATTTCTAATAAACTATATTTTCAGTTAAATTTAAAAATTGAGGAAAAACATTATTACAATATGGAAAGAGGAAATAAGGAAAGAATTCTTGAAATGATAAAAGCAATTGAGAATAAAAATATTGAAATGGAAGAATACATCTCAAATTTATCGATCTTGTCAAGGAATGATATGTTAAAGAAAATTACTCAGGATATTATCAATAATAATTCAATATTGCAAGAAATCATTGGAAGTAATGCTGAAGTTATTTCTAGTGAAGAAATTGGGAAAAATTCTTCTGAAATGATAATAGAGACTTATATTAATAAGATCCAAGAGGATTCTCATAAAAAGATTATTATCCTAAGAGATTTTTTAGATCTATTCCAAGAACGGATATCTGAGATTGATAAGGAAGTAATTCTTAAATCATTAAAAGATATTAAAAATGAAGAAAAATTAAGAGAAGAAATGCTGTCGTTGGCAAATATTTTTAAGCTTGACTTATAATTCAAATAATTTAAGTAATTTTAAAACATGTTTTATTCCCCTAATTTTCATTTTTCCAGATAATATTTTTCTAATAGCCTTACCCTTTGAAAAATTATCTCTATTTGTTAACATTTCAAGAAATAATGGCATCGTGGCTTCAAAAAATCCATCCCAACCAGCGTTTTTCTTTTTTAAATTCTTTTTCGGTTCATTTTTTATTCCTTCTACATAGATTTTACTGTTTTCTACTATCAATAATGCTGCCCATTTACCATCTTTAGCATTTAACAGAACCTTAACATTTATATCCTTCAACTTTTCTCTGAATGCCTCCATTTCATTTAAAGGTTCAATTTGCTTGGAAAGCATTCCTGCAAAACCACGTAATTTCTTTTTTTTTTCTTCAGTCATTTTTATCAATATTTTATGATTTCTTTTTTACATTTAATTGTTAATTAAATCTTAACAAATTTAAAGACTTAAAATTAAGTAAATTCTAAGTTAAATAGTATTATTTTATTTATTTCAAAACTAAAGAAGAAAAAGTGATCTACCCATAAACCCCTAAAAAATGGTATTATTAATAAGCATCACCGTCAGCTATATCAAAGAGATCCTCATAAGCTTTCCGATCTTCCCCAGAAATTCTATCTTCTCGCAGAGTTTCCTTTACCACAATGGGAGAACTCTCTTTTTCATCATGCTTAATTGATTTTTTTATTTTGTAGTCGTCAGTTTTTGAAGTATCTAATTCAAATTCCTCTTCGCATGCTTTGCAGAGTAGTTTTCCATTTTTTGGGACAAGCATATTGCCACATTGTTCGCAGAACCTTATCTACTTCACCTTAAACCTATAATTTCCAATATTTTTGCATTAAAGTATTTAAACTTATCGCTTTATGTCATTTCCTAAGAATCTACAGACTATCAGTATAAAAAATATTCCATACTTATAAATTTATCCTTTTATTTGTATTATTTGTTGCCATTTCACACATATAAATCTGATGTTTATGAGATAATAAACTTAGTTTTGTATTTAATAGAAGAATCATAAATTAGAAGAACACATAAAAGAATTTATTGATAGATTCTGTTAAATTTTTGATAAAAAGTATAGATAAGTATTTGAATAAATTCATAAAAACAGAAAAATAATCAAAAAAACTAATAATCCTTTAGTATAAGTAGTAATAATTAAACTTAATTTCTTGATTTATATAAGTTTCTTGGTGATCTTGAAGAATCAACATAAAATTTTGATAATAGCACATCGAGGAGCAAGTAATGTTGCACCAGAGAACACATTAAAAGCATTTCAAAAGGCAATTGAATTGAGAGCAGATTATATTGAATTTGATATCCATCAAACAAAAGATAGGGAATTAGTAATCAGACATGATGCAAATATTTCTAAATTAGATGGAACAATGAGCCTAATTAGAGATATGACACTTAAAGAATTAAAAGCTATAGATATAGGACAGGGAGAAAAAATCCCCACATTAAATGAATTAATAGAAATTTCTAAGGGTAATATTGGATTGTGGGTTGAAATAAAAGTTCAAAAGTTAGGAAAAGTTCTTATAGAAATTCTAAAAAATGAAGATCTTCTAGAAACTTCAATAATTAGTTCTTTTATATTTCGTGAATTACAGGAATTAAAGAAAATAATTTCTGGTTTAAAATTAGGTTTGATTCTTTCTGAAAAAATGACCTCGCAACGTATGGTGATCAAATTCTGTAGGAAAGCTATTAAGAACAATTTTTTGGCAATTCATTCATATTGGAGGCATATTAATAAAGAAATTGTTGAATTTTCACATTCTAATAATCTTAAGGTTAATGCATGGACCGCCATATATGAATCCATAAATGATTCAGACTTGAAAGAATTAGTAAATTTGGGAATCGATGGATTAATACACAATGATATTCAACAAGCAAGGAGGGTAATAAAAGAAATTTATCAAACCTGAAATTTTATCTTAAAATATTTTAGTTTTAACTTATTTAAGTTATTATAAAACTCATTCATACTTGATAATTTTTTTTATGTCAGCAATTAAACAATCCTCAAAGATAAATTTTGAAAAATTATTCTTTCCCAAGTCTATTGGGATAATTGGTCTGGGTCAGGACCCTAGTGGAGGTCGTTACTTTTTTCGCTGTATGAAAAATAGATTTAAAGGACCTATTTATTTGTTTAATCCTCGCTTAAGTGGACAAGATTTCCATGGATATAAAGTTTTTAGTTCTATTTTAGAAATTTCTGACCCTATTGATTATGTGATTTTAGCTGTTCCAGCTAGACTATGTCCTAAATTAATGGAAGAAATTGGGAAAAAAGGAGTACCTTTTACGACTATATTTGCTTCAGGATTCCGTGAAGTAGGTAATGTAGAATTAGAAGAAGAAGTCTTAACTATTGCGAAAAAATACAATGTAAGAATAATTGGTCCAAATTGCCTAGGTGTATATAATCCACAAGCAGGATTATATTTTGCACTTGAACAATCAGGAAAAGGAGGAAATTTTAGTGGTATTTTCCAATCTGGTGGAATTGCCCAAAATTTATCTCAGTTAGCTGTTTCTTATGGGCTTTATGTTTCTAAATTTATATCAATAGGAAATTCATTAGATTTATCTCCCGCAGAGTTTTTAGAATATTTTTATAATGATGAATCTACAAAAATTATTGGATTGTATATTGAAAATTTACGATCAATTCAACAAGGGAGGAAATTTATGAATATGATAAAAGAATGTAATTTAAACAATAAACCAGTAATACTTTGGAGATCAGGTTATGGTGAAGCAACAAAAAAAGCAATTTTATCTCACACTGGTGGTTTAGCGGGAAATAATGCAATATGGAATGCAGTTGGAAAACAAACAGGTAGCTGTATTGTAAATAATTCAAATGAAGTCGCAGCATTAGCTTCAGCTTTTAATTTTACTCCTTTACCTGAAAATCGTAATGTCGGTGTGATTGGAATAGGTGGGGGTTCCACGATTGAAGCTATAGATATTTTTGAACGATATAATCTAAACATTCCAAATTTAACAGAAAAAACAATAGCTAAAATGAACAGATTCTTACCAGATGTTAATACAAATCTTACAAATCCTCTTGATTTAGGAGGTTCAGGTATAAGACCTAATATTTATTTTCGCACGATTCTGACTTTAGATAAAGATCCGAATATATCATCTATAGTTTTTATTAAAGATCCTGAAAGATTTCAGGGATTTGAAGATTTTTTAGAAGATATGGGTTTTAAAGGTATGGATCTTAATAAAGAATTTATAAGATATATCTCAAAGGCAATAAGAATTTGTTCTAAGCCTATTTATTGTGTTATGTTAAAAATAAACGAAGGATTTGAAGAATACAAAAGTAGATATACTTTCAAATTGAAACTTTTGAATTTACATGTACCTGTATTTGAAACACTTGAATTAACAGGTAAAATTCTTGATAACGTTAATTCATATAGAGAATTCTTACAGAAACATGGAAAATTTTCGAAAAAAGAAGTAATCTAAAGCTTTAGAAAAATGTGAATTCTTTTCCTTGTCTCCTAGTATTCATCTTCAACATTGATAGGACGTCCTGGACTGCCTTGATAATATACTTTTCTAGGTTTACCTCTCCAATTTTTATGCAAAACTGTATTTGGGTATATTACGTTATCATCTGTAGTCAAAGCTCCACATCCCATAATAGTTCCGGGATAGAAAGTATTATTTTCACCAATTTTAATTTCCATAATTGTAATTTTTCCAAAAATAGTATTTACAGCATGACTAGATAGACTGGTAGTTGGATAAAAGAAAGAATTATCACCTATATCTGTGAATTCTAAACCTACATAGGAGTCCGTATAAATTACATTCTTACCAATTTTGTTATGACTAATTTTCCGAAGAGTCCGGTTAATAAGCCAAGGAAATGGAGATTTAGATGTTAACCACATAGGGAATTTTATAATAAACCCTCGTTTATGATAATATTTCATCATTTGACCTTCTTTACTTTTCGTATCATCAAGAACACGCTTAAACACCCCCTGCATTGGAGGAGATTTCTTATTCCATTTACGAACCCATAAAGCTGTAAATTCAATTAAAATGATGAGATAAATATAGTAGAGAATCAAAAAAAAGATTGGTAAAAGAAAGATATGAATAATGGGAGGGATTGAAAACAAATTTATAAACCAATATTCAAATATCAAGAAAATTACTAAACAGACATAAAGAGGTACTAAAAAACTAAAAAGATTTATTTTAAAAAAATCTAGAACAGGAAGTTCAACTGTTTTTTCAAGTTTTTCTTCAAAACTTAAATTTAAATCTTTTTCCTGTTTAAGATCATTCATAATACTATATTTGAATATTGTATATAAAAAAATTATCCAAAAATCTTATTTTAATACTCTATTTAATTATTTATAGGATAAAATCCAAACTTTTTAAGTTAATAAATAATTTGATTTTTCAAATTAGGAGTTGTTTCAATCTTATTTTATTATAGGGATTGCTATGAAATTAACGATTTTTAAATATCCGAAATTATCACCATTATGGATTGCTGTCTTTATTGATATCATTGGATTTTCTATGATATTACCAATGGCTCCATTTATAGCAGAAAGTTTTTCTATTCCAATTTTTATTATGGGTATTGTACTTTCTGTAAACGCAATGTTTTCATTTGTATTTGGTCCAATTTTAGGAAAGCTAAGTGATAAATTTGGAAGAAAACCTCTACTTATAATTTCACAAGCTGGTACGTTTACGGGATTCCTTTTACTCGCATTTTCATCAAATTCAATATGGTTGTTAATAATCTCTCGGATTGTTGATGGGATCTTTGGAGGTAATTTTCCTATTGCTAAAGCAATCATAGGTGATGAAGTTCCTCCAAAAGATAGGAGTATTCAAATGGCAAATATAGGAGTCGCCCATGTTTTAGCTTCACTTATTGGTCCTGGCTTAGGGGGAACACTTTTTAGTATTGGCGGAATATTATTACCTGGATTATTTGCAGCAGGACTTTCTTTATTTACTATGATTATTACAATTACTATTCTAAATGAAACATGGCCAGAAGAAAAACGTGAATTGAATCAGGAATTAAAGAAAAATATCGTTATTAATATCACAAAAAACAAAAATGCGATGTGGTACTTAACACTATGGGGCTTTCATACCGCCTCATTCATGATTACTATGGCTTCACTCTCATTTTTTGCAAAAATAGTTTTTGGTTTAAACGCTGGGGAGATTGGAATTCTATTAATGATCTCTGGTATTTTTCGAGCTGGTGTACGATTTCTCCTATTTAAACCAACAATAACTAAACTCGGGGAAAATAATGCTCTAAAGGTTGGTTTAGCAATTTTTTTAATTTCTTTCTTCTTGATTGGATTCTCTATTAATTTAGTAATGTTTGTTGTTTTGATGTTGGTTATAAGTTTTGCTGCATCATTGACTCGTGGACCGTTAAATAGTAAAATAAGTCAATCTGTATCTCCTGCAGAACAAGGAAAAATAAATGGATATTCCTCGGGTTTAGACAGCTTTGCCCAAATTATTGGACCTTTACTTGGAACATTTATGCTGAATTTTTTTGAACCATATTTTTTAAGCTTTCTGATTAGTTCTATTGCCCTAGTTCCATTTTTAATGGGA
>JBHLNF010000013.1:0-83331 GCA_048937405.1 Promethearchaeota archaeon
GATTCCTTTTTCTAAATAAAAAAAGAAAGTAAATGATTTTTTTTGAAAATTTTTTATTCAATCAGCGATTTTAGCTAAAATCCATGCGAAAATCAAAATCCCGCCAACAACCATTATCATTATCATTCCTAACCCAATAGCAAAAGTTAATTCAACTCCAGGGTAATTATCAGCTATGATATCTGGAATAAAAAATAGCATTACTACTATTACTATAGCTTGACTTATAATCCTAGATAGTCCTCCAATTAACCATTTCTTTCTAGCTTTCTCAAGTTCTTTACTTCCAGTCATAACTCTTATTCCACCAATAAATAAAAATAAAGCATCAAGCCCAAAGAAAATAGCAAAGATAATTCCAACCCAGAAAAAGCCATTTTGAAGATCACCTGCTTCGGGAACTGTCGCAACATATGGCTCAAGCTCATCTAAGATTCCCCCTCCAAAAGGCATGATATTTCCAGTGATAGCAGGATCTATAATTCCAGAGCTAAAAATACTTAGACCCATTACTGGCAAAAACAATGAAACGATCAGTAATACAACACATATAATAGGAAAAATTCCTATCCATTTCCCAGACATTTAATTTCCTACCTTCTTAAAATTTCTTAAAATTTTGAGATTACAAGAAATAGTAAACAATTTTTAAAAAACTTATAATATTTTCAACTCGACATAAATTAAGACTGAAATAACCATGCTCATTAAAAATGTAGAATAAAACTCTATTTTTGATGTCATAAAAAATTTTAGAAAGTATGGAAATTACTCAAAAGAATTAGAAAAAAAGAAATAAAGGTTTTATAAAAATAAAATTTATTCAAATCATTGTTCATGTAAAGATTGGTCTATAAAAATTATAAATAATCATATTTTTTCATTTAATACAAGGAAAAAGTAAAAATTAGAATAAAGTAAAGGATTGAAGTATTAAAATGGAAGCGGGTATAAATTATCCTCAAGTTTTAGAGGAAGGCTTAAAAAAGGAATTAACATGGTTGATAGAAGAATTTGAAATTTTATTTAATTTGAAACCTAAAATTGACCCAAATAATGATAAGAAACTTGCTAATGAAATTTTAGATTTTTTTTATGAAAATACACTTGTCTATGACAATATTGTATTATACAACTTGTTTTCTGAAACCATGGAAAATATCGAAAAGATGTACCCAGATTTGTTTTAACTAACTTCATCGTTTTTTTTAGTCTAATATTGCTTATTATATTGTAAAAAAACACGATCTTAGTATAAAAAAGATACTTTTTTTTAGATCTTAAAGACTAATTACTAATTTTGATGTTTTTTGTCATTTAGACTTATTCGTATTAAAAAAAAATAAAAAAAATTACAATTTTATAATATATCTATCTCTTTCCCATTGACTTACATGGATTCTGTAGGTGTCATATTCCTCTAATTTGGCATAGTAAAAGTTTTTCCAAGGCTCTTTTCCAAATACTTCTTTCATAAATTCTGAATTCCTAAATTCTATAATTGCTTGCCTTAAACTTCCTGGTAATGCATCAATTCCTGCTTTTTCAAGATCTTTGGATGAAAAATGATAAACATTTTTATCAGTAGCTTCAGGAATTTCAATATTATCAGAGATTATTCCATCCAGACCTGTCGCTAATAATACAGCAAATTGAAGGTAGGGATTCCCTGCAGGATCAGGGCATCGTATCTCACAACGAGCAGAACTAGGCTTTCCACTAAAATCTGGGACTCTTATTAACGGTGATCTGTTCCTAAAACCCCAAGCTATATATACTGGAGCTTCATATCCCGGAACCAGACGTTTATAAGAGTTTGGCCAACTACTTAACACTGCACACATCGCTTTAGCATGTTTTAATTGTCCAGCGATAAATTTCTTCATCGTCATTGAGATATAATTTTCATCTTTCTCATCATAAAAAGCATTTTTTCCATCCTTCATCATACTTTGGTGAACATGCATACCACTACCATTAATTCCTGCAAATGGTTTTGGCATAAATGTCCCAATCATACCATCTTCAGCTGCAACAGTTTTAATTATGTTTTTAAGGGTGATCGTATTATCCGCTGATGTTACTCCCTGATCATATTTAAAATCTACTTCATGTTGACCATAGGCAACTTCATGATGTATTGCTTCAGTTTCAATTCCCATAGCATCACAATATTCATTAATCCTATACCTCATCTGCTCGTTAATATCATAAGGATCATAGTCAAAATAACCTCGCATATCTCCCGGTTTAAATGCTTCTTCTGTATCTGGAGTAATCACAAAAAATTCCAATTCTGGTGCACAAAAATAGTCAAATCCATACTCTGCTGCTTTTTTAACAGCCCTTTGAAGGATATATCTTGGATCACCTTCATATCTCATTCCATCTGGTTTGTATATGTCACAAATAAATCGAGCTACTTTTTTTTCTTTTCGCCATGGTAATATCGCAAATGTAGTAGGGTCGGGAACCGCTGTTTTATCCGATTCTTCAATCGCTCCATAACCTGTAATTGAACTTCCATCAAAATGCTCGCCATCTTGGAGAAAATCTTCAATATGGTTTGCATTCACTTCAAAAGATTTGATTATACCATGGATATCTGTCCATTGAAGGTAAATCAATTTAATATTTTGTTCCTTGACCTTCTCGATTACTTTATCACATATTTTCCAGCGTTCTGGATCATCTTTTTCAATCATTTCTTTTCATTTTATTTTTTCTTAATATAATCTATTATACTCAATTATATTTTCTCTTATAAATTATATTATGAACTAATTGTGGGGAATTATGATATTTTAAAGAACCTAACATAAAATGGAAAATTTATAATATTTATTAAGATCCACTTGACAAAATAATCACTTTTAGAATGTATGAGATAATCAAATTTTATCAATAAAATAATAATTTAAGTAAGAATTAATTTGAAATTTTTCAAAATTCATTATCAAAATTTATCTTTTTTAATACTGGATATCGACGTCCAATACCAAATGCACTTTCACTCACTTTGATTGATTGAACCAACTGTCGACGTTTAAATTCTGAGTTCAAATACAATTTTCTTACATGATTTATAGTTTCTAGATCAACTCCTTTTTTTTTCAAATGATCTAATTCATTACCTATTCCATGTTTAATAATCTCATTCAAAATAAGATCTAATATACTATAAGGTGGTAAAGAATCTTCATCTTTTTGATTTTCTCTCAACTCAGCAGTTGGAGGTCTTTCAATAATACCTTTAGGAATAACTTCTTTTTCTCTATTTATCCAATTACAAATATCATAGATTTGTATTTTTAAAAGATCTCCAGGGATATTTTTTCCCCCACAGGTATCTCCATAAAGCGTACAATATCCGACAGCTATCTCAGACTTATTACCTGTGGAAACTAATAACCAATTAAATTTATTTGAATAATACATCAATATTGTCGCACGGATTCTGGCTTGTAGATTCTCATCTGCTATATCAAAAGGTAATTCTCCCAAGTTTTTCTTAAAATCCTGATTATAGCTCTGAAAAATATCGTCAATTGGGTGAATAATATATTTAATTTCTAAATTTTCACATAAATCACGAGCTAAATTTATACTCTGGTCTGAAGTAAAACGCGTAGGCATCATAATACACGTTATTTTATCCGATCCAATTGCCTTAGCACAAATATAAGCAGTAAATGCTGAATCAATTCCCCCACTTAATCCTAAGATGATACCTTTGAAAACTCCACTTTTATGATAGTAATCATAAACGTTCAACTTTAATGCACCTATAACTTCTTCTCTCCAATCTAGCATAGGTGGAGGAAATTCAATGGGTTTATCGTCATCAATGTTTATTTCAACTTCGGCAACATCCTCTTCAAATGCTTTTGCTTGATATATTACTTGCGCTAATTTATTTGTTACAAAACTCTGTCCATCATATACTATTTCATCAAGACCTCCCACCATATTCAGATATACTATCGGGATTGAAAATAATTTCGATTTTTTTTGTATTAAATCGTGTCTCATTTTTATTTTATTAATATGATAGGGAGAAGCATTAATAACTATCAATATCTCAGCGTTGTTCGATACAAGATTGTGTGTAACTTTGATATCATAAGCATCATCCCATACATCTTCACAAATTAAAATCCCCGCTTTTATACCATTGATCTCGATAGGTTTAAACTTTTTATCAAAAGAGAAGTATCTATGCTCATCAAACACGTCATAATTAGGCAATAATCGCTTATTTTCAATGTGTATTATCTTTTTTCCATTGATTACAACAGCAGAATTGTAAAATGGCTGGAAACTCCCACTTAGCTCTGGAGGCTGAGTAAATGTGCCTACTATAATTGTAGCTCTTGAATTTATACTTTTAATTTGCTCTATTGCATCCCGGTTTTTCTTTTGGACTAGTGGATCAAGAATATGATCCATTAGAGGATATCCTACTAATCCCATTTCTGGAAAGATGATTACATCAACATCTTGATGTTCTTGAATGATTTTAATAATCTTTTCCAAATTGTAATTAATATCAGCTACGACAGGATTTATTTGACCAAGTATGATTTTAATATTTTTCATTAATAATCCCCAAGGAAGATATATTCCTTTTGTATGAATTGTTTGTTGTTGAAATGTATTCATTCTTTAATTAATCTTTTGTGAAAAGTTCACCACTGTTCATAAATTAAAAAAATTATTATATGATTCTTCTTACTATTTATTATTCTTGATGAATCTCCTTGAAGATTTTTATGAATAACTTGATATTCTTGATGCAAATAAACCTTAGTTTTAAGAAGTTTCTAATAAACGTCATAAGAATTAAGGAAAATTCTCAATAATATTTTTATATTCAGAATTTTTTTTTGAATTAACAAAAAATATATCAAAATTAAATTCAAAAAAAAAATATGTCAAAAAATAAAAAAAAAGTGATTGATAAGGATTACGATAAAGCACTTAGATCAAAAAATATTGAATGGGTAAACTTAGGAGTTAGGGGATTAAAAAATTTCATTCCTGGACTTCCTAAAGGTGATGCAATTTTAGTAAGAGGAGAACCTGGAACTGGAAAAACGATTTTGTGTCTTCAATTTACACATCAAGGAATTGAAGAAGGTGAAACAGTAGTTTATATAACAACCGAAGAAACACCAGAAACAATCATAAGAACTGGTGCAGAATTATGGGAAGATTTTCCGAATTTAGTAGAACAAAAAAAATTTATAATTATCAATTTGTCAATTAGTGCTACTTACGCTAGTGAATTTAGTTTAATAAATAAAGGGGAAGCAATGGCAATAATAATGAATGTTCTTAATAAAGTATCTAATGTATCTCGAATTGTTGTGGATTCTTTATCTGCTTTGGAACGTAGATTAGCAGATCAATCGGAATTTAGGGAAGTTTTCATGAAATTACTTCTTGAAACAAAAAATAGGGGCGCTACAACTCTTTTTTCTGCAGAAGGTATTCCAGAAAGACCTGGAATTATAGAATATCTAGTAGATCATTTAATATATTTAGATTATCAAAAACATGATGTTATCTGGACACGTGTTTTCGTTCTGCGTAAGTCAAGAAGCGTCCCCTTACAACCTCAAATCCTGAAATTGAACATTGAATCAGAAGGATTATGGGTTGAAGAGATTCCAATTTCATTGAAACCAGTCTGGTTTGCGAGTAAATTATAAGGGTGATTTGAAAAAGAATGGCAACTGATGAAGATTATTTTGGAGCATTTCAGCAAGCATTTCTAGTAGGTTGGGCACCTGTAGCAATTTTCATTATGGCTACAGCTGGATTTGGATTTCTCTATGCGGGAATGGTAAGAAAAAAAAATGTTTCTCACACAATTATCATGATTAATGTTGGATGGACATTAGCATTTTTTCTTTATTTTCTAATTGGATTTCCGATCGCTTACTATTCGGATGCTCCATTTTTAGGATTTCCTAAATGGATACCGACTATCACTAACCCTCTCCCTCCGATTTTATCCGGATCAGGAGCTTATGGAATATCTGGGAGTGCGTCTGCTTTAGGTGACATGGCTTTATGGTTTAAAATGTCCATGTTTATGATTACTTGTTTAGCAATTGTACCAGGAGCAACAGCAGAGAGAGATAAGCTATTTGGATGGATTATAGCAGCAGCTGTAATTGCAGCAGTTATTTATCCTATAATTGAACACTGGGTTTGGGGAGGTGGATGGTTATCATCACTAGGATACATAGATTATGCAGGATCTAGTGTAGTACATCTTACAGGAGGAATGCTAGGATTAACAGCTGCTATTATTATAGGTCCTAGAATTGGAAAATTTGTAGGAAAAAATAAATCACCAAGGACCTTCTTTGGGCATAGTATCCCATTAGCAGTTTTAGGGGCATGGCTTTTAGTCTTTGGATGGTTTGGATTCAATATTGGATCAAGTACTGCAGCGGATCCAGAAACAATTAATGTTGAATTAGCTTGGGTATCCATCACAACAGCAATGTGTATGGCGGGAGGATTATTTGGGGCAGCTATTACCTCAAGAGGTCATGTTTTAACTAGTATGATAGGTCTTCTTGCTGGAGCCGTTGCGATATGTTCTGGAGCTCATATAGTGAATCCAATTTCCGCTTTTATTATAGGGATTGTAGCGGGAGTTTTAACAACGCTAGTATATGGCATTTTGGAACATAAATTAAAAATTGATGATGCCTTGGCAGTTTTTCCAGTTCATGGAGCCTGTGGAATCTGGGGAGTTATTGCCACAGGTATTTTTGGAGCAAAAGCATTAGGAGCACATCCTATCTATGGTTTTGAATTAACGGAATGGGGAATTAGATTAGCTGTTCAAGTAATAGGTGCACTGGTTATTGCTATAGTCGTTGCAGGTTTAGGTTTATTGTTATTTTGGGTTCTAAATAGATTCAAATTATTAAGAGTATCAAAAGACGAAGAATTATTCGGTGTAGATATATCAATCCATAAAACATATGCATATCCTGAAGAAATGATGGATGCAGAAAAATAAATCTCTGAAGAAAAGTCTGAAGAAAAGGGTGATATAATGAAAAAAATTGAGGCCATTGTAAGGAATGATAAGCTTAGTATAATTAAAGGTGCATTAGCAGATTCTGGATTTTCTGCACTCACAACTTATGAAGTAAAAGGTCGTGGAAAACAATCAGGTATAATCCAAATATTAAATGATACAAAAATCTATGCTGATTTACTCCCAAAAACGAAAATAGAGATTATAGTAAAATCTGAAGATCTAGAGAAAGTTCTTAGTTTAATTATTGTAAATGCTAGAACTGGAATGATTGGTGATGGAAAAATTTTTGTCTCAGATATACGAGAGACTATCAGAATTCGAGACGGTACAAGAGCAACAATAAACAAAGAAATAATTTAAATCCATTTTTTTTTTAGATTTTATTTAATATAGGGTGTTGAAAACTAAAAATTTCAAAAAATCATTAATCTAATGATTATTACACAGCTCCTGAAGTTTTTAGTCAATAGAACCAAATTATCTTAAAAAATTGAAAATGTTTTAATAATAACTAAAAAATTAAAAAGGTGATAATTATTGGATAATGAAACAAAATCACAAGAATTAGAAAAGATTGAAAAGAGAATTATTGATCTTGAAAATAGAATGAGTAAATTAGAAAAAAAATTACTCACGAGTACTCCATTTAAAAAAAATGGAACAGGAGCAAAAGAATTTATATAGTAAATAGAATCCAAATAATTCTTTTTTTTTAAAGAATCTTCAAAATCTTGGAATTAAAAGCTAAAAGTTTCAGAAAATTATTAAATGTTCATACACAATCATAATTTGTAAGAACTCTGCAAATCTTGCTCTCTTTTTTTCATAACTTTTCTCAATCATCTTTTTATATCTCGATCCTTTAATTATATTCAATTAATTTTTTCACTTGAAATTTAGTGTAATTACACGGAGCTGTGTAAAAAATTTGGCGGGTGCAGATATAGCTTTTGTCTTAATATGTACGGGGTTAGTTTTTATTATGACTCCTGGGCTAGCGTTCTTTTATGGGGGGCTACTACGTAAGAAGAATATTATAAATATGATGACAATGTGTTTTGTCTCAATATCAATTGTAACAGTTGCATGGTTCATAATTGGTTATAGTTTAGCCTTTGCTCCTGATATTGGTGGTGGATTTATTGGAGGTTTTAATTTCCTTGGACTTTTCGGAGTAGGAACAGATGCTAATCCAGTATATTCTGATGCAATGCCACATCTATTATATATGATATTTCAATTAATGTTTGCAATAATTACTGTAGCGATTATAGCAAGTCCTTTCGCAGAGAGAGTAAATTTTAAAGCGTTCATGATATTTATTTCAATCTGGCTTATAATAGTATATTCTCCTATAGCTCATTGGGTTTGGGGTGATGGTGGGTGGTTAAATACTCTAGGAGCACGAGATTTCGCTGGAGGTACGGTCGTTCATATAAATGTAGGATTTGCCTCTTTAGCAGTCGCCTTGGTTATTGGTCCAAGGAAGGGATATCAAGAAGAACCTATGGAGCCTTCAAATATTCCTTATGTATTACTTGGAATGGGACTACTTTGGATTGGATGGTTTGGATTTAATGGTGGAAGTGCTTTAGCTGCAAATAGTACTGCGGTATTAGCTATAGTTAATACTCATATAGCGGCGAGTACTGCTGGTTTAATTTGGATGATTATAGAATACTATAAAACGGGAAAATTTAGTAGTCTTGGATTAGCAACGGGTGGTTTAGCGGGATTAGTTGCAATTACTCCTGCTGCTGGTTTTGTTGAACCGTGGGCTGCATTAATAATTGGAGCTGTCGTTGCAGTAATCTGTTATAGTACACTTACTTGGCGTTCAAAATCGAAAATTGATGAATCTTTAGATGCGTGGGCGGTTCATGGATGGGGAGGTATCTGGGGAGCAATTGCTACCGGGATTTTTGCTAGCGTGGGGGCTACAGGTTTAATAACAGGTAATCCTGGACAAGTATGGATTCAAACAGTAGGAGTTATAGTGACACTTGTATATACTTTTGTAGTAACCTGGATAATAGCTAAAGTGATTGATAAAGTTATGGGTTTAAGAGCATCTGAGGAAGAAGAATATATTGGAATAGATATTACAATCCATGGAGAAAAAGTATGAGGGAGGTATAAAATAAAAATGAAAAAAGTAGAATGTTTTATACGACCAGAAAGATTAGAAGCTGTAAAATCTGGATTATTTGATAAAGGAATTAAAGGAATGAGCGTACAGGAAATTAAAGGACATGGTAGTCAAAGGGGAATAAAGCTTGTAGGAAGAACAGGAGAATATTGTGTCGAATGGATTGATAAATTGAAACTGGAGATAGTTATTAGTGATAGAATAAATATCGATGAAATTGTTGATACTATTATAGAAAATGCTAAAACAGGCAAACCTGGCGATGGTAAAATATTTATAATTCCCATTGAAAAAGCAATAAGAATCAGGACAAAAGAGAAAGGTGAAGATATTTTATAGATACAAATTAATTTTTAAGTCTTTTTTTTAATTTTTTTTTAAAAAGATATTATCATTATCCAAACTAATTTTAAGTTTTGAGAAGCCTTCTTTTACTTGAACATTGAAACCCATACCTCTTAACACTTCCTCTAGAAAAGTTTTAATGAAGTTTTTTTGAATATCAGAACCCAATAATAATGTATATCTATTTGATGAATCTTTAACAATTTTAAAGAAATTACATGCTTCAAGACGTTCCACCACTTTCTGTACAGTTGTAATATCAAGATCCTGAGAAAATTCTTCCGCATGAGCTCTTCCTATTGATTTATTTATATCCTCAAATTTTTCTCTTTCAGGAGAGTTTTCTATGAACTTTAAGAAACTTAAATAATGATCTACATCTAAAATAATGTGTTCTCCGTGAGAGAGTAATTCTAAGTAGGTATTCACCTTAGCAGATACTCCATTTTCTTTTTTATCAAAAACTTTCTTAAATTTATGATAAAATTTAATTGCTTTTCTTATTGTTTCAGATCTAGAACTCTCCGAGTGATTATTTAGCTTATTTAATATTTGTTTTGTACTTTCATCTATTGCAATAGTTATCCTATTCTTTATTTTGTGATGATTTTCTAATTCATTCATTTTTTATTACAATTTTGCTTCTAATATTCTTGTTATTGATATTCCTATAAGATCTTTACAAATACTTAAAAATTTAGAAATTATTCTTCTAATTATTATCTCTTCTTTATCATTTTCAGAATTACTAGAAGAAAATAAGCTATTAATATCATCTATTTCTTTTTGAAAACTAAAAAGTGTTTTTTCTTGTATGTTATTATATTTTTGAACTATCTTTAGCAATAGAACCGAAATTCTTTTGAGAATATGAGAATATTTATCTAATATATTTATCGGTAAATTCTTCAATTGAAATGCATAATCCATTAATTCTTTAGAGTATAATAAGGTAATTCTGTCCCCTAAAGTTCGAACTATTGGTCTATTAACTACATTATTTAGATTAGGATACTTTAATAATGTATGAAGTAATATTCGCAATCCTAAATTATACTTCCTAGAAAACTTTTCTTTATAAATATCTTGATTAACGACTGATGATTTATCAATGACTGAATTTATGAAATCATTAATTATATTAAACAGTTCAATTAAGATTTCAGGTAAAGAAATTCTTCTTAAATCTAATAAAAATTGAATACAAATTTCATTACCTTCACTTATTATACTTGAATCAAAGCCTATTATTTTTCTTTGTAGATTATTTACCATATCATAATAATCTTTATTATTTTTTTCAACTTCAAATTTTAAATACAATTTATCTACACTTAACTTAAAGGCAGTTAATATTAACTCTTCAAACAAATTGGAGGACCAATCTTTTAAATCTAATTTTATAACTGATTCTCCTTTTTTATAATTATTTTTATGAATTAGAATAGTTTCGTCATCTATAGGAAAAACTGATACTTTTGAATGTTCTTTCAAGTGAGTTTTATTAAACCATTCTTGGGGGAATGTAATTGCCATCGAATTCCCAAGTTTAATTACACTTCTTTCATAATTTTTACTATCTGCCATACTTTTCAACCATTCTGGATTTTAGATTAGTCTGGTTAAACTAATTATAAATTATGTTTCAGATCTGGAAAATAAATTAATTTCTTATTTATTAATATTTCAGTTCGAAAGTATTCTTTATCATAGAATTCAATGAATTCATGATTCCAGACATTAATTAAAAATTCTTTAGTTTGATAATAGTTAGAGAATATAATATTTTTCTTATCTAAAGGGCTTGCGCAATAAAAAATATTTTTTTTTTTCATCTTTTTGGTTTGTATTTTTAAATCATTAAAAAATAAAAAAAAAATTAATTAGTAATCCAAATATTTCATAATTTCCCACGGTGTTACATAAAGACAATATTGATTCCATTCATTTGTTTTGTATTCTATAAAGGCATCATAGAGATGTGAACCAAGAATTTCTTTTGATATTGTATCAACTTCCATAACATCCAAGGCATCTTTCAGAGTTGTTGGTAATTGTTTCACACCTGCAGCTTTCTTCTCAGATGCAGACATTTCATAAACATCTTTATCTACGGGATCGCCAGGATCAATCTTCTTTTTAATTCCATCTAATCCTGCAGTAACAATTGCTGCAAAAGCGAAGTACGAGTTTGTCGATGGGTCAACACCCCTATATTCTATACGTCTTCTATTTTTGTATTTTTCACCTTTTAAATACATCGGAATTCGGATTAAAGCTGATCTATTTCTTCTACTATACATAATATTAATAGGTGCCTCGAATCCAGGAACTAATCGTTTATATGAATTTACAGTTGGACAGCAAATAGCCGTTAATGCTTCAGCATGCTCGAGAAGCCCACCAATATAATACCTACATTCCTGACTTATCTCAGCATAATCATCATTTGGATCCCAGAACGCATTTTTACCATCCTTAAACATTGAATTATGAACATGCATACCACTAGCATTATCTAAATAAATTGGTTTTGGCATAAATGTGGCAATCCATCCGTATTTAGCAGCAACATTTCTAGCAGAAAGCTTGTAAATCTGAACTTTGTCTGCTGTATCCAATAAGTCGCTATAACGATAGTTTAATTCAACTTGCCCTTTAGTAGAAACCTCGTGATGATGCATCTCAATGGTATATCCCATTGTTTCGAGTGTATTTGTAAGTTCGTTTCGAAAAGCATTAGTAGTATCCTCTGGAGGGTTTCTAAAATATGCTTCCTTAGGTCTTAAAATATATCCACCAATATCGGTTTCGGGAGATACAGGATTCACTCGTGGAGGTCCCCAACTATCTCCAGCACCACCCTTTGGACTGGTAAAAAGATCATAATGTAATATACTTGGATCTATAGATTTGAAAACAAAAAATTCAATTTCAGGTCCAAAATAAGGTGTATAACCTAATTCTGAAGCTTTATCTATAGCACGTTGCGCTACATATCCTCTAGGATCACAGTCAGCAGCTTCTATACTTCCAAATGGTTCACGTATATTCCCTATTAAAACAGCAGTTCTCTGAATACCACTTGTCCAAGGAAGGACATACAAAGCTTGAGGATCAGGATAAAAAATCATATCACTAGTATGAAGTTCTCTAAAACCTCGTATACTTGAGCCATCAAAACCAATTCCAGTCTCAAAATATTGATCTCCTTTCAGAAAATGATGAACAGGAGCGCTAAAACTCTGAAAAATACCTCGAACATCCGTAAAAGCACATAATACGAACTTTACTTTTTCTATTTCGAGGATTTTTTTAGCTGCTTCTACGGCGTCTAATTCTGGTTCTATTAAACCTTTTGCAAGACTTTCTTTAGTACTTGTCATAATAATTCTTCTTTATATTTTTATCAAGAAGTTATATTTCTTTTTTTAAATTATATTATGATCAGATATTGTCTTATTATCTATAAAAACTTTGTCTTTGTTCAATTATATCAATCATTCTTGGACATATATAATCATATTAAAATAAAATCTGGACAATTGATCTAATTTTGATAATAATAAATAATTAAATTGGAACTATTGCAATATATCTCCAAATTTATTGGACAAAATGAAATAATTTATATTTAAGATTGTACAATATTATTAATAGGGTGATAAAAAATGAAAAAAGAAGAAGAAGAAAAAGAAAAAGAAAAAGAAGACGAAGTAAAAAAAGAAGACGAAATAAAAATTGAAAAATTGGACCTAGAAATTCTGGGTATTTTAAATGAAGATTCACGATTAAAGCTACGTCCTATTGCGGAAAGACTAAAAAAATCACCCACCACTATTAATAAACATATTAATGAATTAGAGAAAACTAAAATCATAAAAAATTATGGCTTAAATATTGATTATGAAAAATTGGGATTTGATATAATTGCATTAATCGAATTAACCATCTCTAAAGGTAAGATGATTGAAATAGAGCGCGGTATATCCCAAGATCCCTACATTTTTGGCGTATATGACATAACTGGAGAATATGATGCAGTACTTTTAACAAGATTTAAAAATCGTAAAGATTTGAATACTTTCGTGAAAAATTTAAACAGCCTGGAATATATAGTAAAAACTAATACTCATTTAGTACTCAATGTAATTAAAGAACGAACTGATTTTAATCAATTGATAAAGTTAGAGGAGCAATTATCCAAGCAAAAATCAAAAACGAGCTAATAAATCAAAAGCATGAAAAAAACTTTCAAAAGTATGTTTCTATCTTTTCTGATTTAAAATTTTTTTTTGAATTCCTTATTTTATAAAAATATTAAATTACTAGATAATAGTTATCTTCTTATAGAAAACCATTACAGGAATAAATTTCTAAAAAAATATAATAAAATTATTTGATTTGAAATTTGGTTAAGATTATACGAAACATAACCTTCAAGTTTTCATTCATAAACCAGTGAATTATTTGCATCTCTTTTAGAAATCGTTGGAATTGCTATTAATGGTGCTTTTACACTTTCAAACTCATTTATTGAATCACAATTCCAGTTGTATGCATTTTTTGTATTAAAATCTGAGAATTTCGGTTCACTTGCGATTTTAACATAAGCATTATTTGGTTTATATCTTCCAAATGCTAAGGTATTGCATTCTAAGAAGATATCACAATTCCACTTTTGAGGTTTATTTTCGTTAGTACATACTAAACCACTATAGATTGATCTCTCTTCACATACTTGACATATTTTTCTGTCATAATAATATTCCTTTCCACAAACAGGGCATTTTAATGACATTTTTAACCATCTTTCAAATTTTTTTACAATTTTAGGGAAATAATTCCCTCATTTTTTGTTCTATAAATATAGTTGTGATCACTTATATATAAATCTTCACTTTTTCTAAATTATTTGTTTACATAGTTGGAGAGAGAATCTAGTGTTTGATATGTAATATGCATTAAAAAATGATCAATTGATATATTGTAGGATTTTTGTCGAGATAAAAAATGATCATATAGATCTGTTTTATTATTTTTCTATGAACAAATGCATAATTTTTTAATAGATACAAAACAATTTATAATATGACTGAACAAATGAGCACTGATAAATTATCTGAATTAGAGATTGAGATTCTGAAAAAACTAAGTACAGATGGTCGTTTATCACTTCGACAGCTTGCAAAAGCTTTAGGTAATAGATCGCCAGTCACCATTAAAAATCACCTTGAAAATTTGGAGGATAAAGGTATTATCATAAATTATGGTGCTAAAATTAATCTTGAAAAATTAGGGTACGAAGTTGTAGCAATTATCGAAGTAACAATTTCTAAGGGACAAATGTTTGAAGTTGAAGAAAAAATAGCCCAGAATCCTAATGTCTTTGGTGTTTATGATATTACAGGGACTTACGATGCCCTAATATTAACAAGGTTTAAAACACGAGAGGAACTAAGTAAAATGATAAAAGAAATTCATAAATCTCCTAATGTGGAGCGTACAAATACTCATTTCGTATTAAACACTATTAAAGAATCCAGTTCTTTTGTGAATTTGATTGAGAAAGAAGAGGAAAAGAAGCAATAAGAGAACTCTTTAACGGAATAGATTTTTTCTAGTATGATGTTTTTCTCTAGATTCAATCAATTCTAATATGAGAATTTAAAAATTGTTCAATGAAATTGATAAAATATATTAATTATATTTCATACGTTTAAACTTTGTTTACAAAAAAAATTGATCACAGATGATCTGTTCAGTAATAAAAGACTTTATTGTAATATATTTTATAAAATATTTAAAAAGTTATATTTTTGTTTAGAAAAACTTAAATATGGGAGAGACCTCCCATTAATATAACATACATTTTTTTCATAAATGTAAGTTAAAATTAAAATTTAATTGTTAGATATTTAAAGGAAAATATGACTGCAGAAAAACCGTTCCGAACATATGAACAAATTTGTTTAGATAAATTGAAAGAACTTGGAAGATCATCAGTTGCAGAATGGTCAACGGCAATGGGTTATAACAGCTCTAATGGTTTAATAAAAGTTATAAAAAGAATTCAAGAAAAAATGCCGGAAAAATTAATTATATATTCTAAAACAAAACCACGATTATATAAAGCGACATAAGAATACTCTTTCAATATAATATAAGAAATGAACATAATTTTGCGAGGTAACTAAATAATGATAAAATGTCCAGCTTGTAAGAATAAATATTCTTATGGTAGATTTCTTATTCATAATTGCAAAGACAATTCTATCTGTTTTGGGAAAACATTCGAAAAAGAACAGAAATTACATAACTGGAATTGTAATTATCCGAAAGAATCTAATAATAATAAATTTCATGAAAAAATTATCAGTTCAATGTATATCTTTGAGTAAATTCAAAATTTTCTATATTCTATATCATAATTAAATTTAAAACTCAAACTCTTATATATCGATGTTCTCAGCAGTAAAAAAATGCATTATAAAAACCATAGGTTATATCCCTTCTAATGGAGATTTTCTATGATCAATTCAGAGCCATGATAAGGGATAAACCTATATTAAAATAAAAAATATATAAAATTTTATTTTGTAAAACAAAACCAATCATTTCATATAAAAAATTCAATAAACAATAGGTCAATTATTGTTTCATCAAATATATATTAGTATAACTTATAAAAATGTTCAAAAAAAAACATTAAGTTTTTATACGAGATATTATAGGAAAAAAAAATTTTCATTTTAATATTACTAAATCTTAAAAAAGTTCAGCATTTTTGGATCTTATGTAAAAAAGATTATTAAAAAATATATAAAAGTTGCATGAATGTTTAATTTTTCATATTAAAGTTTATAAACAACTTTGACTTTATATTATTAAAATGAAAAAGGGATATAATTCCCATTGAATAAAAATAAAAATTAAAAAAAAAAGCAAAAAATTATGATTTTGGTCTATAAAAAGAAAAATACCATTAAAGTAAAGAAGGTAATATCTTAATTTAAATAAATTGAGTTATATCTTAAGCTTTTTTACTTAATTTTTATCTGTATTTTTTAAGATTCTTAAAAAAATGGAAGAGGTTTAAAAAAATTCAGCAAGAGATTGTGTTATTCCCGGGATGTGTGATAACAAACAGATTTCCCTTTATTGAAGTTTCAATAAGAAAAGTGTTAGATAATCTCGGAATATCATTTGCTGAAAATCCTAAATTTTCTTGCTGTCCAGATCCAAATGGGATTAAAAATAGTAATAAGTTATTATATTCTATTACCGCTGCTCGTAATCTCGGTCTTGCTGAGGGTGAAAATAAATCAATTTTAACACCTTGTAATGGTTGCTTTACAACATTAAAAAAAATTAAAAGCGAAATTAATACAGATCCCCATTTTAAAAGGAAAATAAATAATTACTTAGATAAGATCGATATTCAAGTCGAGGGACAATTAGAAGTTTTTCATTTAGTAGAATTTATTTTTAAGTTTAAAAGAAACGAAATCATAGATAGTTTAAGGTACCCCTTGACAGGATTAAGAGTTGCGGTACATTATGGTTGTCATTTCCTCAGACCAAGCAATAAAATCCAGATAGATGATCCTATAGAACCAAAAATCTTTGATGAACTGATCGAAGATTTAGGTGCAGAAAGTATTGATTATGATCTTAAAATGGATTGTTGTGGGGGCAGTCTTGAGAGAGCTGGAAATACAAGTTTATCATTAGAAATTGTTCAGGCAAAATTAGATAATATAAAAGAAAAAGATGTTGATTGTATTGTTGTTTGTTGTCCACAATGCTATATGCAATTTGATCATCTGCAACAGGAATTAAAAAAAAATGATGCTATATATGATATTCCTGTGTTATATTATTCTGAATTATTATGTATTGCATTGGGCTTAGACATCAAAGATATTATTAAGAAACATCATAGAACTCAAGTCGATTCACTTTTCGAAAAAATCGATCTCATCCAAGAAAAAAACAAGGAAATACAAAAATTCTTTGATTTAAGCTTTTTACTTAAATGTTACTCGTGTGGGGCATGTGATAATGATTGTATTATTTCAAAGATGACTGAATTTAGTCCTAATATGATTATAGGAAAGATTCTTAAAGGAAAATTAGACGAAGTAATTTCAGATCCTTCTATTTGGATGTGTCTCGATTGTTATTTATGTTTTGAACTTTGTCCATTTGATGTTGGATTGATTGAAATTTTTACAGTTTTAAGAAATTTAGCAAAAGAAAGAGGGTTTATTACAAAAGGATATGAAAATGAATTTAACTCCTTTTATCAAAAAGGAATCATAGGAATGCTTTCAAAAACTGCTCGGAAAAGGGTTGGATTGTCGACTGTTAAACTTGATGTTGGAGATTTGAAGGAACTATTTAATATAATTGAAAGAGAGGATACCAAACTGGAGGAGTAAACCATGAAATGGGAAAACTATACATCATTACCAGAACAATACAGAAATCAGAGAGTATTTGATGGATGTGGAATCTCTGGTTTTATTAATATTGATGGTAGTAGAGTTTCAGGTGATAAGGTTATTGATATGATAAGTATTCTAAAGGAGAGAGAAAATGGATTAGGAGCGGGTTTTGCAGCTTACGGTATCTATCCAAAATATAAGGATTACTACGCATTTCATTTCCTTTTCGACAATATTGCTGCAAAAACAAACACTTTACATTATTTAGAAAACAATGGTACAATTATCGCATCAGAAGTGATTCCAACAAATACACCAACGAATATTGATAATCCCCCAATTATCTGGAGAGCTTTTTTCGATCCTAAAAAAAGCAATACTCTTGAACCGGATGAAAAAATAGTAAAAATAGTAATGGAAATTAATGCGAATATTAAAAATGCATTTGTTATGTCTTCTGGTAAAGATATGGGTGTGTTTAAAGGAAATGGTTGGTCTCATGAAATAGCCGATTTTTACAAGATTTCGGATTATAATGCATATATGTGGTTAGCACATTCCAGGTTTCCTACCAATACTCCAGGATGGTGGGGTGGTGCTCATCCATTTAATTTGTTAAATTGTTCGGTTATACATAATGGAGAAATAACCTCTTATGGAACAAATCAAAGATATTTAAGTTCATTTGGGTATGTATGCACTCTTTTCACTGATACAGAAGTCATTGCATATTTATTCGATTTATTAGGTCGTAAACACAAATTACCATTATCTATTACGACTATGGCATTAGCACCTCCATTATATGATGATATTGAAAGATTAAACAAGAAAGAGAAAATGATTATTAAATCGATAAGAGCAACTTATAGGAGTGCGATGCTAAATGGTCCGTTCTCCATTGTTGTTGGTTATTCAAACCCAATCCCTACAATGATTGGATTAACTGATAGAAAGAAATTGAGACCTTTAGTTGTCGCAATTTCGGATGACGAAAATACTATATACATGAGTAGTGAAGAAGCTTCATTTAAACGATTAACTACATCAAATAATGAATTTTCAATGAAAGAAATTTGGCATCCAAAAAGTGGTACTGCAACTATTGCTATGCTAGGGAAAGGACTAATTAGAAATGGTCTCGAACCATCTTTATTAAAATTAAAATCAAGATCTGAAAGAGGTTTAGTTAATGGCAATTGTGCATGAAATACTTAATTACTTTAAAGTTGAAATAGACAGAGAAAAATGCAAAAAGTGCAAACGATGTGTTAATCACTGTTCATATGGAGTTTTATCTTTCAACGGGGAAAAAATAGTATCTGAAGATCAAAAATGCGTTGCATGTCAGAGGTGTGCTGTTATGTGTCCTGGAAATGCAATGAGAATTATTCAAAATGAATCATTTCTACCTCCTCATGGACATTATACAAGAAAAATTCGAAATATTATTTGGGCCCAATCTGGTGATGGGGGTGTTTTATTAGCTGCTACTGGTAATGATCGACCAATCCGTTCAATATTTGATGATTTACTTTTAGATGCATGTCAAGTTACCAATCCCTCTATTGATCCTTTAAGAGAAAAGATCGAGACTAAGATATTTTTTGGACGAAAACCAGAAAAATTAACTTTTGTTTTTGACCATGATGATTTAGAGGAAGTCTCTTTGAAAACCAAATTAATGCCAAATTTTGAAATTGATATGCCTATTATGGTGGGTCATATGTCCTTAGGTTCCATCAGTTATAATGCATGTCAGGCAATCTATCAAGCAGCTAGGGAATTAAACATTATAGCAGGTACAGGTGAAGGAGGTTTGCATCCAGATTTTTATGAATATGCCCCAAATATCATTACAGAAGTTGCTTCAGGAAGATTTGGGGTAGATTTAAATTATTTAAACAATGCAGCTGCATTAGAAATAAAAATAGGACAAGGTGCAAAACCAGGTCATGGTGGTCATTTACCAGGTGAGAAAGTTAGTAGTTTAATTTCCCAAACTCGAATGATACCTGAAGGAAGTGATGCGTTATCACCATATCCTCATCATGATATTTATTCTATTGAAGATCTAGCACAACTAATTGCTGCGTTAAAAGAAGCTACACGTTATAAAGTACCAGTTGGAGTGAAAATAGCAGCAGTTCATAATTCTGCTCCAATAGCCGTAGGAATAGTTAGAGGTGGAGCAGATTTTTTAACTCTTGATGGTTTTCGTGGTGGAACTGGGGCTGCTCCAAGAATTATCAGGAATCATGCAGGGATTCCTATTGAATTAGCAATTGCTGCTGTGGATGAAAGATTAAGGCAAGAAAAACTAAGAGAACAAGTCACTTTAATTGCTGGTGGTTCAATTCGATATTCTGCTGATTTGATAAAGGCTATCGCTTTAGGGGCAGATATAGGGATGTGTGCTATGCCTGTATTAATAGCAATGGGCTGTAGAGTTTGTCAGCAATGCTTTAAAGGGCTGTGCTCTTGGGGTATTGCTACTCAGCAAAAATATCTAGTCAAAAGACTAGATGTTGATATTGCAAAAAATAGGATTAAAAATTTATTTCATTCTTGGAATGAAGAATTAAAGGAAGTTTTAGGAGCGATGGGTATTGATTCAGTAGAATCACTTCGTTCAAACAGAGACCGATTAAGATATATAGGTCCAAATCCGCATATTGCGGAAATTTTAGGAGTAAAACATGCTGGTGAATAAAAATATGATAGTTGAAAAATCAAAACCAAAAATTTATGAAATTGGAATGGATGATATGATAGAGATAGATGCTGCTCCAAATGGAAATCCAGTTGATTATAGAAATCTTAATACGCAGATTCATGGAGCAATTAATGCGAATTTCACAAATATCATCTTGAATAATGTTTGTGGGCAGAGATTTATAGGTGCTGGACTCCAAGGAAATATTGAAATTACGATTAATGGTGTTCCAGGAAATGATTTAGGCATTTTTATGGATGGTCCAAAAATTAAAGTTAATGGTAATTGTGAGGATCAATCTGGAAATACCATGAATCAAGGAACAATGGTTATTGATGGTGACGGAGGAGATGTTATTGGCTTGTCATCTAGAGGAGGAAGAATCTATGTAAAGGGAGATGTGGGTTATAGAGTTGGTATCCATATGAAAGAATATGAAGATCAATTCCCTACTTTAATAATCGGTGGTACAGCTAAAGACTTCTTAGGTGAGTCAATGGCAGGTGGTCGAATTATTGCGCTAGGTCTTAAAATATTATCAGATGGTACTATAATTGAGAATTCACAACCAATTTGTGGTACTGAACTAGGCACGGGAATTCACAGGGGTGCTATTTATCTTCGAACAAATGAAGATATTGAACATAAACTTGGAGTTGGAGCTAAGATTTTTGATCTTTCAGAGGAAGAACAAAAAGAAATTAAAAATGATTTAATAGATTTCTGTGAAACATTTAATATTCCGCTTACGATTATTGATGAAAAACCATTTAAAGTCATTAGACCGATTTCGAAAAGACCTCATGGATCAAATTACTGTGGACAATTAGTTTAGACTCATTTATAGAGTAGTATAAATTCATAATTTTACTATATTAATTATTATGATTCAAATTTGAACTACCACTCCTTAAAGGGTGTGGATTCGTACTCCCTAATACATAATTAGACAATACTGGATGGTTCTCCACCCTATGTTATTAAAAATAATAATGATATATATACTGCAAGAGAGTGCTAGTTTAGAAAAAAATATGCGATTCATTCACTCCCTAAAGGAAGTGACCTTCTCGAATGTAAATGGGTAAAAAGATGAAAAGAATGACTCTAGTGGTAATTTTATTCTCTATTTTTTATAACTATAAAATTTGTTCAATAAAAAACATTAAGTATTAATAATAGCTTTTATTATAGAAAACATTTTTCATCAAATGGCAATTAATCTTTTATAATGTTCATATTTTCTTTAATTTATGTTAAGGAAATTATTGAAAAACTAATAATTATTACATAGTTGTTTATTTTTTCACCTTAAACTTTATTAATGACAGCTCCTAATATAACTCAATATAACTAAATATAATGGGATTATATTCCCAACAATAAAATGAATTTTTAAAAAAATGACAAAATTTTCAATGGTTACTCATAAATCAAGTATGATTGGAACCCGAACAAGGGTCGAAGATTCATGTGAGAGTGGATTATGTCCGATCTGTATAGCAGATTGTCCTGTTTTTTGTGAAGTCTCAAAATCAGCTCTAAGAGGACGAGAAGTACTATATCCTCAAAGAGAATATTTTGGAGATTCTACAGCAGGTTCACCAAAAGATTTTGGGCTTTCATTCGGTGATTTTCAAATTCAGTTTGAAGTTCGAGGTGCTCAAGGTATTGAACCTGATGAAGATAAGGTAGTCTTTCCCAATGTTGATTTAACATGTAAATGGGGTAATATTACACAAAAATTACCTATTGTTATAGCCGGATTAGGAAGTACTTATGTAGCAAAAAGAAATTGGGATGGATTAGCAATGGGAGCAGCATTATCAGGAATAAGTCTCACAATCGGAGAAAATGTTGTAGGTATGGACCCAGAAGCTAAATTCGCCAATCACATGGCATATCCACAAGTTATAGATACTCAAGATATGAAATGTAGAATTAATACATATCGAGAATTATGGGACGGTAAGCATGGTGATATCATTGTTCAAAAAAACGTTGAGGATACAAGATTAGGAGTTTTTGATTATGTAACCTCCAAATTAGATGTAAATTCACTTGAAATTAAATTCGGTCAAGGTGCTAAAGCAATAGGTGGTGAAGTAAGATTAGAATCTTTAGAAAGAGCACAATTATTACAGAGTAGAGGATATTTAGTCTTTCCTGACCCATCTGATCCTAAAATTATTGACCAATGGAAGGAAGGTTTGATTCCAGACTTTGAAAGACATAGTAGAGTAGGGTTATCAACTACAGAGGAAGTACTAGAAGAAATCGATAAATTACGTTCAACGGGGGTTAAAAATATCTTTATAAAAACTGGTGCTTATAGACCATCAGCTACAGCTTGGATCATACGTTTAGGTATTGAAGGGAAAGTAGATGGAATGACTTTTGATGGAGCTGGGGGAGGTACTGGTATGAGTCCCGTAAGTATGATGAACGAAGGCTCAATTCCTACTACCTATTTAGAAGCTTTAGTAGTGGGATGCTTAGATCTTATTAAAGAAAAAAATCCTAACGTTTCTATTCCAACCATAGCAATGGCAGGTGGATTTGCTAATGAAACTCAAATGTTTAAAGCTATGGCAATGGGTGCCCCATTTGTTAAATGTATTGCTATGGCAAGAGCTCCTATAACTGCAGCAATGAAAGGGAAATACGTTGGTGATATAATTGAAAAAAATCTAGCTTCACCAGCAATGCTTAAAACTTTAGGGATTCTAGAAAAGAAAAAGCATGAGAGATTAAGATTAAATGAAGCTTTTGTTGAGTATGATAATTTGAAAAGAGCATACCCCGAAAAAGATATTCCTCCTTCAGCAGTTGGAGTATACACGTATTTCGAGAGTAAATTAGGTACTGGTTTAAAACAACTAATTGCAGGTACAAGAAAATTTAATTTGGATCTAATTGATCGTCATGACATTGCATATTTATCTCAAAGAGCAAAAGACGTGTGTGAAAAGTGGAATCTAGGAATAGAGTCTCAAGAATCACTCGAATTTGAGTTAGTTAAAAAAGAAATCTTCTCTGGAAATTATTAATATTATTTTTTTTTATCTTCCTTTTTATTTTAAATAATTAATAAAAATTAGTTATTTTTAGTGGAAATATTTACTTTTGGTTATTCAACTAATTTTTCTAGTTGGTTAACAAAATCTTCATATTGTTTAATGCCAAGTTCCCAAAACTCTGGTTTGGATAGATCTAAACCCACAATTTTAGCTAATTCTTTAGGTGAAACGCTACCTCCACAGGCAAGAAGTTTTTTAAATTTTGGAGCAAATTCTTTACCTTCTTTTTTATAGATTTGATAGAGAGCGTAAACAAAAAGTTGAGCATAAACATATGGATAATTATAAAACCTAAAACCGACACGGAAATAATGGGGTTTCATTGTCCATTCCCATATTAATTCATCTTGAAAATCAATTGAATCTCCATAGATTTTGTCTCTCCCGGCAACCCAATATTTAGAAATAGTTGGTCCATCTAGGTATTCATTATTTTTTAGTGCATTGTACAAATTCCATTCAAACCAATATCGAGCACTTACTTGAAATGCTGCCATTCCAGCATCATCTAATACGTGAGCTAAAATTGCTTTTTTAAGATTATCAGAATTAGCAGTTTTTAATAAATAATCTGTCATTAATAATTCACCAAAAATTGACGCACATTCTGCGGTTGTATATCCTGGATGCAAATTTAAATAAGTTTGCTCTTTAGCAGCTAGATAATCATGAATTGCATGACCAAGTTCATGTGTCACAGTATAAATGTTACCCAACTGACCATTAAAGTTTGTTAATATGAAAGCAGATTTTCCTTTAAACCATGAAGCACAATAAGCACCATTTCTCTTTCCCATCCTTATACTAGCATCGATATGCCGCTTATCATACATATCTACGGCAATCTTTGCGAAATCTTCATGAAATTCACCATACGCTTCTAAAATTAACTTTTTTGCTTCATCCCATATATATTTTTTATCCTGTATTTCAAGGAGTGGACCAAGAACATCAGAGTAATTTAATTTAGGTAAATTTAAAAGTTTAGCTTTAAGTTTTAAATATCTTTGATAGACACCCGCATTTTTTTCAACTGTATTCATCAGATTATCGATAATATCTTGGTCTGTATCATTAACTATTAAACTATGATGTATCGCATTATTATATTTTCTTCTTTCTACTGTTTTCATCCAATCTCCACAAATATTTCGTAATGCTGTAGAAAAAATATATTCATCTTTTCCTAAAGTACTATAAATGGATTTATCAGCGGAAAGTCGTGTAGATCTGTCGGGATGTCGTAGTAAGGCATTTGCTTCACCATATGATAAAACTTTTTCTTCACCTTTAACCATTACATGAAATTGTCTTGTATTGAGCCATTTTCCTTGCAATTGACTCCATTGATCTACTCCATATTGATCTTTCTCAAGGATTAATTGCTCTTCTATCTCAGATAATAAATGTGGATGGCCTCGTATAATTTTTTCTAAATAATGTTTATAATTCTTTAATATTGGATCATTGATTAATTCTTGATTCTCAAATATAAATTTACTTACTTCTAATTCTAAAAATGTTAGTTTTTTTTCCAATTCTGTACCAAATTCAATAGTCTTATTCTTTAAAGCTTCATGTTTACTTATTTGCATATCAGCATCATATAAGAGGTGAGCAAATGTAAACAACTCATCTAAATTAGCTTGAAAATCTTCTTGTTTTTGCAATAAATTATGCAGATCTTTTGCTTTAAAATTGGGAGCTTGTATTTTACCTTTATAATCTTTTATAAATTGATCAACATGATTCCTTGAATCCTCCATTAATTTATCTATTTTTGGATCATCTGGACCACTGAATAATTTACTTAGATCCCACGCAATTTCTTCTTTTGCCATTTTTATCATTTTGTAAAAAATCAGTATTT
Organism: Promethearchaeota archaeon; assembly: GCA_048937405.1. Taxonomy (GTDB): domain Archaea; phylum Asgardarchaeota; class Lokiarchaeia; order Sigyniarchaeales; family SOKP01; genus Loki-b32. Next base: position 25,680 of record JBHLNF010000013.1, read on the forward strand.
ATGGAATTAAATTAAAATTCCAATTAAAATCTAATATATTGAAAAATTAAAGTATAGTTTTATTTAAAATAAGGTTTATTCATATTCTATTGTACTAGGGGGCTTATTCGAGATATCATAAACCACACGATTAATTCCTTTAACTTCATTTATTATTCTAGTACTAATCTTTTCTAATAAATCCCAATCTAATTTAGAGAAACTAGCCGTCATAACGTCTTCAGATTCAACGACCCTAATTGCGCATATATACTCATAGGTCCTAAAATCTCCCATTACTCCAACGGTCTTCAATGGTAAAAATACACAAAAAGCTTGCCATAGATTCTCATAAATTCCGGCATTTTTAATTTCCTCAATTAAAATCTCGTCAGCTTCTCTCAATATCTCAAGTTTTTCCTTGTTGACTGGACCAATAATTCTTACGGCTAATCCAGGACCAGGGAATGGATGTCTTGTAATAATTTCTTTTGGGACACCTAACTTCAGTCCAATTCTTCTTACCTCATCTTTATATAAATCTTTCAATGGTTCGAGAATTTCTAGCATCATATTATCGGGTAAAGTTAAATTATGGTGAGACTTTATTTTTGCTGATACTTTGCTTGTAGCACTTGTTTCTACCCGATCAGGATAGATAGTGCCTTGGGCTAAAAATTTTATATCTGGATTTACTTTTTCAAGTTCAATTGTTTTATTTTCAAATATTTCTATAAATGTATGACCAATAATTCGTCGCTTTTCTTCTGGATCATCAATATTCTTAAGTTTCTCTAAAAATATATTTTCAGCATCAACATAATGAAAGTTTTTAAGTTGCAATTTATTTTTGAATGTTTCTTGAACTTCTATTTCCTCATTCTTTCTTAATAATCCATTATTTACAAATATACAATGTAATCTATTGCCTATGGCCTTATTTAATAAAAAAGCGACTACTGAAGAATCTACACCACCACTTAGACCTAAAATAACCTTTTTCTCCAAACCTACAACTTTTCTAATTTGATTAATTGAATTATCTATCCATCCCTCTAATTTCCATTCTTTTTTACATTGTGCAATTTTAAAAATAAAATTTTCGAGAATTATATTCCCCTTTGGAGTGTTAGTAACTTCTGGATGAAACTGAACTCCAAATAACTTTTTCTCTGGATTCCCATAAGCAGCAATAGGACAGTTTTCAGTTTTACCATATATTTCAAATCCTTCCGCTAATTCGGTAATTTGATCCCCATGTGACATCCAAACAATTTCTTCGTTCTCTAGTGAATCAAATATTAGATTTGACTTTAAAATCGTAATTTGAGTTTTCCCATATTCTTTTTTTGTCTTCAGTTCTATATTTCCCCCATAAAATTGCATAATTAAATGATGACCATAACAAATCCCTAGAACGGGTATTTTTTCGTTACTTGAAAATTGAAAGAATTCTTCAGATAATTGAGGACCGTCTTGTTCATAGACACTACCAGGACCACCTGATAGAATTATTCCTTTAGGGTTGAATTCCTGAAGTTTTTTTAGATCTACATCATAAGGAAGAATTTCCGCATAAACTCCCAGATCTCTAATACGCCTTGTTATCAGATGCGCATATTGACCTCCAAAATCTAAAACAATTATAGTATCCATATTTTATTATTTTACAACTTGATTTGTAAATACACTTAATTTATATTTTATATATTGAAAATAATTTAATCTTAATATAAAGAAACCTTGTTGGAAAATTAACTTTATCAATTAACCATTTACTTTTTTTGTCTTGAAAATCTTTATTAAATACATATAGGACACAACATTATTATATAAAAATGATTGTAGTGAATTTCTTTTCTGAATTTGAACGAAATATGGGTTTGATAACTTAGTCTTTAACAGATGAAATACAAATTTTTTGATTATAATCCAAATGTCAATCAGGAAATAAGTTAATATGAATATTTAAGATGATCCAGTATGCCTTATAAAATTTTAAAAAAAAATCAACTTGGAAATAGTGGTATATTATTTGAAATGGATATTTATGCTCCCTTAATAGCAAAAAAAGCATTTGCAGGTAATTTTATTTTAATTAGAATAAATGAGGAGGGTGAAAGAATTCCCCTTACAATTGCAGATTATGATAGAGAGCAAGGAACAATAACTGTTGTAGTTCAAATAGTTGGAAAAACAACCTTATTACTCTCTCATCAAAAATTGGGAGATGAGATTTTAGATGTGGTTGGACCATTAGGTAATAGAATTCATATAGAGAAATTTGAATACCCAATCGTAATAATTGGAGGAGGAGTAGGGATTGCTCCCTGCTATCCTCAGGCAAAAGAATTAAAGCAAGTAGGCAATAAAATTATTTCTATTCTAGGTGCTCGTACAAAAGATCTTATCTTTTGGAGAGAGAAGATGGCTAGTGTGAGTGAAAAATCAATTATTTGTACCAATGATGGAAGTGAAGGTATTGAGGGTTTTGTAACTAAACCACTTCGAGAATTGATTAAAAAAGAAAAAATAAGTTTAGTTATAACAATCGGACCTATGATAATGATGAAAAACGTTGCAGAATTAACAAGTGGTAAAGAAGACTTACCAAAGATAAAAACATTTGTATCTTTGAACACGATTATGATAGATGGTACTGGAATGTGTGGAGGATGTCGTTTTCCTTCAAATGACGGTGAAACTCATTTTGCCTGTGTAGAAGGTCCCGATGTTGATGGACATATTGTAGATTTTAATACATTATTAAATAGAGAAAAAAGATTTGGTGAGTTAGAACAACAATCGTTTAATCTTTACAAAAAAAAATGCAAAAAATTTGATATTCAATAAATGGGGGATTACATGGTTAAAATACCAAGACAAAAAATGAGAGAACAAGACCCTTCAGAAAGAACACATAACTTTTATGAAGTTGCTTTAGGTTTTACTAAAGAGATGGCTGAAATAGAGGCCCAAAGATGTCTACAATGTGGTGACCCAAAATGTGTAAATGGATGTCCTGTCAATATTGATATCCCTAACTTTATTCGATTAATTAAGGAAGATAATTTATTGGAAGCTATTCGTAATATTAAAGAATATAATATTTTACCTGCAATATGTGGAAGAGTATGCCCCCAAGAAGTTCAATGTGAAGAAGCATGTATTCTAAGTAAAAGATGGGAACCTGTAGCAATTGGAGCACTTGAAAGATATGTTGCAGATTGGGAAAGAAAAAATCAACTGAAAGAGTGTCCTGATTGTGAAGCTCCTAATAACATAAAAGTTGCGGTCATCGGATCAGGACCTGCTGGTCTCACTTGCGCCGCTGATCTTGCTCGATTTGGATTTGATGTTACAATTTTTGAGGCATTTCATAAAGGTGGAGGCGTTTTAGTTTATGGAATCCCTGAATTTAGACTTCCTAAAGAAATTGTTAATGATGAAATTGAGACTCTAAAAATGTTAGGGGTTAAGATTAAGTACAATATGATAATAGGGAAAATATTAAATATAGATGATTTAAAGGAGATGGGCTTCAAAGCATTTTTTATAGGTGTTGGGGCAGGATTACCATCAATGAGAAAAATTCCTGGAATGAATCTAAATGGAGTTCTAACTGCGAATGAATTTCTAACAAGAACTAATTTAATGAAAGCATATAAATTTCCAGAATACGATACGCCTATCAAAATAGGTAAAATAATTGCAGTCATTGGCGGAGGAAATGTAGCCTTAGATTCTGCTCGTGTTGCATTACGACTTGGTGCTGAAAAAGTTATTATAGTATATAGACGAACTGAAGCGGAAATGCCGGCAAGAAAAGAAGAGTACCACCACGCGGTAGAAGAAGGAATTGAATTTCAGTTTTTAGCAAATCCTATAAAATTTCTTGGAGATGATGAAGGAAATGTCAATAGGATGGAAGTTCTTAAAATGAAATTGGGAGAACCTGATGCTTCTGGAAGACCAAGACCAATTCCAATTGAAAATTCAGAATATATTATTAATTGTGATACCATCATTATAGCAATTGGTACTAATGCTAACCCTGTTTTAACAAAATCAATCCCAGACTTAAAATTAACTAAATGGGGTTATATAGAAACAGATGAAAATGGACATACAAATTTAGAAGGAATTTTTGCAGGTGGAGATATTGTAACTGGTTCAGCAACAGTAATCAGCGCGATGGGTGCAGGACGTAAAGCCGCAAAAACAATTAATCAATATTTAAAATCAAAATATTCATAAATTTATTAACAACTATTTAAGAATAAAAAGACTCCCATTCAAATCCCTCAACAAACTTTTATTCGATTATTTTATTAATTTATTAATTATTATAAAAATTCTTCAGAAAAATTATATCACTCATAGTTTTATTTGAAAAAAATTCATTTTATTAAAGATTAATAAATAATTTAAAGGTGGAAAATAAGAGTGAGTGAAAACTTAGATCCCTTTACTATAGCAAAAACACAACTTTCTGATGCATGTAAAATAGTTGAATATGATAGTGATATTTATAACGCATTAAGCGAGCCAGAAAGATTCGTTCAAATTAAAATTACTATGAAAATGGATGATGGTTCAATAAAAACTTTTAAGGGATTTCGTTCGCAATACAATTCAGCAAGAGGTCCAATGAAAGGTGGAATTAGATGGCACCCTGAAGAAAGTGCCTCTCTTGTAAAAGCATTGTCAGCATGGATGACATGGAAAACAGCGTGTGTAGACATTCCATTAGGTGGCGCTAAAGGTGGAATTATTTGTGATCCAAGGAAGATGAGTGCTAGGGAGATAGAGACGTTAGCTAGAAGCTATATCCGACAGATAGCTGATTTCATTGGTCCCCATATCGATATTCCTGCTCCAGATGTTTACACAAATCCACAAATCATGGCCTACATGATGGATGAATATGAAAAGATAATCCGAAGACATGCCCCTTCAGTTATAACAGGAAAACCACTCCCTTTAGGTGGAAGTGCAGGACGATCTATTTCTACAGCACAAGGTGGTATTTATACGATTAGGGAAGCCGCAAACGATATTGGATTAAATTTAAACGGTGCAAAAGTAGTAGTTCAAGGTTATGGAAATGCAGGCTCGTGGGCAGCCAAAATATTACAAAATGACTTTAATTGTAAAATTGTCGCTGTTTCAGACTCTCAAGGTGCAATTTTTAAGAATAATGGAATTGATGCACAAGCTGCAGCAGACCATAAGAGTCAGACTAGATCTGTTATTGGATTAAAAGGAACTAGTCAGATATCAAATGATGAATTATTAGAATTAGAATGTGATGTACTCATCCCAGCTGCTCTTGAAAACGTAATTACAAAAAAAAATGCAAATAATATTAAATGTCAAATTGTGGCAGAACTTGCCAACGGTCCAACAACTCCAGATGCAGATAAAATACTTTATGAAAAAGGAATAGAAGTTATTCCTGATTTTTTATGTAATGCTGGGGGAGTTACAGTCTCTTATTTTGAAATGGTCCAAGGATACTATAGTTATTTTTGGACAGAAAAAGAAGTATTTGAAGCATTAGATAGAGTTATGACTAGAGCTTATCGTTCTACAGTTGAAGAAGCTAATAAATATGATACCCATAATCGAATGGGAGCCTATATAATCTCTTTAGAACGTGTTATTGAAGCAATGAAACTAAGAGGTTGGCTTTAATTTTAGGATATTAAAAGCTTTATCAATAAAGAATTTTCTAATTTCTTTTCTTATTTAATTAAAATTTTCACCCAAAAAAAGGAATTAGGATTAACAAAAAGAGAATTGATATTCCTAAATGAACTAGAGCAAAAATAGCGCCCATTTTTAATAACCGTTTATAATTTAGGTTTTCTACTCCTGAATCCCGTGCAATTTTCAATGTCATCATATCACAAGCAGCTCCCTGAGGTATAAAATTACCTCCTAAATTAATTCCTATTATAAAGGCAAAAAGAAGAGGAACTGAAGCAAAACCAAAACCACCATCATTACCGATGGGTGTTATGAGCAAATTAACAATTGGTATAAATATTAAGGCTGTGGGTGTGTTAGCGACTACTCCTGAAATAAAGCTAACGATTACAAGTATAATAAGTGATACAAGAAAGAGATTAAGAGTTTGGAATGGAATTGCTTCAAAAATTTCTGCAAATCCCGCTTCTAAAAGACACCCTATAACAACATAAAGACTTATAAAGAAAAATATTATTTCCCATTCAATATCTCTTAAAAGGTTACTCATAGGCTTTTTTGTATAACTTTTATTTACTAAAACCATAATTAAAGCTGATATCGCAGCAGTTAAGTATAACAAGGGAAGTATCGCAAAGAGGATAATTGTTATAATTATTGCAATACTATTAAAATAGAACATTTTTTTGTTTTTTACCATTATATCAGTATCTACTAAATCCATAACATACTTTCTCTGCATATCTTCGATTTTTGGTTCTTTCCTTAAAATATATCTATCTATTAAAAAAATTGTGAAAAATAACAGAAAAAAAGAAAATATCCAAAAATATTGAATGAAATATACTGTATCAAGATTGAAAGCTGTAGAGATTATTATATTTTCTCCACTTGAAAATGGTGTAATAATTGATCCAATATTTATACAGATAGTCATACCTAAGAGATAAGTTCCTGCTCTTATTTTTAAAAAGTGACATAATCTTACAACTATAGGAGCTAAAATCAATACAACAACAACATCACTTATTATTGATGCTAAAAGTGTGGTTATAATACATAGGAGCCAGAAAAAGATTCTTTGTTCACCTTTAGATAATTTAAAAAGTTTAACAGCGACAAATTCTAATATATTCGAATCTTGTGCTATTTTTGTTATAAGACTCATACTTAATATAATAATAATAGCCTCCCATTCAATAGTGCCTATAAAAAAGTTAATATCTTTCCCTTTTACCAACCCTGTTATTGTAGCAGCGGTAAAACAACATATCAAAGAAATTGCGACAAAGTCTAGTTTAGAAATCGAATAGCTTAAAATGATTAAGATGAACAAAATGAAAATTATTATAAGTAATATGAGGTCCATTATTTTTTTAAGTTAATCATTAGAAGACGATTAATAAATTAAATAAATCTATTCTAATAAATCTATTTATTATAAGCAAGATTTAATTTTCATATAAATAAGTTAAGGAAAATAAATATTTTAGCTAATTCTTATTTAAGATCATACGGATTAAAAAATTAGATGAAATTTTTTCATTTTATTAAAAAAAGTTGGAGTAAAAATGTAAATAGATTCAAATCATTTAATAAATTGAAGTTTGAAAGTAAATAGTCAAAAAAATTTTCTTCAATAAAATATTTTAAACTAGTATAATATCCTACTTCATTTTTGATGATTTCTATAATTCTCCTAATTAAACCTAAAATTTGTTTTTCTACAATAAACATATCACAGCTCATAGGATCAATGTTAATAATGTTAAATCCTATGTCTCTTTCAAATGTAATTTTACTCAATTCAGGATTTTTTTTCACAATATCCAAATCTGAATAGTTTTTAAACATATCTTCTATGTCATCATAAATAATTGCTTTTTTTTTCTGAGATACCTGTCCTCCTATCACATTCACCGCTAAGTTTAATATTTGTTGAAATATTCCTAAAATATCGAAAAATTCAGCGAAAGTGGTTATACGTTCTGCTTGCTTCCATTGTCTGTAATATTCATCAATAACATTTTCAAATGGTTTATAGAGTTCAACATTTCCAGCCCATTTTGATCCCCAACGATTTCCCTTATTAGCATATTGCTGAATAAATGTATGACGAATAACATCTAATCGAGCCCGCAATATTTCAGTAGTTACCTCTTTTGAATCTGCTCCTATAAATAGTAGATTTGTGTCCTTATCACTTATATAAACCCAGCGTAAACCTCCCATTTCAATGGATTCAATTCCTTGTTTGAACTCTACCATTGTAAATTGATTTAGAGCTGTTAAAAGCCCTGATACTAGATCTTCATTAACAGGAAAATCCATATATGGCTTGTAGACGAGAGTAATTCCTGAGTCACTCTCCATAACCCAAATATTCATCGTAATATCCTAGTTTTTCAAAAATCTCCAATAAATAATATACTATTCTGCTAATTAAAACATATCGTATCCAAATATTATCATAAATCATTTAAAGAATTAGATTTTAACCATCTTTGTAAATTTCGTAACATATCTGTGATTTTAGTTCTCAAAGCGAGTTCAGCTGCACTTCTTCCGATTAAGCCAAGAAAATCATTACTCAGCTTAAAGTTGTTTATAAAAACGCCAATTTTAGATTTATCATCTGATATTTCCTTTATTCGTATACGACCTTCTAATTCTCTAACGTCCTTATTATTCCGAACGTTCAAATCAATTAATCGACCTTTTCCTCCTTCTTGTTCACCCTTATCTTGCAATACTAATTCTCCTTCCATTTCTATTTTAATATTAATGATTTCATCCACAACTTTGGTGAATAACACATTTGGGGCTAAGAATTCGGCTTGCATCTCTTTAGCTGGATTAACCCTTAACCAAAATTCTGGTTTATAAATGGCATTTATAAAAGCCTCTTTATTGCAGTTTTCTATCTCTACAACTTTAGAAATTATATTATTTGACACAAATATTCCAATTTTACTTTCTTTTTAAGTAAGTATAATGATGATAACTTTTTAGCTTTTTGAATTTTTAATGCTTATCCGAAGAATAAAGCCTCAGTCTTCCAAGATTTAATCATTTAGGAATCATTATGAGTTAATTTTCATCATCGGCTATTATTTTGGAACAAAAATTATAATTAAAAAAAATGAAAGATACAAGGATTAGGTAATTCGGAACAATTTACTACTTTCAATATCATTTTCTTCATTACAATGAGGACAAATCCACACTTTTTCATTCTTTTTTACAGAGTCAATGCATTCATGACATATAGCAATATCACAAATACAGTAATGGGTAGATTCCATTGATGATTGACAACTCTTACCACAGCTGTAACAAATAGGAGGGGTTCGTTCTGACATTTTAAAAATAATATCCAATTATATATTATTCTTTATTATACTTTTAATTTTAAGTATTATATTATTTTAATTATTACATATAAGTTTTCACTTAATCATGGAAAAAATAAGTTCGACAATTCGATTATTAGCTTTATTTAGCATCTTTTTTATTTATAAAGCGATCATGGCAGTAGTTGAAGATAATTCAAATGAACTTATTTTATGGTCATTAATTACAATTATTTATATAATTTCAATAGTAATTATGTATTTCGTATTTAGGCAGCGGGAGAAGGATAAAACTTAGGTTTATTTTCTTTTCTTTAAAAAATCTGGTATCATTCCATTAATTCCAAGATTTTTTAAAATAGTATCTTTTATATTCATCTGAATTGTTAAGTCAGACATTTTGGTTATAGCATTCTCTATAGCTTTAGAAAATGTTTCACTTGCCTCTTTAATTGTTTGAGAAGTTATCTTTAAAGATTCTCTTATAGCTAAGTTTGTCTCTTGTAATTCTGCTGTCAAGTTTTCCATACTTTTTTGCATTTCAGAAATTTCCTTTTTTAATTCTTTGAATCCTGCCATTTTTTCAATAACTCTCTTTCTCATTCCGAATAAATATCTAATATTTATTAAAATTAGTAAATACTAATTAAAACTAAGCTTTTTTTAAAAATCATATAAAAAAAAGAGAGATAAAATTAAATTATAAAATGTTAATTCCAAAAATACTTACACCCCATATCCATAACGCGAATCCTTGAATAAAGCAGAAGATCATTATTACAAAAGCAATTGGAGGCCAAGATAAGAATTTGGAAACTTTCTGTAATGTTCCTATAGAAAATTTAGCCATGAGACCTACTATAACGGTCACAATAATAAAGATTATTACAAGTATCCATTTTGGGTTTATTACACCAGCAATCACTTGAACAGCTCCATCAGGAACAAGTAAAGCTATGATAAACACTGTTGCAGTACCGGCTATAAGCCCTAATATGCTTGAAAGTGGTAAATCTGAGATTGGTTTAAAAAAAATAGCTATTCCAATAACTATTAAGAATATACTTGTGAAATGATTTGCAGCATTCTCAGTCACATCTCTATATTGAAAACTAGGAGGTATATTTAAGATGAGACTTACCGCTCCAGACCATATAACAAAGATTCCAAGAATCAATCCTATATATGATAATCCTCTTAGAAATTTTGTAATATCAAATTTTTCTTCTTCGGTTTTTCTTTTTAAAAACGATCCTCTACGTTTTCTTTCATACCCCAACCATGTAATCGCCATTAAACCACTTAAAATCATCATTATTGCCCCTGATTCAGCAACCCAATTAAAAAATCCTTTAATTACATCCCAATAGTCGAAAAGCAATTTAATCAACTCTAATGAAAATTTTAAATTAAATAACAGTTAGGTTAGGCTTTTAAAAATCTATTGAAAACTAAGTTTAAAATTATAATAATAATCTATTTATTACCTTACTTGTTTTTTTATCTAAAAAACACTATAAAGTATCTAAACTATGTCTGAATGGAAAAATAAATTAGAAAATGATACTAATGATTCCTGTAATAGTGAAATATCTTGTACTGGTTGAGCCATTATTGATGGTGTCATAAACGGGATAAGAAGTCTTAAAAAACGATATAAAAAAAGAAAGCAATTAAAAATTAAATCAAAAGCTCTCAAGGAATAGATTGTTAAATTTTAGAATCTAAACCGATAAATTCCGCAAAAATTTCGAGAACTTAACATTATGACTTATTATTTTTTATTGACAATAAATAAAAGTCTTAAAAGTTTTATAGAAAATTAGATTATATAATTGAATTTTAATTATTTATAATCACTACTCTTTTATTTATAATTTAACAGATAAAAATCAGATACTATAAGGATATAAAATCATGAAAGATGAAATTGACTATTTAGATCTTGGATTTGATGATGAGTGTTACAGTACAAGTTGAGATATGATGAGAATGTGGTATAAAAGAATACAAAAACTACAAAAGATACATAATGAAAAAATAGAAAATGATAAAGAAATCTCAAAGAATTAAATCAATAAATCTTAGGATTTAATTTTGAGTTCTGCAAGAACTCAGAGATAAGAATAATTTTATATTTTTAACTTTTTTTTGGTTCTCCAGGACCTTCTCCTACTTTTCGATAAATAAATCCTTTTTCTTGCAGTAATTTTTTGTTAAAGATATTTCTACCATCGATGATAATAGGTGTCCTTACTCTTTTTTTTAAATCATCCAAATCAATATTGTAATATTCACTATGATTTGTTGCAAAGATAAGTACATCAGCATTAGAAACAGCTTTATTAAAATCATTTGTAAGTTCTGTAAGTCTGTAATCTCTCTCATTTACATATGGATCATGCGCAATATAGATGATATTATGAGAATGATATCGTCCTTGTAGTACTTTTACAATATTTTCGGTGGGGGTATTACGTGTATCATCAGTGTCTGCTTTATAAGAAACACCTAAAAGAACAATTTTAATATTATCTACTAATTTATGAACCTCTCTGAATACATCCTCCATTAATTCAACCATATGATATGGCATATAGTCATTTAAATTTCTCGAGTTTGGAATAAGCTTTATTTTCTCTTTGTTTTTCTTTTCTGTATATTTATCATAACCGTATAATAATAACCAGGGATCCTTCGTTAGACAATGTCCTCCTACACCACTACCAGGATAATGCATCATCCTATCATGTCTGTGATTTATAAATTCAACAATATCATATATATTTCTATCGAAATCTTCACATAGTAAAGCCATTTCGTTTGCAAATGCTATATTAACATCTCGATATGAATTTTCAATACATTTAGTTAGTTCTGCAGTAAGGGTATCTGTTACTTGAAGCTCTTTCTTAACAACCTTTCCGTATAAGAATTTTGCTCTTTCATTGGCTTCCTTACAACCACCTCCAATGACTCTAGGAAAATCGGTGATATATTCCAATAATTTTCCTGGCATAACCCGTTCAAAAGAAAATACAAGATAAAAATCTTGCCCTCTTTTGAGTCCACTACCCTCTTCTAAGATTGTTTGTACTATATTATTTGTAGTACCTGGAGCTACTGTGGATTCAATAATGATTGTAACTCCTTTTTTTAAGTTTTTTGAGATTTTACGAGAAACTTCAATTAATGATTCATACCTAGGGATTTTATTTTCATCAACAGGGGTTTGAACATCTATTAAAATATAATCAGCTTTATTAACAAGTTTGTAATTATCAGTTACTTTAAATTTCCCATTTTTAATAACTCTAGAAATTAATTCATCTAAACCAGGTTCATCTCCTTCAAAAGGATTCTTACCTTGGTTGAGCCAATCGATTTTCCATCCTGATCTTTGTGATCTTCGCTGAATTCCAGTTACATAAAATTCATCAACATCAGCAAGTAATGCTGCCATAGGAATACCAACATATCCCATCCCTATGACAACGATATTAGTGGTCATTATCAATCTTAAATCTATTTTAGAAATAAAATTTTATTAAAATTGAAAATTACTCATCATTCAAAAAAGTTTATGAAAAAAAAGAAATAGTATGAATGAAGTTATTCTTTTGGTTTCTTTTTATATGATGAGCCTTTTACTGCTTTAAATATACTAGCTATTACAGCTCCAGCTATGAATCCACCAACATGAGCAAAATGAGCTGTTTGTCCAATACTAAAGGGATCCATAATCGAAACTATAGCATAAGTTAACTCTGCGATAAAGTAAGTTATTATAAAATAACCAGCACCCACTCTTCGCATTCCTACTGTTCCTGGAAGATAAAATTTATTGCCGGGATAAAGTATTGCATACACAGCCAGTAATCCAAAAATAGCTCCAGAAGCACCCAAGGAGGGAATATCTGCCATTGAGATGGAACCCCATTCCGGAATAATTAATGTACTCAATGCATGAAGGAAACTCCCAAATAATCCAGAAAGAAAATAAGTAAAGAGATATAACCAATGACCCATTGCATGCTCGCAATTATCAGTAATTACAAAAAAAAACCACATATTCATAAGTATGTGTATAATATCTCCATGCATAAACATTGAAGTAAATAAAGTCCATAATTTTTGACCTGCAAAGAATTCAGAAGGAACAAATGCAGCATCCTCAATATGCATATTACCTGTTGGATCTAACATCTGCCAGATAAATACAATAATATTTGCTATTAATATGATTACAGAAAAATATTGCTTAAAAAAGGGGATTCGATCACTTTCTGCTTCATAAACCAATTTTAATCACGTTTTTTTTTTAAAAAGTATAATATTTCAATTTCATTTATGATAGTATTTAATATTTTTTTGGATAATTAATAAATCTAGATTGTAATTATAAAATTACATTGATAAAAAGATAATAAAATTAGTGAAATATTAGCGATTTTTTAATTCTTACTATCTAATATTTCTCTTATTCTTTCGAGGAGTTCTTTCCCAGAGAAAGGTTTAGTGATATAAGCATCAGCACCTAACTTTTTCCCTTTTTGAACATCCTCATTAAAACTTTTTACAGTAAATAATACAACAAGAATATTTTTAAATTTCTCATTGTTTTTAACTTCCTCTAGAACACTATAACCTGAACGTCCAGGCATCATTATGTCTAATAGGATTAAATCAATATTATCATAGTTTTCTTCAACGATCTTCATAGCCTCTTTTGCATTATTACTTGTAAGTATATCAAAACCCCCTAATTTTAAGAATTTCTCAGTTAGATGAACAATATCTGGTTCGTCATCTACTACTAATATTTTGTGTGACATCTTTGTACAAATCCTTACAATAATTTTATGTCTTTATATTGAATATATAAAAACCTCTATATATAATTGAATTTAGTCATTTATATAAATCAGCTTATTTTTCACATTTGTGATCACGAATCGAAAAACAACTAATAGAAATGGCAAGAAAGAATCAACTCCCAAAATTCCCCGATGATTACTTACTTGAAAAAGCAGAAGAGTATAATAATTCAAAATGGATGAAACGCAATCAAAACAGAACTACTCTTCAGAGTATTAAATATCTTTATGATAAAAAATTAGAAGATGATAAAAAAACGGGGATAATAAAGAGAGAATCACCTTTAATTTTAGATTTAGGGTGTGGAACAGGCTTTTCATCAGAGATTTTAATTCAAAATGGTTTTCGAGTAATAGGAATTGATATTTCAGAAGATATGATATTAAAAGCAAGACAAAAAAAAAAAATTTTAAAAATCTATAATGATTTAGAATTAATTTTAGCAGATATTAACCATTTGCCTTTTAGAAGAAATAAAATCGATCATATTATCTCAATATCATCATATAACTTCATAACATATGGATTAGAAAATTATGGTGAGAAATTTAAACTCCTTAATGATACAGCACAGAAGCTACATGAAATATTACAGAAAAATGGAAGAATTGTAATTGAATTTTATCCTAAAGATGAGAGAGAATTGAAAATGTTTAATAAATCATTTATCAATAATAATTTTGAAGGATATATGGTAAAAAGTAACCCCAATCAAAAATCGGGTCAAACTTTTTTATTACTCAAGAAGAAGATGTAAAAATGGGAACTTGTAAATTTTGCGGGAAAACTGAAAAGGTGATCTCAGATATTTTACAGGTGTGTAGAACGTGTATTTTAGAAGGAGATTGGGAAAAAATAAAACCTCATATATTAAATGTTCACAAACAAGTTCGTCAGCTGGTAAACCTTCCAGAAAAACCACCTAAGGCAGAACGACCGAATATCAAATTAAAATGTAATCTATGCATTAATGAATGTTCTTTATCTGAAAATGACGTGAGTTATTGTGGTTTGAGAAATATTCAACTTAGAAATTCAGGTGAACTACCATATCCTTCAAAATCGAAAGGATATATTCATGGGTATATAGATCCAAATCCTACAAATTGTTGCAATAGTTGGTTTTGTCCAGCAGGAACTCCAGCAGGTTATCCAGAATATTCAGATTTCGATAGTGCAGAATTTGGGACATATAGTTATGCGGTATTTTTATATGGATGTTCCTATAATTGTCTAAGCTGTCAAAACTTTTCTCATAAATTTTTTTCAAAAAAGCATTTATTTGACGTTGAGACTTTGTCGAGTCAAATTGTAAAAAACAAGAAGATTACATGTTTATGTTATTTTGGAGGTACTCCTGAAGTTCAACTACCCTTTTCAATTAATTTAGCTGAGAATATTATTGAAAAAATTGAAAAATTAGGAGAAAAAAGAATAATGAGGATTTGCTGGGAATGGAATGGCACTGGAAACAGAGAATGGGTGGAAAAATGCATGCAAATTGCTATAAAAACTGGAGGAAATATTAAGTTTGATTTAAAAACATTTAATGAAAAATTAAATCTTGCTCTATGTGGTATACCTAACAAAAGAACTTTAAACAACTTTCAATTTCTGGCTGAGAATTATTTTGGTACCAGAAAAGGTTTACTAGAGATGAGTGCGTGTACATTATTGGTTCCCGGGTATATAAATCACAAAGAAGTAGAAAAAATAGCTAATTTTATCAGTTCTATTAATAGTGAAATTCCTTACAGTTTATTAATATTTCATGGAGATTATCAAATGCGAGATTTAGGAATCACACCCCGCCCCGTAAACAAGCCTTAAAATGCTTGGATGTTGCTAATAAATATCTAAAAAATGTGCATTTAGGGAATAAATTTTTATTGGGATTTTCTTGAAATTATTTGAATTGCTCTTTATCAATTCTATAATAAAATTTATTTAATAGGAATAATTTCGATAACACAGCAAACGTGATTTTAAATAAATTTTCGTGGTGAGTGAAAAATACAAAAAGCACGCATACGGTTGTCATCTACTCAATTAAATGCATTACAATCAGTATGCGAACAAGTTCAAGCGGTATGTAGTTCTCAAGGAATTCGAAAGAATGGACCTATCCCACTCCCTACCAAACGATTACGTGTTCCTGTTAGAAAAGCTCCTTCTGGGCAAGGTACTGCAACTTGGGCAAAATTTGAGATGCGTATTCATAAACGTTTATTTGAAATTATTGCTAATGAGAGAAGCATGCATCTTATTATGAAGATTCAGATTCCTGAATCAGTATTAGTAGAAATTGAATTAATGTAAAACTATTTCTCACAATAAATTCTGATTATAACACCCCTAAATCAATTTGAGTTGGTTCATTAGCCAATTTTGCTTTTTTATCGATCTGAATACTATTAACATAATAGATGTTCCCTAAAATCTCAGATCCTTGACCAATTGCAACGTCTTTACCTTTGATATCTCCTTCTACACGGGTTTTAATTATATCGACGTTCTTTTTAGCTAATATACTCCCTTGTATTTTATAATGCTGTTTTTTTATTTTTTCCCTTGAAATTCCAAAAAAAATGTTTTCGGCAATAATATTTCCTCCAATACTAGTAGTTCCATCAATAGAAATTTTTTTTTCAGAAGCTAGATTCCCATTTATTTCTGAAGAACCAGAAAAATTTATTCCTTGATCTCCTCTAACAAAATGTCCTGCCTTAAAATTTCCTGAAACTATTAAAGATCCTTGAATATTTATCACATTTCCTATTTCTGTTGACCCAGAAAAATCAGCTTCTCCATCTCCAACAAGAAACCCCGCAATATTCAATGAACCCGAGCTACTAATATCCCCATGTACAGTTAAATTCCCGGATCCCTTTATCATTCCATTTGAAGTTAAACCGTTGCATTCTAAATCTCCATTAATTGTTCCTGAACCTGAAATTCGAAGAGATTTATTAATTTTTCCTCCTGAGATTTTAGCAGATCCAGAAGCACTAATATGTTCCTCAAATTCCATTAAATCTCCAGAGCTAGTTATCACAGCTCTTTTTTTATCTTGCTTAATGGAATTATCTTCATTTTTTTTAATCATAATAATTCGCTTGTAAAAACTATTTAGTATTAAATAACCACAATTTTTTTAAAACTTTTTCCCTTTTCTAGAAATTTTTGCAAAAAATAGCTTTTTAATTACTCAGATTTAAATCAATATATGATAATATTTTTAGTGAATAAACACGATTTTGCTTGAAATATGTTTTATGAGTGAGTTAAATTGGCTGATTTTCACATAAAAACCTTTTATGGACATAAAAAAAGTTTAAGAGTTTCAAGTCCATCTAAACAAGCTCCTTATATTTTTTTAAGTTGTATATATAGAAAGGATGATGGGTCATGGGAGAAACTTTCTGAAGGAGAAGGAAAGACAGTACGACTATCTATTGAGGAGATTATTTGTATTTTAGAAGTTCTTTATAGAAGAAGTGCAAATTGGAGAGGATATCATATTTTTCATGACCGGAAAACAGAGATTTATGTTGGATGGGAAGATGAATCTCGTCAAATCTTACGGATTCAAATAGGCGAATATATAAAGAAACTTCAATTTCCAAATCTAAATTTGATGACATTACTTTTAGATCATATCCTTAAGGAAAAAATCGAATTTGCTACAAGTGGTAGTTATGAAACCAACACAATGCAAAAAGTAGAAATTGATGAGGAAGCTGAATTTGGACTTTTGACAGAACATAAAATTGACAGAGATGGTTTGCATATTGTAGAAACTACAGAGTATAGTACATCAAAAAGTACAGTTGAAATTAAAGCTAAAATAAAGGCTGAAAGTCCTAAAGCTTTGTTGATTACCTTACAATCTGGAGAGGAGTTTTGGATACCAAAGAGCACGTTAAAATCTGATTATGATGTTAATCAAAAAAGTAAACTTCAAAAATTTATTGTAGATAAATGGATCATTGAAAAAAATAAAATTATAAAATGAAAGACCTTAATCATAATCTAAGAATTTATGAAAATCCAATATTCTTGAACCTTTTTCTGTTAATTGTCAATATAATCTTCTTTATTTTAAAATTAATATTTTCATCTCTAACTCATAGTATAGCGCTTCGAGCTGACGCTTTTGATACACTCACAGATATAGTTATGGTATTTGCGGCTTTTATAGGGTTTCTATATTCCAAAAAAAAACCTAATGAGAAATTTCCTTATGGTTATTATAAAATTGAAAATATTATTAGTTTGTTCATTTCATTGTTCATTTTTTATACAGCTTATAATATCATTCTGCAAACTTTTCAAGATTTCATTAATATTACTCAAGGTGATTTTAGAATTATAAGAATCTCGCTCTTATCTATGATCTTTTTGATAATTTCTCTCATAGTATCTTTAATCATAACTTTCTATTTAAGATTAGTTGGAAAAAAAACTAATTCGCCCGTAATTACGTCAGAAGCAAGTGAAAAATTCTATGATAATATAATTTCATTATCTGTCTTAATGGGATTTATAGGCTCTGCTTTTAATCTTTACTTTTTAGATTCAATTATCGGACTGATTATTACCATTTTTATAATTAAAGGTGGTTTTGATATTTTCTTAAACTCTACAAAAGTTTTACTTGATGCGGTGATAGATTTTGAGAAAAGAACTGAACTTAATAATATGATAAATAGTTTCCCGAAGATTAAAAAAATAGAGAGTTTAAATGTAAGAGCCTATGGAAAATACATATTTTTAGAAATAAGTATTAGTTTAAATAAAGATCTTTCTCTAATTCAAGTCCAATCGTTAAAAAATCAATTAATATTTAAAATAAAAGAAAAATATCCACAAATTTTCAAAGTGTTGATCTTAATTCAAACTCAACAGAATCCTATAACTAAAGTGTCGGTTCCATTAATCGATAATAGTGGGTTATATTCTAAATTATCCGAACATTTTGGTGAAGCTCTTTATTTTGCTTTGTTAGAAATTAAGGAAAATGATAAAGAGAGACGATTATTAAATTATAATATCTTTAATAATCGATATATAAATGAAGAGAAGAGAAAAGGAATCTTAATTTCAGATTGGCTAATCTCAATGAAAATAGATAAAATTTATTTAAAGAAGGAGTTAAAGATTGGGCCTAATTTGATTTTTGAAAAAAGTTTTATTCAAATCGTAATAACACCTTATAATGAATTAAGCGAAATAATAGACTATGAATTAAATTATGTAAATTCTTCATAAAAATTATTTATTAATTTGGATATGTTTCTGTAATCAAAAATAAAATCTGATCTTAATGGAATATAATATAAATTTTTTAAAGCAGCTTGTTATAAGTGTATATGATACAATAAAGCCATTATTAGGATCAAAACAAGCAGCGAAAAAGTCAAAAAGAGGCGCAGGAGGAGATGTTTCGATGTATATTGATCTTGTTGCTGAAAATACTATTATTGAATTCTTAGAAGATAAAAATGCTAATCTATTATTGATAAGTGAAGAAATTGGAGAAAGATATATCGGAGATGAAGAGATTGCAAGGAAAAAAAAAAATGTACTAATAGTTGATCCTATTGATGGATCAAATAATGCTATTAGAGGTATCCCTTTCTGTTCAGTTTCTATTGCTTATGCGATTGGAGATAATGTTAATGATATAAAAAGAGCGGTAGTACTTGACTTGACTACAAAAGACATCTATTGGGCAGAAAAAGGAAAAGGCTCCTATTTGAATGGTTCAAGAATCTATGTTTCTAATCTTGAAATACCAAAAGAGTGTTTTTTTGAACTAAATCTTCCTATGAAAGACCTAATAAAGAATTTGAATATACTAGATCCACTCATAAGAAAATTTTACAAAATTCGAATATTAGGCAGTAGTGCTTTATCCCTATGTCAAATTGCTAAAGGTAGCATGGATATATTTATTAACATGAGAAAAAGTAATCGATTAGTTGATGTAGCAGCAGGTATCTTAATTTTAAAAGAAGCGGGAGGAAGGATTTTTTCTCTTGATGGGGCGGAAATAAAAAATCCCTTATCGATTAATGAAAAATTTCCGTTTATTGCTTGTAATGCTAAGTTAGAATTATTTCTAAAAGAGGAATTTATAAACAAAAAGAAATGAGGCTCTAAATATTTTGGAAAATCAAAAAAGTATGTAATTTTTAATTTATGACTGAATTAAAACGTTTGAATAGGGAATTTTTCAGTAAAAACACAGAACTTGTTGCGAAAGAATTATTAGGCAATTACTTAGTACGAAAAACAGAAAGAGGACAATTGATTGGTAAAATTATTGAAGTAGAAGCCTATCTTGGACCACATGATAAAGCAAGTCATTCTTATAATTATAAAAAAACAGAGAGAACAAAAATTATGTATAAGAAACCAGGAACTTTATATATTTATCTGATATATGGCTTATATTATTGTTTAAACGTGATAACTGAGCCAAAAGAAATACCTTGTGCTGTATTAATTAGAAAACTATATCCTATTGATGGAATTGACTTAATGATGGAAAATAGGAAAGTAAGGATTGGAAAAAAATTTAAAAATCTAGTAGATGGACCAGGTAAGCTCTGTACAGCTTTAAATATAACCAAGGATATTTTCAATGGTAAAGATTCGTGTAGCTCTAGCTCAAAACTATATTTTACTCAAGGAGAGAAATCACAAAACAAAAAAATCATATTAAATAAGAGAATTAGCATAGATTATGCCGAGGAAGATAAAGATCGATTATTAAGGTTTACTTTAGAAAATGAAATCTTATGATTTCTATTTTACTTAAAGTTGACATTAATGGATAAATTTATATATGTGTATTTGTGATTTTTTCTTGTAATTTAGGGTATAAGGAAATTATGGTTTAAATAACAAAAATGTAATTTATTTTACGAGGTGATTTTATCACTAGGGATGCTTTAAAATTTTTTCAAGCATATATTAAAGAGATGATTGATATAGGTGGTGAAAATTTACCAAAAGCAATTTCTACTAAATCTGGTGCAAAGTTAGGTAAATTATATAAAAAAATGGGAAAACCTTCAAATATTGGAACTACTTTAAAACAACTTTATTCTGTTCTAAATGGAAAACCAGTATTAAATCAACTAGATGAAAATACTTATGAAGTAATCATAAAATATCCTAAGAAATTTTGTCCAATTGGAGGTTCCTACAATCCCTCTAGAGCTTCAATCTTTCAAGAGAATATCTGTATTCCTTATACAAGAGGGTTCTTGAATGAATTATTTCCCCAATTTATTACTGAATCAGAAATATTAAAATGCATTCCGCAAAATAATGATAAAAGTTGTTATTACATTTTAAAGGTTAAAAAAAAAGAAAATATAGTTTAAATATAACATAATTATCACGAACCTAATATCTTTGGGATAAAATACTTGTACATCCTAAATCAGATTTTAGTTTTTTCAAAAAAATTTAAGCTCCTTGTATAGATGATTTATTGCTAAATAAATAATTCTTATAACAATTCTTAAATACTTTAACATTGAGATTTATTTATCTTTTAACTTAAGTACAAATTTATCTTTAACAAAGATGTCAAAAAACAAAGATGCCTTAAAATTCTTCCAAGCATATATTAATGAGATGATTGATGTAGGAGGTGTAAATCTTCCTAAATCGATTTCTGCTAGTCTAGGTGCCAAATTAGGAAAATTATTAAAAAATCGTGGAATTGAGGGCGTAGAAAATAATTTAAAACAAATATATAATGCTCTCAATGCTAAAACTCAAATTAAAAATATAGATAATAATACTTTAGAAATTACGATAAGTCACGCTTCAAATTTCTGTCCAATTGGGGGAAAGCTTAATCCAGAACGTGCTGAACTCATTCGAAATACAATCTGTATACCCTATACTAGGGCAATATTGAATACTGCTAATCCTGAAATTATATATGATATCAAAACGATAGAATGCATTCTTGAATCAAATAATAAAAACTGCGTGTATCAATTGATAAAAAAATCAGAAAATAATAAAATCGGATGATGAAAGTTTAAAAAACCTGAACCTCGACATCAATCCTAATATTATGACCAAATTATCTCATATCCCTCCACTGCCTTAACCATGAAGCGTGAACACCTATAGTTACGGTTGCTCCATCCCTGGCCTAACCGGTTTTCTAATTACGAGCTTATACCTCTCCTACAAAAGATACTGCTCTGATACCCACCATCATGGGGACAGCTTCGCCAGAATATAAGATTGGATAATATTACTCATGAAATCTAAATTCAGGCAATTTCCACTGTGAGCATTTTGTGGTCCACCCAGCATGGGGATTCAAGCATTGCCCAACTTGCTCACTGAATTTAAATTATTATTAAAATTTAAATTTATATTTTTATGAAAGACTATTACATTTCTTTTATGGTATCATAAATTATTATTTTGAAGAATGTAAATTCTTTTTAATTTCTTTTCTTCTAATAATAGAGAGGAATTCTTTAGTATCTGGAAAAACATAGGTAAGACCTTCCCCATCATCATCAACAATAATCTCTTTATAAAATTTGCCTTTAACCTTTTCATTCAAATCATTTAAAATCATGAATTAAAAGTATGAGATAAGGCTTCATAAAAATCTATAACATAGTGATAATACATTTATTAGAGTAGTATTAACAATAACTTGAGGTAGTAATAACAAGTATAATTAATTTAAAAGAATTTGTTCAAGAAATAAGGTTATCTCTTTGTTGGCTGATTTTCCATGGTTGAACATACCATTTAGATATGTATTTAAAAACACTTTGATTTCAAAATTAAGATCTTTGATATCCACATATGTATATTTATGCATCAATTTCTTTTCATCGATCAAAGGTTTTATATGTTTCTCTATTAAACTTAATGTAAAATTGACAACTGAATTAATAACTTTTTCTTTATCATCTGAAGATAGTTCATAAATACCTTGAATGGTTTTATTTCTCAAATCATTTAGCTCTATTAAAGCCTTTTCCAACTCTGGTTTAAGGTTTAGCATTTTTATTTTTTTGGCTAAAGATTCATCATTTATATTCTCTAATTGAGAATTACAATAATTTTCTAAATTCGCATAGAATCTTACTAAAAGTTTAAATGTATCATTTATTTCATACATGTTTCTCCAGATCTTTAAATCTAAACCTTTAAGAGAGGTTTCTATATCCTTTCTAACCTTTTGGGCAGCTAAAGTTAAATATTGAGAATAATCTTCAAATTGAAATCCAAAATAATAGCTGTTATATTTTTGGTTAATATCTTTTTTAGTAATATTTTGAGATTGAATTTTCTCTTTTTTTACAATCTCCTTTACAAATTTCATTATATAATTGCAGTTAGGACAATACGTAATCCAAGAGCTAAGAATAACTTCTGCAGGTTTTACACCGTTAGAACTAATGTATCCATTAAAACCTGACAATAATTTACCATCAGAAGAAAATGTTGCTTCTTCTGGATAAAATGTTCTGGGTACAAAAGTAATACTACAAAGTGGACATTTTAGTTTTTCTTTTTTTTTCATAGCACACTAAATCATATTTGTAATTATTAATCAATTAATAGCTAAATATCACAATTCATAGCATAATCGTAATATATATATCGAAATAATATGTAGAACATATTTCTCGAAACAAAGAATCTTCAATCTGTTTAAAAAAGAAATATATCTGTTTATTACATAATAAGAATAATAATTTAGTTGTAAAATTTTAGTTGGTTTATCACTATAAAAAGTTTTACAACAAAGAAAAGATATGTAAGATCTAATATGTTAGAAGATATTGTAAATGTTGATGTTAAAACTCTTGAAAATTTTATGAGTGCTGTTTTTGAGGGTCTTGGTGTACCTAATAAAGATGCTCAGATTATAGCTAATGTTCTAATTACTTCCGATTTAAGAGGGATTGAGTCGCATGGTATTCAGAGATGTAAAATGTATTATGACCGTATAAAGGAAGGAATTTATAATCCGATAACAAAAATTGATATTATAAAAGAAGGCCCCACGACGGCTCTTTTAGATGGGAATTGTGGAATGGGGCATGTAATTGCCTATAAAGCAATGAAGATGGCAATTGAAAAAGCAAAAGAATATGGTTTAGGTGCAATAGCAGTTCGGAATTCTACACATTTTGGAATAGCGGGTTATTATTCTCTTATGGCAATAAAAGAAGGGATGATTGGGTTAGTAACCACTAATGCTAGACCTTCTATTCCTCCTACGTTTGGAAGTGAACCAATGTTGGGGACAAATCCATTGACTATTGGAGCTCCAACTGATGAAGATTTTCCTTTCCTTCTTGATTGTGCTACTTCAATTATTCAACGAGGAAAAGTAGAAGTAAACGCTAGAATTGATAAACCCGTCCAACAAAATACTGTAATTGATGATAAAGGTGAAATAATGACTAATCCTAATGAAATATTAGATAAAATGTTAAAAAGGGAGGCATCTTTATTACCTTTAGGAGGAAAGGGAGAAGAAACAGCAGGATATAAAGGTTATGGATATGCAACCGTAGTTGAACTTTTATCTGCTGCTTTACAAGAAGGTACATATTTAAGAGATACTCTTGGAATCATTGTAGATGGTCAAAAACGATTAAAAGTTGGGCATTTTTTCTTAGCAATTAATATTAACAATTTCATTGGAATAAATTCTTTTAAAAATACCGCAGGTAATATAATGAGAGATTTAAGAGGTTCAAGAAAGATTCCTGGTAATGAAAGAATTTATACTGCTGGAGAAAAAGAATTCCTAGCGGAGAATGAAAGAAGAAACATTGGAATACCTCTCAATAAAAGCATACAAAAAGACATTATTCAAATGCAGAAAGAGTTAGGATTAGACAATTATAGATTTTCTTTTTCATAACAATATATTAAAGCATAAACAAAATACTTAGTTTATTTTTTATAGATAGCAGTAAAATTAAAATTATGGTAGTTCAAAGAAAAATAAGTGTCTATCTAATTTTTTTAATAACTGGTTTAATTTTAGGAATTGTAGCTATTTTTTTCTTATATGCATTTAATTGGGCATTAATAATCGATACTTATCAAACTCATGAAGGGGCTTTAGGTGTTGTCATCGTTATAGGTATTCGAATAATTATTGTTTCATTAATGACAATATATACCTTTTATAGTTGGTTTAAACAAGAAAAACAATATTTCTCAGATATGCCTTTTCTTTTCGGGAACTTCTTCTTACTACTTGTATTTGGAAAATTATTAGACTTATTTGGTGATTTTTCCTATAATCAAAATGAAGAGTTAAATTTTATAGTACTTAAAGTTCGATATTTTATAGCAATCTTTGATCTCCTCCCTATGATTTATCTGAGTATTTATATGATTTTAATTTCACTTTCACTTAATGAGAAATATAAAAAATATACAGATGAGAAATTATTAAATAAGATCAAGATTAGGATTTTAATTTTAATCCTTATGATTGAAATTATTGCAGGAATCATTATTCCAACTATAGAAATATTATCACTCATATATCCAATAATAGTAATTCCTTCTTTGATTACTATTGCTTGGTTGTTCTATTTTGCTTGGAGAAATCAACGTCTTTCACAAGTTAATACTTATATTCTTATGATTGGATTCAGTCTTTATTTAATCTCTTCAATTCTTAGATTATTGATACAAATAATTATAGGAGAGTCACCTTTATTTGTTATAATTGCAGAATCAATCGACGTATTAATCTTTATAATTATGTTTATAGGCTTCTATAAAGAATCAGATTACTCCGCCCAAGAACAACAAAATATTTAGGATTTTGATATACTACTACGATATCGTTGAGCTATCACGCCAACTTTCTCAATTTTCTTCAGTTGTCTGATCTTTCGGCGTTCTTTAATCATAAAATTGATTATATGCTTAGCAAGCCCACCTATTGCAAATCCTGCATTTCTATCAGTATCTTGAATCATTTTCATTAATTCTCCTACTTTTTTATCACTAATAGGGCGTTTAAATTCATAGGGAATTTTTACTAGTTTTTTTTCTAATTCCTTTATATAAGATCTATTCTGAGGTGAGTAATCTTTAATTTTCCAAGGTATTAAATCATTTAATTCTTTCTCTTGATAATCTAATGATCCTGGAACTATATACATAGGCGCGGGACGCCATTGTATGGATAATGGTGATTCATTTTGATTCTCTAATTTAACTCTCTTTTGAGAAAAATACTCAATTGTTTTAATTATATTAATGCAATTTTTTATTTCTTCTTCTAGACTACTGAATCCTACTACTAGCATAGCTATAACATTAATACCTGAAGATGTTAAATTTTTGATTGTAGTAAAATTTTGATTAAGACTTATGCCCTTATTCATTTCTTTTAGATTTTGCTCTGAAAAAGCTTCAAAACCAACCCAAGCATCATTAAATCCCGCTTTAAAAGCTTTTTTCGCAAGCTCTGGAGAAATATTAGCCCTAAAATGAGTCCCAAAATGCATATTGAAATTTCTCTCATGCATAGCATCACATAATTTCTCAAAATCTTGAAAATTATCATTTATTAATGATTCTCCAAAGATCATATAAAGAGGTTTAAAATTTTCGATAATTGTTTCAATATCATTAATAACCTTTTCTACTGAACGGACTCTAAATCGACAACCAAATAACTTCCACTCTGCACAGAATTTACATCTGTTTGTACAACCCCTTGATCTATATATAGATGCAATCTGGAAATATGTATCTAATGGAATATTTGTATAATCTGGAGTTGGTAAACTATTAAGATCGAGTTCAATCCCAGGTCTATAATAATATCTCTCGTTATTTGGGTCTATTATTAACAATCCCTTAATTTCTTTTAAAGGAGTTTGTTTTGCAATCTCTAATAAGGGTTTTTCTCCTTCTCCAATAACAAGACCATCACACGCACCTAAATGTAAAAAGAGCTTAAATCCTTCGAAAGATTGAGTAATTGTAGGACCTCCCCAAAAAATTTGAATTTGGGGGTCAAAATTTTTTAATAAGCAAGAGGCTATTATTGTTTCTACAACATTTAAATAATCAAGTGAAAATGCTACGCTGGAAAAATTATTGAAAAGTTTCTTTACTATCCTCTTAACATAAATCATCATATCCTTATATCTTTTTTGTGTGATTTCTGGTTTTTCGTACAGTCTATTGGAATAATCATTAATTAAATCAACAAATTCATTTTTATCAAAACAGATTTCTTTATTAGATAGAATATATTCAGTTATAGGAACTAAAATTGGAAAATCTTGATGATTCATAATGAAATTAGGAGGTTTTAATTGAATTAAAGGATCTGAGACTATTTTTGGTAAATTATATTTATTAGTTCTGAAATTATATACTTTGACTTCAGTATCATGTTGTTTCAAATAAGCTTGTAAGCAAGCTATTCCTAATGGTATTAATCTGTTATCTAAGTTTGATATTTTTACTAAGGCAATTGTCATCTTTTTGATCTTATCTTCTTTTTAAAATACTAATTTAATCACAATTTTGATTCAAATATATAAAGAAAAAAATATGTAAATAAGGAATTATAGACGTTTTTGGAAGACATAGTGTTTTCTAACTGGAATACAATGAGGAAATATTGTATCAATTGCTAGGGAATTATTTGACCAAATAGTTGTACCTTCAAAATAATCAATACCATATAAATTAGCTGTTAATTGTCCAATATTATTAAGAGCAGAGAAAATACCCTTTCCAAAATATCCTTTTTTTACCATTGCTGTATCCACATTACAACGACTAACTGGATTTCCACCCAATAACTCATATAAGTCTGGAAGTCCCAATAGAATCCCAACTAAAGCTCCTGTCTTTTTATCAAAAGCCATTGGAGCTAAAGGCTCTATCTTTTCGACGTCACAAGTCTGCAAAGCATCACTGAATTGTGGTATCTCAGAATTACGTCTTAAACTAAATTCTTTCTGATTTTTATTAAAACATTTAGGGTATCTATTAAAGGCCTCAAAAAATTCATGAATTCTATTGATTCCTGATGAATCAGGCATTATTTGATATAATGAATTAGCAGCAAGACTCTCAATATCATCAATATAGTTATAGAGTTCTTCAAGAATAAAATACCTAAATATAATATCTTTATCTACTTTTTTTCCTTTTTTCCAAGTTTTTTGAGCAACATGAACACAAGTATATTCTGATTCTTTATAGTATCCTAAGGTTTGCAGATAATCTGATATTTTTAAACGTGGGTCAGTAAATGCCACACCATAAAGCATTTGCTCATGAAATCCCATAGTTTGTATACCAATACCTCCTAAACTTTTAGGAAAATTAATAGGGCCCCTAATTTTTCTAATTTTATTGATTTTAATAAATTCTTCACATAATTCAATCATTTTTTTACACACTTTAAATGAATCTGCAGTTAACCAACCAAAGGTACCACATTTTCTACTATAGCTCGTATAATGCGGATGTATACAACATATCACGAATCCAGAAATCTCTCCGTTCTGATATCCAATTATGGGTTTAAACTTATATTGTGGATCTGATAGCTTATCTTTTAAAAATAAGAAAAGTTCATCAATCAGTTTAGGCTTGATATGAATATCTGGAACATATAATCTTTTTTCTAATGCTTTTCTTATCTCTTCAAGATCAAAAGTTACTTTTACATTAATTATACCAGTGTTGCGTTTCTCTAATACCTGAACCAATTTAAGATCACTTTAAATTTACAGCATAATATGAAAAATATATTACAGATATTTATAAAGGAAAAAAGAGTTGAGTTGTATTTTTTTAAAACGAATTAATTCTAAATGAATCTTTACATAGAAAAAGGTAGTGAAAATAAAAACATAGACTATAATATCCTTTGAATTATTCCATATTAATATCCCCAATCTTTCAGGGTTTTAGGTTCAAAAGAATATTGAAATCCAAGTGATTCTAAAAGACTTTTTCCTTCATCCAATAGTCGAATATTATTGATATCACCTTCATACCAGTTAAATAAAATACAATCCTCAAATTTATCTGTTTTTTGATTATAATTCCAACTAGGTACATATCCACGTGGATTTAGACCAAATTCAAGGAATATTTGTTGATGAGAAGGTTCATAAGCAGAAACAAATACTTCACAATAACGAATATTATATATCTCTCCGTAATTTAAAAATTCTTGAACAAATACATAAAGTTCTTCTAAACAGTTCACTTTATAGTGAGTTTTTTCAAAATTTTGGACTGTGGGAGTAAAAAGGAATTCAAAAAAAGATTGTGAACCCTTAAAAGACAATCTAATAGATTCATATCCGAATTTATCTTTTGATATATTTCTTATAAGATTCTTCTGAAATTTTCTTACTTTTTGATTATTTAAATCTAAATTAAGACATCTAGAATCTGCGATTTTATATGATCCCAAATTATATCGATTATCAGAATAAAAAAACCCATTAAGTGCTTCTGCTATTATTTCGGGGGGATCTGTGCATCTTTTTGTAGTTAACGCTCTTTTATCATAGCTTAGGATTAGTAAGTCAGATTCAACCTTATTATAAAAGATATCTTTACATGGATAAAACCCAACAGGTTTAAAACCTAATGCACTGAGAAAATATTGTGACTTAGAATGAGCAGTTCTGCATTCTCCATACCATCGAAAAATTTTATCATTATATTTTTTATACATTGTAATTATCGAACCCATTGCCATCTTCATAATATCTAATTTTCCCAAAAATTTCCTTTTCAAATTAAATCCTCTAATATTTCCCAATTTTTTATCAAAATCAAACATAAAAGTAAAACATCCTACAATTTCATGTTGGTTGGTTTCAAATATCAACCATTCAATATTCGGACTATCTAACATCTTTTGAATTTCTTCTCTATCCTCCATTTCTTTATAAGGATAAGTATTATCATATAAGTCTTTATATATAAAGACAATTTCATCAATATCATCGGATCTTGCCAATCTAATAATTGGATTAATTCTTTTTTTATCGCTTCTCCCTTTAATCTTTAAATCAACTGAAGTACCTCTCTCAAAATCACTAATAATGATACTCTGGAAAGATTGGAGGAATTGTTGGGTAAATTTCATAAACATATCATCAAATGAAATAACTGAGGGTGTAACAATTTCTTCTGAAAGCATAACATACTACCTTTTTTCCTAATTTTACAATTTTTTGAACCATATATCTATTTAATAGAAAACATTACAATCATATTTAAAAAAAAAAGATAATTTGGTGATTTTTTCTTTTTAATATCAATTTGAATATGATTATCATTTTTTTTAATTAATTGTCTGACTCAAAATCCATAATTAATGCACTGTTTTATTATAAAATGATATGTTCAAAGATATTCCGATATAGTGTGGATTGATAAGACTAAAAATTTAATGTATTAAATCTATTAGATTAATCAATTTTATATTATGATGAATTTGTTTTTTGTTATAATTTGGAGTTCAAATTAAATTCTTATCAACAAGAAAGTGAAATTTAATTTTTATAAGCAATAGATATAAATTTCAAATTAGGTTTTTAAAATATGGAAATATTAAAATGTTCTATACTTTTAATGAATTTAAACTATGATTTGCTCCCACCCCATACCCTGGATTTTTGTCTTTTGGTAGTGTAGTTTTCTACACTCTGATTTCGCCCTCCTCCTTACTATTTTTGGCGCGTATTTGCGTTAGTGGGGCGGGAGTAGATCTACCTTTTTAAGTAAAGAGATCCATTTTCCTCTTTATCCCTTTTTTCCTTTAAATTAAAGTAAGTTACCTTAATTTCATAATAAATAGAAAGTGATAGATAATCGTAATCGTTTTTGGGAAAATAAAAGATGAACAGAAGGTTAAACAACAAACTCAGAAAGTCACTTGTCCCATGTGTCAGCAGAGTATAGATCTTGGAATAGAATTAAATATTATGAAGAAAAAAGATACATCTATTTATTTTCCTCATATTCATTTACATGGGGATCCTTTGCATGCCTTAATTTGTTATTTGAATTCAGAATTAATTGTAAGAAATATAGGTGTTATCCAGAGTATAGAAATTGCTCGTAATTCAGAGACTTTTAGACAACTCATGAAGAAATGGACAAATCCCTACTAAAAGGTGATTTAAAAGCATGATAACGGATTTTACTTCTAAAATTGAGAAAGAGAAATTAGATGATTATAATATAAAAGAGATTTTCAAATATATTTCAGATAAACGTATTGTACGAGTGCTTTTTGAAGGAAAAATTTTTCAACTGCGTGAGATTCAAAAAGAAGCCATTGAAAAAGGATTATTTTTCAGAAAATCTTTTTTAGTCTGTGCCCCATCTGGGAGTGGTAAAACATTAATTGGAGAAATTTGTGCGATTCATAATGCTTTCCAGGCTTTTGGAAAATCTATTTATTTGGTTCCATATAAGGCCCTTGCAACAGAAAAATATTATCATTTTAAAAAGAATTATGAACGATTTAATTTGAAAATCGAACTTTCAATAGGAGATTATGATATTGATGATTCTAAGTTACAGAAAACTGATATTATTGTTACAACATATGAAAAGATGGACTCAATATTAAGGAATTTCTATGATAAGGAATGGATTTTTGAAATTTCCACAATTATTATTGATGAGATTCATGTAATTGGTGAAAGTGATCGTGGTCCAAGATTAGAATCACTGATAGTTAGGTTGAACGAATTTCTGCATAATCCTCAAATTATTGGGCTTTCTGCTACTATTGCAAATCCTGAATTTTTCAATTCATGGTTATCTTCACTTGGTAATAAAACAACTTTAATAAAATCTGATGAGCGTCCTGTACCGCTTCACTATAAGATTGAGATTACTCAAAATAAAGATTCTACCATAAGAAGACTTGTAAAAAACACATTAGAAAAAAATGGACAAGTATTAATTTTCTCAAATAAAAGAAAGGGAGCACAGCAATCAGCGGAAAATATTAAACATATCGTAAAAAAAACCTTAGAAGAAAATGAATTAAATATTTGTAAGGCATTAGAAAAGCGACTCTCTTCAATTAGGGGAAGTCATGGAGATTTAAGAAATGTAGTTAAGTCTGGGGTTGCTTTTCATCATGCTGGGCTGCTTCCTAGAGAAAGAAAAATAATAGAAGATAATTATAGAAAAAGAATTATAAAAGTTATATGCTGTACTACAACTTTATCAGCAGGCGTAAATACTCCTGCGAGATTAGTGATTCTCAAGGACTTTAAAAAATATATTACTTCTGGACATAACATAAGAAATTTTAGCGACTTTCACGAAAATGGAGATGGTTTTTCTTATTTTAAATCTTTTTCTGCTAACGAGGTTTTTCAAATTTTAGGTCGAGCAGGAAGACCTGGACTTGATTCAGTTGGTTATGGTATTATTTTGACTAAAAATGTTAATGAAAAAATGTGGGTTGAGGAACATTTCTTTCAGAATCAACCTTTAAAAAATTCATTAATTCCTCGATATAATAATTTAATATCTGGATTAAATAAAATCAATACCCTTAAAGAACAAGTCCTCCTGAGAGTTTATGAGGAAAAAAAAATAACATTAGAGCAGTTGAAAGAATTTTTTGAAAAGACATATTTCTGGTATGGAATTAAAAATTCAATGAAGGAACAAAAAATTCCAGTTGAACAATTACTAATGATTAAGGAAATAACCCCGATAAATATACTAAAACTTCATTCTAATGCTAAAAAAGTAAATAATTTAATGAATGGGGTGTGTGAATCGAAAATTTCTAAATTTAGTGATGAAAACATCTCCGGATATGTGAAAACTCAATTTGGAGTATTTTTTTGCCAATTTGATATAACCTCTGGTATCCAATGCTCTTGTGGGTTTGAAAATGGTATCTCTGATAATTTTGCGAATAATGAATTCTCATTTGAGTCTTGCGAACATGTTACGGCGTTTTTACTCTATTTATTACAATACCCTGACATTAATTTTCAAAAGTATGTTGATTCTATAGTACCTAAATCTGTTAAGAATCAATATATCTTAAGTTATTTATTCGAAAAGGGTTTAATCATTAAAAATGAAGATGGATCAATACATTGTTCTCAATTTGGAAAATTAATTATTAGACTATATCTTTATCCTGTATCTGGAGTAATTATTAGATATAAATTAGAAAATGTCGAAATAAATAGTATTCAAAACTTAATTAAAGAAGCTTATGATGTTCTAAAGACAGAATTTCGAGTGAAGGATAACAAGATGCTCCATCCAATTTTGGAATGGGCAGATGAAGAACCTATTGAAGAAATATTGGAAAAATACAATATTATGATAGGGGATCTATTCTCAATTAGAGATAATCTAGAAAGAATTATTACTTTTATAGGAATTATCGCTAGTAATTTAAGTACCCATGGAATTGACTTACAAGATAAATTAGTACGAATTGCTGAGATGGCAGAAACTTTAAAGATTCGATTACATTATGGCATTCGGGAGGAACTGTTTGATTTAGTTCTTAGATTAAATGATGTTGGACGTGTGAGAGCAAGAATTCTCTATAATGCAGGTTACCACACCGCAACTCAAGTAAGGAAAGAAAATCCTTATGTTCTTAATAAGAAAACAGGATTAGGAATTAATTTATGTAAGAAAATTATTAAAAAAGACAGATGATAGATCTAAAAACTGAAAATAAAAAGAAACTTGAAACTAAAATGCCAAGTTCTTTAAAATTAAATTCTATTGATTTGAAAAAAGTAAATAATAAATTTGAAGATAAAGAAATTGAAAATATTTGTGATGAAAATCTCACTATCCTTCAAAAATTACATGCTATTTTATTAAATTGTTCAAATCTGTCAAAAAAACAGAAATTAGAGTTTTGTGAAAACGAGCGATATTTCATGAAGTTATATTTAAAGAAATTAAAAGAAAATAATCCTAATATTTAACTTTTTAATACTAGATTTTTAAAAAAAATTGAAAAACTTCACTTTTGTACCAATCGATTTTATATTTTAAAAAATAGAATTTCAATATAGACAAGTGTATTTTTTCGAAGGTTTTTAATTATGCTTTTAAATTTAATAGAAAAAAAAATTCAATCTACTACTAAAAATGATTTATTTGAAAAGGTATTCATAAATCTGAAAAAAATTATAATACCATTTTCACAAATTGGAAACTCGAAAAAACCTTCATATTTATACAATGGATTAGAAGAAATTGCTTTTAAAGAACGAAATATAACATATAAAAAAATACTTTTGAATGAATTTGTTGATAATTTTATTAAAACATAAGTCATTTTTATAAAAGTTTTAGAAAAAATCATAAAACTTCTTAAGACTCATAATTTTTCTTTAAATACTTTTAATTTTATTTCAGATTATAAGGTATAAATGTGAGAAAAGAATGAGTTCTAAAACTTTAGATAAAAAATTTGAAGGAATTATTGAAGAAGATATTGTAAAACAACCAATAAATCTAAAACAATTTATCATTCCTTTCTCAGAGTTTGGTAGATCCACGAAATATATCTATCTTGGAACTGAAAAGATACCTTTTAGAGAACGATATCCAACTTACCAAATGATTCTAACGAATGAATTTGCTAAAGCAATAAAAGAATTCCAAGAAACTTTAAAATAAAACATTAAAATAATTAGTGTAGTATATATAGCTTAAAAATGAGTAAGAATCTAACTCTCTAATAAGGGAGGATCCTTAACTTTACGATATTTGTATAATTCAAAATCGAGTAAGTGATCTTTTTCATTCTCAGGAGTTTTTTCATAATTTATATCAAATGGAGAATCATAAATCTTGAGAAAAAGAAACATTGGAGATTTGTCTTTTTCTCGAAGGGCAAAATAATAGGAATCTAAAGTATTATTTATATTAAATATTTCAGTTGTATTTCCAAGAAAAATTTCCTCTTTTTCAGATCTAATATCTTTTTCTTCGATCTTTGATACTTCTTTATCTAAAAGGCCTAACTTTTTAATAATTTTTTCTAGTAAGTCTGAGGATTTAATTAAGCTAATAAATCCATCTACTTTAAATCTTTGAAAAATCTTTTTTTTAACCTGGGCTTGGATTGTACTCATTCTGATACCCAAATGATTACATATAGAACTAATACTTACCTTTTCCTTGCAAGTACATAACACAACAATGGAACTTACTAATCCTGCGATGACATCATCAGTTGTATTTTTAATGCCTTGCCATAACCTATAGAGTATTTTTTTAGAAAGAAAATAAAAAGGCATTCCTAACTCAAATCCCTCTGAAATTTCAAGAATTCTTTGAAGTATATATTTCTGTCTATTACGTTCACCATATTCTGGTAAGAATCTTTGGAGTTGTAAGATAAAATCATTGAATTCCTTTTTTGAAATTTTAGAAATCTCAATTAATTCCTGTGGATTAATGGAAATATTATTAAGCTTAAGACAAAAATATATTATAATTGAAACTAATTTCTCTATATTTCTGTATTTTGAACTCGGTCTAATTTTAGCTCTAATCATCTTAAATTTGGTTAATACCATTTGTTTTATTGAATTATATCCATTTAAATCTAAATAATTAAAGATTCTCGCTATTTCAATACGAGCTCTCTCAATCACAGCTTTTTCACTCGGGATTATAGAATTGTATTTGTTTATCCTTTGTAATCGGATAGAGTGAGGAGAGATTATTCGTTCACCCCTTGTGCCTATCAAAGTTCTGCCTACACCCTTTGCATACTGAATTAAATCTTCATTATAAGGTCTATCGTATTGTAGCTTTTGAATTTCTAATACAATTCCACAATCTCGGCATACATACCCCTCAGAGTTTTCTATAATGTCAGAAGAACCACAAATATCGCATGAAAGATATGAAATACCACGAATTAGTTCACCTTCTTGAAGTATTTTATTTGTTGCCAATGCTTTGATCACTATTTTTTCTAATTTACCTAAAGAATATAAGGTAGGTGTTTTGATTTTAAACCTTTTCCTCAAAAATTAATTGATGAGAATAGGCTTTCTATCTCCCAATTTTAAGATGTGATTTATTGTGTTTGACAAAAATAACTAAAAATTTTCCATTTTATCGATCACTGACAAAAATGTCAACATAAAAAGTTTTAAGCTTTCTTTTCAAAAGTAGAATTAATTTTCCTTAAATCTTAGGGCTTTAATTTTACAAAAGAAATTCAAGATTCCACTGATTAAATTACACTTATATATGTAAAATGATTACGTATTTGTGATTTAATTATCATTTTTTTAATTATTATAAATCTACAGGTCTGAACTTATCAATTATTAAATTGAATTATTTTTAATATCTTAATCTAGTGGAGCTTTTTGTTAAAAATAAATATTTTATAGTTTAAGATTAAAAACTACAGATCTTTTATTGAAAATTACTAAATTAGTTTAATCAATTAAGTTCTACTTAATTGTAATAAATAAACTTTTATAGATTCTCAAGTTAATTTAAACCTAACAAGAAATATTTATTCAATAATTTTACAAATTTATATAAGTTGAAAAAATATGGGCGCAGGAAAAGTTTTGGCGTTTTTAGGGGGCGTACTAACTTTACTTGGTACTTATGTTTTTGCTATTATTGGTGCAAACCATATTGTAGGGTCTGGTATTACTTTTGCGATAAAGATTCCTGAACTATTTGAAAATGCTGATCCTAATTCTACGGCATTAGATATTCCAGTAGCACTCTATTATGTATATTTAGTCCTCTTCATTATATTTCTTGCATCTGGTATATTACAAATGCTTAGTATACAAAGTAGAGCGGTAGGTTTTATATTCTCACTCTTTCCCTTAGCAGTTTCACTAATGTTTATAATGTTACTATATACAAATATTCTGGGCACTACATCTGGTTTTTTTGCAGTTATTTTTCTCGATGATCAGTATGGTGATATTTTTCCATTTCTAATAGAACTTGGAGATGTAGATTTAGGAGCATATTTGTTACTTGCAGGCGGAGTTTTAGGAATATTAAGTGTGTTTATGGAGCGCGATTAATTAACCAAAATTTTTTTTTCTTTTCTTTACTTTATTTTAAAAATTATTCTAAAGTTATAATTTCGTAAATTTCTTTAAAAACTTATAATACCAAAAGAAAAAATAAATAAAGAGAAATTTTAGATTAAGCATAGTTAGATTTTTGTCTTCTTATTATTATCAAAATTATTACAGTACTAATTCCAAATAATAACATTAATCCATATCCAGAAATCTCAGGGGAATTTTCAGTGTGTAAATTTTTAAAAACTTGTACATATGCTTCGCCTATCAATCCTATGCTATTATTTGCATAAAAACTAATAGTAACAAGTCCATTTTCTTTTTTATCCCATTCAGATTGCTTAATATGGTAATATAATGTATTTATTGTAATATTTGTTACACCATTATCAATTGTGTACCAAATGGTATTGTATGGAATAGATACAGTTATGTCATAAACTGGCGCGTAATTTCCATAAGTTATATTGGGTTTTGGATTATTAATTGTTATTTGTGGTACTGGAACAAGATCACGGTCAAAAAGATAAATATAATTACTTCCTCCCGCCACAATATATTTTCCATCGGAGGAAATATCTAATTTATTACTACGACAGCAACCTACGTTGTCCAATTTATAAACCCAAATTGGGATTGAACTTGCATTATTGAATAAATAAACATAGTCATCCTGGCTTTGTGCAACGATATACTCTCCATTATCTGAAATATCAACTGCTACTATATTTCCTCCAGTTGAATAATTCCAAATAGGTGTTGAATTTAATCGGTTAAAAAAGTACACATTACGATCCCGACATCCTACAACAATATATTTGCTATCTGGAGTCATTTTAATAGAATCAACATAGTTAGGAGTATTATAAACCCATATTGGAATTGAACTATTTTTATGGAACAAATATACTGCTCCACCCCCAGTTGCAACATAATTACCATCAGTAGATATTGATAAAGCATCAGTAGTATATCCTGGAAAATAAAAAGTCCACTCTGGTACACTACTAGATTTATTAAAAAAATATAATCTATAAGCATTATCTGTGGTAACTATATAACTTGCATTTGAGGAGGCATCCACTCGAAGAGTTGATCCGGTTGTTGAAGCCTCCCAAAAAGGAGAAGATCCCGTTTTATTAAAAAGAAATAATTTTTCAGACGCACCCGTAACAGCAATATAAAATCCATCATCGGAGATCCAAACATCAGAAAATCCATCCCCAGTAGAATAATTCCATAACGGAATAGGATTTAAATAATCAAAAAAGATAACTCTAAAGTCGGTGAAGTAAACACTTGCCACAATATAAGATCCATTAGCAGAAATCCCAATATCATATAAAGATTTTAAAACTGAGTAATTCCATAATGGATTTTTTATTTCAGGGAGAGAATTATTGAATAAAATGATTGTTGCCGACAAGTTTGTATTTCCTAGTGTCTTCCATGAAGCTGTTATATAACCTCCGTCAGAAGAAATCGTGACTGCCTCAACTTGTTGATCTTCACCTAAGGAGTAGTTCCATAATGGAGTAGTGGGAAGAATTGAATTAGAATTATATAAATTTATAATAAAGTTATCCTTGAGTGATTTTGAACTCCCAGTTAAAAAAATAGGATTTCCTAATAGGATAATTGCTGACAATAATAATAGTTGTAAATTGAATTGCTTTAAATTCTTCAATAGCAACAAATTGGAGTATTATTTTTTCTGTATTTTAATAATTAGAACTAAAAAATATATAAATTTTACTTAGTGAAAAAAAGATTATTTCTTCAATTTTTCTTTATATATTCTCATGATAGTAATATTCTATGGAAATAAATTCAATAAATTCTGAACAATCACACACACATAACCATGAGGATGGTATAAAGTGTGGTATTTGTAGGAATGAATTCAAAAAAGGAGCAAGAATATATCAGAAAGGGCTTAGTTTTGGAGTTGTGTGTGAAGAATGCTACAAGAATAACTCAGTTGACGATCTTGAACTTATGACAAATTTATTCATGGCTTATGGTGGATATTTTGGCATGAAGAAAGATCCTAATTACTCTTTGTATAAAGTTTTAAAGAACCTAACATCAGAGGATAATGGCACTAGATCAATTTTAGAACTCAATATTAACTTGCTACATCAAGCGCTTTTGCATGGGATTTGTCCGCATCAATTCAGACAAGGATTAAAGTTACTTGTAGATTAGTTTTTTAATAGTTTAATTTATTTTGTTTAAATCTATGACACTATATTAGAATTAAAATTTTTCTGCTATAAAGTCTTCTACTTTCTGTAAAGCTTCCGGCATATTTTTCCTTCCAAACCCAATTCTAAAATGATTATCACCATATTCAAAATTAGAACTTGGCATCAATAAAACTCCCTTCAAATTTAATAAATCCATACAAAGACTGTTGACACTCTCATTCCCAACAAATCTAGGAAATGCAATAGGACCTGCTTTAGGTTTAACCCATTGGAATAAATTTTGATACTTTTTAAAGAAATGGTCTAATAAAATAATATTTTTTTGAATTATTTTAAGATTTCTATCTAGAATAACCTGTCTATTTCTTAAAGCTAAGATAGCAAAAAATTCGCTAAGTGCACTATTACAGATTGAAGTGTAATTTTTAAAAGAAGTGATCTGCTTTAAAAGTGAAGAATTTTTCGACGCAATCCATCCAATTCTTAATCCCGCAAGACCGTAAGATTTTGACAAAGCGCCAAGCGAAATCCCTTTGTAATAAAGATCGCACATAGATGGAAGTCTGTCATTCTGATCATATTCCGAATAACGAAATACTTCATCAGAAAAAATATATATATCATTTTTTTGAGCAATTTCAATAATCTGTTTATATCTTTCTTTTGAAGCAAGATAACCAGTTGGATTATGGGGAAAATTTATCACAATACATTTTGTATTATTTTGGATATTAGATTCTAAGAATTCTAAATCAAGTTCCCAATTATCTTTATCTTTCATTTCCCATTTAGTTACTTTACACCCTATAGCATTTGCAATTTCAAATAAAGATTGATAGGCTGGAAATTGAACAATTACATGGTCATCTTTCTCTAAAAGCACATTCATATATGCAAATATACCCTCTTCAGATCCAGAAAAAACAATTATGTTTTCTTTTTCAATTTGTTCATATAATTTAGATATTTCTTCTCTTAAAATAGGATGACCAAGTGTCTCTGTATATCCCAATTTGAGTTTATTTAGTTCTTCGAAAGTCCCACTTTCAAGTTCTAGTAATTCTTCTATGCTAAAGGATTCACAATCAGCGGAGCATAGAAGATATTTAACACTAAACTCATACTTAGCAAAAAATTCTTCAAGTAGAAAAGGTTTAATTCTCATTAGTTTAAGCATCTGATTTTTTAAAATTTAAAACTATGATATATCCTATTTTTTCTTTATATATATCTATTTTGATAAAGAATCAACAAAATTACAAAAAAAGAGTTGAAGAAAAAAAAGAATGGCTGATTTAGAACAAGTGAAAGGGATCAATGCCCGTCAAATTAAATTACTTCAAGAGAATGGTATTAGCTCAGCTGAAGCACTAGCTATGAGTCCTCATTCTACAGTCGCCACCATTGATGGTCTTGGTGAAAAAACCGCCAAAAAACTGATTTGGAACGCAAGAAATGCATTGGGTATGACTGAATTCACTCCTGCAGCAAAAATAGATGATAATGTTGAATATATTACTACGGGTTCTGCTGAATTGAATCGGATATTAGGTGGAGGATTTCAAACAGGTAAATTAACCGAAGTATTTGGTCCTTTCAAATCAGGAAAAACAGCTTTGGCACATTCGATATCAGTCACTATACAATTACCAGAAAAAAAGGGTGGACTAAGTGGTGCAGTTGCTTATATTGATACTGAGAATACTTTCTCCAAAGAAAAGATCAAAAGAATTGCCAAACGATTTGAACTTAACCCTAATGAGGTTTTATCAAAGATTTTTCATGCTCGAATTTACTCCTCAGATCATCAATCTCAAATGATTCAAAGAGCAGAAACACTTTGTAAGACACGTGGGGTACGTTTAATTGTAATCGACAGCTTGATGGCGTTACTTCGATCAGAATATGTTGGAATAGGACAACTAGCTCCACGACAAGCAGTTCTCAATCATATGATACATGGCTTATCTCGTATTGCAGAAACATATAATTGTGCGGTTTTACTTACTAATCAAGTAGCAACTAAGATGATGGGAATGTTTTCTTCTGATGATGCTATTGGTGGTAATATAGTTGCTCATGGTTGTCACTTTCGATTAATGTTCAAGACAAAAGGATTCTCATCTAATAATTCCTTGAAACGTAGAGCAGTCATAGTTGATGCTCCAGACCTACCTCCTGAAGAATGTGAATTTTTTATAACTAGTGCTGGTATCGCGGATACTGATAAAGTTGATTTACCAGAATCTTCAGTTTTGGATTTTAAAATTGAATCATTATATGAAGAAGATAAAACAAGTCAAACTGAAAGTATTATAAGTGAACATTCTGAAATTGAGATTCCTTTAACTAAAGTAAAAGGTATTGGAAAAGGAACTGTTGAAAATTTACTTACCCAAGGAATCACTAATATATCGGAGTTATTAGCAGCAGATCCAGAAGAACTATCAGCAAGTATTTCAGGAGCTTCTGCAAAAACAGTAAGTGACTGGCAAATTAATGCTAAGGCTTTAATAAATTCCTAAATCCTTATTTTTTTTTGATTTAACAATTTTTTTTCTCTTTATCATTTAATTTTCAAAACATTAGTTTTCAGTTAGATAAACATATTTATCTTAATCACTTTTTCCTGAATTTTAATATTAAATAATCAGAACTCTTAAGATTTGTACTTTTTATCATCTAAGTAAGATAAATATGAATATTAAGTGATAAAGAAGAATGGGAACTTTAACTAAGGATGAGATTAATGCCTTACCAAACCGATTTGACACAGTCCCTTATAATACTTTTTTTAAACTATGGTATGCTTTACAGAAAGCTTTACCTGCTAATAAAAAAGATGAAATATTAACGAAGATTGGCCGGACAATTGGAAAAGAATTCAATGATAATGGCGTCGAAACTACCGAAGATTTTTTACTACGACTACGAGAATTCTTGGAGAAAGAATGGGCAATTACAGATAATGCTAAGATTGATGTCAAAAGAGATGGAGAAGGAAACATAGTCAAAATTCTGGCTTACCAAGACAGTTGTAAAATGTGTTTTGCCAATACATATTTTAGATACCATGACTTTGGGAGTCCCGCTTGTATGTTTCCTCAGGTTATGATGGGAATTTTATCTAAAGTGAAAAATAAGTTTGGATTTAGAAATCTTCGATTTGAAGGTGTTCAGAAAGGTGGCGTTGGTGAGTGTGCTATGCAATGGAATGTTCACTAATAAATACAAGAGTTCAATAATAAATAAATTAAGGAAGTGCAAACTATTAAAATTGTTTTAATTTAATTATCTATTTTTTTTCTATTTTTATCAATTTAATTCCACTTTTATAAATTAAGAAGAAAAAAATAAACAATTTTATAATATTTGAGAGAGATTAGAAAAGACACAAATCACTTTCACTACAGATTATCATTTATTTAGAGTCTTATCTCTTTATCTGAATTTCTTCCATAATAACATAATTACCCCTACGGCAATGATGCCTACCGTTCCAAAAGTAATGGTTAGAATAATAATTAGATTTGGACCCTGATCAGAAATTCTTTTATGTATAGTTATTTCTTCAAAGGCAGTATTTCCTACCTTATCCTTAACATAGAATACCAGGTTAACTTCACCTTCGAGTAATGCAGACCAAGCTGTTTGATCTATTGTACCGTTATTCTTAAAGGTATAATTATGTATACCACTGTCAAGAGTATACCACATCTCATCAATAAATTTTTCTTTTACCCTAATAACAAAACTTGGAGCGGAATTTCCAAATTTGGAATTATTAGCTGGTGATAAAATCGTTATTTCAGGGGCTTCATTATCTACAATGGGAAGAAAATCTTGTATTAGTGGAGAATCACTTACATTATATGGAACATCACCAATTCCATCGTTATCTGCATCTGTACCGTTATAATCATCCCAATAATTCCCAATTTTAGAATTATTCCAATTTTGATCCAATGCGTTAATAGCATGCATTCCATTGTTTTTAAAGAAATTAAGAAAAATAGTATTATTAT
Source organism: Promethearchaeota archaeon (assembly GCA_048937405.1). Taxonomy (GTDB): domain Archaea; phylum Asgardarchaeota; class Lokiarchaeia; order Sigyniarchaeales; family SOKP01; genus Loki-b32. Next base: position 68,978 of record JBHLNF010000013.1, read on the forward strand.
AACTTCCACCTCCTAGATATATTCCAAAATCAGTATTTCCACTAATTACATTTTCAGAGATATTACAATTACTAACTATTAGAAACATTCCTTGAAGACTATTTTCAATATTATTATCTAAGATTGTAATATTTTCATAGAAGAATTTAATCTCAAGTCCTCTGTAACTATTGTTTTTGATATTGTTTCTTCTAATAATGTTATTATGACCCTTTAAGAAGATTCCAGCGTAACCAAAGTTGATCTCATTTTCAGAAATAATGGAATTTTCAAGAGAAGTAGTAGTTTCAATACCAAATAAATTTCTATTAATAAAGTTATTAGCAATTGTAATATTTACACAGAACCTTATTTTTAGACCGCAGCGATTATTACAAGATAGATTATTCTGGGTAATTTCAATATTATTACACTTCCATAAATAAATTGAAACAGATCCATTAGATAAATCATGATTTGATATTGATGAATCATTGCAATTGAAAAGAATAATTTGTCCAGCATTAATGAAATCGTTAGGACCTAAGTTTGTTTCATTCATATATAAATATAAATGTTTTCCATTTACTAAATTAGAAGTATCAACTAAATTTCCTAATGAATCATCAAAAAAACCACAACCTTTCATAAAATTTCCTGTAAAATTATTATTAATACTAGGGCCATATATAAATATTCCATAATTTTCATTTTTCTTTAGTAAATTACCTATTATTGTATTATTATCGCTAAAATTTTCTAAAAATATCCCATATTCATTCTGATTAATATTATTCCATGATAAGGAATTATTATCACTATGTCTCATATATACCCCGTATTGTTCATTATTATTAATAGTATTATTAGTTAAAGTGTTATTCATGCAGTAAAAAGTGAGATATTGTTCATATGTGAAATGAGGATCATCTGTCCATCCATCTAAATAAATACCGATATCATTGTAAGAGCAATTATTTTTCAAAAGTGTGCCATTACATGATCTTGCCAATCGAATGCCAGACTCACAATTATAAATTGTACAATTTTCTATCCTGAAATATACCTTTTTAGATCCAATAAGGATGCCCGTTCCAGATCCTCCCCCATCTATAATTAAATCTTTTATGACATAGGGATCCGAAAAAGTTCCAGAACCTGTACATATTCCCGCATCCCGAGCATCAGACCAATTATTAGATATAAGGATTCTTTCTGATACTTTAGAGGTTCTAATATTTGTCTTTTCAAACGTAATAGTATTCTTTTCAACTCTAGAATTTAAACTTAAAAAATCAAGATTTAGAGAGCAACAATTTAAAAGTACAATTAAAAATAAAGAAAATATCATTTTATTTCTAAATTTGAATTTTTCCCTCATAATTTCTCAAAAGTTTTTAGATTTTCTTCGGTTATTGTTATTTTTTATTTTTAAAATATAAAAATGTTTTGATTTCCCAAAAAATAGATCTATGCTAAGGACTTGAGATTAAATTCCCAAAATTAGAGTATTGTTAGGCTTTCTATTTTTAAAATGAAGATATAAATCTTTAGTTAGATCCCTGTCGCATTCTTTTTCTTTCGATTAATAACAATTATAATTGGTACCCCCACCATAATTCCTGTAACAACAATTATTCCAACTGTCCACTCTTTTGGGATATACACGTCCACACCACTCATTGTATTATTATCTGGTATGGTACTATTATCTGGAATTGGATCTACTGGATCATTTGGATTTATCATATCTGAAATTTTTCCTTTTTCTATAATTGTATAAGCAATATTGACACATAGCACCTCACAATAAATTGAGATATTAAAAACATAGGTACCTTCCACAGCAGTTCCGAAATCGAAGTATGTAAAATTGAAGTATTTGCTTTTTAATGTTTCATTTGGTAGACTGAAATTAGCATAAATTTTGTATTCAATATCTAATGAAGAAGTAATATTAAAATAAATTGAAGTATTTTTTTGCCATGAATATGCAATTGGAGAATATCTGCCAAAGTAAAACCTATATAAATAATCTGATTTAAGGGTAATATTATGTTGTTTCTCGCATCCATTTTTAAACTTATTAATCTGGTAAAATTCTTTATTTTTAAAATATTCTGGTGCCATAGCTTCTTCTAAGCACTTATCTTCGGTATTAACAACTTTAATATGAATATTGAGATTTTCTGTAATATGAGCCTGAAATTTTATTGTATAATTTCCAGTGAGTGCCACACCAAAATAAAGCCACCTCTCACCAAATTGTATTAAAAGACCCTCACTATCTAATGGGCGACTATCATAAATTGTATAATTATCTCCTTCAGGATCCTTTAAAGAGATATCCATATGACAAGAATGAGGAGTAACAATTTTTACTGAGATGTAGTAGACATAAGGTTTAATAAAAGGAATATTATTGATAAAATTAACATAATCCTTAGATTTAGTAAAATTAAATACTTTATCGACTAATATATTAGAATCTGAAGACATTTGAGGATTTATCTCAAGTTCTTTATTTTTAAATTTTTTACATTCTATTAGATTTGTACTAATTGGTATCAGCATAAAAGAACTAATTAATAAGATTATTGATAATAGCTTTATTATATATAATGAGTCCGATTTTTTAATATCCATACACCTGCAAATCAGTAAATTCCGTTATTAATTCTTGAATTGTTTCACATTTATCATATTTGATACAGCTAAAACAAGGTTGATCAGTCCAGAAATATGCTTTATGATCCTTTTTCTCAATAATTAAAATAGGAAATTTATTTCTTGGACAAATCAATGCTGAATTGTTAATTGATCCACGTTTTGGAAGACCATAAGAAAGACCACATATTTCACACTTGGCAAATCTTTTATAGTTATTAGTCTTAAAAATGGAGATTGTACAATCACAATTAGGACAAAGACCAATTTCATTGAGTTTTTTCATGTCTATTCAAATAGTTATCTCTTTTGAAATTAAGTAAAACAAGATTATTTAAAGAAAAAAATCCAATTTAGATTTTTTATTTATAAGCATAAGAATATAAAATAAAACAATATGATATTTGATTATTTTGATGGAATAACTGAAGCAATAGAATTCATAATTGCCTTAGGTTCAATAATCGGATTGCTTGGTTTAATAATAGGTATTTTGGGATATGTATTGATGGGAAGATTTATACGTTATAAAATGATAGGCGTGGTTATTGTATCCATTATACTTTTAAGTGTATGTGGCCTTTACACGGGAATAAAATATTTTAAGATTTATTAAAAAGAAAAAATTGAAAAAAATTATTAATAATATGTAAATTGAAAAGATAAGGCAGATTTTTCAAGTTTAGTAATCTAAATAAGTATATGGTACAGTAAATAGAAAGATTATTGAAAATACGTTTATTATTACCCTTCATTGAAGATATTTCTGAATGTCAATTCTATACTCTTTTTCTTTTATCTATTTGCCTTAATATTAATACATTTATGATCAAGCCTCTTCAGTTATTTTTAAAGAAAAAAGCTCCAATACTTTAATACAGTTTTCTTTTAAATAGGAATGATTTATTTAATAGATCAATTAATAATTGAGAGAGTGATTAGAATTCCCATAATAAGTTCTATTATTATTTTAGTTTTAGAATGTGATGATAGTTTTATATATTTGGTATCAATAATATTAATATCAATCCAATTATGTACATTTTTCTCTCTTAAGATGCCCTCAGAATTTTATTGTCCTCGTTGTAAATCTGAAGAATATATTGAGTATGAAGATCATATAGAATGTTTGCAGTGTGGAATGGAATTTTCAAAAGAGTCTTTAGAAATGGATATTGATATTGAGGATATTGCTGCTGAAGAAGAACTTCAAGGCTTTTTTGATGGATTTGATGAGGAAGAACGAAAGAAACTTGAAAAAATACTTAAAGAAGACAATTTCTCTTAATTTTTGAGATTTTTATTACTTTTTTTGTTTAAATACTTCTAATTGATCCATTATTAATTCACAATGAAATAATAAACGTTGATTATGGAAGCTAAGAACTTAAATATTTTCAAAATGATTTTTTGGTTATATCATATGATTAGGGGATAGTAATCTAAACTAAAATTCCAAATCTTTTTTCTTTATATTTATTTATATCAGAGATAGTTCAATAATGGGAGTAAAATTACAAAGCATTGTTATTCGAAAAGATATTAGTTATCAAGACTTATCTGGCAAAGTAATAGCAATAGATGCACCAAATATCATAATGGGCTTGTTTAATTTTGCCCGAAGGAATACCAATGGTTCAGATTCTTTTTTAATTTTAGATAGAACGCAAAGACCGATATCTCACTTATATGGGCTATTATATCGAATAAATTTTTATTATTCAAAAAAAATTTTTCCCATCTTTTGTTTCGATGGAAAAGAATCTAAAATGAAAAGATATATTTCAAAAGATCAATTGAAAGATTTCATTTTCACAAAAAAATGGTATGAGCAAGCATTAAAAGAAGGTGATAAGAAGTTAGCAAGACAGATTGCATTAAGTACAGAATACATGTGGCAGAATATAATACAAGAATCCAAACATCTACTTGGAGCTTTGGGAGTTCCATATATTGAGTCACCTGCTTCAGCAGAATCTCAATGTGCTTATTTAACTAAAAAAGGAATTGTTGATCTTTCTAACTCACAAGATTTTGATTCAATTTTATTTGGTTGTCCTTTTCTTATACAAAATCTTTCTAAATCTTTAAGAAGGAAAGTTCAAGGACAATGGCAATATCAAAAAATACATCCATTACAAATAGATCTCCATAAAAATCTTGAAAATTTAAAAGTTACACTCTTTCAATTAATTGATGTTGGAATATTAATAGGAACCGATTATTTCCCAGGAATAAAAGGTATTGGACCAAAAAAAGCACTTATACTCATGAGAAAATATAAAAATATTGAGACTTTAATTTTAAAAGAATATAATAATTATAACTTCCATGAATTGACCCCAAGTATTTTAAAAAGAGTAAGAAGTATCTTTATAATTCCTGATGTTCTTGATTCTTTAGACAATTTACATTGGAACCTCCCAAACAAAGCCCGTATTATCTCGTTATTATGTAAAGAACATCATCTAGATAGAAATAGAGTAAACTCAAGTTTAATTAAATTTGAAAGAAATTATAAAATGTGTAGAGATTATTTTATTCTAAAGAAGAATTTTTTGAGATCAAAACAAGCTATCCTCGATAATTTATTATAATATAACTTATTGTTTGTTTTTTTAGAATAAACAAATAATTACTTTTAATTTAGTAATAAATCAACTTTTTAGAATTGAAAACACATCCCTTTATTGAATTGGATAAGCAGTGAAAATAGAAATAAAAAAATGTCAATTCATAGATTAATATTTACTCATTCCTTCTTAAAGAAAAAATAAGGATTAAAAACCACATTTTTTATTTAAATACATATGATTTATCGAAGTTTAAAGAAAAATGATTAAAGTTAAACACAATGGCTCAAATACAAAAAAAACAATTTATCGATGTTAGAAATGGATCTGATTACTATAACAAGTTCTACAAATCTCAAAATAATCTTAAATCTATTATTTTGAATTATATATTTCGAAATATTGCGTTTGTAACAAATCAAGACAAGATTAGAGCATTGACCACTTCTGATTATGAAAATATTACTGAACATACAAATATCCCAATTAAAATTATTCATAAGTTTACAAGCTGTTTTTTAATCGATTTAATCAAGTTTAAAAGATTTGTAAAAAAAAATCCACAAATCTTGAATTCAAAGAGACAGACACGAATAGTACGTATATATCTGCATAAATTTTATCGATTAGCTCCCGTATTTAATTTTAAAAGAGCAAGAGAAAATGCCAGAATTTTGCGAATTAAACTTGATAAATTATTTTTTTGGCCTCAAATTATGACACAAATAGCTATTATTATATTTATTACTGACTTGCTTGATAAGAATTTTTCCCAGAAACTAATCCAAACTAATTTAAGAGCACTCTGTAACTGTTCTGCTTATGCTTTTCATAGAACTCGTAATAAAATTGGCTTTACATCAAATTACATTAAGGATTTACTTATTTTAAAATAAAATGACAGAAAGAGCAGAAAAAGTATATCAAGCATTAATGGAATTAGGATTGAGTGAAGAGGATTTAAATTCCAAAATTAATGAGAAAATAATGGAATATAAAGGATATATGACAAAAGAAGGCGCTATTTATTTGATTGGAAAAGAGAATGGAATTGACTTATACTCTTCTGATCAAAACATCCAAAATGAAATAAATGAACTTATTGATTATAATGATTTTGCAATTAATATCTCTGATGTGATTGAAGGAATGCAAAATATAGTTATAGAAGGGAGAATTACTGATATTTTTGGATTAAAAAATTTTACCAAAAAGGATAATACTTCTGGAATTGTTGGCTCATTTCAAATTTGTGACATATCAAACTGTATTAAAATTGTATTATGGAATGAACAAGTCAAAAGTATGGAAAATGAATGTTTTAAAAAAGGAGAGATTATTCAAGTTATTGGAGGGTATTCTAAAAAGGGAATTGATGATGATCTTGAAATTCACTTAAGTAGAAAAGGAAAATTAGTATTAGCACCCCAGGGAGTAAGATTACCCGACAAAATGACTCAAAGAAATTCCAAAATAATTAATAAAGAAAATGCTATAAGTTCTCAGGCTCTTACAATTGATCAACTATATAAAAAAGAAGGTTTTATAAAATCTGTAAAGGGAATTATACAAATTGATGAGTTAAAGGAATTCACGTTAAAGAATGGAGAGAAATCTTTTCTTCTTAAATTAATTCTAAATGATGAAACAGCATCCATTCGAATAAATATTTGGGGTATAAAAGCAATTGAGTGTATTAAATTAGTTAATGAAGGTGATAATGTCAAAATATCCAACGTATTATTAAAACAAAATTCCTTTTCTAATGAAAAAGAACTTAATTTTACAAAAAGCTCAAGATTAGAAGTGATTTAATACAATCCACAAATTTTTTCTTTAAATATTCCTCATATATTCTTCTTTTAAAAATAATTTACTAAAGAGATAAAATGATAAATCATATACCAAAAATTTTATATCAAAACAAGATTACCGAAATTCTCGATGATGTAAGATATCATTATGGAAAATTAACTCGAAAGGGATATATTTATGGTTTAATTGCAATAGATCAGGACGCTAAAATTATTGCTATTGACTCTCGTTTCGATAGAAGGTTGAATTATTGGGATTTAAGCTCAATCGGCGCAGCATTATACGGAGTTGCTCGTCAAGGTCAAGATTTTTTTGAAACGGAATCTTTGGAAAGAGCAACAATTATCTATAGTGATATGAGATTATTTGTAAAATCGATTGGAAATGTTGAACTCCAGAAAAAAGGAAAAAGGGATATATTGATAGTTCTTTTAACAGACAATGACGTTAATCTAGGAGTAATGATTCTCCAAATGAGTAAGTTTGCTCAAAAAATAAGAGAAGAAATTGAAAAAGATGAACATATGAAACATGTTTTAAAAATGCCAGAGAAAGATATAAAGGAGCATATCAAAGAGTTAAAGAAAGAAATATTCAAGGATAAAATAGGGATAATCTCTTAATTCTTTTTCTATTAGGTGATAATATGGAATTAGAACAACGAGATTTAAATAAGGCAAGAGTAGAAGTAAGTGAAGATTTCGATTTTAATGATTCAGAAAATATGCTTCAATTTAAAATTGTGTATTGGGGTCCAGGTGAGAGTGGAAAAACCACAAATTTTTTTCGATTACGAGAGAAATTTGACTTACTCAAACTTACTCATGGCTATTCAATAGAAACTACTGAAGGGAGAACACTCTGGGAAGATTCTTTATACCTGTTGTTCAAGTTTACAATGTACGACATCAAATTTAATATCATTTGTCATGTTGTAACATGTACTGGTCAAGAACGTTTTCTTTCTACTCGAGAATATGTGTTAGACGGAGCAGATGGTGTTCTTTTCATAGGGGATTCAGATCCCGAGAAATTAGAACAGAATAAAAGAAGTTTCCGTGAATTAATAAGTTTTGCAAAACCTAAGGGGATTCCTTACTTGATTCAATTGAATAAAAGAGATTTGAAAAATGCAATTCAAATTAAAGATTTTAAAATTCATTTAGGACTTCCTTTACAAGAAAAATATCCTGATGGTACATATATCGTTTACCCCGCAGAAGCATTACAAGGGAAGAATGTAATCCAATGTTTTCAAGATTTAATACTTCAAGTAATTTTTAATTACTTCAAGGAATAATAAATCAATATTTTATTAAGGTGGCTCAATGGATACAAGTTCAGATTTCATTAGACCGGAATTTCTTAATATCTTATTCTTTCAACAAAAAAATTTAGTTATATTTCCGTATATTGATCTAAAACATCTTCATACATTAGAGATTTATACTGTAGGATATAATATAATCGACCTTGAATCTACAGCACTTAATAATTTAAAAGAAATTATTGAGTTTGAGTCTACTAATTCATATTCTCAAAATCCTACACTCTATTTTATTTATAATGTTGATCGTAAAAACGTGAAGGAATTAATGGAGTTAAATGGAATCAGGTGTGTCATTAATTCAAATGAAAATATCAGTGATTTAATCAATGGAACTAAGTTTATTTTTTTTAATAAGAAAAATAATCAATTTCTTAATTATGAAAATGATAATTCAGAGTTAGAATTTGAAAATCATCTAATATCAGCTTCCCAAGATGAGGAGATTTTATTGGAAAAAATTCATGAAATTAAAATGGCAGCAAGTAGGATATTTCGTGAATTGAATCAAAAAAACAACTTAGATAGACTTTCTGATATTCTACAAGAGTTTGATCAGAAATATTGGGATCCTATTTTACAATTTACACGTCTTTATTACGATATAAATATCCCAAATATCTCCAAGATTAAATCCAAAAAACAAAAGATCTTAAAAGACTTCTCAAAAGAATATGAATTACTTATTTCTAATAATAAACCGATTGGAAAAGAGTTTATTCAGTTGCTTCATGAATATCGAAGTAAAAAAGTAAATCCACATCATTTAAAATTAGAGGAATTATACAATCCATTAAAATTATATAACTATTTAAGAAATCATCATTGGAAAAACGGAATTCCAAAAGATTTTATCTCTGAATGGATTCAGATGAAAATATCTGGTTATAAATTCAACGAGTCAGACCAAGAAGATTTTAAAATAATTCTAAAGATGTTAGAATTATATCCAGATTCTTCTTTATTAGACCATAAAAATCCATTATCTTCTCTTGAATCAAAAAAACACAGTAAAATTATTCCTTCACTTTATAATGAGTGGGATAAATTTAAATTGTGGTTGGTTCGTTGCATCAATGACATTGAAGCGATATTAGAAAAAAATAATACATTTCCAGAGGATCAATCATATCTGATGAAAAATTTTCTGGAAATTATTAATCTTATAACAATTAAACCTCCTTTTAAAAGTAAAGAAAGAGAATTTAATAATAATCTTCTTTTAGTAGATATTTCTAATCTATTAAACATGGATAAAGATGAAAATGATAAGATAAAGGTTAATAATATTCAAAAAGTGAGGGATGTCATAATATCTATAGGTTATACACCAAGAATGATTGCGGATGCTTCTATGAGACATCACATCGATGATGACGATAAATATAAAGAATTTATTGAGAAAAAAATTATACTTCAAGCACCTGCTGGAACAGAAGCAGATGAATATATATTAGAGATTGCTAAAGTAGAGAAATCTAGATTTCTTACTAATGATATGTTTGAAAAATATTGGAAAGAATTTGGAAAAGATTGGATTTTTCAAAATCGCTTAACTTGTTTGTTTTTTAATGGGAAATTTATCATTCGCAACAATATAAAGAGATGAATAATACATTGGAGAATAATTAATGTTCTATCTCTTGATTGTTATCATATTTAAGTTTGAAATAATTTAAAAGATTAATATATTTATTACCTCTTATATAAAAGTCATTTTTTTTTTACATACTATGATAATTTGGATATTAGATGCCGAATCTGGAGTTAAATTGCTATACAGATCCTTTTTGAAAACAGATGCAGATGAGGATATAGTGTCTGGATTTTTAACAGCGTTTCATCATTTCTCTATGGTAGAATTTAAAGAATCATTAGATTCTATAGAAATGGGTGGTCTAAGGTGGGTTTATATCCTAGAAGAAAAATTAAAATTACTTTTTGTTGCTGCTGATACAAAACATACGAAGACAGAAATCCTTCTAGGGCGATTAAATGTAATTAAAAATGCATTTGTAAAAGAATTTACACCTGTTTGGGAAAAAAAAGGTTATAATTGGGACGGAGATATTAACATTTTTTTACCATTTCTTAATGAGATTGAAGACTACTATGATCAATGGGGAGAAGTAGAAAATTTAGCTCAGATGGCTGATTTTTTTGATATTTTAGGTATCTTTCAAAAAATTTTAATTATGCTACGAAATGTTATAGAAAAAAAAATGTATTCCAAATCAAAGATTTTTATACTTAATAAAATAGAAGAGAAATTCAATACATTAAAAAATCAAAAAGATTCTAAAAATAAAACAGAGTTAAAGAATATTACTTTCAGTAAAGATACTTGGTTTAACATTAAAGATATCGATTTGATCAAAAGTGATACTAATTTAGTCTTTAAAAATTTAAAAACTATTCTTTCGGATATTATAAATATTTTAAAAGAAGTAAAGGGAAATAATGCGTGTTTCAAATATTTTAGTGAGGAACAAATATATGCCTATCTTTTCAACAATATGAGATTATTAAAAGATTTAAAATTAGATACATTTTTATTAGAACTATTTCTTTTACTTTAAAAAAGTAGTATTATCTTTAAGCCATTAGAACTCTTATACTATTTTAATAATTATACTATTGTATGATTAAGTTAAGGACGGCTCCTGCCAATAAGCCTCAGAAAGAGGCATAAAATTTTAAAAGGCAGAGTAGGTAAATCTTATGTGTAATTTCTTACACAACCAAAAGACAAAAATCCAGGGGATTGACAGGAGCCATATTTAATACTTTTATACTTATCATAAAAATTATGTTTATATCTTATACATTTCTTAAGATATATAAAAATTTTAGCTGAATAGATTACCTAATTTTTAATAAAGTTAATTTGAAAGAATTTGGATTTGATAAATATAAATTCTTATTTTTAAGTGTTTTATTTCTCAAAAAAAAATTCCGTTCTTTTGATCTTCTATTGGTTCTGAATGAAGAAATACAGAATCTAAATTATCAATCCCTAGTTTTTCTTTAATATTTGTTTCCAATTCAGAAATATATTCATGAGTTTGCGAAATATTTAATGATCCTTCAAAAAATATATGCATTTCTAAAATACAATAATCGATTGTTGCCCAGAATTCTAATCCATGGTATCCCTTAACATGAGAATGAGCTCTTAAAACTTCTTCCACATTTTCTCTTATTTGTTGTAACATTTCTGGACCTACATCAGCACATTTTATTTGATCAGGTATTGAAGTTTCAATATGAGTTTGAGCTTCAATATGGGTTATGACTCTAGATATAAGAGGAGATTGTTTCTTTATCTCATCTTCAAACATAGAGGATATCTTATGAGCATCTTTAAGTGAAAGTGCATCATCAACACTTATAATTAAAGAAATAAAATACTCATTTTCAATTCGAAAGATATTTAGATCCTTAATATTTTCGATTTTTGGGTATTCAGATTTCATAGACAAAATTAAATTCAATAATCCCTCACCAATAGATTTTTCGCTAGCCATAGGGTTCATTTCAATAATACACTCAACCTCATATAAAGGAAATAGTTTTTCACTCATACTTCTTATGGATTTGATGATTTCATTTGCATGTACAATGGAAATATGATCTTCAACTGACAAATGAACTTCTAAAAATAAAGTTTTACCACTTGTTCGGATTTTTATATCATGAACACCAATTACATGTTCTAAAACGAAAATCTTTTGTCTTAAATCTTCTATAATAATTAGATTTACAGGATTTGTATCAGTAAGTTCTTTTATTCCATCTCTAGCTAATTTTACAGCTCCAGTGATAATCCAAATAGATAAAGCAATACTAAAGATTGGATCAAAATAATAAATATTAAAATTTGCTATAATAAAACTGAATATTACTAGAAGAGCTCGTAGGGAATCTTGAAATAAATTAAGTCCTTGTACTTTTAAAGTTAAACTTTTAGAACGTTTACCCTGATAAATAAGAATTCTGGAAAAGATTACATTTATTGAAAAAGAAATTATTAAAATTATTAATCCTGTTTCAGGATTAGTAATTAGAAAACTCTGTTGTATAATAACTTGAATCGCATTATAGATTAATAAAATATATATATTCATTAAAATAATTCCTTGAATTAAGGCTCCTATAGAATCTATCTTCTTATGACCATACATATGCTCATAATCCGCGGGTTTTTCACTATGATAAATAGAATATAAAGAAATAGAAACAAATAAAATATCAATAAGAGTATCTACCGTCTCAGAAAGAAAACTTAAACTACCTGTAATTATAACTCCAATTACTTTTAATATAGACTGGATTAAAACTATCAAAACGGTTAAGAAAGCGAATTTGAATTTAGTATCCATAGGATAATGATTTAATATAATTTTTGAATTATAAAACGTTAAAATGTAACTCTATAAATGTATAATAAATAATAATCTTTGACTAAAAGTTGTTTAATATTGGATTTAAAAAATCAGTATGTTCTGAATTAATTGTTTAAAAAAAAGAGAAATTTAATATTTCCTTTTTATTTACCGTAATTCTCCTTCTGCAACAATGAAAGCTTTTCCTCCTACAGAAACACTAATTTGGCCTTCTTCTTTTTTTTCAGCTCTCAAGTGGAGCAAGGAAGGACGACCTACTTCATAACCTTGCTCAACTCTCACATCAATAGTCTCTTTTATAAAGTATTGATGTTCCACTAAATACGCTGCTAAGCATCCATTTCCAGAACCCGTCGCAGGATCTTCTGGTATACCATGATAATGAGCAAAAACACGAACACTCAAATCATTATCTTTATTTCGAGTTTCAGGACAGAAAATTAAAATTGATTTTGCTTCGGTTTTTTCTACAAGATCTAAACATTTATCTAAATTTACCTTAGCTCTCTTTAAGGCATCCAAATTCTTCAAGGGAACAATGATGAAAGGAATACCTGTAGAAACTTCTTGAATTGGAAACCTATCATCAATATCAGAATCATCTAGATTTAGAATTTGAGATAATAACTCTGTATCAATAAATCTACCAAAATGAGGAGTTTGTTGTTCAATCCATATAACATCTGGTTTCCCAGATTTATATTTAAATAGAACGGGGATTGAACCAATTTTTAGATTAAGAAGGATTGTTTTAACATTTCCTTTAATTAATTCCTGCTGTATTACAAAACTAGTTCCTATTGTAGGATGTCCCGCAAAGGGTAATTCCGTTTCTGGTGTAAAAATTCTTACTTCATAATTCTCTTTTGAAGTAATGAATGTTGTTTCAGAATAATTCATCTCTTTTGCGATTTTTTGCATTTCAGCTTCAAAGAGTGTATTTTCACAAATAAAAACAGCGAGCTGATTTCCTTCAAATTTCTTTTCAGCAAATACGTCTACTATGTAAAATTTACATTTTGGCATAAATAAACCTCTCTATAGAGTAAGATCTTAACAATTTTTTATATTTCATATGAAAAGCGAATTATTTCTAAAATATAACAATTTTAGTTTTTCTTTAATATTTAATATATGAGATTCTTTTAAAATTTATAATTATATTTTTTAATAGAAAGAATAAGCTAAAAATGTTATAATATGAAAATTGAAGAATCCAAAAAAATTGGAAGATTATTTTTTGAAAAAATGTGGAGTAAGTCAAATCTTATTTATTACCAATGAAATAATTGATTCAAAATAAAATCCAAGTTGGATTAATATAAATAAAGAAGGACCAGCTTAATTAAAACATAAAATTAAATATTTTCGAAATATTTTTCCAACCTTAATATAAGAAAAAGTTGAGATAAAAGGAGAAGAAAATAAGGTTTGGGTGCGCTATAAAGCATATGGTACTCACCTTGGAAAAGGATGGACTATTGAACCTACTGGAAAAAAGATGTCATTTGAAGGAGCAATAATTCTGCATATCAACCCAGAAGGTAAGGTAATAGATCAGTGGGGTGCTTTTTGTTTTTATGATAT
>JBHLNF010000014.1:0-9445 GCA_048937405.1 Promethearchaeota archaeon
TAAGTGCATCAGGATATACTGTAGAATTCATAAGATATTTTGTTCCTAAGATTCCCAGATTTTTAAATCTTTTTTGCCTTGCTTCTTCTCCTACTACTTTAGCAATATGCAACCAAGGAATAGGTGATTTCGAAATCATCAAATCAAACGCCTGATGAATAGTATTATCAGGGCAAATAACAAAATCAGCTCCCGCTTTTGCAACAATTTCAGTTGATTTTAGCATTAATTCTGCTACTCCCTCCCAATTTCCATTCCACATATGTTGCATATAATCAGAAAAAGGTGGGGTGTGCATTGTTATTTCAGGATGCCAATATTTAAATAATTTTTCCTGAGCTTCTAAACATATAGTTTTATAACAAAGAGCGGCTCCTTCTGAACTGCAAGCAACAATTCCAATATGTTTTGTCATTATAAATCTCCGTTTATTTTAAGTATTAGGTTTTTACCAATTTAAAATTTTATAAATATATTAAATAATAGGGAAGAGTCTTTTAAAATGATATAAATTCTTTGTTTTTTAAAATTCCTAATGTCTTCCATAATAGTAATTGGTTTTTCTTTAGAGAATGATATGATTGAAGTATAATTACTTTTGCTTCTTTTGTTTATCCAGAATATATTTTGGATTAATTTCATTTAAATAAACTTTGCAAACTATTGGTTTTCCTATTAAGCTGAGATTGAATAATATTAGATATTAGTAGTTTAATTCTTTTTAAAGTACCAGCAAATTTTCTTTCATTTATAATAATATAGCATTAATTTTATTACTAGGACTCGAATCGCTCTTAGACCCTAATATCCAATAATTAATCCTAATTCCACATCTAATAATTCCAGGTTTTACTTTTTTCATAGTACCTATCTTTAAATTATAAAACAGTTAGAATATAAAATATACATTTTTGTTAATTCCGAAAGATTTATTTTAAGTTATGTTAAATATTTCATAAGTAATCCATATTAATCAAAAAAAAAGAAAGTCTAAAATTATTTGTGATGGATTATATATACTAAAAAGATGATATTAAATGACTAAAGAAGAATCAGAAGTTCCTGAAATTTGGACACATAAATTAACAAAAATATACGGTAGAGGTGAGGAAAGAGTAAAAGCTGTAAATCAAATTGATATTTCAACGAAATCTGGTGTACATGGATTTTTAGGTCCAAATGGTGCTGGAAAAACCTCGACAATAAATATGTTAATAGGAGCAATTTCAATCACAGATGGGAAAGCAAAAGTTAAAGGTGAGAATGCAGGTTCTATAAGAGCACGTAGAATTATTGGTTTTCTGCCGCAAGATCCTGCTTTTTATGAGAGAATGACAGGAAAACAATATTTAACATTTATAGGGGAATTAAGTGGTTTGAGTAGACATAAAGCAAAAAGTAAAACACTTGAGCTATTAGAGAGTTTGGAGCTATTGAATGCTCAAGATCGCCAAATTGGTAAATACTCTGAAGGAATGAAACAACGGATTGGAATTGCTGCGGCACTTATCCATGATCCAGAACTTTTAATACTAGATGAACCAACTTCGAATTTAGATCCTATTGGTCGAGCTAATATTATAAAAGATATAAAAGAATTATCAAAAAATGCCAGTGTATTTGTTTCAAGTCATATCTTATCTGAAATTGAACAAATGTGTGAAGAAGTTACTATGATTAATAAGGGTAAAATCGTATTAGCGGATACTATTAAAAATATTAAAAAAATGCATTCTATCAAGAGTGGTAATAATATAGTCATTTTGAATACAAATTCAAATGAAGAAATGATTCAACAATTAAAACACAAGGACTTTATATCCAATGTATGGATAGATGAGAAAGACAATAAGATATATATTATCCCAAAAGATATTGAATCACTTCAAAAGTCTATTCCAAAAATAATAATTGAAAAGGATATATTATTACGAGAGTTGTATCAACCTGAAAGATCTTTACAGGATATTTTTATTGAAATAATGGAAGATGAGGTGAATAGTAAATGAATCTTTTGAAATCTAAGGTGAATAATGAAGAATTAGAGGGAATAACACCAATTTCTAAAATAAGTCTACCATCTTCACTAGTAATGATAAAAAAAACAATTATTTTTGATTTATGTACATTACCAAGACTAGCGATCTCAATTTTTTTTATGGTATTGGTTCCAGCATTAGTTTTAGTTTTCACACCTTCAGGAAATCTTTCAGGAGAAGAATCTATATTTCAATTATTAGGTATTGTTACTTGGTATTATAATTTTTCCATACTTTTCCCAATTATCATTATTAGCGCGACTGGTCCTTTAATTTCTGATGAATTAAAAACAGGAACAATGTTATTTCTAGTAAGTAAACCAATTAGTCGTTTCAAAGTTATATTAAGTAAGTTTATCGCACTTTATATATATGGAATAGTAATTAGTCTTTTAAGTCTTGCTCTCATCAGCCTAATCGGACTCATTAAATATCCTTTTTCTGATATAGGATTATATTTTTTAATATATTTCTTATATTCACTAATTATCATTTTCTTCTTTGGTGGTATTACGATGGGATTTTCGTCAATTTTCACAAGATCAAGAAATGTCTTACTTCTTCCATTAACATTAGTAATTTTTTCTTTTCTTGTCATGATGATGTTCAAACCCTTATTATTTTTTTCAGAAGATAATTGGTATGAAAAATATATGCTATACAATTTAGATATTGGTTTTCAATTTGCGAATGTATTTCTTTGGATTGGAGAATATTTTATTCCTAAAATTTTAGATTATTATGATTTCTTCTTTTGGATGTTTGGAATTGTGAAACAAGGTGATGATTGGGATATTTACGTTAAAACAGAGTATTATCATCCAATTTTTTCATTATTCTACATGTTAATTATAGGAGTAATTCTACTAATAATTGGAATATTAGTTTTGAAAAAAAGAGATATTTCCTAAATTAATTTACAATAATAAATCTTCTTTTTTTCTTTAGATTAGCTTTAAAATCATCGCTTTGCTCTCAAAGAATCTAAAATATAGCATACGATCTCCAAGCATAAAAAATGTCTCTTAAATAGAACAAAAATTGGACTAATTCAATTTTTTATTTTATAATTAATTTTTTAAATATGTTATGGTCATTCAAGATTTATTGTATTTAAGAAGTTTTTTTAAGAAAATTCACCCTTATATTTCAAATATATTATTCAACACAATACTCAAAAAACCCAATAGCTATCCTTTAATGGTAAGATTAGCAAAATCTTACTTAGAAGCTCAAAAAGTTAGAGCAAGATTGCTTAATGGAGGAATAAAGGTCCCTCCTATTCTTATTTTGGGTGTTACATCAAAATGTAATTTATCATGTTATGGGTGTTATGCTGCTGCCACAGGAACATTATCAAATAAGAATTCAAGTAATAATCTTTCAGTAGATAAATGGAAAATGATAATTAAGGAGGCAACAACTTTAGGTGTCTTTGGATTTATTATTGCTGGTGGAGAACCATTTATGGTGCCTGATATATTATCAATTTGCTCCACTTTTAAAGAGAGAATTTTTGTAATTTATACGAATGGAACTAATATAAGAAAAAGGGAATTTGAAGAATTAAAGAGATTACATAATGTAGTAATTATGGTAAGTATTGAAGGAGATGAGACTTTAACAGAAACTCGAAGGGGTAAAGGAGTCTATGAAAAAGTAATTAACACGTTATTTTACCTTAAAAAATATAAAATAATGTGTGGCATTTCAATTACAATAAATCGATTAAATTTCAGATATTGGATGGAAGAAAGAATTATTAATAACTTGATGTCTAAAGGAATTAGATTTATTACATTCTTAGAATATGTGCCTACGTCTAATGATACAGAATTAATGTTAACACCGGAAGAGAGAAAAAGTTTTAGAGAAAAAGTTTTAGAATATAGAAGAACTAAAAAGTTGATTATTCTACATTCCCCTGGTGATGAAGAAATTAAAGGAGGCTGTGTTTCAGCGGGTAGAAGTTTTGCATATATTACCCCTAAAGGAGATCTCACTCCATGTCCCGTATCTAATATAGCAACTCATAATTTAACGTCATCTACATTAAAACAAGGATTAATGAGCCCATTATTCAAATATATAAGA
Source organism: Promethearchaeota archaeon (assembly GCA_048937405.1). Taxonomy (GTDB): domain Archaea; phylum Asgardarchaeota; class Lokiarchaeia; order Sigyniarchaeales; family SOKP01; genus Loki-b32. The sequence continues at coordinate 4,134 of JBHLNF010000014.1, forward strand.
GATAGTGATCATTTGTCAGAAATAGAAGATACACCATGCGCTTTATTTTCTCATCCAAAAGAAGTAAATGAAATAGTTAAAAAAACCAAAGCATACTATACTTGTGTGTGAATTTTCTTTTTTTTATTTATTCAATATATTTATTAAAATCAGTTTCTATTCTTCTGATTTATTGAAATTGTCGGTATATAAATTGGATCTGATAATCCTTGATTTATGATTTATTTACACAAATTGAAATGAATTTAATTTTTATAAGCCAAAGAAATAATTGCTTGACTGAGGTGTTAAATATTATGAATAATATTAGAAAAGTCAAGGTTACATTAAAGAGTAGACCAACCCGAGAAGGTGCAGGTGTTAGATTGAAACGTGCTTTTGGTTATGCTGATGAGTCGCTTGATCCATTTTTACTTCTTGATGATTTTCATTCAGATAATCCTAAAGATTATCTACCTGGTTTTCCTTGGCATCCTCATCGCGGTATAGAAACTATTACATATATTTTACATGGGAATCTCGAGCATGGTGATAGTTTAGGTAATGGGGGGATTATTGAAGCGGGTGATATACAGTGGATGACGGCAGGATCAGGCATAATCCATCAGGAAATGCCTAAAGAGGGTAAAGATGATACTTTACTTTGGGGATTTCAACTTTGGGCAAATCTTCCTGCATCTCATAAAATGATGGATCCAAGATATCGAGACATAAAAAAGTCTCAAATTCCAGAAATTTCTTTGAACGATAATAAAGTTAGAATTAATATCATATCTGGTGAATTAAATGGTGTTAAAGGTCCAGTACAAGACATTATTACTGACCCTGAATATTTAGATGTTACTTTAAGCTCAAATTCGGAATTTTTACATCATATTAAAGAGGGATATAATGCTTTTGCCTACACAATAGAAGGTAAAGGATATTTTGATGACAAGAAAGAAGAACTAGTGAAAAATGAAACATTAGTTATTTACCGAGAAGGTGATACTGTAAAGATTAGTACAGATAAAGAAAAAGTGCGATTTTTATTAGTCTCCGGAAAACCAATTAGAGAACCTGTAGTATGGGGCGGTCCAATTGTAATGAACACTCAAAAAGAGCTGGAAACTGCTTTCCGAGAGTTTAGAGAAGGAAATTTTCTCAAAAATCCTAATAATATAAACTTTAATTTTTGGAAGCAATAATATAATTTTTTAATTCAATACCTTGTTTGTATAATTTTAAATAATTTGACTTTTATCAAAGATATAAATTAGCTAAAATGAATAAAAATGGAAGAAGAGGAAATTTCTTCAGATATTAGAGAAAAAATCCATAAGAACGTTGATAAAGTATTTGAAAAATGGCTTGAAAGAGCTTCGAAAGGGGAATCGATAGAGGGTGTAATTAAAAGTCTTATGGTTGAAAAAGTAATGAATGTTCTTGGAGCCATAATGAGGAGAACTGTTGTAAAAAAAGTGGGAAAAAGAGCAGTAAGGAAAGCAGTTGATAAGTACTGGGAAAAAAATCGGGCAATTATTCAAGGAAAAATCAAAAATTTATAAGTTTTTTATTCTTTTTTTAAGAGATTTGGTATGATCCCTTCGAATAAATTCAAGATATTTGATGCTCATTTTCATACATATGGAATTTTTCTTAAACCTCATGAAGATGTAATAAGTTATATGGACCATTACAATGTAGAAAAGGCAATTATAACTACAATTAATAGAACTAAATTTCATAGTAGCCGAAAGGAGTATAACTCTGATGGAAATTTAGAAGATAATTTCTCAAAATATTTAGATGATTTTAAAAGTATGATGCCAAAAGAGCAGCTTTCTCACCAGGATGTAATAGAAATTGCTAATAAAGCACCAGAGCGATTTTACAAATTTTTTTGGTTCAATCCAAAATTAACTCCAGAAGAAGAGGATGATAACTATAAAATATTGGAAGATCATTTTAAAAAAGGATTTATTGGAGTCAAAATACATGCTGGTTTTCACTTTTTTAAATTTCCTGAAGGTATTGAAAAATTAGCTACATTTATGCAGGAATTTGATAAAAATATTATTTTATTTATTCATTCCCTTCCAAAAACTAAATTTCACCCCGGATCTGAACCTCAGGATATTGCAAAGCTAGCGAAAAAATTTCCTGAATTAAGAATTATAGTCGGTCATGCAGCATTTTGTATGGAATATGCCGTAAGTGTTGGAATGATATTAAAAAAATTTAATAATGTGTATTTTGAGACAAGTTGCTCTGTATCCTTGGGTATATTTAACCTTATAAAAACACTAGGGCATAAGAGAATATTGTTTGGTTCTGATTCTCCAACGACATCACCCCTACCTATTGAAATTGAAAAAATTATGTCTTTACCAAGAATTTCAAATGAAATAAAACAGGATATTTTCTATAATAATGTAAAAAGTTTACTGAAATTGTAAAAATTTTATTTTCAGATTACTAATAAAACATTCAATCTTAATTTTGAATGATTTTTTTATTTTTAAGAAGGTTCTTAAATATTGATAAAATTAGAGTCTTTTTCAATTATAAATACTATGATCTTATTAATAAAGTAATTTATTATTTGATTATTATTAGCATTTGTAATATATTAACTAAAATCTTGATTTTATTTTTATTTTAATAATAAATCAATTAAAAGACAAATCCTATTTTTTTGTAATTACTAATAAAAAAATTATAAAGTTGATTAAGTGAGATATTTAAGGGATAATAAACTCTTGGAAGAAGAAGATGAAATAAATTGTGATATTATTAAAATTTCGAAAGTTAACGACAAAATTATTCGCAGATTAATTGATAATTTAAAATTATCTTCATCTGCTTTATCAGAAAACTTTTTTATAGCTTTTGAAAGTCTCCTAAAACTAGGGAATAAAATCCAACCTTTCATAGATTCATATATTAAAGAGACACTTAAAATTCATAATTTAAAAGTTGAGATATTCAACTTTATTCTGGAATTTGCTAAAAATAGTACTATAGAATATATTCTAGTACCTCAATTATATCATCCCGATTTTATTACAAGAGCTAGAACCATAATGAGACTTGAACAAGCAGGTGATGTAAGTTATATCAATTTTATTTTACCACTTTTAAATGATCCCGACGATTCTGTCCGTTGGTCAGTAATACGTTTTTTGAATACTCATAAACACCTTTTAAAAAATCCCTTAGTTTTAAATGAAATAAAAACTTACATTCAAAAGGAATCAAATCCAGTAATTCGGGGAAAAATGAAAGAATTATTCAATGATGTTTGGAAATAGTCCAATTATTTTTTCTCTTTTTTACTTAATAGAACTCTTTACTTTAGGTATCTCTTCATATATACAAGAATGTATAAATGATATAAACAAATATATAGGGGGAAGAATATGTTAATCCATAACTCTTTGAATTATCCATAACTTTAAATCAAAAAAGTGTACAATTATGAAAAAAAATAGATATTTTTTAGGGCTCTGCTTCCTTATCTTTTCAGTAGGATTTTTGGGAATTGCTACATCCAGAGTAAGTTCTTTAAACTTTACCAATAATGCAAATGGAAATTCGAAAGTAAATTTAAAGGAATTACCCTATATTGCACAGGAGATAGCATGGGATGAAGATGGTAATCCTGTCTGTCAAGATTCTTATTGGCAGGGTTACATTCGCTCTTGCAGTGATGGGGCAGGAGGTGTGATTGTTAGTTGGTCAGATTTTAGAAATGGAGTTGACTTTGATATCTATGCTCAACATATAGACTCAAATGGACAACCACAATGGGAGGAAAATGGTACAGCTATAACTACAGAAAATGGCTATCAAGCTAACCATAGAATGTGTAGTGATGGATCAGGGGGTACGATTATCGCTTGGAAAGATGAAAGAATTAGTGCCGGAGAAGCAAATATTTATGCTCAACGTATAGATTCCAATGGGACTGTAAAATGGGATGCGAATGGTACAGCTATATGTACAGAGGTGTCTATTCAAGCAAATACCGCAATTTGTAGTGATGAAAATGGGGGCGCTATTATCACATGGGAAGATGAAAGAGATGGAGATCGAGATATTTATGCTAAGCGAGTAGATTCAGATGGGAATGTAGTATGGGGAGACACTAACGGTCTAGTTATATGTGATGAGGCTAGTGATCAACTTGACCCCGAAATCTGTAGTGATGGAAATGGGGGTGCAACTATTGTATGGCAAGATGCTCGAGATGGTTGGAATCTTTATGCTCAATATATTAATTTAAATGGATTTGAGCAATGGGATACAAATGGTATACCTGTATGTATGGCAGATAATAGTCAATTTGACCCTCAAATAATTAGTAATGGAGTAGGGTCAGCGATTATCACATGGACAGATGCTAGAAGCGGAGTAAATTATGATATTTATGCTCAATCTATAAACTCTAATGGAAGTCTACAATGGGGAGAAAATGGCACAGCTATAAGTAAAGCAAGCAATGTTCAAAAAAATCCTCAACTTTGTAGCGATGGAGCTGAGGGTGCTTTTATAACATGGTTAGATGAGAGGAATGGAGATGGTGATATTTATACTCAACATATAGATTCAGATGGAGATATGCAATTGACGATTAATGGGAAGGCGATATGTGATGAAGACGATGATCAACAATGGCCACAAATATGTTCTGATGGAGGAGGGGGTGCGATTATCACTTGGCATGATAATAGAAGCCTAGTAGATTTTGATATTTATGCACAACGCATAAATTCAAGTGGAATAGAAAAATGGGATAACGATGGTATAGTAATATGTGATGAAGATGAAGACCAATCATATACAGTAATAAGTAGTGATGGATTTGGAGGAGCGATTATCGCATGGACAGATGCTAGAGATGGATTGGATATTGACATTTTTGCTCAAAAAATAAATAATCCTGCTCCAACTTCAAATCATCCCGCAGATATTACAACCTCAATGGAGGGCACAGAAACTATAAATTGGATATTATCTGATGATTCTGGAGGAGGAAAATATCGTGTGTTGGTAAATAGTACAGTTTTATTAGATTGGACTTCTTGGATAAACGCTACTACTTTAAATATTCCAATAAATCGAACAAGTACAGGATTTTTTGAATATACTATTGAATATTATGATGATCAAAATCGATCTGGTGTTTCTGATACAGTTATTGTGCAAATCACTGAGAAATCATCAATCAGTGGATATAGTATTTTAATTCTTTCCTTGTCAGTCTGTATGATCGGTCTGACCTTCGCAATAAGAGCAAGGAAAAAGAAAAATATAATTTATTAATCATA
>JBHLNF010000014.1:9545-82423 GCA_048937405.1 Promethearchaeota archaeon
GCATAAATTTCAATATTGGGAGAATCTAAATAAATTTGATATGTTTTTACTAAATGAGCTGAAATTCCATACTTTTTTTCACAAATTAACTCAGAAATTTGATTAGAAAATAATTAAAAAAATTTAAAAAATCACATCCCATCCTTTTTCTGGATTATCGAAGGAATAGGCACTCCCAAACGCTTAGAAACTTAAAATATTTGATAGAAAATTTCATTTAACAAATGCCATCATTTATGCTATCTTGTATAAAAAATATAAACAAATAAATAGATGGAATAATATGTTAATCCATAACTCTTTGAATTATCCAAAATATTAAATAAACAAAAATGTATAATTATGAAAAAAAAAATATTTTTTTTAGGAATTTGTATCCTTTTAATTTCAATAGGAACGCTGTTACTTAGTACAACTATTACTAGTTCTCTAAATCCCTATAATGTTGCTAATAAAAACTCGAAGAGCAGTTTAAATGAATTACCACGGATGGCACAGGATATCGCATGGAATGCAAATGGTAATCCCATTTGTATGGCAGATGAAGCTCAATCACCAATTAGAATCATTAGCGATGGAGCGGGAGGGGCCATTATAACATGGGAAGATGATAGAAACACAGATACCGATATCTATGCTCAACATATAGACTCAGATGGAAATGTACAATGGGGGTCTAATGGTATAGAAATATGTACTGCAGATGAAACACAAGATAAGCCAGAAATCTGTAGTGATGGAGCGGGAGGCGCAATTATCACATGGGAAGATAGAAGGAACGGGATTTTTGATATTTATGCTCAACATATAAATTCAAATGGGGTAGTACAATGGGGGAGTAATGGTATAGCTATATGTACTGCTGATGAAATACAGTCATATCCAAAAATCTGTAGCGATGGAGCGGGAGGGGCAATTATTACGTGGGAGGATGAAAGAGATGACCCCTATGCGGATGATATTTATGCTCAACATATAAATTCTAATGGGGTAGTACAATGGGGTAGTAATGGTATAGTTATATGTGATGCAGACGATGATCAATGGTATCCAATAATCTGTAGTGATGGAGCGGGAGGGGCAATTATTACGTGGCAAGATAGAAGGAACGGGAATTTTGATATTTATGCTCAATATATCAATCAGAATGGAATTATACAATGGATTGAAGATGGTAGACCTATATGTACAGATACTCAGGGGCAATATTCTCCAAAGATCTGTAGTGATGGCGCAGGAGGTGCTATTATCGCATGGGAGGATCTTAGAAATGGGAATTACGATATTTATGTTCAACAAATAGATTCAAATGGACAATTACAATGGATGAATAATGGTATAGGTATATGTACCGCAACTGGTTCACAAGATTCTCAGAAGTTATGTAGTGATGGAGCGGGAGGGGCAATTATCACTTGGGAAGATTATAGGGACGTAGATAATGATGTTTATGCCCAACGTATTTCTTCTGACGGACAATTGGAATGGGTGGTTAATGGTGTAGCTATATGCACAGCAACTGACACTCAAGGGTATCCAGATATCTGTAGTGATGGCGCAGGGGGTGCTGTTATATGTTGGAATGATTATAGAAGCGGAGATAATTGGGATTCTTATGCTCAACATATAAATTCAAGTGGAAGCGCACAATGGGTTAGTAATGGTTTAGGAATATGTACACTTGATGAAGACCAAGGAGATGCAGTATTAAGCAGTGATGGAGAGGGAAATATCATTATCGCATGGATTGACAGAAGAAATGGAGATGATTGGGATGTTTATGCCCAAAAGATAACAGTTCCAATTCCTGACTCATCAATCAATGGTTATAGTGTTTACTTTCTTTCTCTGTCAATTTGTATAATTGTCTTAATTTTCACAATAAGAGTAAGGAGAAAGAATAAATTAATTAATTAACTAAATTTTTATCTTTTTTTTTGTTTTTTCATAAAAAGACAATTTTTAAACAGTATTTTTATGAATCAGTTTCTTTTAAAGAATTTTTACTTAAATAAATTATCGATAAATTTAAGAACAAATGTCTTAAGTACTGGAGTTAAATCTTTTTTCCATGCCATACCATCAAGTTTTTTTACCTTACTTGTTTTACGAAATATTGTTATAACATTTAAGATTAAATATTTAATATTTTCCAAGGTATTACTTTGCTTGAGCTTTTCAGATAATCCTGAATGAATATCCTCTGCCAAATTTTGAAGTAATAAATCCTTAAAATCATCAAAATTATACAGGCTCCCAAATTTAAAATAAGATGAGAGAAATTGAGACACTGCATTTTCAATTTCCTTCTCAGTTATTTCTTCTTTACTAATACAATAAGTTTTTATCATTCTCTCAATCATTAAACCTTTAAATTCAACCTCTACTTCAGTTTCATTTTTTTCTTTTTTCTTAAGCTTATTCTCTTTCTTTAGCTTTTCTTCTTTTCTAGCGAAAAGTACATCTTCATAATCTTTTACAATAATTATTGACAGACCTGAGCGAAGTATTACAATATTTGTGTTTAATTTTTCCATTTCATGATAATACGTAGGAACATTATCAATATGTCTTTCCAAAATATCTTCGATATTTAATTTTTCAGATTCATATGGACTAAAAAAAATTTCATAAAGTGCACTTAAATTGTGTTCTCTAATATCTTTTTTTAGTAATTTTCTTATATATTTATCATATTCAAGAAAAAATTTGAAGATACAATCATCTACGGCTAAACTTAAATTATTATATGGATACTGTGCTCTACTTAAGTATTTTTTGTACTCTAATCGAATTTTCTGAGCACGGATCCATTCAAAAGCTAAATCTAAGAGTTCATTTTCTTCTTGTAATTTATCTCTGAAGTAAACTAGCGTATTGTAAACATGATTATAATTTAAACTAACGGATTGGTTTACTAGAAATTGAGCAATAATCTGAGTTGGTCCCGCATAGTTGAATTGTCCTTTTAACCTCTCATAGTACCTTAATAACTTATCCTTTTCAATTTTATAAATTTCTTCAATGCTTAAATTATCCATTTTGATTTTTTACTCTCTAAGCTGTAATTAATCTGATTTATCAAGAATCAATCCTATTCTATTTAATTCTTCATCTGATATTGTTCCCCATCGTTCAGAAGTAAAATGTGGATTTATTAAATTAAGAGATTCTTTGATATTTTTGTGTTTATCCAATATAATTCGTAAATTTTTTTTATAATATGATAAATATTTGTTTTCATTTGATTCTTCAACTTGCTGGACCAAAATGACTCCATAACTTTTTGATATATCATTTTCGAGGGTAAATTCTTCCAAATATAATACTCTTTTATCCTGATATTTTAATTTTATGTTCCGAATATTAGGATATATTCCTTTTTTTTCATAAACTTTTAATGTTTCGTTTATTAGGTTTTCGTAGTAATCTGGTAAAATTGCCATTATATAGTAGGAAGGAATGTAATCTAAATAGACTTTTTTCAGAGGATCATCCTTGTCAAAAGTATAAAGGTTTGAAACTCTCTTATCTTGTCCAATTTCTCTCTCGATTAATCCAATACAATAATATTTCTGCTCCTCTTCCCAATATGCCTTTCTAGATTCCCCTAAAGAATATTCAATTAGATTAATCCCCCTTTCTAATTCACTATTTATCAACTTATTGAAATCAAATCGTTCACCCAATAGATTTTCATTAACAGTTTTACTTTGAATGATGCTTGGATGTATATATTTCGAAATTTCGTCAGATATTAGTTTGACATCTTCAGTGTATGGTGTACTAATTAAGGCAAAGAGGTTCGTAGTTCCTTCTTTAGTTTCCTCAGAAGAATTTAATGTGAAAAATGATTGAAGTACATCTGCTTCATCTACAGCTGTATCCTGTAAAGCAAGTGAGGCTTCTATAAACTCAATCTTCCAATTTACTCCCTTGGTAGTAGCAGCAGTTAAAAAAACTGGACCGAGAAATTTATATGAGAACATTTTAATATCGTTTATTTTCATATCAGTAAAATTCTCAGAATATCTAATATGATCAAACACCAAATTATCTTCATCGGCAAAGAAAAGACCAAGAATGATTTTTTCATGACTTCTCATCATTAACTCAATTAGCAGTATGTACTTTTAGTCCTAATAAATAATAATATCAAATGTTTTAAGTTTAAGTGTTTCGAAAATAAGAAAATTAAATTTAAGGAATCATTGAATTTAGTTTTAAAAAGTATTGGAAAATGTATGTTCTTATATTTTAAAAAAAAAAAAAGTTACAATATTTAAAAAGTATAAAAATCATTTAAGTTATAACTTAAGAGGTATAATAATATAAATATTTAAATTGATTTATTTTACCTAATTGCTTATAGGTTTAATTAATTATATAATAAAAATTTAGCGGATAAAAGAAACTATTAATAGAGCGTGATCACTATTGGTTTCATATGATTATACTTTCAAGATATTGCTTCTAGGAGATGCTAGCGTCGGGAAAACCTCTTTTACAAAAAGATATTGCTATAATATCTTCAATCCAAGTGAAAGATTAACTATTGGTGTAGATTTTCATGTCAAAACAATTGAATTAAATAACAATCGAATTAAATTACAATTATGGGATGTTGGAGGCGAAGAACGCTTCCGATTTCTATTACCTACCTATTGTCTTGGTGCAAACGCAGCATTTTTATTATATGATATTACTAGGCCTTCTACATTAGATAATATTTCAGAGTGGATAACTATCGTGAGACAAAAGGGTGGACCTATCCCTATTATGCTTGTTGGTTCAAAATTAGATCTTGAAAAATCCCAACGGCAAGTTCAAAGGGATTACGGAATTCAAATCGCTGAAAAAAACGATATGGCTAGCTTTGTTGAGATTTCAGCAAAGGAAAATATTAATGTGGATGATGCTTTTAAAGTTCTTACTGAACTCACATTAGACCGGATAAGTAATAGGTGATATAATGCAAGATACCGAATATTTACCTCTTAACCAATTATTTGATTCCATTGGTATTATTGAAAAAGGAATTGAGAGAATCTATCATTATCTCCTTTTAAACAGGAGGATTGATAATTTAAAGGAGGTATGTGATCAATTTAGTCTCTCATTAAAAAGAGGATATAAAATTTGCTCGGTATTAAGTGAATTAGGTCTTGTACAAATATATGATAGACCTATGAAAATCCACATTGCTACTCCTATAATGACTCTTTGGCAAAATTTAATCCAAAAGCGAATTGAAGATCTTAGAAATCAATTCCATGAAAAAAAGGATAAATGTGAATCTGCAATTGAAGATTTCATTCGAAATTATAAATTGGGTGAGGAAATTATCCAAGAACCTGTTGAGTTCATTAATTACAACATAAGCAATTTTGATGAGTCATATCATCATTTTACAGCTCCAAGTGAATGCAAAATTGCTATAGGTATCAGATATGATAATCCTTTGGTTTCAATGATACAAAAAAATCAATTAAAAAATCTTCCTAGTGATCAAAGGGGCTCTATGCAAGTAGGTATGAATAGAATCAAAGATAATTTAAGAACTATCACTGTGAAAGTAATATTCAGTTCTGAAGTTGCCAAGGATTTATTGATCAGCGAAGAATTTAAACTTCTTTCGAATTATATGGAACCTTATAATATGGTATTTGATAAAATTGAAATTCATGTTACAGATGAAGCATTCAGTAATTTTAGTTTAACTGATAATGAACTTATTCAGCCTAGCTTTGATCCAACAAATATTTTGATTGGTACTTATATCTCCCGAAATAAAAATATTTATCAAATTTTTCTTGATAAATTTAATGAAATTTATGAAAATGGAATTCCAATAAAGCAATTTCTTGCTGAGCAAAAGGAAATTGGCATTGATTCCTTAACTCAAACACAATTGTTTGTCCTTTGTGTAATGTGAATAATAAAATAAATAAAATAAAAATTTAAAAAAAATTACTCTTTACTTTTTCTTTTCATTGCTTGCCCAAATTTTTCAAGCATTTTTCGAGGGGTTACAGTTGGTCTTTCATATTTTTTTAATTTTGATTTAATCCCAAATAAGTATTTGGCTATATTCTTTAACGTTTCTACATCGTATCGTGTCATCATTGTTATAGTCTCCATCTGTGGTGAACCTCCTCCATGAAGTCCTGCTACTTGTGATAATCCTGCTAAATCAGAAACTATAAGATTTTCAATACCCCTAAAGCATTTTTCTATATTTTCTGGTTTTACTCGAGGATTTCTTTTTAAATACTTCATAGCAAGATCACCAACTTCCTCACTATAAAATGTTTCTTCATATGGTAAGGTAGCAATAAGTCCTCCAGATAAATCTGCCACAATTTCATATTCCTTATAAATCATTTCCCCAGCTAGTCGTCTACCTGCATTAGTAAGTATCTCATCTGGAATTTGTGTACCTGATGGAGATTTCTCAGAATGTTTAGCACTCGATTCACCTGCAGCAAAAACTAATTCTGCTGTTCCTACAAGATGGGAAATTTTTTCTCTAACATGAGCTGCTTTTTCGATACCATTATATTCTGCAACTAGGGCTGCTGCGCTTGCTAATACTTCTGACATAGCAGGTTTGCATCCGGTATAACTATGACGATGATAATGTGCAAACATTAGTGCTAGAAAACCTGCATATGGTGTTTGACGAGGATCACTATTACCATTCAGGAAAATTCTTTCGTTAGGAACAAATACATCATCAAAAATTATGAATGTTTCAGCATCACCTATCTGACTCTGAGGTGGCTTATTTCTACTTTCTCTTATCCAAGCGGGTCTTGTGAGTAATTTAACTCCATCCCAATCTGCTGGTAAAGCAAATGCTACGGCATAATCTTTATCTTCTGGACCCATAAACCTACAAGGAACAGCAACCAATTCATCAGCATAAGGTGTATTGGTTATATTGATTTTACATCCTCTCACAATGATTCCGTCATCTCGGGTTTCTATAACTCTTAGATATTGATCCAGATCTTCTTGTTCATGAGGTCGTTTTAAACGATCTCCTTTTGCATCCGTTTGAGCACAACTCGCTACTAGATCTCGATCTTGAAAATATTCCATATATTTTAAGAATCTTTTATAATGATCAGTTCCAAGAGCTTGGTCCATTTCATAAGTGATAACTGATAATGCATTTAAAGCATCGATACCCATACATCGTTGGATGCATCCACCAACACGATGACATAGTAATCTAGTCATTTTTTGTTTTTTTAACAGATCTTCTTCGCTTTGATGTATATTGCAAAAGCGATTTATTTTTTTACCAGTTATATGAGAAGTTGCTGTACATAGATCTTCATATTCTGGATCGGTAGCCCTTTCAAATGATTCCCTTATAATATTCATACCTCCTTTAAGGCGATAGTCATCTCTGCCAACTTTTTCATCACCAATATATACATTTGGTTTCATCTTTATTAGATCTTCAACATATTCTTCATAAGTACGCATTATAATCTACTCATTAGATTTTATTAATAAATTTAAATTAAAACAATATAGATAATTGAAAATTGATTATAAAGTAAACGCCTAAGATACTAAATCCTAGAGGTTTTTAAATCTATATAATATTAGGGTTTTCTTCTATCAACAATATATTGAAATTTTTTTCTGAATAATGTCAAATCAAAGATTTTTTCGAATTAATATTGAAAATAAAATTTATTCACTAGATTTGTTATATAATCCCATTATATTATGCCTTGAAAATTTATAAAATTTGAATGATTTAAAAAAAAGTTTTATAATTTTAATAAACACCACGGTTTCTAAATTGGAGTTTATTTTTCAATTTTTCTATTGGTATTTTTTCTTCTAAGTATTTAGGATTATATTTAGATTTTTGAATTAATTTTAATAATGCTTTCTTAATTGGTTTTTCCCTTATTTGTGGTTCTATCTTTTTAACTAATTCTTCTTGTGGTGGTACTTCATATTCCTCAATTTTTTTCAGTTCAATGGAGAATTCTTCTAAAGTTAAAAATCCCTCCAACTCATTAGTCTCTAAATTTTTTTTTTCTTTTTCTAAAATTTGCACCAATTTTTATCACCCTCCCTTATTTTTTTACAAGTTCAAAGATAATATATTATAAAAATATATTTTTAGTTTATGCTCTAGAACTTTAAATGGATTTTTGGACAAGTTTGAGATTTTAAAAAAATAAAGAAGAAATTACAAATTTAACAAAAAGTCAGTAAATAAAATTAGCAAATAGAAATCGATTATTCAACTAATAATTCTCTATTAACTTGATATAACTTATCAATAATATAATTGAAAGCTTCTATAACCCCTTGACCAGTTTTTGCAGATGTTATATAATACCCTACCATATTTAGTTTATTAACTAATTCTTGAATATTTGAATGATCTAAAGTCTTTTCATCAATTAAATCTACTTTATTAGCAAAAAGAACAACAGGTATATTTCCACAAAATTGAAGAATATCTTCCTTCCAATTTGATATATGGTTGAAACTTGCGACACCAAAATCATTCTCTTCTAGACTATATACAATAATAGCAGCTTTACTATTCTTAAAAAAAGAGGGTCGAGCGAAACTAAAATCGTCTTGTGCTGCTATATCCCAGAATAATAACTTAACTTTATTTCCATCAATTTCTTTGTCATATACAGAGAATTGAGCTCCAATTGTCCTTATATAATCCTCTTGAAAAGCACCTTGAGTAAATTTTTGAATGAGGGTCGTTTTTCCTACCCTTCCATCCCCTATTAGAATTATTTTAAATGTGAATTTCAATTTAGGTATCTTCATCAATTCTTCTAATAGAATTAGTAATGGTGTTTGTTGTTTAAATTAAGATTAGTTTTAACTAAATATAAAAGTATGTATTTCTTGTGATTATAAAATAAGTATAAATATCAAATTCAGCGTAACATCTAAAATAAAAGGATTAATTATGAATTTAGGATTATTAATAAAATAAAAAAGAAATTTCATAAGTTAGAGAGGTGGTGAATAGGGCAAATCAAATAAGCTAATATATTCAAAATGGGGTTTTAAGCAGCCAATTACTCGCGTAAGATGAAGATTTCTGAAAGCATTTTATCAGAATCAGTAACTGACGCAATAGAATTAGAATATATTTGATATCCTGAGAATAAAATAGAAAAGAGAGCTCGTATTGTCATCTTATTATAACAATCGAGCTCTCCTCTACTGCTGCCTATACCTCCCATGTCTTTCTCGCCCTCTAACCTTGAAATTATACTTTCAAAATTGAAAGTATTATTAATTATTACAGTAAGATCCAATAAATAGTTAATTTTAGTGAAGTCTATGCGGAGTCCTGGAGCAAGTATGGATCATAAAGTATAAATAGAGTTTAATTCAATATTCACTTAAGAATTATTTTTATAATAATTATTTTAAGTATGGAATTCCAAGATCAAAAAATACAATATCCTTCTGAGGAAATAATAAAACCTGTGTTTGGTAAACCCAACTATGAATTTATAATACTTTGGATTTTAAATAATAATGAATTATGTACTTGGGGAAATCTAAAAAAAAAAATCAAGCATTCAACATTATCGATCTACTTAAAAAGACTTAGAGAAAGGGGATACATTAAAAAAAGCGAGTTTAATAAGTATAGAATTACCTCAAAAGGTAAGGATAGGTATTATGAATTATCTGAAGCAAGGGGAAAAAAAAAAAAATTAAATTACCCTCCTAAGTCTATCCTAAGAAGAAGAGAATATGATCATTGGATTCTTTGGATGGTGTATAATAATAATTCTTGCAAATGGTCTCACTTTCTTGACCCCCCTCTTTCTATTAATCAATCCTCCTTATCTAAAAACCTTAATTCATTGATAGATAAAGGATTTATAAAAAAAGAAGAAAAAGAATATAGAATTACACGATTAGGCAAATCTGAATATTCCAATATACTTAAACTATATGATTTAGACCGACAATCTCTCTTAGAGGACGAGAAGAAACGAATTAAGGAAATTACTAAAAGAACGATCAATTTCTTCGATAAATACAAGATAAAAAATAGAGAAATACACTTTCGATTTTTAAATAATAAGTTGAAGTTACCATATGAAAAGATTAAATCTACCTTGGAGAGTGAGGAAGAATATGATAAGGTTTTGCTTTATTTATCTATAAATCATCCTGATCAATTCCCTAATTATATTTCTCCAGAGGAATTTTCTGAAAAATTTAGTATTAATCTTGTTAAATTGAAATTCGTAATTCTTAGAATTGTAGAAGAAAATATCTTTCCAATAAAATTCTTTAAATTAGAATTGGAGAATGATGAATATTATTATCTACAAGTAAATGAAAAATTAGAAAGAATGCTTAATGCTATAGTAGAAGATCATATAACTAAATTTTCTTATTTAAACAGTCTATATGGAGAAATTCCGGGTAAAACATCACCATTAACCATGGAGAGTACGGTTTCCTCGATTTTAGAGGAAATTTGCATTACTCTTTTTGATAGTGGTTTAAAAAAGTCATTAAGAAAGTTTCTCCCTGTCTATATCAAATATTTAGCTTATAAAATTGAAAAAGAAAGAAAATTATTAGATACAACTGACAAATTAGAAGGATTGATTTGGCAAGAAATTCAAATGAAATTAATGAACTATATTGAGGTTAAGTATCCAGTGGAATCGAAGGAAGTTATTAGAACCATTCAAGAAATAGATAAAGCAATTGAATTGAATCCAAAGAAATCTGATCTTTACTATTCAAAAAGTAAATTTTTAATAAATTTAGGAAAGTATAAAGAAAGCATTGAAATTTTAGATAAAATGCTTTTAAATTTTCCTCAGGAGGAGAAGAACATCCAAATAAAAAGAGCTTATATTTTAAAAGAAATGAAAAACATTGAAGCTGGACTAAATATTATCGAAGATTTAATTCAAAATTATCCAGAAGACAACAATCTTCTTAATTATAAAGCTTTCTGGTTGCAATATCTCAACCGTGAAGAAGAAGCGTTAGAGATTATTAGCAAACTAATAAAACTTGAGCCGACTAATGCTACATATCATGATACATACGGTGAAATTCTTATGTTCTTCGGTAAGCATGAACAAGCTATAGAGGAATTCTTAAAAACTCTTGAAATTAGCAGTGATCATTGGTATGTCTACCAGACTTATATTAAATTGGGGCTTTGTTATAAAGAAATAGAAGATTCCAAATTAGCTAATAAATATCTCCAGAAAGGAATAGAAGCTTTAGAATCTTCAACAGAGGATCAAGATACAAAGAGTAAATGGAATACAATTGCTAATCTCTTTCTCGAAGAAATCAAATTATTGGAAGAAGAATTCTAAATAACCTAAAAAAATTTAATAGATAATATCTATTTCTCTAACATTTTAAGTTAGTATGGATTTTATAGGTGTTGAAAAATATTATTCCTTCTTTATTATATGCTATATCTCATTTACTCTCCAATAATCCAAGTTATATTAAAAAAATTGATTTTTTTTAATAAAAAATGCTTTTATTTAATTAAAAGCATATCTATAATAAGGAACTTTCATTATTGCACTTTATAATGAAATCTGTCTTAATTGCAAATCGTGGAGAGATTGCAGTAAGAGTTATTCGGACCTGCCGATCAAAAGATATTCAATCAATAGCAGTATTTTCCGAGTCAGATAAAGATTCTCTTCATGTAAAAATGGCTGATGAGGCTTATTCATTAGGGAATGAATCGATTCAGAGCACATATTTGAATATTCCTAAATTAATTGAAATAATTGAAAGGTCAAAAGTAGATGCTGTCCATCCTGGTTATGGTTTTTTAAGTGAAAATGCCGATTTTGCTCGAGAAGTCATTAATCTTGGTAGAGATTTTATTGGACCAAATCCAGATACCATTGAATTCTTAGGAAATAAAATAAAAGCAAAAAAACGTGCTAAAAAAATTGGTTTACCCGTTTTGGAAGGTTCTGAAGAATTTGTTGACAATTTAGACGAAGCCAAATCAGTTGCAGATGAAATAGGATATCCTGTAATAATTAAGGCAGCCTATGGTGGTGGTGGTAGAGGTATGGAAATTGTTGAATCACATGAAGATATGGAGATTGCATTTGAAAGCTGCCAATCAATGGGATTAAATTTTTTTGGACGGAAAGAAGTATTTATTGAAAAAACTATTACAGAACCGCGCCACGTAGAGATTCAATTTATGGGAGATAATTTTGGAAATGTTGTTCATTTAGGAGATCGGGAGTGCACAATCCAAAGATCATATCAAAAACTAATTGAGGAAGCACCCTCATTTTTAACGAGAGATGAGGTTATTGAATTAGGAGAAAAAACATGTTTATTAGCTTCTGACTTAAATTATTCAAATATAGGAACCGCAGAATTTCTCTGGAAAGATGGTAATATTTATTTTAATGAAGTTAATCCAAGGATCCAAGTAGAGCATGTAGTTACAGAAATGGTAACTGGAATAGATATTATTGAAGAACAGATAAATATTGCTTCAAATAAACCATTAAATTTCACTCAGGAAGATATTTCAATATATGGTCATGCAATAGAATATAGGATTAATGCTGAAGATCCACATAATTCATTTTTCCCTCAACATGGAAAAATATCCAATTTGATAATTCCAGGAGGTCCAAAAGTGCGTTTTGATAGCTACTTATATCCAAATTATATTGTTCCTTATGATTTTGATCCATTAATAGGAAAATTAGTCGTTTGGGGACGTAATCGTAAAAGAGCTATTAGTAGTTCTAAGCATGCTCTAAAAGAATTGGTTATCTCAGGAATTAAAACAAACTTGGAAATGCATAAAGTAATAGTGGAAACAAGTGAGTTTAAAAAAGGGGATTTATCAACGGATTTCCTAAATAAAATAAATATTGTTTATAACTTGAAAGACTTAGAGAGAAAGAAATTAGCCGCCGTTTTTCAATTATTCAACACGTTTGATTTTGCACCCCAACCTGAAAAGGATAATGATAAAAACTCACATAAATGGCGAGATATTGCTAAAATTGAGCAAATGGGTTAAACATATCCAATAAATTTATTAAATAATAAGTTGATGTTTCTTATAAAACAGAAGTACTTTCTGTTATTTTTACTGAAGGTATATTCTCAATTTTAACTAGCTGTTGATCTTGACCTACTATATCCTCAACTTCTACGAAGATTTGGGTTATCTTGCCGTTAATTGGAGATAATATCCGATTTTTCATTTTCATTGCCTCTAAGATCATAATTAATTGATCTTTTTCAACAATTTCCTGTTCTTTAATAAGAATTTGCAGAATCTTCCCGGGAATAGGTGCTTTTATAATCACATCTTTAGTCTCCTGATTTTGATTGTTATTTTCTACTGGCTTTAAGTAGGGTTTAATTTCAATATCGATTTCTTCTCCTTCTAAATATAAAGTTCCATTTATATATTCCAAATTGAATTGACAATCTGCAAATGACACTCGAAACAAATTTTCAGTTTCCTGAACTACTACAGGTGTATAAATGTGATCATCAACTTTTATTTTCCCATCATCCAAGGGTTTAACAATGTAAGTTCTACCCCGGAATTTTACTTTTTTTTTCATATAAAATCTCTCATTCTAAGTCATTTTTAATTATAATAGATGAGTACTAAAAAATTCAAGAAGCTTTTCACGCATCAATTGAAAATGATTTTTATTTGTAAAATTATGATTAGCACCATCAATAATGTCAATACTCTTGATATTAGAATTAATTTTATTGAAAAGCTGATGAAATCCAAATTCTGGGAATAAAACATCCTTATTCCCCGCTATTAAGTAGAATGGTTTTACTAATTTATCCGCTAATCTGTCTGGATTATATTGTCTTGTTTGTCCTGCATACATATTCTTAATATCTCCTTCTGGAAATCGCATTTCCTTATTACGTGTTAAAGCTTTTATAAAAAATTTAAATAATGGATTTTTAGGGACAATTTCAGTATCGAAAACAGGAGATCTTATAGCAAGACATTGGACTCTTCTATCTCTTACAGCATGACAAAAAGCCATTGCACCCCCAAAACTCTCTCCCAATAATCCAATTTTGAGAGGATTAATTTTAGGATGGTAAATTAAGAGGTCTATTACTCGTTCAATATTAGCGTGAGCATCATGATATGTAAAAATACCCGTACTATTTCTAACACCTTGATGATCATAAGAAAAAAAAGCAATATTTCTATCAATGAAATGATGTGCAAATCTTATTTCGTTTTCTTCTGGAGACTTTCCTGGCATACCACTGATATTTATTATTATTGGATAAGATTGATTTTCATCCGATTTAGGATTACTACCATCAGGTAAATAAAGAATACCATGTAGAATTTCGGAACGGATTTCTATTTCTTTTATTTCTTTTATCATTCTTATCACGTGATTATATTATTTTCTTTAAAATTTTTAATCTCACAATAAGATAATACATATTTCTCATTGAATTCAACACTTAATTGTAGATCTTCAAGTATTTCATTGAATTTGGATAAGCTTTTTGTGAGTTTCACTTTAAAATTCTGATGAATTTTATTATATTTTAATTCAATGTCTCTGAAATTTATATGAGTACCTTCACCAATTGCTTTTGAGAATGCTTCTTTTGCAGTCCAATATATCGTTCCTAATTGATCATCTTCTGAAATATCTTCTCTTTCCGATTCAGTAAATGCTTCCATATAGAAAGATTGAGATCGAGATTCAATTTTCTCTAAATCAATTCCAACTAAATTTTTACTAATAATTGCAATAGAAAATTCATTTGAATGAGTAATGGAAAGAAAAAGTGGAATTATTTGGTTATTCTTTAATGAATAGTAATATGGTCTCCCTTTTTCATCTTTCTGTATTTCAATGTCCAGATAGGAAATATCAATTGGTGAATTTTTAAAATAAGATTCTTTTGCTGCTATGATTCCAGAAAAATATTCAATCTTTCTTTTTTGATTCCTAAATCGCACAGAATTGTCAAACTCTCTTTCAGTAAGGTATTTGTCTAAAAATTGAGGATAATTTTGAAATGATTTTTTTATCATTTCGATAGGAATTATTTTTACCTCATGTTTTTGAGTTTTTTCTTTAAGTTTACAATATTCTAACAGTGTAGATAAATAATTGGAAAGATTGTTGGAGAGATTAACTGAAATCTGTGTATGAATAATTTCTAAATTTTCTATTATTAAAATAACTTCTTGGTTTTCACTCAAAATTACTGAATTAAAATAGGAACGTTCTTCATCAATTTTCAGAAATTCTGTTACAATATATTTTGGTTTTTGGTTTGATATTATTTTCATGGAAGAAATTTTAGAAGGAAGGGAGAGATGATTATTAATGATAAAATCAAACAGTGCAGCTGTTTGGAATACACTCTCAATTGCTAATGGATTAAGCTGAAACATATCTCCCTCAATGTTATTAGTAAGAGGTTCTTTTGGTAGATCAATCTTTGAGATAATTTGCTCTTTTTCTAATTGAATTATTTCTTTTAGTACTTGGAATTTCTTACCGTGAAAAAATAGTTCATAAATCTGAGTTTTATCAAGCAGAGGTATTATTGGTTCTAAAATCAGTTCTTTTTTCCAATTCATCTCAATTAATGATTTATCGAATAGAGCACTGAAATGTTCTTTTATAAGAGGTTTTCCTTTCAAAATAGGAGGAAAAGTCTTCGATAAAAATTTTATTTCGTTATCAGATTTATTAAAGATTACTTCTACACTAATTGATTTATCTATTGGAATCTTCAAGGGCGTATGAAAACTAATATTTGAAATTGAATTCATAGGTTTATCAAAGATTCGATTATAGAATTCTGCAAATGTTTCTAAAACCATTACACCTGGAAAAACGGGTTTTTGCTGAATTTGATGGTCAAGAAGATAAGTATCGAATTTAGAATTTATGGTATTCAAACCAATAATGTGGTCAGCCTGATAATTTATTTTTTCTATCATAGGATATTCTAATTTATTGACTACTTCCCCGACATCAAGCATTTCCTCAAAGAATCCTAAGTTTCCAGCAATGATATATTCACCTGTAAAATTGTTTAATACTAATTTAGAAAAAATCTTAGTACCCGTTTTAGAGGGAATAGGAGTAACCCCCGCTTGAGTAAGGACTTGAAGTGTAGAACCTCTAGTAGCCATTCCAATTTCGCCCCATGCTGTCCAATCAAAAGTTAAAAATTGAATGTTTTGTTGGTTGAATTTCCAAGCCAATCTTGACAGATAAGCATTCGCAAATGCATAATCTATCTGACCTTGATTACCATAACGTCCAGCAACTGAAGCAAAAGCAATAAAATATTTTACATCTTGTAGTTTTATATACTTAATTATGTTTGAAAATCCTCCGACTTTAACACTAACAATTTTGTGAGCCATATTTAAATTTTTCTTCAAGAAGCTTTTTGATTCTTCAATACCAGCACCATGAACTATAATTGTTATTGGTTTTTTTGTTTGTTTTTTAATTTTTTGAAAGATAATCTTCATTTCTTCTTCATTTGTTATATCAACCGCATAATATTGAACTGAAAGCCCTTTATTTTTTAAATTTTCGACATTTCGAAGTGTATCCAACTTATCGAGAAATTTCTTCCATTCTTTATTGATTATGACAGGAGTTACTTTATCTTGTTTAGATTTCAATGATTTAACGAATTCTTGTTTTTTCTCATCTAACATATCCGATGAATAGTTAAGATATTCATAAAATGAATCATCAAAAGGAGCTAAACCTAAAAGTATTAATTCTGGCTTAATATGATTTGTTAATTCATCAATACACGCAAATGTGATTCCTTGCGCTCCTCCTGTAACCAATAATACATCATCTTTGGTTATTGTTACTTGGTTTAGTTCGGGAAGATCTTCTATCTTCTTTCTCAGCAAAGTATAACGAGCATTATCTTTATATGCAATTTCCTCAAGTTTATCCCATCCCAAGAATTCTTGTGTAATTTGTTTAATATTCATTGAAGCTATAATCTTAATAGGAATCTGAAACTCTCGATTAATAGTTTTTATAAACGCACCGATACTAGATGAGAGAGGATTAGCACCTTGTTCCCAACCAAACATATTCTCAGGAGAAAGGACCAAAATTTTCTCAATAATTGATATATTTAAAGATTTAAAAATAAGAAATAGAATGTCAAAGATGTCTAAACTATCATCAATAGAATACTGGCCATTATCTGGGGATATTAATATAATTATCTTGAAATCCTTATTAGATATGACATCAGGAACTTTATTTCTAAACTCCTCAACGCTTTTTTTATCTCCATTAGCATTGTAAATATGGATGTCCATCCCAAAATTTTTGAAATCTTCAATTAGATTTTTATGATTGGATAGTCCTGAATTAATATTAATTACTAATGTTTTAATATTATCAAATTTCGGCGTTTTCTCCGAAGAAACTAATTTAAAAACTCGAGTTGGGACTACTTGTGAAATACCAATTGAATCAACTTCTTCTGACTTCTCTTTAGATTTAGAGATACCACTTGAGGTTGTTAAGGATATTTCAGGCACTTTTAATTCTTCACCTATAAATCTCATTATAAATTCAATAATTGCATTAGGTGTGCGTATATCAGCCAAATTAACCTCAATGTTATCCTCTAGATTGTAATGATTCCTTAATTCTCCAAATATTTCCGCTTGTTTTACAGTATCAATCCCAAGATCTTCTTCTAAATCATATTCATCATCAATATCTTGAATATCATAACCTGTTTTGTCCGCAATAATCCTCTTTACTAAATTTTTGACCTGATTTATCTCATCATTTATATTTTGTTGTGATTGTATCATATCTGGTATTACACTTACATCTGGTTCTATGTTTTGATCAATTACATACTCTTGTATTTTTTGAATTATATTATTGATAGTTCCTAATCCTACTAAATTTATTTCTGTGTCCTGCGAGATATTCAATTGATTTCGTAATTCTCCAAAAATTTCAGCTTGCTTAACTGTATCAATACCTAAATCTTCTTCTAGATCAAAATCAACATCAATATCTTCAATATCATATCCAGTTTTTTCAGAAATGATTTGAATTAATTTAGTTTCAAGAGTTTTACTCTCAATACGGGTAATTTCTTTGCTGGATGATATATCTAATCCCAAATATTCGTTTAGCATCAAAACAATAGAATTGATGGTACGATAATCTGCTATATTAAATGTATCATCAACTTCAATTCCCCATTTTTCTCTAATTTCCCCAAATATTTCTGCTTGTTTTACAGTATCAATTCCTAGATCTTCTTCTAAATCATAAGTTTCTTCAATGTCTGACGGATCATAACCTGTTTTTTGTGCGATAATATGCTTAATTTCATCTAAGATATTACTTGAGTAAATCGAGGTTGCCTTTTGGGAAAATTCTGTTGCTTTTGGTGATATTAAAGTTGTTTTTCTAGTAGAGATAGGTTCTACATTCATTTTTAATATTCGACCATCCATGAATGTCAGTTTCCTACTTCCCCCTACACTTTGAAGCCATTTATCATAATTTGGATTTATAAACCGATTTTCAAATGAGAATAAGCGAAATAATACAAATGCTAATTGAGAACCAAATCCAGCAGCAAAACGTAATGCATATTTCTTTCTTTCTCTTAACCCTTTTGAAAAATTAAATTTTATAAAATCGGGATCAATTTTTTCAATATTTGCAATTGGAGGAATTTTTCCTTTTTCCATTGATTTAATAGCCACTGCTTCCTCGATACCAGCTCCCATTGCATGACCAGTATATCCTTTAGTGTTAATTATAAGCATATCATAAGCATTTTCACCAAATGCTTTTTCCAATGCTAATAATTCCGATTCAGCACTTCCACCTCGAGCAGGGGAATAAGTCTCATGACTTACAAACATACCTTCTTTTGCTAAAACACTTCTGTTAATGCCGTGAATCTTTTCCATTTTTATTATAAAATTGTTGAATTTTTGAGAAATATCATCTTTATCTAATCGACTACCATGATATGCACTATTACTAAAGAAAGATCCAAGAATTTCTACAATTGGTTTAACTCCCCGATTTTCAGCTTCAGATTGTTGTTCAAGAACAAATGCACTAGCCCCAGCACCTAAAATAATCCCATTTCTTCCTTTCCCGAATGGGAGTACTGCATCTTCCCAGTTAGATTGCGTTGTACCGGCACCATTTGCTATAAAACCTGCTCCAATCCATTGAAATAGATTTTTACTTGTTACATCATCAGCTGTAATTACAATAACTCGTTTACATCTATTATTTCGTATCCAATCTTCTGCTATACTAATCGCTTGGGGTGCAGTAGCGCAAGCAGCATTAGTAGCCGTATTGGGACCTTTTGCTTTAATTAATTGAGCAAATTGGGAATGACCCATTGATAATACTCTAAATAAAAATGAACGATTAAATGTGTTATCCCCATCTTCAGGATTATTTAATTGATTCTGATCTTTATTAGAATGTAATAAGCATTCCTCAGCAAAATTATCATATCCTGGAAAAGCCGAAGCAAAAATAACTCCAGTATCATCCTGTAAAGACTCTGGTAAAGTCCAATCACCAAATAATGTCTTTCCTGTAGTTGTTTTAATAGTACTACGGATTAATGGAATTCCAGCATCTTTAAGTGCTTCATAGCCAGCACATATTGCTAATTGAAATGTAATATCCAATGCATTAAGCATCTTAGGATCGAGTTGATAATCTTCTGTAGGATTAAATTTTCCTAATTCTCCTGCTAAATGGATTACTTTAGAAATATCATCTATAGGTACAAATTTTGCATTACCATCAGCTGATTTTTCTAAACGGATTATATTCTTTTTTAATAAATCTAATTTATATTCTTCGCTTACCATTTCTATGAAATTTTTTCCATCTAAAATATCATCGATGTTCTTATCATCAAAAACATTACGATTTTTACCAGGAAGTCCAATACCTACTCCAGTGATTACTACTGGAGAAGACTTTTGCATTAATTCATATTTGCCAAACTGGTTTTCAAGAGAAGATTGATATTTTTTTAAATAATTATGAAATCCCTGAATTATTACTGAAGATAATAGTTCCTTTTGTTCCTCTAAAAACTCATTAAAAAATGGAAGTTGCTTTATCTGAAGTAATTCTTCATTCGAAATTAAATTATCATCCATTGTTGATGAAGTTGTGACCTTTTTCACAATATCTTGTTTCTGATTTCTTACTGATGGAGATGAAATTTTAATTTCCTTAGCACTCTTCATTGTTCTTGGCGACTTATACTTCTTAAAAATTTTTAGAAGATGTTCTTCTTCTAAAGATTTCGGAGAAAGGGTGAAATCAATTTCAATATCCTTGTAATTTTTTAAAATGTCCTTTGCAAAAAAGAATAGAGCCTTTTTTGGACCTATTTCTAAGAACTTTCTTCCTCCTAATTGATAGATATTTATAATTTCATCTACCCATCTAACAGGTGAAGTAATTTGTTTAAGTAAAATAGACTGAATCTCACGAGGATCATTAAGATATATCTTTCCAGTTACATTACTAAATACTGGTATTATAGGAGATTTAAATTCTATTGATTTTAAAAAATCCTTCAACTTTTCTTCAGCATGAGCTACATATTTAGAGTGAAATGCATTTGAAACATTTAATTTCATGGCTCTTATTTCTTTTTCTGAGAAAGCCTTAACTACTTCCCCAACTGCAGATAATTCTCCCGATATAACTGTTTGAGATGTAGAGTTATAGTTAGAAATTGACACATTTTTTATAGAAGTTTTATTTAATATTTTCTCAACTATTCCAGGTGATGTAAAGATCGCCGCCATAGAACATTCAACACCTGGAGGTAACTCAGACATTGCTTTTCCTCTGTTAATTACAATTTTTAGTGCATCCTCAAAATTTAATACCCCTGCTGTAACTAAAGCAGAAAATTCACCTAAACTATGTCCACCAACAATTCCAGGAACAATACCCTTAGTTTTAAAGAGTCTTACTAAAGCAATCTCAATTGAATAGATTGCTGGTTGAGTATACTCAGTTTGTCTTAATCTATTCGAGTTTTCTTCCTGCGATAAATTTGGTGATCCAAAAATCACTTCCAATAAATTAAATCCTCCAAAATTCTTACATATTTCGTTTGCATTGTCAAGTGTGTCTTTAACAACTTGAAATTTTTCATATAGTTCTCTTCCCATCCCTACATATTGACTTCCTTGACCACTAAACAGAAAACATATATCAGATGATTGAGAGCTTTTTGAAAGATCAAGCGGTGATTTAAGATGATCATGTATAGGAGATTGAATCTTGGATTGAATATGGGCTTGCGATGTATATTCTTCGAGGATAATATGATAATTCGTCCCACCAAATCCAAATGAGGAAACACCAGCCCTTCTAACCCCCGATGAAGGAACTAACCACTCTTTTGGTTCTGTATTTACATAATATGTACTAGTACTCCAATCTATTGCTGGATTTAAAGTTGAGATATTTATTGATGGTGGAATAATTTTATTATGTAATGCTAAAACAGTCTTAATTATAGCAGCAATTCCGGCAGCACTTTTAAGATGACCAATTTGACTTTTTACTGACCCGATTGCAAGTTTCTGATTGAGATCTCTCTCAGAAAACACTTTATTTAATACTTCCAATTCAGCAACATCTCCAACTGCCGTTGATGTTCCATGACATTCAAGATATTGAAGGTCTGATTGATTTAAATTACTATTTTCCAATGCTCGCTGAATAGCTAATTTTTGTCCGTCAGGATTAGGTGCAGTTATCCCCTTTCCTTTTCCATCTGAAGAAGCTCCACATCCGGAGATAATTGCATAAATTTTATTTTTATCTTGAATTGCATCTTCAAGACGCTTTAAAACAATAAATCCCGCTCCTTCACCAATAACAAATCCATTGGCACGAGCATCAAATGGATAAGATCCATCTTCAGATAATGCCCCAATCTTACAGAATTTGATGTACGTTTGAGGATCAACTGAACTATCAACACCACCAGCAAGAACTATATCATAGTCTTTTAGAAGTAAACCTTTAACTGCAGTATCAACTGCGGCCAGACTTGAGGCACACGCAGCATCAGTTGTCATATTTTTGCCAGTTAAATTAAATACATTTGCTACTCTACCTGCTATTATGTTTGATAATTCTCCTGGCATTGTATCTTCGTTGATCACAGGAATTTGACTAATAATTTTTTCTTCAAGAAAATCTAGAAGTTTTTCTTTTTCTTCTTGATTTAGAATCATCTGAGAACTTGCCTCATTGATTCGATATTTCACTTCATTAAAGTGAATACGTTTAGTAGTAAGACGTTGATTATCTCCCCCTAAAGAATTACCGACGATAACAGCTATAGGTAAGCGTTGTTTCCCATCAGTAGGATAACCTGCGTCAATGAGTGCCTCTTCAGCTGTAATGATTGCCCATTTTTGAACAAAATCCATTCTCTCTGCTATCTTTGGAGGAATACGATATTTTATGGATTTGAACTCAAAATTTTTTACAAATCCACCAATTTTTGTATAAGTTTTATCGATGGAAGAAGGATCTTTATCATAATAGATATCAGGATCCCATCTATCTTTTGGAACTTCTGTTATTGAATATTTTTTATTGATAATATTATCCCAATATTGTTGAATATTCTCAGCATCTGGAAAAAGACCTCCTAAACCAACAACGGCAATCTTATTTTCATTTGACATTTTCTTTTGTTCCTCTTTATCAAAATCTAGAGATTTTTTTTCTGAAGTTAAACATAATACTTGACTAGAAGTCTTTCTAATAAATTTAGATCCACCTTCGATTATATCATAATGTATTTGGGGGATCGTTCTAATCGATTTTTGAAAAGAAATAGAATCGCCAGTCATAAAAGCACCTTTAGTTAATTGATCTTCAGTAGAAATTGGAATAAATTGAGATGTGCCTTTTCCCTCTTCATGATTATCATTCCAAATCTCCGCCCTAGAAGCGATTCTAAGTGCTCCTAAATTTTCTTTCTCATATAACTCTTTTCTTTGGGAAATAGAAATTCCCTGTGCTTTTCTTGATAATTCTCGTTCAATAGTTTGATGCGAAAATTCATTAGGAATAACTCTTGCTCTAGTATTTACAGTGGTGCCAATTACATGTGTGGATGAACTATTTAGTAATATTTCTTGATATTTTGGTGATAAAGCCTTAGTTGAAACAATTTCTTCGCTTAAGAGATAAGCAGTTCCCATTTGAATACCCGGGTTAATAAGATCCAAATGATTCCCAATCATACCTGCTACCATTGCAGAACTTACTTCATTAATAATTCCACCTGCGAACACAATATTTACTTTTTCTGTAAAATTCTTTTCATTCGCATCTATATATTCTAATATAGATTCCCAAAGAATAAGGGAGGACAATATCCCAAAATGACCTCCACATTCACTACCTTCTAATATCACATAATCAAGCTTTTTTTTAATAGCCTCTTTAAACATGGTAAGTACAGGTGTGTGAATTAATATGATATTACCTGAATTTTTAATTTGAACACCAAGATCAATAGTTCCCGCTGCAATTAATGTGATTTTAGGACCAAATTTCGAAATACACCTAAGATGCTCATCTCTACGCGTTTTTACAACATCTAAGCCTATGATTCCACATCCATATGGCTTTTCTGATAAAAAGTATTCATTTGATGCTGATAAGAGTTTACTTGTTTCATCTGATAATAATCCCCCGAGAGCTAATATTGGAAGTGCTCCATTATCTGCAATTTTTTTAGCAAAATCTAATTTATCAGAGACATTCGCCATTGGACCTTGAATAATAGGATATATAATCCCTAATTTTTTAGCAAATTCAGAATTTATAGCAAAAGGCCAGTGTTCTACACTATTTTTAATTTGATTTTTAATTATTTTAATTAAATTGTTAAGAAAATTTTCTAAGTTATGAAATTTATTTAAAATATAGTTAGCAAAACAGATTCCATGATCACTTGATAATAAGGAGTGCTTTGGATCAGCATCAGATGGTATCTGTAAATTATCTAAAATTTTTGTAATTTCTTGAAAAAATCGATATTTAAGGGTTTGATAATCATTATTAAAGTCCTTATCTAATTTCATAAAATCTTTTTGTTCAAGTTCTTTTATTAATCGGATTGACTTATTTGCTAATTTCCCAATTAAACGATAATTATATATCGAAGTTTCCTGAATAAGATAAAAATCATTTACATCAATAGTTTTAATGTAATTCTTATATTCTTGACTTAAAGGGGATTCTGGTAGTAAGTATAACTGACTTTCTAACACAACCCCTATAGCACCACCAATGAAGGCTGTACATATAGTATAAACTCCAAATCCTCCTTGAATTATGAATGAAAGTCCTGCTTTTTGGAATTCTTGAATAAGGATGAAACTATTTTTTCTACCAACTATACCACCTGCTTCATTTCCTTTTACAAGAAATAAATCTGACCATTCTGCTTTTTCATAAGCTTCTTCTAAGTATGATACTTCAGAAAGAAGCAATTTTGAATTTTTTTGCATTAATTCAATCTCTTTAAAATTTGGAGAGAAAGCACAAATAATAATTGGGATTACTTCTCGGAATTCTAGAGCGTTTAAGATTTCGGGAGTAGAAATTCGAATACCCCATTCATAATCGGAAGATAAGGATGAGGTCATTTTATTAACAAGGACTTGACATTGATTTAAATCAAGTCCATCCAAATCAACTAACCCAACTCCACCAACTCGACTTACTTGAACAGAAAGTAAAGGATCAGTCATCCCTTTAGGTGAAAAGCCCCAAATAGGGATAGTATTTTTCAAAATTTGTTGGATGTTCTCTTTCTTTATCATAAAAATCAATTATATATACTATTATACTGGGGAAATCCCATGTTTTCGTTTAGGAGTCTGTTCGCGCTTATTTTCAAGGATTTTTATACTTTTAATAATTTCATCACGGGTTTCATGAGGAAAAATTACTTTGTCTACATATCCTTCTTCAGCTACTTGAAATGGATTTGCAAATTCCTTTTTATATTGTTCAGTAAAATTCCTCAATAATTCCTCTGGGTCTTCTACTTCTTTTAAGCGATTTCTGAAAAGAATTCGACATGCACCCTCAGCACCCATAACTGCAATTTGCGCTTTATCCCATGCAATATTGATATCTGAACCCAAATGTTTAGAACTCATGACAATATAAGCCCCCCCATAAGCTTTACGTAAGATCACTGTTATTTTTGCTACTGTTGCTTCTGAATACGCAAAAAGCATTTTAGCACCATGTCTGATAATTCCTGATTGCTCTTGTCTAATTCCTGGCATAAATCCTGGAACATCAACCAATGTTAAAAGAGGTATATTAAATGCGTCACAAAATCGAATAAATCTGGTCGCTTTATCTGAAGCGTCACAATCAATGGCACCACTAAGGAACATAGGTTGATTTGCAATTATACCAATAGTATGATTATCTATCCTTCCAAAACCAACTACTATATTCTTAGCCCAATCTGAGAATAATTCTAAAAATGAATTTTGATCCACTATTACTTCAATAATTTTTATCATATCATAAGGTTCGTCTTCATTTTCTGGAACTAATTGATTTAGTAAAGAAGGATCAGCCACTTCAATTTGTCTTAATAAATGAGGGATGTCATCAACATTATTGGAGGGTAAATAAGATAGTAATTTCTTAGTAAATTCTAATGCTTCTTCTTCAGTATCCACAGTTGCATGACATACCCCTGATTGAGTAGAATGAACTTTTGAACCTCCCAGTTCTGATAAAGATATATTTTCTCCCGTTACTGAATTTACTACTTGAGGTCCAGTGATAAACATAAAAGATTTATTTCCGCCCATAATAATAAAATCTGTTAAGGCAGGAGAATAGGCGGCACCTCCTGCAGAGGTTCCTAAGATAACTGATATTTGAGGAATAATTCCTGAGGCGCAAACATTTCGATAAAATATTTCTCCTAAGCCTGCTAATGCATCAACACCTTCTTGAATCCTAGCACCCCCAGAATCAATTAGACCAATTATAGGATATCCCATTTTCAAAGCTAAATCCATAACTTTACAAATTTTTTGAGCATGAGCCTTTCCAAGAGTACCCCCTAATACAGTAAAATCTTGACTATAAATAAACACTTTTCGACCATCTATAGTGGCATGTCCAGTTATCACACCATCCCCAAGAATTTTCTTTTTTTCCATTCCAAATTTATCATTGTGATGTTTGATGAATGAATCGATTTCTACAAAAGAGTTATTATCAACCAAAAGCTCAATTCTCTCTCTGGCTGTTAATTTTCCCTCTTTATGTTGAGCATCAATTCGTTCTTGACCACCCCCTAATTTAGCTTTAATACGTAATTCTTGTAGTCTACTTTTGATTCCTGGAATTTTATTGGATTTATTATTCTCTAATATCATTTTAATCCATCCTTTCTTTATTTAAACGTATATTTTTTTGAATTTTTACTTAGATATGGATCGATTTAAATAAATAAAAGAAGAAGATTAATTTCTAATATAAATATTATACCACAAAAAATACGATGATTGATATTATTCGATGAAGCTCATTAAAACATTCACTATTCTCCCCTTATGAAGTAAAAAATTTTTATTTTTTGGTTATTCATTTTTAAATAAAATTGATTATTAAAAAATTTATTTAATTTTAATAAAAAAATAATACAGCTCTTTTTAGCTTATTCTAAAGAATGGAAAGAAATTGAACCATAATTCAATTGAATCGTCATTCATTCGACTTTACAATCATCGAAAAATCTCATATACTTTATAAGGGGCTATCATCAGAAGAAAATAAGATTTTATCTTATGCTTAGTTATTATTTATCATAGATTAATCAAAATAAACTAATAAATAAGAATATGATAAATAAAAAGTAAAAGTATTAATTTTTTTTATTTATTCGGAATTAAATCATTTTTGTGAACGAAAACAATAAAAAACTCAATATTAATAGTGATTTAATTTTTTAATATATTTCCCTATAATTAGTCCTATCAAATTTATAAGTTTTTAAGTAGAATCTCTTTTTATCTATAATAGGATATAATAATTGTTGATAAATTCTGTTCTATAATGCTTTCAAAAATTAAAATTATACATATTAATAAAACCAGCTCTACCCAAGATGCAATACTTGAGTACTTTCGAAATGATTATCACCCCTCAATATTGCTGATTGCAAAAACCCAAACTAAAGGGCGTGGAAGACAAGAAAATGACTGGTTCTCACCAGAAGGTGGATTCTGGGGTACTTTAGGAATATCTAATTCATCATTATTAGAAAAATGGCAATTAGCTTTATTTCATTATTTTACAGCAACCTTGCTTGTAAGGGTAATTAAAGAAGAATATAAAATATTATTACAAATTAAATGGCCTAATGATATCTTATTTGAAAATAAAAAATTAGCAGGTATTTTAATAGATTATGTTGTTAGCGCTCAAAAAAATTATGTCCTAATTGGAATTGGCTTGAATTTAAACAATTCAAGGACCACCATGCCAGAAGATTTAGAACCGATAACAATATCAATCAAAGATATATTGCATAAACCTGTATCTTTAGATAATTTTGCCCATAAGATTTGTAATTATGCTAATGAGTATTATTCTCCAATCATAGAAAATGATGACGAACAAATTAATTATTTAATCGAAGAATATAATCGATACTCACGAATTTATGGAAAAGAAGTTATTCTTGATGATTCAAAGAAATACTACTGTTTTGGAATCAATAAAGAAGGATTAATGCAATTTTCAAATGAAAAAACTAAATTAAATTTATCAATTGATGATTTAACAAGGATAAAAAAGATACTATCCATATAACATCTAAATTTAATCAACATGTATCAGAAAAAGAGTAATTCTAAAAATTCATTTAATTAAATTTATCCTCAAAAATACAAATAGTTTCAAAACTATTAATAATGCTAATGAAGAATTTTAAAATACCTTATAATCTCAAACCAACTAATCCAATTGAAGAATTTGTTGAAGTAAAAGAAAGTGAAATTCATGGATTAGGATTGTTTGCCAAGATGAATATTCCAAAAGGAACAATTTGGTGGCATGCTCGTCCACAAGATGTACTAATTATAACAAAACATCAATTTTTAGTTCTTGATTCATCTCAGAAATCTAAAACATTGAACGATTTTTTACATCACTTATTGACCTATTCTTATTATGATAAATATCTTGATTCTTTAATATTATGTCTAGATAATTCAAGATTCGTAAACCATTCTTTTAATGCTAATTCTGGGGCATCTGAGAATGAAAATGGATTTTATGCCGTTGCGATAAAAGATATTCCACCAGGGAAGGAAATTACAGAGGACTATACTAAATATTCTTTATGTGATTGGCTAAAAAAGTATAAGGAATATTTTGATCCTTGTTGTTGGTAAAAATATTCTTAAAAATCTATTAAAAATTCACTAGAAAATCATAAGACGAAAATAAAATAGTTTCCAATTACTCAACTTTTTCTGTATGAAATTAAACAAATAGAAAGGATTTCTAAATAACTAAAAAAATAAAAAAAAGCTATTCTGTTTCTACTAAATTTTCCAATTCATCTATCTTATCCGAGAGATATTTGAGTCCCTTTTCCCAAAATGTAGAATCATTTAAATTAATATTAATTTCAGATAGCATCTCCTCTGGTGAAAGTGAACTCCCTAATGAAAGTAATTTCAAATATTTTGGAACAAAATCCTCTTTCTGTTCAAGATACATTTGATATAGTGAAATTACTAGAAGATTTGACATGTTATAAGCATATACATAGAACGGGGTGGTTATAAAATGAGGAACAACAAAGATATAATTTGCATATTCTTCTCGGATATTAGTCATAGAGTTTCCAAACATTAGTTCCATTTCAGTTGCAAAAATATCTTTTATTTCTTCTGTTGTAGGTAATTTCTTTTCTAACAATCCATGAATGCTTTTTTCAAACCTATAAAAAGCATTTTGTCTATGCGAAGTTGCAAACTTTGATTCAATAAAATCACATAATAATGAAACTTTTTCTTCTCTTGTTAAATCGGTATTCATTAAATAATCAAATATTAAAATTTCATTAAATACAGAAGCAATTTCGGCGACTACGAGTGAAGTTTCAATATTTATAAAATTTTGTTCTTGTTGGATGTAATAAGCATGAAAAGCATGACCGAGTTCATGAGCTAAAGCCCGTACTGAATCTACTGTATCAACAAAATTAGCGAAAACGAATCCATATTGCTTTTGTTTTCCATGTGAACAAAAAGCACCCCTATTTTTTCCCTTTCTTGGAGTAGCATCAATATGTTTTATTTCAACCATCTTTTCTATAATTTTTTTAAATTCTGGAATAAATTTTTCGTCAGCATCTTTTATTAGAGTCAACGCTTCTTGGTATGAATATTTTCTTGTTATTTTCCCAACTGGTGCATATAAATCTGATATATGTAATTCAGGAAGATTTAGCAATTGTTTCTTTATATTGTAATATTTTTCAACTATGGGATTACTCTCTGTAGTGACTCTTCCACAAACTTCGACGCTCTCATCACTAACTTCATTTTCTAAATTTCTTCTAGAGATAGGGTTTTTGAAATTTCTTTTGGTGCATTCTAAATCCCAATCCCTTAAGATGTTGTTATATATGTGGGTGAAAATCATTTCATTTCTCTTGTATTTCGCTATAATTGCTTGTAGAGCTTTATATCGAAGATCCCTGTTCTCTTGATACATATGCGCAAAAATTTCTGCTTCAGTCAGTTTCCTTATTTCACCATTAACTTCAAAATCAAACAGGAAATTACTTTTAAATTCACTATAAAGTTTTAGAAAACCCTTAACACCTGTTATATCTTTCATCAAAATGATTTGTTCCTCATCTTCGGAAAGTTGATATATTTTTTTCATCCTATTGAATTTGAGAGCATGAGTATAACTTTTTAATTCTGGTGAATTTATCAATTCCTTAAACTT
The DNA here is from genome assembly GCA_048937405.1 of Promethearchaeota archaeon. GTDB lineage: Archaea > Asgardarchaeota > Lokiarchaeia > Sigyniarchaeales > SOKP01 > Loki-b32. Next base: position 39,716 of record JBHLNF010000014.1, read on the forward strand.
GTTATCAGAGATTTTGTTTAATTCCAAATTAAAAAATAAGAGTTTTTGTCGAATTTTAACCCTAAACTCATCAATTTTTGCATGAAAAGTCTTTATATCATCATCAAGATTATTTATTCTTAACAATAATTCGGCATATAATTCAATATAAAACGTTTTTTCAGAAACATTTTCATATTCTATAAACCAATCTAAGACCTGCTTTGGTGTAAGTGAAGGATCTTCTAACTTACCTTTAGCATTTTGACGAAATTCTTCTGCTAATTTTTCTATATTTTGGATATCTGTTTCAATTAATGGATCATTAATATCTTTATAGAAATCACTTAAGTTCCATTTAATGATTTCTTGTATCATAAAAGAGAAAGTAAACTACAATTATTTGAAGTTTACTATGATTCAATTATAGTTTTTATAATTATAAATATAATTATATGTACGATTTTCTTTAATTTCTCTTAGAGAATAAAGATATTATAATGAGTTTTAAAAAAGGGATGTCAAAACCTACTAAATGGATTTATTTAATTGTTATTTTAATTTATACTAATACCTTTTGGATTTTTGATACGGTGAATTCTTATAGAAGTGGAATAAATCTTTGGATTCCAATAATTTTCATTGTTGCCCAAATATCCATATTTTTAATTTATCATTACGCCACGAAGGATTATTTTAGTAAGAAATTGGAAAAACAAAATAAAAATCCTCTATTATAACTTGAAGTAAATAATTATTTAAGGTTATATAACTATTTTCTTATTAGTAACTGATAATACATAATATTATTGAAAAAGGATTACTCATTCTCATCAAATAAATGCAAAATAATAATATATTGGAGGAGTGAATCTATGATTAATATTAATGACCTAATATCTATCGAACCAGATGTATGTTTTGACAAGCCATATATTAAAGGTACACGAATTAAGGTAAGCTTTATTTTAGAATTAGTCTCTTCCGGTTGGACTATTGAAGAGATTTTACAAGAATATGATCATTTATCTCGGGAACAAGTTAATGCTTGTTTAATTTATGTTGGATATATTGTAGACAATTATAATGGAAAAATGGAAATCTCCAATGAAATATAAATTCTTTTGTGATGAAAATATACAAATCATGTTGAAATATCTAGTATATGATTATTTTTTAGAATGAATAATTCAAATCTTTAAGAATCAAGCTAAACAGGGAATTAATTATGTTAAAGGGAATACATTTTCTGCTAACTTATACATGCAATTATTCATGTGATCACTGCTTTTTATATTGCAGTCCAAACTCAAAAGGAACTTTTTCATTAACTCAAATAAAACAAGTCCTTGGGGAAGCATTAAAAATAGGAACAGTTGAATGGGTTTATTTTGAGGGAGGGGAACCATTCCTCTATTATCCTTTAATGATTGAAGGCATTAAACTCGCGAATAAAATGGGATTTAAAACAGGAGTAGTTACTAATTCATATTGGGCAACTAATGTTGAAGATGCATTAATTTGGCTTAAACCCTTCTCAGAAATTGGAATTAATGAAATTAGTATAAGTGATGATAGTTTTCATTTTGGTGATGAAGAATTAAATTTGGCTAAAAATGCTCGAAGAGCAGTGGAAAATCTAAACATTTCTTCAACTTCAATTTGCATTAATGAGCCTACTGTAGAGGAGGGGATTGTTAAAAACCATGAAAAAGGGGAACCTGTTATAAAGGGAGGAGCAATGTTTAGAGGGAGAGCTGTTGAAACCTTAATAGATGGATTACCTAAAAAATCATGGGAGGATTTAAAAAAATGTCCTTATGAAGACCTTGAAGGTCTTGGAAGAGTTCACGTAGATTCATTTGGTAATGTACAAATCTGTCAAGGATTAAGCATTGGAAATATGTGGGAGACATCTCTTTCAGAATTGATCAAAAAATATGATGCATTTACCCATCCTATTTGTGGACCTTTAATTAAAGGCGGTCCTTCTGAACTAGTTAGAGAATATAAAGTTGACCATGAAGAAGAATATGTTGATGAATGTCATCTTTGTTATCTTGCTAGAATACATTTAATTAATAAATTTCCACAGTATCTTACACCTGTTCAAGTATATGGATTAGATTAGCTTTTTATATCTCTACAAAATAATTTTGCACATTATTAGAAGGAAACATGTCAATAGATTCTTCATTATCCTATTCTATACCAAAGTGTTAAATATAATTTGTTTTGTTTTATATTGGTATAAGAAAATTCTCATAATTACATTTTTAAGAAAAAATATAGTAGAGGATTTATTTTGATTGAAATGGGGGAAAATCAATCTGATAATACAGTAAATTTATTTAAAACTATTTATAATGATTCTCCAATTGGAATTGAGATCTATGATTTGAATGGAAAATTAATTGATGTAAATCAATCATGCTTGGAATTATTTGGTGTATATAGTAAAGACGATATTAAAGGATTTAATCTCTTAGATGATCCAAATGTCCCCAAAAAGTATTTAACAAAATTAAAACAAGGAGAATCAGTAAGATATGAAAGTATATTTGATTTTGATTTAGTAAAAAGTTATAATTTATACAAAACTGCAAAATCAGGTAAAATCTATCTCGATGTTCTGATTACACCTTTGTTTCTTACAGAAGATAAGTCTATCAGTAATTATTTAGTTCAAGTTCGAGATATCTCAGCTCAAAAAATAGCGGAACAGAAATTGATATTATTTAATGAGGAGTTAGAAAAGAAAATACAAGATAAAATTAAAGAATTAAAGAAATTGGAAGCAAATTGGCGTGTTTTGGTAGAGGAAGCCCCAGATATAATCTTAACAGTAGATCGTAGTGGATATATTTTATATATTAATAGAGATTTCCTTGTAAAAACAAGAGAGGATGTAATTGGAACAAATGTGCTGGACTATATAAATACTAAACATCATGAGATAGTCAAAAAATCAATAGAAAAAGTATTTCAAACTGGAGAACCTGGGTATTATGAGATTTGTAGCATTGAACCTAACAATGATAAGGTATGGTATTCAACTCGTCTCGGAGCGATTAAAGAAGGTGAGGAAGTTAAATCAGTTATGGTATTGGCAAGAGAGATTACTGAAAAAAAAAAGGTAGAACAGAAATTAAGAGAATCTGAAGAAAAATTTAAAATTCTTACTGAACAATCCTTAATGGGTATTGGAATCCTCCAAGATGGATTGGTTAAATATGCCTCTAAAAAACTTGCTGATATCTATGGATTTTCAATTGAAGAGATATTGAATTTTGAACCTAACAGATTTTTAAGCTTAATTGATCCTGAGTTTCTGGAGCTTGTGAGAGCCCAATCAAGAAAGAAACAATTAGGAGATGAAGATGTCATCACTAATTATGAACATAAAATAATTAAAAAGACAGGAGAAAAAAGATGGGTAGAAAATTATTCAAAATCAATCAATTATAAAGGCAAACCGGCAGATCTAGTTATAAACTTAGATATTACTGAACGTAAGAAAGCCGAAAATAAGTTACGAGAAAGTAAGCAATTACTACAAACAACTTTATATAATCTTCAGGATGCAATATTTATTTTAGATGATAAAATTCCTCCTAAAGTTATTGATTGTAACCCAGCTTCGAAAAAAATTTTTGGATATTTACAAAGTGAACTTATTGGCAGCACAACTGCACTCTTACATGTTGATGATAATTCTCTAAAAACATTCCAAACATTAGTTCTCCCTAAACTCCAAGAACATGGCAATATTCAAAATTTTGAATATAAAATGAAAAGGAAAGATGGAACTATATTTCCTACTGAACATGCGATTAGTGAGTTCAGAAATGAAAAAGGTGAAAAGTTTGGATTGGTTAGTTTAGTAAGAGATATTACTACGCGCAAAAAATTTGAAGAAAAGATTCATTATCAGGCAAAACTTGTTGATGAGGTATCTGATGCTATTATATCTACGGATTTAAATTTTAATATTATCACCTGGAATAAAGCAGCAGAATCAATATATGGATGGAGTGAGAAAGAAGCAATTAGAAAAAATATTAGTGCTATTATACCAGCGACATATCCTTATAATAAAGAAAAAGATGTAATTAAAAAATTATTGGAAGAGGGTTTCTGGAAGGGAGAAGTTGTTCAATATAATAGAGAATGTTTACCATTAATTATTCTTTCTTCAGTTTCAATGATTAAAGATATAAAAGGAGATCCTACTGGTATCGTAGTTATTAATCATGATATTACAGAATATAAGATAGCAGAGGAAAAGATCAGAGAATCAGAAAAAAAGATATTGGATTTAATTGAATCTGTTCCGGTTGGGATTTCTATTACAACTCCAGAAGGAAATATTATTGAATGTAATTCAAATGCTGTTCGACTCTTTGGTTATAATTCAAAAGAAGAATTTATGGATACTCTTGTTATTGAATTATACCATTCACCTAATGATAGGGATAATTTTCTTGAATTACATAAAAATGGAATGGTTAATAATCTTGAAATTCAGTTTAGACGAAAAAATGGCTCAAGCTTTTGGGGATCGCTTAATTCAATTGCACATAATATAGGAAATCAAACTTATTTTATTAATTCCTTTCAAGATATAACAGAACGAAAAGAAGCTGAACTTAGAATTCAGCAGAGTGAAGAAAAATATCGTAGTTTATTTAATAATGCACCGTTCGCAATAGTTCTCTTCAATATTGAAGGATATATCTTAGATTGTAATGATGCAACCTTTAAGATTACGGGTTATCAAAAAGATGAATTGATTGGAAAGAATTTTAAAGAATTTGATTTTTATATTGATATCCGAAATGCCGATATTGAAAAGCGTAAGGAAGAAATTAAACAAGGAAAGGTTCCAAAACCTAGAGAAATTCTTCTTAAAAATAAAGATCGAGTTGAATTTTGGGCCCGTACTTACCTTGAATTCATATATTTGGGTACTGAAACCTATATTCAAGCTATTATACAAGATATATCAGATCAAAAAAGAGCTGAGCAGAAATTAAAGGATTCAGAAGAAAAATATCGAAACATATCAAATCAGTATAAAATGTTATTAGAATCTATAATGGATGGCGTTTACGCTTTAAATAGAGATTGGGAATATATTCTTGTTAATAAAAATGCTGAAAGTCTTATTAATATACCCATTAACAAATTATTAGGAAATAAAATATTCGATGTTTTTCCTGGTATTGAGAAAACAACTTTTTTTAAAGTTTATGATAATGTTATGAAAACTAGAAATTCTGAGCGTGTTATTGATTCTTTTATACTCCCAGATGGTAAACAAGGATATTTTGAAGTAAATGTTTATCCCATAAAAGAGGGGATATTATGTATAGGAAGGAATGTCACTGAAGAGAAACAAATCGAGAAAAAGCTAAAACAATCTGAAGAGAGGTTAAAATACCTTGTTTCTTCAAGTCCCTCTGTAATTTACAGTTCTAAAACATCAGGTAATTATGGAACTACATTCATGAGTGATAATGTTGAAAAAATGTGGGGATATAGTTCTGATCTCTTTCTAAATGATTCAGATTTCTGGATTGAACATGTTCATCCAGAAGATAAAGAAAATGTATTTGATATTCTCTCAAAATTATTTGAAAAGGAACACATAGTTTTTCAATATCGATTCAAACTTAATGATGGAACTTATCATTGGATGCGGGATGAAATTATGTTAATTCGAGATGATTCTGGTAATCCAGTAGAAACAATAGGATCAGTTATTGACATTGACGATAGGGTTAAAGCTGAGCAAAAGTTAATTAAGTCAGAAGAAAAATATCGCACATTGATTAATAATATTCCTGGGATGATTTATAGAGGAAATCCTGATTGGACTGTACAGTTTATCTCTAATAGTGAAATAATTTCAGGATATAGAGAGGAAGATTTTAATTCTCAAGAAATAAATTGGATCCATATTATTCATCCAAAAGACAGAGATGCTATAATTAAGGAAGGAAATCTTATGAATGAAAATCCAATATCATTATCACAGGTTTATAGAATTATCACCAAAAATGGAGTTATTAAATGGGTAAATGATTATAAATCATCCTATTTTGATGAGAAAGGAAGTTTTTGTGGTGTTGATGGGGTTGTTTATGATATTACTGCTCGTAAAAAAGTAGAGCAGGAATTAAAGGAATCAGAAGAAAAATTCAGAACTATAGCTGAACAGTCTACATTAGGAATATTTATTCAACAAGATGATGAGATAAAATTTGTTAATAAAGCATTTTCGGAAATTATAGAGTATCCAATGGAAGAGATTAATAGATGGAAAGCGAGAGATATATTAAAAGTTGTATATCAGGAAGATTTACAAAGAGTGAAAGAAAAAGGGCGATTACGAGAGGAAAATGACTATGATGAGATTATCAACTATGAATGTAGAATATTAACAAAATCAGAAAAAGTTAAATGGGTTGAAATTATGTCAAAAGCAATAAGATATCTCGGGAAGTACGCTTTATTAATTTCAGTGATAGATATAACAGCTAGAAAGAAAGTAGAAGAACAATTACTAGAGATAGGTAATTTAAAATCAGAGTTATTAAGTAGGACATCACACGAACTTAAAACACCATTAGTCTCAATAAAAGGTTATACTGATTTATTATTGACTCAACATTATAGAATGCTAGATATTTATACTATCTCGGTTTTGAATGAAATAAAACAAGGTTGTCATCGTCTTGAGTCTTTAATACAGGATCTTTTAGAAACTTCAAAACTAGAGTCTGAAGAGATAAAATTAAATAAGGAAGAAGAAGATTTAGCCTTTTTAATTAGATTTTGTATTAGAGATTTAAGAGGTTTGTTAGAGGCCAGAAATCATGAATTGGTTTTAGATATTCAAAACAATATGTATACACTTATGGAGAAAGAGAGAATCTATGAAGTGATCATGAATTTATTAAGTAATTCGATAAAATATACTCCTCCAAATGGGCAGATTCTAATCAAATCTGAAATAAAAGAGGATAAGTATTTGATATCAATAAAAGATAATGGTATTGGTTTAACTGAAAATGAGAAAATAAAAGTCTTTAAAAAATTTGGAAAAATCGAACGCTATGGTAAAGGAATGGATGTTGTATCAGAGGGTTCAGGATTAGGTCTATATATCTCAAAAAGAATAATAGATCTTCACGGTGGAGAAATTTGGGTTGATTCAGAAGGGAGAAATAAAGGATCTACTTTTTTCTTTTCTCTGCCAATAATAAAAAAATAATTTTAGAATATTTTAACTGTTATTAAATTTTATAATGTTTCTCTTTTTGTTATTCCATCGTGAAAATATTAACTTATAAAAGGATTCAAATACTCAAAATTTATTATTCTATTATAGTACTAAAAAAATACTTCTTTTAATATCAAAGAACCATAGATAAAAAGTTAAACTGAACAAAAAATGGAATATGTTGATAAAAAAAAACTCCAAACTCTCTTTAAATGGTATATGCAAGAAGTGGGAGAAAGTTTAATCTCAGTTCTGGTTGTTGGACGCGATGGATTAATAATTGAAATTTTAACTCGAGAGCCAGAAAAAAATGATGAAAAGAAATTTATAGGTGCTTTCAGCTCTTTAGTCGAATTAATATTAAAAAAGTTGACTCAAGAATTTGATCTTGGAACTTTTGGCGCCGGAACATTTGATACAGATAAATACAGGTTTATCTTTTGTGAATCGGGGTCTGATTATATTTTAGTTTCTATCCTCAATCATGTTGCTTTAGTTGATGATATATTTCCATATACTTATTTAGCTGCTGAAAAGGTAGTAAGAATTATGGAGGGGGAGTTTCCAGTTAGTCCTGTGATTCCTAAAGTAAAGCGAAATACTGAACTTGAAAAGATTAAGCGAAAAATGGATTATTACCAAAATAAACCACACTCACCGGAATATATTTACAAACTTTCTCTGATTGGAGATGGTGGTGTGGGTAAAACTAGTATGGCTCAGAGATATGTTCACGGAATTTTTAAAGCAGATTATAAAGCTACTATTGGTACTTTCATTTCTAAAAAAGAATGCGAATTTAAAGAATTAGGGACTTCTGTTAGATTTATGATATGGGATCTAGCAGGACAAACTCAATTCGAACGGTTATGGTCAGACTATTTAACAGATTCTCGTGCGGGAATAATTGTATTTGACATTACAAATAGAGAATCTTTTGAGCATGTCAAGAAATGGTATAATACCATTTCAAAAGTCGCATTACCTAATATTGTTTTGATACTAGTAGGAAATAAGATAGATCTAAATACATCTAGAATTGTTTCAACTGAAGAAGGTATGAATTTAGCTAAAGATCTAGGAATACACTATATGGAGACATCAGCAAAAACGAATGAGAATATTGATGATGTTTTTGAGTGGACTGCTCTTCAAATCATCAATAGGAATATTGAAGAAGAAAAAGAATCATTTGTTGACAAACAATTTGAAGAAGGGGCGGAATTTATTATTTCAAGTCCTCAATTAAAAGTATTGAATCAATATTTTACAAAACAATTGGATTATTGCATCGGAAAAAGTGATACAGCAGAAACAATTAAATATTTAGATCTTTTAAAAGCAATAGGAAAAAAGAAATTATAGAGAATTCTATAATTATATTAGATAGTTATAAACAGAGCAGGTTTTAAAGGTTTTGCCATAGCTGCTCTATGTTTAGGATCGAATTTGGAATTTAATATAATTGTTGATTCCACTCGCTTTTCTATATAAGATTTATAATGTTCGAGCAATTTGATTTCATTTATTTTTGGTATTTTTTTTTCCCATATTCTTTCCTTTATTTGACTTTTAATAAGTGGAATAATATCCTTTCTACTCCGTAATTCTTTTTCTTTTTTCAATTCAGAGAGAATTTCATTAAAATTATCTTTTTTTAATAAAATTATATCTAAGATCTTATATTTCCATTCGGGAGCAATATATAAATGGATTTCTCCTAATTTCTCTGATTTTAATAATTTTTTTATATTGAAGATATCATTAATAATATTAGAAATATATTCAAATTCAGTTTCAAGAGTGCTATTAATATATTTTTTATTAAAATCATTCCAAACCGCGTTGGAAATGAAACCTTTATTTCCAGCAATTTCCCATAATTCTTCACATAAATGTGGCATAGTCAGAGAAAGTAATTTTAACCAATCGTTATAAATTAATTTAAATACTATAAAAAAGTCATCAATTGTATCAACATCCCTATAAAATTCTTTTATTAAATTAAAGACTTCATAAAAAGAAATTTGCAAATATCTTTTTATATTATATTGTTCTAATGCTTCAACAGACTGAATAAACAACCTAATAATTTTTGATAATTGTACTTTTGAAAATTTAGATTTTATATCTTCATATTTATGTATTATATTCTTAGATTGTTGAATGTTGTCAATTAAGAATGTAAAAAATTTGCTAAAATGAATTTTTATTATCTTGATTTCTCTTTCTCTCCAATCCATTTTAACCCCTAAATCAGCAGTATGTGATATATAAAACCTAAATAAATCTGCTGAGTATTTCTTTTGAATATCTGCTAAAGATATAACACCTCCTTTTGATTTCCCCATTTTTTGACCTTCGATAATTACCGGTTCAATTAAAGATATAATTTTTGGCCAATTTTTTTCTGGAAAAATTGCTACATGATGAAAAATATAAAAACTCAAATGATTAGAAATGTGCATAATTGCAGTATGACGATGATCAACAGGGTACCAATAAAGGAATTCTTGCTGTATTTCATTAAGCTCTTTCTCTCCAATACCGATTTTTTTTGAAAGCCTTGTTAAATTTCCATTTTCTAAAAATACATAGTCAAAAAATTCTGGAATTAGCTGATTGGATTTAATCTTGTATTCCTTTATTTTATGTGAAATTGTATATAATGCCATATAAATTGTACTATCACTCAGAGATTCAATTATCCATTCTTTGTTGAATGGTAAATTAGTACCCAATCCTCTTAAACGAGCACATGGTCTTTTTGTTAACCATTCAAAAATATTCTCAAAATTTAATCTATATTTATTAGGTACAATTTTCATGTTTTTTAAGCATTTAAATGCTTGTTCCTTCCAATCTCCTGCTTCAAAATTGAGAAACCATTGATCTTTAAGGATAGAGACAATTATTTTAGATCCACATCTGCATGTAAGATCTTTCGTTAAAGGGAGATACAATATATCCGCTCTATTCTCTTCAATCAAATCTTTCATAACTTGTTTAGCAGCCTCGCTAACTTTCATTCCTCCATATTTTCCACATTTTTCATTGAGCACACCATTATAATATTCATCTTTATAGTTTTCACTTGTAGCTAGATCTAGTTCCTTCTTATCTTTTTGTGTATTTGCTCTATGTCTATCACAATAGAATTTAGCTGGAAAATCTTTAAATCCTTTTAATTCAATTATCAAAATTGGAAAAATTAATTCAATTTGTCTCTGATCTAAATGAAATTTATCGATTTTCTGCTTATTCTTTTGCAAATCAATTAAAGCGATATAATCATAGGGTGCATGAGCAGGGACAGAATATACTACTCCTGTTGCTGTGGTTATATCAACAAAATCTCCTGGTAAAATAGGTATTTCTTTTATACCATATACATCACTAACATTCTTTCCAAGAATCTCTTTCCCCCAAAATTTTTCCAATATTTTAACATCCTTCCCTTGATTTTCTAATAGGAATTTTGCTTCTTCAGATATATACCAAATTTCACTATTTACAAGGGCTTTAATATAAATTCCCTCTGGATTAATCCAAAGGTTTGTTACTCCATAAATAGTTTCTGGTCTTAATGTTGAAGCAACGAGAAATCCTTCCTCGAAAGGAAATTTAATACATATATATTCACTAATACTCAGATCCAACTCATCTCCTCGTGAAATATCATCCTCTCCTACAGCATTTTTGTCTTGAGGACAATAAAGAATTGGATATTCTCCCTTTTCGATATATCCTTTCTCTTTCAAATGATAATATTGCCATTCTATAAATTTATTATATATTTTATCTCCAGTTGTAAATTCTCTTCTCCAATCCAGACTCATTCCAATAGATTTAAAATCTATTTTCATTTTTTTAGAAAAATAATTTACAACGTTCCAAGGATCTGTAAAGCTTTTTACTATTTTTTCTATTTTTTCTTTATCCTTAGTATGTAAGCTTATATAAGCTTTCATTCTAGAAATCACCTTTTGATCTCCTCTTTCTATTGAAGAAGAAATAGCTAGAACAGGTGTACCTGTAATATGGAATGCCATTGGATATAAAACATTATATCCTCTAGCTCTGTAATACCTAGCAAATATATCGCAATTTACAAAAGCTCTTCCATGTCCTATATGTAGCGTACCAGATGCATAAGGATAAGGTGAAGTAATGAAAATCTTATTCTGATTTGAATCTGGATTTGTCTCAAATATTTTTGCTCGTTCCCATCTATCTTGCCATTTTTTTTCAAATTGTTGGGGATTATACATAATTTTTCAATTTTTTATAAGATTTTTCTTCTCTTTTTTAACTCAAGAAAATTATAATCTCTTTCATTTTATATTACACATCAAGCGAATAAATCCGTTTTAGAGTAAAAAGAAAAAGATTATAAGGATTTATATAGCTTAAGATAATAATAAAACTGCATGTAATTTAACTAGGGAAACTAAATCCCTTAAATTAATGTTTAAAGCAGTTTTATTTAAATTCATTATAACTATAATATAGCTTTTTTATATTAAAATTTTTCTAAGAATTTCTTTATTCATAATAGAGAAATTTTAATAATATTATTATAGATCATTCATTTTATTTATAGCAAATTGTTAAATATATCCTCATCTATCTTTTTTAAAATAAACTTCAAGATTAAGTATTATTAGCCACAATTAAAAAATAGGGAGAGATGGATAACTTGGAAGATTCAAAAGAAAAAAAAAATGTAACAATAAAATCACCAGAAAAATTTTTTTCTATTCTTAATTCTCTAAACGAACCTATGCATATTATTGATAGAAATTACAAGATCCAATTTTTAAATATAGCAATGACTCAATGGCTTATCAAATTGGAAATTGATGTTGATATTATTGGGGAATCTCTCTTTAAAATGTTTGATTTCTTAGAATATGATGAAATTTATAAAGAATATGATAATGTCTTCAACACGGGTGAAACTCTTATCACAAATGAAGTAATAAACCTCAATACTCACAGAATATTTACTGAGGTTCAAAAAATTCCAGTTAAAAGTAATGAAAAAGTAGAACAAATTGTAACAATTATACGAGATATTACAGAACAAAAATTAGCAGAAGAAAAATTAAAAGAATCTGAAGAAAAATTCAGAACTATAGCAGAACAATCGTTTATGGGAATATTCATCATACAGGATGGTATTTTAAAATATTATAACAAGGAAGCAATTAGAATAAATAATTATTCAAGAGAAGAAATACAAAATTGGAAACCGTTTGAATTTCTAAAACTTATTCACCCAGATGATAGAGAATTTGTGATGGAACAAGTATTGAAGAAACAAGCTGGTGATCCTGATGTTCAAACTCATCATCAATATAGAGTGTTAAAAAAAAACGGAGAAGCATATTGGGTTGATAATTTTTCAAAATCTATTAACTATGAAGGAAAACCAGCTGATTTTGTGATGACGATTGACATTAGTGATAAAATAACATCAGAAGATAAAATAAAAGAATCCGAAGAAAATTTCAGAACTATTGCTGAACAAGCGTTTGTAGGGACGTTAATAGTTCAAAATGATAAAGTGGAATATGTGAATGATGCTTTGCTAAAGATTTTTGAATTTACTAAAAATGATGTGGAAAATTGGACCATAAATGATCTAATTAAATTAATTTATCCTGAAGATTTGGAAAATCTAAGAGAACATCGTAAAAGGATAAAAGCAGGTGAATCTGATATGAATTCCTTGTATTCCTATAGAGTATTTACTAAATATGGAAAGTTGAAATGGATTGACCAATTCTTAAAGCAAATAATTTATCGAGGAAAACCAGCAGAATTAATCAGTATCTTGGATATTACTGAAAAAAAGAAGGCTGAGCAAGAATTAATAAAACTCAACAATTTAAAGTCAGAAATTCTTAGAAGAACATCTCACGAGTTAAAAACACCCCTTGTTTCTATTAAGGGATTTTCTGATCTTTTATTGACGGTACATAGAGAAAAACTTAATGATTATGTTTTAGCTACTATTCATGAAATAAAACTTGGATGTGAAAGATTAGAAAATCTTATACAAGATATATTGAAAAGCTCTGAATTAGAAAGTGGAACTGTCGAACTAAAGAAAAAGGAAGAAGATTTATCATTCTTGATAAAACTATGTATAAAAGAATTAGGTGGTTTAATTAGACTTAGAGATCATGAAATTATTTTGGAAATCCATGATAAATTAATATCTTGGTTTGAACCAGATCAAATTCATCTTGTTATTAGTAATTTACTTAGTAATGCTATAAAATATACGCCTCCAGGTGGAAAAATTATTATTAGATCAGCTAAAACACAGGATTACATCATAATTTCGATAGAAGATAATGGAATTGGAATAAGTAACGACGAAAAGAAAAGATTATTTTCCCAATTCGGTAAAATCGAAAGATATGGTCAGGGATTAGATATTATTGCAGAGGGTTCAGGATTAGGATTGTTTATCACCAAAAAAATTATTGAATTACATGGAGGTAAAATAAGGGTAAAATCCAAAGGAAGAAATAAAGGTTCAACCTTTTCATTTACAATTCCAAGAATATTTAAAAATAAAAAACCAGATTAATGAATTAATTTAAATTAAAATTTACCGTCATTTTAAAAAAATTAAGATTTGATACTCAGGTGTTGGATTGAATTTGGTGTAAAGGAAAATTCATTTTTATTGTACGGAATTATCTTTACTAATGGTAAAAAATTAGCTAAATAGAGTGAAATCCCTCTAACTTTCCTATTATTAAGAAAAAAGTTAGTATTATTAAATTTAAGAAATCCGAACTGTTGATCTATTTCATGTAGGGTACCAATCTTGATTGATCCGAAATACACTGAAGGAAAAGTCTTGAAATTCATTTTTTTTCTAAATATCACGGTACCAATTTTATAGTGCGGAATACCACTATCCAGAATACAATTTAAAGTATTGATACTTACCTTAAAACCAAAGAATGGATAAATATTGTGATAAAAAGGTTCTGGTAAAGTGGCAAGAATCATTTCTGGACAAATCGAATAAATTTTGATAGGAATTTGATTTGGTCTTTCATTTTCGTAAATTTCTTCTTTTTTATTTTTAGTATCAATTGCTAAAGAGAAATTTTTTCCTCCTCTAGCGCGAATGGCATTATCTACCGATCTGATTTCTAAATGCATGTGAGGACTTGACCAATAAGCAAAATACCCATTTCGAATAGTTTTTCCTAGTAGTTCTCCTATTTCAATATTATCTCCAACACATACATCTGGTTTGACATGCATCATTTTCCATAATATTTTTGGATTATTAGGATTGCTAATCAATATTAAATAATCAACATTAAGTCCATCAGAAAATTTTGGTCTAGGCGCCTGGAGAGATTTAATCTTAATAATTTTACCTGAAACAGGACTTAGAACTTCATAATTTTTTAAAGCTAAATCATGATAAATATCAATAGCAAGTCCGTGTTGATGTGCATAATAAGGTGATGTACCTAAACTGAAATGACTGGTTTTTGGAATTGATACTTGAATATCGTCCATTTTGATAATATCATAAAATTCAGATTTCAGCATATGGAGAATTATTGTTAATCAACTAGTTTCTATATAAAGTTAATAAATTCTTTTAAAAAAAAGTATTGTTTGAGGAAAAAGTTACTAATTTTAATTATATCTAACTGCTAATTAATTCCTTCATGATTTTCAAATCAAATAAAAAGACTTTCTAGGGCGAATAGTTGATAAAAGATTATTTTTATAATATGAATAAGATTTGTTGTTCAATTAAGATCATTTTTTTTTGAAATACTAGTTTTTATATATTTTTATTTTTATTATCAAGCTATATTTATTCTGTAATAGTTTTAATCATAAGCTTATTTGGGTGATAAAAATAGCCATTCTCGATATTAATATTTTTACTCCTTCTGAAAGTGAAAAACTGAAGCATTTATTA
Source organism: Promethearchaeota archaeon (assembly GCA_048937405.1). Taxonomy (GTDB): domain Archaea; phylum Asgardarchaeota; class Lokiarchaeia; order Sigyniarchaeales; family SOKP01; genus Loki-b32. The sequence continues at coordinate 54,958 of JBHLNF010000014.1, forward strand.
AAGAACCCAGAAGAAGATTTGCATAAAATACTCTCAATATTAGAAGACAAAATTGTGGAAAACAATAGATATTCACGAGAGATAGAAAAGAAATATCGCTCTTTACTCGATGGATTAACGCATGCTGAAATTGGTATAGATATTGTGAATAAAGATCATAAAATATTATTTCAAAATGAAGTCTTAAAAGAAAGATTTGGAAAATCTAAGGAAAATATTTGTTATGAGAGTTATTTGGACTTGGAAAAACCATGTGAGACTTGTCCAATGGAAGAAGCTTTAAAGTACAATAGAGTTGAACGAACCAAATTGGATACAGCTGATGGGAAAACTTACGAATTAATTTCTGCCCCATATCCTAATCAAGATGGTTCAATAGATAAAGTTGCTGAAGTAATAATTGATATCACAGAAAGAACAAAAATTGAGCAAAAATTACGAGAATCTGAAGAAAAATTCCGAACTATTGCTGAACAATCTCTTGTTGGTATAATTATTATTCAAAATGAAAAAGTAGTATATGTGAATAATGCTGAAGCATTTATAATGGGTTATTCAGTTGAGGAGATGATGGAATGGTGTTTGGAAGATTTATTTAACCATATATATCCTGATGATAGAGAAGGAGCCTTAAAAAGAAATCGTAGAAGTTTAGGAGTAGATGAAATATTACCAACCTTTTCATATAGAATATTAACCAAATTAAATGAAATTAAATTTGTAGAAATATACAGTAAAATAATTGATTTCAACGAGCAACCAGCAATTCTTACTTATGTTCTTGATATAACTGATAAAAAAAGAGCAGAAAAAAAATTAAAAGAATCGGAAGAAAAATTCAGGAATATTGCCGAACAATCATTAATCGGAATTGGAATTGTTCAGGATAATTTAATGAAATACGTTAATAGAAAGTTTGCTGATATATTTGGATATACAGTAGATGAAATGTTGAGGTGGTCATCAGAAGAATTTATGAAGACTGTTCATCCTGAAGATAGGGCGTTTGTTTTTGACCAAGTAAAGAAAAAACAATCAGATTCCGAAGATTATTTACAAAACTATCAATTTAGAGGTTTAAAAAAATCAGGTGAAGAGATCTGGATTGAGAATTTTACAAAATCCATAATTTATGAGGGTAAAGCTTCTGATTTTGTAGCATTTATTGATATTACTGAAAGGAAAAATGCACAACAAGAGATTATCAAATTAAATCAATTGAAATCTGAATTACTCAGAAGGACCTCACATGAGTTAAAAACACCTTTAGTGTCCATCAAAGGTTTTTGTGAACTCTTATTAGAAATACATAGAGATAAATTAGATGCTATGGTAATATCTACACTAAACGAGATTAAACAAGGTTGTTTACGTCTTGAAACTCTTATTGGTGACATTTTAAAAACTGCTGAATTAGATTCTGGTAAAATAGAACTACATAAATCAGAAGAAAATCTGGCTTTTTTAATTAGAATCTGCGTGAATGAGATTAAAGGATTCTCAAAATTAAGAAATCATAGAATAAATGTAGAATTACAAGAAAACTTAATAACTCAGTTTGAAAAAGAGCAAATTCATCAGGTGATTAGTAATCTTTTAAACAATGCAGTTAAATATACACCTCCAGGCGGTTTAATAGAGATTAAATCTGAATTTAGAGATGATTTCATAATTATCTCAATAAAGGACGATGGCATAGGGTTCACAGAAGAAGAAAAAACAAGAATATTTAATCAATTCGGTAAAATCGAAAGATATGGCCAAGGATTAGATATTATTGCGGAAGGTTCAGGTTTTGGGTTATTTATTTCTAAAAAGATTATAGAATTACACGATGGAGAAATTTGGGTTGAATCAGAAGGAAGAAACAAGGGTTCAACATTTTATTTCTCATTACCATTGATATATAATGGAAAACAATAAGTTTACTAGTCTTTTTTAGATTCTTTTTCCAAAAAAATCTCAAAAATGTTAAAGTTTATTTTTTTTGCTCGTATATATTATTATGATTCTTTAGAAATTAAAGAATTTTTAAAAAGTTAAAAAATTTGGTTTTAAAATTGGTAAAAGGAACAGTAAAATGGTTTAATAGCCGTAAAGGTTTCGGATTTATAAATTCCGAAGAAGGAGGCGACATCTTTGTCCATTACACTGCATTAGCGGGTAGAGATGATGAATATAAAACCTTAAACGAAAATGACAAAGTTGAATTTGATGTTGTTGAAGGTCAGAAAGGTCCTCAAGCTAGTAATGTTGTAGTCACTGAGAAGGCACCTCCTAATCCATATGGTAGAGGAAGAGCAAGAAATTTCCGTATTTAAGTTTTTAATATGTATAATTTCGTAAAAAGAAAATATTGAATAAGAAATAAATAATAATTTGTAAAATTTGTTTTTGCGATTGTTATCGATTCTTATCCTTTTTTTTATTTTTTTATTTTATTGATATTTTCAATTTTTATTATCGTTTTGAATTAATTCCTAATACTCATATATTTTTAGTTAAGGTAATAAGAACGTAAGAAAAATGATTAATTTTTACACCAATTTGATTAGATTTTAATTAAGACTAATATAAAGATAGGTTCATTTCTTTCCTTTATTTTAAACTGAGTTATATATTCAGTTGAACTCTTTCTAAATTTAAGTAATATCTTTTTAAAAAAGATCGGTGAAAAGATTTGAAAAAAAGGTTAGTAAATTGGCTAAAAATGATTGTCAAGTCGTTTTTCATTAGTTTTTTCACTATATTTGTCTTATCCTTAGTAATAATTGGAATCGCTTTTAGTATTATAACAATAATTCCGGATAAGGCAAGCAAGCCATGTTATTTGGGATACTATGCTCATTGCTCATTTACTCCGTATAGTACTATAATTTTACTTGTCATGGCATTAATAGGTACTCTTCTTTTGATAAAATTAATTAAATATTTTAAATCGAAATATACAAAGACTTTAGAAAAAAACTCGAAAGTTCAAGTTTTAGCAAAAAGTATAAGTAAATAATCTTTTTTTTTTTCTTTTACTAAGTATATTTATGGATGAGATCGATCTTAAAACAATCTTACTTTTAATGAATAATTCAAGATTAACATATCGAGAGATTTCAGATCACCTTGGTTTATCGGTTAATGCTGTATATAAAAGAGTTCAATCACTTATAGATCTAAGAGTTATCGAAAAATTTACAGCAAGATTGAAACCATATGCTATAAATGCTATTTATGTATTTATTTTTGGTCAGAGTAATGCTCAGGATATGGATAAAGTAATATCTGAATTAGGGAAACATGAAAATACCTGGCAGATTATATTTTCAAGTAGAAATTATATGTATATTGGTTCTATGTTAGAAAATATTCATCAATTAGAGCATTATTCATCTTTTGTTTCTCAAATTACAAAAATTCAATCTCCTAAAATTGGATTACTTTCTGGAGTATTTTATTCTGTTCCAATACCTTATATCGTTCCTCAGTCAAGATCTATGAATTATGATAATTTAGATTTAGAAATCATTCAATCATTACATAATGATTCACGGAAATCAATCTCAGAAATTGCTGAAGATGTTAATAGCACTCCAAATACAGTTCGACGTCGTTTAACTAGATTAATTGAGGAAGGGATAATAGAATTATCAATTAATTTTAATCCTCAAGCTTCAGAAGATATTTTTGCTTTATTTCAAATAACTATAAAACCTACGGTAGAAAAGAATGAACTTGCAAAGCATTTAAATGAGAAATATAGTCCAAACATCTTTTATTGTTGGACATTTAGTAATCTCCCTAATATTATTATTTGTTGGGTCTGGTCTAATAATATGAAAGAATTAAATGGATTACTTGAAAACATTAAACAAGAAAATATCGATTCTATAATGTTTGATATTATGCATAAAGTATTATATTTTGATACTTGGAAAGAAAAAATTTTATTCAAAAAAAAGACTGAATAAATTTTAGTAAATAACGGTTTATATTACACAAAATCTTAACCAGATTGCCACTCTTATAAAATGTACAATATAGCTTGTAAATCCGGCAAATAAGATAATTTTATGTAAGTGTGCCTTTTTTATTAGAATTCTCTGCTTTTTTCCTTTTATCCATAATAACAATCCAATTATACCTGATAAACCTGCTAATCCTGAAATAATAACTTCAGACAATAGAAGAAACCATGAAAAAATTGGATTTATTGTACTAAAGCAATCTCCCCCAATGCTTACAAAGTATAATGCTCGAATAAAGAAAAATAATGGTCCACCAGATAAGAGTAACCATTTTAATCGATTTAAAAATACAAAATCATTTGATTTTATCAATTTTTTAGTTCTAAAGGGAATTTCATTTTGTTTAATATTATTGTTTAGTTTATCTGAAATCTTCAATCCAATTTGTTCCATAAAATCTGAAGTATGTTCCTTGAGAGGTCCTTCTTTATCTAGAACAATTCCGGTGATAGGTGGATAAATAATCTCTATCCTCCTCATTTTTAAGTATTTTATAATTCTTTTTGCTGAAGATCCAGCTAACTTAAAATCTGCTTTAGTTTCAAAGACAAATGCTTGCATTTTTTCTATTTTATAATATGGAAGTTTTTTTAAAAATATCTTAATACGTTTTGAACTTCCACGAAAATGTGTAGGACTCCCAATTCCTATAATACTGTAGTTATCTATTGATGCTAAATCAAGATCTTGAATGAAATAGCAATCTACATGGATACCTCCTGCCTCTAAGCCTCGACTTAATGACATTGCAACTTTTTTAGTATTTCCATAGATGGAGTCATATACAATTAGAGCTCGCTTCATACTTTTCTACCACCATTTAATATTTTAACCATTTCATAATTCTTATGATAGAAAATTTTTGTAAAAAAACCATGTTTACGTTGACAAAATGGAAGATTTTTTGAAAAGGAATGATATTTTATACATTCATCACAATTTCCATGATTTTTACATCCTTTTTTAGGACATGGACAATTATATCCATTTAATTCATTTTGGTTTGTGTTAATAATTATAACCTCCAATAGAGTAATTTTCTTAAATTGAATATGAAATGCGTTAGAATATAATTTTAAGTTCAGTAGAAAGCTAATTAATTAATTTATTTCAATACTAAACTTAATCAAGTTTTAAACTAATCAGTTGAAAAAAGATCTATTTAATCAATCTTTTTATAAATTTTTTGAGAAATTTATTATATCCATTCTCTATTAAATATTAGATTTATAAAAGAATTTATGTGATTCTAATATAAATTACTTCCAAATGTTTATACCCTTAACCTCTAAGTTATTAAAGATTTGATTTATATCTTTTTCTTTCCCATAAGCTATTGGGGTATTTACAATATATAAATCTTTAAGGAAATGAAGATCTAAAATTGCCTCAGGGATAGATGTTATTGGGTTATTGTTCAACCATAAAACCTTTAATGAACGTAATTTATTTATATTTTGGGGTATATTTTTTATTTTATTATTACTCAAATCTAAAATTTCGAGATTTGTCAATCCCGATTCAATATAAGGGAATTCTTCTAATTGATTAAAACTTAAACCTAAAATTTTTAAAGACGCCATTTCATTCATATTTTCAGGAAATCTTATTATCTGATTACCCCATGCTGATAATATTTCTAGTTTTTTTAATCTGGAAATTGATCTAGGTAAAAGCTGAAGAAGATTATGGTTTAAATATAGTTCTTTAAGGTTTATAAGATTCCCAATTTCTTCAGGGAGTTCAATTACATGATTATCACTTAAATCTAATACTTTAAGAGGAGTTAAATTCCCTATTGAGCTTGGGAGATATTTTATGTTATTCTTAGCTATATAAAGCGCTTTTAAGTCCCTAAAATTGCCTATTGAAGAAGGTAATGCTTTTAAACCGCATCGATTAAATCCTAAAGCAGTCACCATACTTTCATTGTAAGAAAATCCTATATTAATATGCTTATTTATATTTTCAAAATGTTTTATAGGATTAATTAAAAATGTATGTGAATGAATTAAATTAATCTTTATAATGTTTAATAGAGCTTCACTTTCAAGTTCATCTAGAATAAGGTGATATTTATTCTTATGCTCATGTTCTATTTGTTCAAAGAATATTTCCATCAAAACCTCAAGTTCATCATTACTAAAATAATCAAGATAATTTTCTTGAATCAAATAGTGGGCAACATTAGTAGAGAGATTCTCTAATCTTTCAGCAACTTCATCTTTAAATACCTGTTTTGCTTTGGGATCTCCAAGATCAGTTAATTTTTTAAGAAGCGGAAAGGCTAAATTGCTATGAAGGAGACTTGTATCATAAAAATTTTCAGACCATGCTTGTAAATTTGAGCAATGTCCCCAAAATTCAATCTCAGGAGTTAATTGATTGTATTTTATTTCAGTTTCTAAGGAGTGATCAAGTCTCTCACTAACATCATCAATAGACATAAAAGTATCGAAATCCTCTAAATTATCTTTTGGTATTTCAATCAATAAATATTTACACTGGAGAAATTTTTCATCCTTAACATAAATAACAGTTTTTTCATTTTCAAGTTTTAATGTTATAAAAGGATTTATTTTATATTCAGTTATTGTATTTTTTGTTGGTTTAATATCTTCGATTGTGTATTTAATCTTAGTTCCACATTTACGACAGTAATTATAAGTAGTTTTATTCCTTGTTCCACATTTGGGGCAAAATAACATCTTATTTTTATAACTGCTAGGATAATATATAGTTTTTTTATTTTATAATAGACTAGGCTTTTATATACTTATTCGCTTTTTATTTAAAGTAATGTATTTCAACTCTTTTTGGTTGTATTAATATTATATCTAAAGAAAAAGCTATCGCAACGCTTGCTAACATAATTTATACTCAAAATTAGTAATTAAATATCAGAGGAAGAGTCATATTAATATATTTTTATTCATTTGTCATTTCATATCCTTATTTTATTGAATAAAGATTTAGATATGACAGTTGATTTCCATTTCTAAGCTATAATAATAGAATCAACAATTTAGTATGAATCTGAAAAAAAGAAGGCTATTTTTTATATTCAGTTTCATCTACAATTAAATTTGGATCAGTCAATCCTTTTTGGATTTTCGTTAAAATATATTTACGAAATTCCTTACTTGTAAATCCATGGGCTCCAAATTGTTTAAGTTCCTGTATCTTCTTTCTTTTTTCATCACTTATCCTTTCATTAACCCTTATAGCCTCTTCCACCAAAGTTGATCCTAACAATAGGCTAAATAGAAAGAATGTAACTAAAGCAGCATTTTTTTCTTTGATCTCTCCTTGATCAATTGCCTTTTGAATTACTCGAATTGTTCCTTCTAGAAATTTAAATGGTTTATATTCTTTTTCATACCTACCAAGTTTATTTGATGGGGGTGACTGCATAAAGTGCATCATTCTAAAAGCCGCAAAATCATTTTCTGCAAACTCAAAAAAGTGTTCAAAAATTATTAATAACAGATCTATAGTACTACCTTTAAAATCTTTTATGATATCTTTAATTTCATTCCGATATTGTTCATAATACTTTTTTCTTATAGCTAACCATAATTCTCGTTTGCTCGCTACATAATTATATAAATTGTTTTGATTCATTCCAAGAGATCTAGCTAAAGCCCGTAAACTAAACCCATCTCTACCCTTTTCTAAAAATAACTTTTTTCCAGCCTCTAAAATTATTTCAAATTGAGCTGCTTTTTTTTCAGGTGAACGACTTCTTGATTTCTTGTCAATTTTCTTACTTTTCTTTTTTTCAATCATACTTCTCACAAGACTAGAAAAAAAATAGAGATATATTCTATTATTGCATTCTAAATCGTATTAATTTGTCAAATATTGAAATTAATTGATAATATATAAAAATTATTACTAAAACGTTAAAGATTATTAAAAAAAAGAAAAATCTATTAATATTATCTTGATTTACTTATTAAAAAAATTCTTCATAAATTTTTATCAAAATTCATTTTTTTCAATCATCATATTCATAATATATAACTATACTTTGGTTTTCAGGTTCAATTCCAAGAGCTGAAATAATTATGTCTTATTAAGAATGCTTAATAGTACTTAATTAGATTCAATAAAACCTTAAGTAAGAATGAATAAAATGAGATAAAAAAAAAGTAGAAAATTTTTTCTATGCGAGATCGAAACGATCTAAATTCATAACTTTATTCCACACTACTACAAAGTCGTGCATGAACTTCTCTTGAGCGTCATCACTTCCGTAAACCTCCGCCAATGCCCTAAGTTGGGAGTTCGAACCAAAGATGAGATCAACACGGGTCGCTGTCCACTTGAGTTCACCCGTTTCGATATCATGCCCTTCAAATAATGTTTTATCTTCTGTGGTTGCATTCCAAATTGTATTCATATCGAGTAAATTCACAAAAAAGTCATTGGTAAGCGTCTCAGATCTTTTAGTAAAGACACCATACTGTGTTCCTCCGAAGTTGGTCTTCAGGACACGCAAACCGCCCACGAGTACCGTCATTTCAGGTGCAGTCAGAGTTAACAATTGAGCTTTATCAACCAGCATTTCCTCAGCTGATACAGCATAGAGAGACTTCTGGTAGTTACGGAAACCATCCGCCTTGGGTTCAAGATGGGAGAAAGATTTTTCATCTGTTTGATCCTGTGAGGCATCCATACGTCCTGGTGTGAAGGGAACTTTCACTTCATGACTAGCATTTCTCGCAGCTTGCTCGATACCCGCACAACCGGCCAGAATGATCAAGTCAGCAAGAGATATTTTTTTATCGTCAGACTGCGAGCCATTGAATTCAGCCTGGATGCTTTCCAGAGTCTTGAGTACCTTCGCTAGCTGGGCAGGTTGATTAACCTCCCAATCCTTCTGTGGTGCTAGACGAATACGAGCCCCGTTCGCACCACCACGCTTATCTGAGCCACGGAATGTAGAAGCGGATGCCCAGGCAGTCGTAACCAATTCTGAGACAGACAAACCTGAAGCTAGAATCTTACTCTTGAGTGAGTTAATGTCCTTTTCATCAACTAGCTTGTGATCAACTACAGGGATGGGATCCTGCCAGATGAGCTCTTCGTCAGGAACCTCTGGTCCTAGATAACGAGTGCGCGGACCCATGTCGCGGTGGGTTAGCTTGAACCATGCCCGGGCGAATGCGTCCGCAAATTCATCTGGATTCTCCATAAAGCGTCGTGAAATTTTTTCATATTCGGGATCAAACCTAAGAGAGAGATCGGTGGTCAGCATAGACGGGGCATGACGTTTTGACTTATCGTGAGCATCCGGTACAGTACCCGCACCCGCTCCACCCTTTGGTATCCATTGATGCGCACCAGCAGGACTTTTCGTTAATTCCCATTCAAACCCGAATAAGTTCCTGAAGAAGTTGTTACTCCATCTCGTAGGGGTAGGGGTCCAAGTTACTTCCAAACCACTGGTGATCGTATCGCTACCTTTACCTGTGCCAAAGCTACTCTTCCAACCTAGCCCCATGTCCTCGATGTCAGCCGCTTCAGGTTCGGGTCCAACATGTTTTGCATCACCAGCACCATGGCATTTTCCGAACGAGTGACCACCTGCAATGAGTGCCACCGTCTCCTCATTATTCATCGCCATGCGCCCGAAAGATTCACGGATATCTTTCGCCGCTGCTACCGGATCAGGATTACCGTTCGGACCTTCCGGGTTAACGTAAATCAGACCCATCTGCACAGCAGCGAGTGGATTTTCGAGATCTCGATCGCCAGTGTAGCGCTCGTCACCCAGCCATTCTTGTTCGGACCCCCAGTAGATATCCTTTTCCGGTTCCCAGATATCCTCACGCCCGCCACCGAAACCGAAAGTCTTGAAACCCATCGATTCCAAGGCGACATTACCCGCGAGGATCATCAAGTCGGCCCAAGAAATTTTCCGACCATATTTCTTCTTGATTGGCCAAAGTAACCGACGTGCCTTGTCGAGATTGGCATTGTCAGGCCAACTATTGAGAGGTGCAAAACGCTGATTTCCACTGCCACCACCGCCACGACCATCACCTTGTCGGTAAGTACCGGCACTATGCCATGCCATACGAATGAACAAGGGTCCATAATGACCAAAATCCGCTGGCCACCAGCTTTGTGAACTTTTCATAAGTTTAGTGAGGTCCTTCTTCACGGCCTCAAAGTCGAGACTATTAAACTCTTTAGTGTAATTGAAATCTTCGTCCATTGGATTAGACTTGGAGGAATGTTGGTGTAGGATATCGAGATTCAACTGGTTCGGCCACCAATCTCTGATCGTCATACCACCGCCGGTAGTAGGCCTCTTAATCCTTTTATTATCTTTATCCATAATTATCACTCCTTTTAATAAGAGAATTTTTAAATATTGACTATTATTAAATAGAAAAGTTATATAATTTTATAAAGAATCTAAAGTAGATTGTCAGAAAGATTCCTAAATAATAACTATTATTTTCTATTTATAGTTTTTAAAAAAGATTATGCTTATATCTTATAAATACTACTCTTTATTTGGATTTAATCTTATTGGTAAGAAGAATAACTTTTATAACTCATTTTAATCATAGCTTAATTTTTATAGATGAAATAAATGATAGAAGTATATTTAAAAGGGAAAAAAAGAGATAAAATTATAGGATTGGTTGATGGGAAAAAATATTTAAATAAAAAGAAAAAATTATGGGGTTATTTAGACGAAAAAATCGCTAAAGATAAAAGGGGATATCCTCTCCTGTATCTAAAAGATGATGGTAAGATAACTCTAAACGAGGATTGGGATTATGAAGAACAAGGTTATCTAACAGAGAATAAAATCTATTATTGCGATACTGATGAATTGATTTTGTCTTTTCATAAGGATAAAAAAGAAATTCAAAATCATTTAAATAATGAGACAATTTACTTAAGAGGAGATGGTATTGATTCACTCACAAATTTGGATTTTTTTGGAATTTCTGCAATAATGCTTGAGTTATTTGCTGGAGCTGGATCAGATGAGGGAGTAGATATTGAAGACTTTTTAGATGATTTGCTTTGATATTTATATTTAAAAAAAATATTAATACATTTATCCTAATCTTGGATCAGATAACTCAATCCATGTTTCTTCAATTAACCAGTAAATTCTTGCTATATTAGTTGGATCTCTCATCCGAATCATTTAATTTAAATTAGTTAACATTTTATTTTGACTTTAAAACATCCTTATCTAGCTCTAAGATAATATAGATAAATGAAGGAAAAAATAGATAAATTAAATCTTTTCCAAATGTAGTAATTTGATAAGAAACACGAACTGGCTTACCTGTGTGGACAATCCTCTCTATAAGTCTCTTTTCTTCTATTTGTTTTAATCGAGTTGAGAGTGTTCGGGTATTGATTTCTGGTAGACTTTTTCTTAAATCTGTATAATACAAATTCTCTTGAAAAAAAATCATAAAAAGTATATCTATCGTCCATTTTCCTTGTAAAAATGTGGATACTTCATGAATAAAACTTCTATCCATTTTTATTACTCTTTCTTTTCCTTTCTTTTTTTGGAATTGTCTATTAATACCTAAAGCGACTGATTCTTGAAGTTTCGGAATCATTTCAATAACTTCTTTAAAATTGCTTAGATCAAAAGCCATCGATTTTTCATCTATTTATTAGTTGGTTTACTATAAGATAGTAGGTGTAAAAATGTAAACAAATTGAAATGTGATATACTTTGAAATTTAAATATAATAATGTCTTTTTACTTTTTAAAGTTACTTTATTTTTTAAAGTGAAAAAGAAATGTTCGTTGAGATACAAAATATTAAAATTTATTATGAAGCCTATGGCGAAGGAACTCCTTTGATTCTCATTCACGGTCATGGAGAAAGTACATATATATGGAGGCATATGATGGCTATTCTCGCCAAGAAGTATTCAGTATATGCTTTGGATCTAAAAGGTTTTGGAAACTCTGATAAACCATTAGATGGTGATTATTCTATTAAGTCAATGTCAACTCTTATTATTAATTTTATGGATAAATTACAGATTCAAAAAGCGATTCTTGTTTGCCATTCCTTCGCAGGAAAAATTGGAATCTTCACAATAGTTAAGCACCCAAAAAGGATACTAGGATTAGTACTCTTAGGGTGTGCTATTGGAGAATTTAAAATATGGGAATCTTTTAAAATTATGCAAAATAAAAACATCGGGGAAAAAATTATAAATAGTTATAATGAAAAAAATGTAAGGTTGATTCTTGAGAGACTTCATGATAAAACATATGAGATCTCCGATAAAGATATTGAAGAAAATATAAAAATCAAAGGAAATATAGCTAGGATTAATGCATTCCTAGAATATTTTATTGATTTTATGAAGGAAGACAATTACTTTAAGTATTTAGATAATATTGATATACCTACACTTATAATTTGGGGTCTTAATGATAATTTTATTTCTGTGGAACATGGAGAAATGATCTCTAAGAAAATTAAAAATTCAAAATTGGAAACTTTAGAAAACTGTGGTCATAGTATTAGTGAAGATCAACCAAAGCGAGTTAGTGAATTAATTATTGAATATTTTATTAATTTATATGGTTAAAGATAAAAATATTTTTTTAATCCTAGGATTACTTTAGATAAAAATTATTTTTGTTTTTCCCATTTTTTTAGAGAAGCGACCTCAGAAAGAGTGGATCCCCGCTCAATTTCTTCTCTAATTCGATTTTCTCTTTCCATAACGTCAATTGCTCTATTAGCATTTTACGTTTTCCTTCATAGAGAGCTGCTTTCATTTTTTCACCTCTCTTCTCTTGGTTAACAATTATTTTATTAGAATATTTCTATATCCACTTGTTTTCTATTATATTTTACTTAATATCAAATTATATTGTATAATTAAAGTCTACTAGCGTAGATATTATTAAAAAAAATATTGCTTAATTAAGAAAAAGAAATAAAAAAATGTACTTTATTGAATTACGGCCAAATCTCATTGTTCTGTTGAAAATTCACTGTAAATAACTTATGAAGATCCTCTGTAGTTTCAACATTAGGCACCCGTTTCCCAGAAAAGTTTAAAAACTCCTCAGGTACATATATTACAAAGTCCAAAGGTTCAACCTTACCTCTTTTCAAATCTCTAAAATATCTGTTTATTGCTCTGGTATCCGGATGAGAACGTAATTCACCTGCGTATTTTCCTCCATTTTGGGTTAAATCAGCGTAAAACAAAGCATCACTGTATAGACTCGGAAAAACCATTGAAAATGGGAATTCTGGACCATATAACATATTACCAATTCCAAGATACTCTGCATACTGAACACTTGGCCACTTTCCATTACCGCATCTACGCCCTGGAATAAAAGGGTCATCTAGTTCCATAGGTATGAGAGAAACCACTAAAGCAATGGCACAAGCATTTGCGAGCGATCTCTCACCCATTACATCATGACCATCAGGATTGTATTGTTTATTACTGATTTTTAACCAAGTACTATTTAATTTATAGTGTCCCTTTAAATAACCTAGTTTTTCTTTGCCTATTGAAGAAATAGAATTAGCTGCTAAATGCAGAAGTAAAGATACGGCTCCTGTTTTTCCAAATTCCTCATAGGTGATCACTCCATCATTATTCTCATCAAACTCTTTGATAAGTTCTTCTTTTAAGTTTGTCCCATCTAATTCATCTTGAGCAGCTAAATAATTAAGAGTTGATTGTTGCATATCCCATGGTACTTTATAAATATCGTAAAAAAGAGTGCTGGTAATAATATCACAAAAATTATCATCTATGATAGATCCTAAGTGTCCGTTAAGGGATATTATAGGTGATTCAGTCAAAACATCATATCCGCTAACATAATAACCCTTTTTTCCCAAGCCTCTCTCTTCTGCACGGTCAAATGTAACATCTCTAGATAGTGGACAATCGTATCCTTCAGTTGATATAATGTTTTTCCCATCAACTTTAGGTATGGGTACTTTCTGGGGGAAACCTCCCGCAGTTCCTCCTTCTAACTTAACTTCAAGAGATTCTTTGAGGGGAACATTTGAAAACATATAACGGGCACATAAGAGATCGGTTGCAACAGGATCTAAACCTGCAAAAACCATTCCCTCTGCAGTTTTTACTCCGGTACCGAGTCCTTGATGATCTAGATTTATTGCTTCAATACCATCAACTATGTGAAACATTAAAATTCCTTGATTGTTTACAGCTTTAATAATGTCAATCATAGTACTTAGAATTCCTCCAGTTTTATTTATTATATAGTTTCCTTCAGAATCTCTCTTAGGGAGAGTGTTTATTCGATCAATTTCAGGAATCCAAACTTGATGTGGAATATCTGCTTTCATTCCTACGACAGTAGTACCATTAGGTGCGCAGTAATCCCATTTATAATCCCCTTCACTTGAATATTGCATAGGATAAAGACCGATTCCCAAATTCTTTATAATATTCGTAAATATAGTAATAGCATGTACTTTGAATTTTGGGACATTTATTAACACACATCCTGGATAAGCTTTCCTATCCTCTGGATCATCAGGATCACCGCCGGTTATAGCTTTATGTAGTACAATTGACTTAAAATTCACCCCATCAGGTACAGCACATTTCCTCCCCTTATTTGGATCGTCATATATTCGGTTTAAGTCATACACCATCAATTTGTCGGAAACATGTCCCGGAGCTATATATGTACCATTAACACTTTCTTCGTGTCCTTTAAAAGGATCCTCACTGTCTCCTTCCTTTAATGACTCAAAGAGATATTTGCGAGCAAAATAGAACCCCCAGCCTCCGTAAAAGTCTCCTGATTTTCCCTCAAGGACTGCCTCAGGAGTAATTTCTTTCCCTTCTGGATTAATTAGAGAATACATGTTAGCTACTGCTGTGACCGTCGTTGCTGCTTCTCCCAGTGACATCTTATAATAACTTATCCCCGCTTTTTCATGAAACCACCTCATTAAAGCTGCTATTAATGCCCATTCTGTACATGCCGTATTACCATGACCAGGTCCATGAGTTTCTGGATCTATGTTCATAGGATTTACAGTATTAGGTTTAAACAAAATTTTCTGACCTAATTTGAACTTTTCCTTAATTTGAGCAATAAATGATGTTGCTTGCTCTAAGAAAGATAATACATAATCTAAATTGTTGTAGGTATAGTCAATTTTTGTTTTTATTTGATCCCAGCTTTCTTGATCGGAATCATTAATAAACTTCTGGAGTAATTCATTCATACCTTCATAAGATTTGCTGACATCCATCCTAACAACCCCTATTGGGGAACCAGAAGAATCACTCTCTTGCCTTCCCAAAGGGGAATTGAAACTTATTGTTTTTTCATTATTCATGCTAATAACCATTCGCCTTTATTTTATTTTAGATACAAATGAACAGTCATTTTTATTGTTATTTAAGTTTTTCTTAGATTAGATTAAAATTTTTAAGCTGAAATATTGTTAAATTTTTATTTTCACTGCTCATACACAAATAAACTTAATCCAATCGATTTTAAAGTTAAAGAAATAACCAATCTGGCCTTATCATATAACATCGGTTACAAATTAGCCCAAACAACCTTAAAGATGAAATTAGTAAAGATCAGCCCAAGCAAGTAAGTCAGTTAATTTTTGAATTTTTTAGCGATTTTTGAGGACTTGGATAAAATAGATATGTCTTTTTTTTCATTTTTTATGGAGAATCATTTAGAAAAAACTTTATTTTTGTTTTTCCCATTTCTTTAGGTAAGCGACCTCAGAAAGCGTGGATCCACGCTTAATTTCTTCTCTAATCCGATTTTCTCTTTCCATCACATCAATAGCTCTATTAGCCATTTCTTGGGCTTTATTTTTGGGAATAACTACAACACCAGAATCATCCCCTACAATCCAATCTCCTGGATTAACTAATTGATTAGCGCATTCGATACTTACATTTGTTTCACCTAATCCTCTGGGTTCTCCTGCTGTTGGTGTAAAATGACGTGCAAAAACAGGAAATTTCATACTTTTTATATCATCAATATCTCTTACAGCACCATCAATAATAACTCCTTCAATTCCTTTAATTTTACAGCTCCATGATGCAAGTTCACCCCATACTGCATCCTTTCCTTCACATGCATCAATTACTATGACATCACCTTTATTAGCTTCTTCAATTGCTTCAACTGGTTTACTCCAATCTCCATTATAAGCTCGAACTGTGTAAGCTGGACCTAAAAATTTCAATGGACAGTCCAGAGATCCTGACCATACAGGTTTTAATCCCTGAAGTTCACCATCTCTATGCATAGCATCTGAAATATTTGGAGTAGACACTTTCATAAATGCTTCACGAATTTGAGTCTTATCATATTTTTTAAACAAGGTTGATTCAATTGGTTCAGCTAATTTAATTGCCTTCTTAATTTTTTTTGCCGTTAATTCTGGATCTGGGGATTTATACAGAGCGCCTCCTACAATAATTACATCAACACCGATTTTTTTTGCTTTAGCTGCAGTCTCACTATTTATTCCTCCTGCAATTGCTAACCAAGTTGTAGGATCAAGATTATCTTTTAATTTATTTGCCACTTCTAAAGTCTTTTCTCCGCCATGAATCGTTTGCTGATCTATCCCCACATGTGAACAAATCATACCCACTCCTAGTTTTTCTAGTTCTAATGCTCTCTTGATAAGATTTTCAGGTGGGATATCAATCGTATCGCAACCTAACATAACCCCATATTGTTTTGCAGCTTGAATCGCTTCTGTTATTGAAGCATTATCACTACCCCCTAACATCAGTACAATATTCGCTCCAGCTTTTGCAGCAATTTCAATTTCAATTGAACCTCCGTCTACGGTCTTCATGTCTGCTACCAATATTCTATTAGGAAATTTTTTATGTAACGCTCTTAGTATATCTATACCTTCAGATTTAATCAAAGGAGTACCAGCTTCAATCCAATCAACCCCTCCATTTAATGCCTCTTCGGCTATTTGCAAGGCTCGATGTTTATTTATTAAGTCTAGTGCGATTTGAAGATATGGTTCTTCTCTTTTTTCTAACATATTATATACACATACCTTAATATTAATTATTTAATTATATTTTTACGAAATTTGTGAAAATCAACATAAGAAGTAGTGAGTAATAAATCAGAATTTGCTAGACTAACAATTTCTCCAGAAGAATTAAAGACTTGAGCAATTGCATGTAAAAGATATTTACCCTCTCTTAAAATTTTGGCCTTAATTCGTACTTTTTCACCTATTTCTATTTTTCCTAAAAAACTTACTTGGATTCCGATTGTTATCACGCCGGTTTCATATCCTAAACCATAAGCAGCATAACCAATCGTATTGTCTATCATAGCACATATCATTCCACCATGCAATAATCCAGTTGAATTATCCATTTCTGGTTGTGTGTCATATTTAATTTCAATTTCTCCTCTTTTAATATAAGTTAATCTACCACTACACCATTTTGAAAAAGGAGGAACAGAGGCTTCTTTTAATTCTTTTTCTTTTATATTATTATACCAGCGAAGCCTTTGCATTGAATTTTCAGCTATTTTTTTATCCAACATCTTTAATTTCAACTTTAACTCTATAGTAATTTAACTCTTTAGTAAAGTTTAAATTTATTTTAAGATTGTGTATAAAGTTATTAGATAGTTTAAACTATCAAGAAAAATTTATAATTATTATTCTATTTATAAAAATATGACTTGGACTTTCAGAAAACTGCAAAAAATAAGTGGTTCATATTTAGTAAGTTTACCAAAAAACTGGATTAAAACAATCGGTTTAGATAAAAACTCAACTATAGGAATAAGTATCCAAGATAATGGTACATTAGTTATTAGTCCAAAATCAGATCAAGTGGAATTTAAAGATGAACTAACAATGACATCAAGCTCCTATGTACCAAGAGAGGTTATAAAAAATCTTTTTTCAGGAATAGAGAAAATAATATTAGTATCAGAGAAAACAATTAGCCAAAAATTAAAAAAAGAAATTAAAAGGCTAATTACAGATTTACCTAACATAGAAATTGTAGAAGATAAACCTCAGAGAATAGTTATTCAGAACTTTGGATTTAAAAAAGTACCAACTAATAAAATTATTGAACGTTTATTATATATTCTAAGTGATATATTTACAAATGTTAAAAACAATTCAATTAATGAATTGGAAGAGAATGTTGTTCTATTAAGAAGATTCTATTTTTTATTAGTTATTCATATTAGAACCTTTTTAAGAACAGGAATATATGATTTAAAGATTAAAGATTTAACGCCCCTTAAGGCAATTGATTATAGATCCTTTTCTGAGCAAATTGAACATATAGGTTATAAATTACAATACTTTAGATTAAGTGAAAAAACAAAAGATTTCTTTGAAAAAGTTGAATCATATTACAATGAAGTTATGAATGCTTATTTTAATAAAGATCTAAAAATAGCTTATAAACTATGGCTTGATAAGGATGAGTTAGAAGAAGAAGCAAGAAAATTAATGGATGTATTGGATTATGAGGATAAAGATAGAATAAAAGATTTATGGATGATCATTAGGCATTGTAAACGTATGGCTGCCCTCATCTAGATAAATTATGAATAAGAATTTATAAGTGAATTTTTTCTATTCTCTATTTATTGAAAAATTATAATTTCCAAATCTACAATTATAAGTTTTCTTTTTCGCTTAATTTTATCTTGTTTTCTTTTTAACGAACTTATACTTATCAAATTCTCAAGATCTATAATAAATAAGGATAAAATTTATTGTATAAAATAATAATAGTAAAACATTAAAAAAATTTAGATAAACGGGAAGTTTATGAAAGCAATAGTATATGAAAAATATGGGCCTCCTGAAGTATTGAAAATGAAAGAAGTAGAAATCCCTATTCCCAAGGACGATGATATACTCGTGAAGATACATGCAACAACCGTAACAAAAGGAGATGTCACATTTCGAGATGGCTTTAAAAGATTCAATCCGATAGTAAGGTTCTTTGCGCGATTAATGTTCGGTCTTAAAGGTCCTAAAAAAGTAAAAATATTGGGGCTTGAGTTAGCTGGGGAAGTAGAAGAAATCGGGAAAGATGTAACCAAATTCAAGAAAGGAGATCAAGTTTTTGCGTGTCCTGGTTTTCGTTATGGAGGTTATGCTGAATATATATGTTTTCCTGAAGAGACTAATAAAGGAAGATTTTCAAAAGATGGGATAGTGGCACTAAAACCAGTTAATATGACTTTTGAGGAAGCCGCACCTGTTGCTGGTGGGGGTTTAACGGCATATATGGTGATCAGAAAGGCTAATATTCAAAGTGGACAAAAAGTTTTGATATATGGAGCTTCTGGAAGTGTCGGTACGTTTGCTGTCCAGTTAGCTAAGCATTATGGGGCAGAAGTCACGGGAGTTTGTAGTACAACTAATTTAAATTTGGTAAAATTTTTAGGTGCCGATAAAGTAATAGATTATACTCAAGAAGATTTTACTCAAAGTGGTGAGAAATATGATGTTATATTTGATGCTGTTGGAAAATTTAAGCCTTCACGGGCTAAAAAGGCTTTAAAAGAAACGGGAATTTATTTGAATGTTAATAAAGATTCAGGTGATGGAAAGTACATAAAATATGATGATTTTCAATTTCTTAAGGAACTTGTTGAAGCAGGAAAACTAAAATCAGCGATTGATAGAACTTATTCATGGGAACAAATAGTTGAAGCTCATAGGTATGTAGATAAAGGGCATAAAAAGGGAAATGTAATTATAACCATAGGCGAATAGAAATGAAAGCTATAATATATGAAAGATATGGACCTCCTGAAGTTTTGATGATGAAAGAGGTTGAAAAACCTATTCCAAAAGACTATGAACTACTGGTAAAAGTACATGCAACGACGATCTCATTTGGGGTGATGATTGCTCGAAGCGGTAGACACCCAGATTCCAAATTTTTTACTTTCGCAGCACGATTAATGTTTGGCATCAGAAAACCAAGAAAAAATGTATTGGGGTATGAGTTTGCCGGGGAAGTAGAAGAAGTTGGAAAGAATATAACATTATTTAGAAAAGGTGACAAGGTTTTTGGAACTACTACAGGATTGAAAGTTGGTGCCTATGCTGAATATGTGTGTGTACCTGAAGAATGGAAGCAAGGAGTAGTTGCAATAAAGCCAACAAATTTGTCGTATGAGGAAGCCGCTGCCGTCCCAGTTGGGGGAATGACAGCATTATATATACTTAAAAAGGCAGATATTCAGAAAGGTCAAAAGGTTCTTATCTATGGAGCTTCTGGAAGTGTAGGTTCCTTTGCAGTGCAGCTTGCTAAGTACTTAGGGGCAGAAGTTTCCGCTGTGTGCAGTACTAAACACTTGGATTGGGTAAAAAATCTGGGAGTTGATAAAGTTATTGATTATACGATAGAGGATTTTACTGATAATGGTCAGATTTATGATGTAGTTTTTGAGGCGGTAGGTAAGATTTCTTCATCATATTGTAAAAGAGCTTTAAAAGAAGATGGAATTTATCTTACAAGTAAATCTCCGACAAAGGAAATTACTGAAAACTTAATTTTTCTAAAAGAGATTATTGAAAAGGGTAAGTTAAAACCCGCTATAGATAAAATCTACCCAATGGAACAAATAATCGAGGCTCATAGGTATGCTGATAAAGGACATAAAAAAGGGAATGTGGTAATAAACGTGGTAAAATAATCATGAAAGCAATTGTTTGTACAAAATACGGACCACCTGAGGTTCTACAACTCAGAGAAGTAGAAAAACCTACTCCCAAAGACAATGAAATACTGATAAAAATATATGCAGCAACAGTAACAATGGGAGATTGCGAAATGCGAAGTCTCAAGTTCTCTGGTTTGTTAAAAGTCCTTATGCGACTAGGAATGGGCTTCAGAAGACCAAGAAAAAGGACTTCAATATTAGGGCAAGAATTAGCAGGTGAAATCGAAGCAGTAGGTAGTGAGGTAACACTTTTTAGAAAAGGTGATCCTGTGTTTGGCACTACAGGTTTTCGATTTGGTGCCTATGCGGAGTACACATGTCTACCTGCAAATGGAGTAATGATAATTAAACCAGATAAGATTACTTATGAAGAAGCCGCGACAGTTCCTGTTGGGGGTCTTGAGGCAACCCATTATCTTAGAAAAGCAGATATTCAGAAAGGGCAAACGATTCTAATTAGAGGAGCTTCTGGAAGTATAGGTACAATCGCAATACAGCTTTCTAAATATTATGGGGCAGAAGTTACAGGTGTAGGCAATCCTATGAGTTTGGAAGTAATGAAATCATTAGGTGCTGATAATGTAATTGACTATACCAAAGAGGAATTTACCAAAAATGGTAAGAAATATGATTTTATTTTTGATATCATAGGTAAGATTTCATTTTTAGAATTTCAAAATTCTCTAAAGAAAAATGGTACTTACCTTTTAGCTAATCCTGAACTAAAATTAATTAATCGAGAAAAAAGGATTGCAAAGAGAGGTGGTTTTAAATATATCGCAGGGAATATAGATGACACAAAGGAAATGATAGAGCAATTAAGATTCCTTAAAGAACTTATTGAGGCAGAAAAGATAAAAATTGTCATAGATAGACGATATAAGTTAGAACAATTGGCTGAGGCTCATAGTTATGTTGAAGAAGGACAGAAAACAGGAAATGTAATTATAAATATAATTGACGAAAAAAATGAAAAATAAATGTATACTAGTATTATATTCATACCACCACAAGAATACTGAAAAAATCGCTAAGGTTTTCGCAAAAGTTCTTGATGCGCAAATAAAAACACCACAGCAAGTACAACCAGAGGAGTTTCAGGACTATGATCTTATAGGTTTTGGTTCTGGAATTTATGGTGCAACGCACCATAAACTTCTACTCGACCTTGCAGATACACTCTCACAAGTTTCCAATGTAAAAGCGTTTATTTATTCGACTGCGGCACTGACAGGGAAAAAGAAGGTTGCTAAAGACCACTCATTACTAAGGGAAAAACTGCAATTGAAAGGATATATAATTGTGGATGAATTTCAATGTAAAGGTTTTAATACAAATAGTTTTATGAAATATTTTGGGGGCATGAACAAGGGCAGACCTAATGCTGAAGACATCAAAAATGCAGAAGAATTTGCCCAAACCCTGAAGCAAAACCAGTCAAGAGAGTGATATAAATTATTATTAAAATAAAAAATCGATCAGCAAAATTTTTAAAAATTAATGAGGAATTAATATATAACAATAATTTCTACTGTTATTATATTAGTAATATATGTTATTAGTGTAAGATTATATGATAGAAAGGTAAAGTAAGATGAAAAAGTGGACAGCATTTATTATTGGAATAATTTTAGTTGTGATTTTTATAATCACTATGTTTGTATTGCCTCCGTTGTTAGACTGGCATTATCCCGATATTTTGAGTTGGCAGGATTTTATAGATTCTATTAGTACACCTGAAGGATTAATGATTGGAATCGTTACTGAAGTAATTCCGATTATATGTGTTACAATTGGAGCTATTTTTCTTATAATTTTTGCGATTAAATTAATTCGGGGTAAAGAATAAGTAAATTTTTTTATTTTTAATTAATAAATTGATATCCAAATATGCAAAAGTTTGGCTGATGTTGGCGGTTAACATCTGATATTCAATATGCTAAAGGTTGATGAAATACCCACTTGAAAAAATGATAAGAAGAGTAGCTAAAGAAGAAAAAGATTTATAATTAATTTATAAAATGTTATACATGCTTATCATTTTAATAAGATAGATTCAAATAAATTCTAATCAATTTAATCATATGATACGATTACCAGCTCTCTTCATAGGTCATGGAAGTCCTTATAATTTATTTGATGAAAATGATTTTACTAAATCATTAAGAGATTTTGGTAAAAAATTATTTTCTAAATACAAACCGAGAGCAATTGTTTTAATATCTGCTCATTGGTTGACTCGTGGCACTTTCCTAACTGGTGATGATAATCCCCGGATGGTTTATGATTATTATGGTTTTCCTAAACATTTTTATGAATATGTATATCCTGCAAAAGGATCTTCAAAAATTGCTCAAGAAATCACTCAATCATTCCCGAATATTTTGAAAACTTCAAATGAATGGGGAATAGACCATGCAGCAACTATTGTCTTAGAAAATTTAATTCCTGAGGGGCAAATTCCAATAATTGAGTTTAGTTTAGACATTCGACATCCACCACAATATCACTTTGAACTTGGACAAAAGTTAGCTAATTTACGAGAACAAAATTTCCTATTAATTGGAAGTGGCAATATTATCCATACATTTAGAGAATTTAATTGGGATATTAATGCTGAGCCGTTTGAATGGACTATTGAGTTAGATAACCTCCAAAAACAAGCATTAGATTCACACAATACTAATATTTTAATCAATTATGAACAAATTAAATTAAGTAAACGGGGATTTCAGACAAATGATCACTATCTTCCTATGCTATATATAATAGGAATGCAACAAGATAATGAGAAGGTGAGTTATATCTATGAAGGGATCCAGCATGCTTCAGTTTCACATCGTAGTTTTTTCATAGGAAATAAAATTTAAAAAAATAAAGTTGAAAAATGTGGAAGAACAAAAGATAATTGAAACAGAAAATCTTAGAAAATATATTAAAGAACTAGGAATTGTTACTTATGGTGTAGCTGACATGCATTTATTAAAAGAAATAGACACTGGACTTCCTATAGATCTGAAAAATTTCATAAATACGTTTCCTTATGCTATAGTATTAGGTGCTCAATATGGAAAGTTTGGTAAAAAAGCCTCCGGTGGCAAAATTGCATTATTTTTAGAAGAAGCTGCGTTTTCTATAATGGAATATTTAGAGAATAAGGGTTATAAACAACTTATTATTCATACTGAGGACGAATTTGATCCTATTAATAGGAAAGGGTTTATGTCGCTTAAAATCTTAGCAAAAACAGCTGGACTTGGGTGGCAAGGTAGATCATTATTAATAATTTCTCCAGAATATGGTCCTTTGCATCGATTAATCGCAATTTTAACAGACCTTCCACTTCAAGTGAATCATGCAATTAAAAATGAATGTGGTGATTGCCGAAAATGCATAGAAGCATGTCCTCAGAATGCACTTACTTTTAATGCCTTTAATGACCATCCCAAACATAGGGAAAATGTTTTAGATATTAAGACTTGTTTGGGGGATAATGGATGTTTGGTATGTCTTTTATCCTGTCCGTGGTTAAAACAGCCTTAATACTTCAAAGTAATGATATAAAATAGAATTTCATAAAATGATCTAAAGTTAATGAAAATTTAGTTGGAATTCCTAAAGTATTTTTTTTTTTATTTTATTATGAATTTTTTTAAGGCTTATCCTTCATTTCTAGCTCGGATTCTAACAAATATTATTATCAATAGAAAGGAATTGGAAAAATTGTGCTTAAAATTATCGATAGTATATAAATCAATAAGCTTACATGATAGAGAGGTAATATTTTAAGCGCTGTATTTGAAGTTTGATTTTTAAAAAGAGCTATATTTGCAGTTGTCATTAATATAAAAGAAAGGATGAAGCCTATCAAGGCGATGACTCCAAGTTTAAAAAAGAGTAGTAATAATGCAAATCCAATGTGTATAAGAGTAAAATATGCAATCCATTTAATATTACCTTTAATACCATATAGAATTGTGATTGTTTTTAGATTCTTCGCTTTATCGTTGTCATAATCTCCCAGATCATTTAATCCTAAGTGAGCTTGTGCCCAAGGATAAAGAAAAAGTATAAGTAAAATGATCGTTAATGAAAAATGTCCATAGCATAGATATCCAGCTACAGGAAATATTGTTAAATCTGTTCTTCCTATTAATTGGGCGATTGGAAATTTTTGCTTTTCCTTTTTCTTTTGATAAAATATTTCGACGGAATATGCATAAATCATTATTACATATAAGTAAAGGTTATTAGGAAAAGGTAAAATGGCAATTAATGCTATAGTGATAATTACGAAAACTAAAAATATAGTTAGAGCTTCTTTAAGAGATATAGTCTCAGCAGATAATGGTCTCTCTTTAAATGGTCTCCAATATTTAGTAAATTCATTATCAGTTCCTAATTTGTCTACTTCTTTATCAACAATATCGTTAAGTACCATTCCTGCTTCAAACCCAAATAGACCAATAAAAAATACAATTACTAATAAGGGTAAAGAAAAATAATTATAATCTCTAAAAGCTATCAATAAACCAGAAATAAATAGTAATGGCCATACTATCGCAAAATGTGCCCGAGTTAAGTCTAAATAAGCTTTTAATTTGGATTTAAATGTCATATTTTTTTCCACCTTATATTTTTTATCAAATTGAATGAAATAGTATATATATTATTATAGGTTTGATCTTTATTACAAAATTTTTGATCTTTAATCCCCTTATTCTACATAAATAAATACTAAATAATAATAATAATTAGTGATATAAGAAATAAAAAGAGACCAATTTTTCAAAATTCTGTTTGCTTAATTTTAAATTAGTTAAGATTAAAAAAAGATTAATATTAGTTAAGTTTATCTTTCATTTCCATGTAGAAATCCAAGGATTCTGGATTTCTCAACGCCCCTCGATTTGCAACTGAAAGTCCATGGATTATCTTAGTAACTGCAATCTCAACCTTTTTATCACTGAACGTATAGGGAATACCATCTGGGGGTGCTTGTAAAATTATTTTAGGTATATGCCTTGGAGAAGTTTTTGTTCGGAGTTCTTTCCTAATTTTTTCTTTCAATGCATCGGTTAATTCATATCCTTCATTTAACAATACAAACATTACAATTCGAATATCACCACTGAACTTTTGTCCAATCACCAAAGAATCAGCTATTTCTGGTAATTGTTCAACCACATTATAGATCTCTGCTGTTCCAATTCGGACTCCACTTGGTTTCAAAACTGCATCTGATCTTCCCCAAAATGTTATACCTCCTGTATCGTTATGGACTATAATATAATCGCCATGTCTCCAGACATTTTTGCCCATATCTTTAAAGAAATCAAAATAAGCTGCTTTGTATTTGGTCATATTATTGTCATCCCCCCAGAAATATATAGGCATTGAAGGTGCCGGGGCTTCACATACTAGTTCCGCTTGATCATCTTCAACTGGTTCAGCTTCTTCGTTATATGCCTCTACTTTCATAGCTAATGCTCTCCCCTGTAATTCACCAGAATACACAGGGAGAATTGGAATAGCTCCTGCAAAGCATCCGTTTATATCTGTACCACCGCTAATCGAATTGAAGTATAAATCTTTCTTGATTTCCCTATATACATACTCAAACCCTTCTGGAGAGAGGGTTGATGCGGTTTGAGATATTTCCCTTAGTGCACTTAGATCGTATTTTTCAGCAGGTTTAACTCCAAGACTCATTAAATAATGAATATATGCAGCACTAGTACCAAATATCGAGATTTTATATTTTTCTATAAACTCAAAAAATCTTAATGGATCTGGATAAAGTGGATTCCCATCATACAAGAATATCGTTGCGCCCGTAGTTAAGGCACTGATAAGCCAGTTCCACATTTTGGCTGGAATAAGGTGGACTTATACCATCATCCATGAAGGCGCAGTTATATAAGTAATAACATCACTTCTTTTACAATCGGTAGATAGGATTAGCTCCTTTAAATGATTAATGAGAACACCGCCTCCACTCTGTACCATACATTTCGGTTTGCCTGTCGTTCCAGAAGAGAACATTACATAGATTGGATGATCAAAAGGTAATTGTTCAAATTCTAACTTGTGATCTTTCTCTTTAGAAATAAAATCTTCCCAATTTAGAGCTTTAGGAATACTACTAACATCTGCTTTGCCATCAGAAATGTAAGAAACAACAATAACTTTTTCTATTGAGGGTATAGCGTTTACCACAGCTATAACATTATCTCTAATATCAAAAACATTATCTCTATAATAATATCCATCAACAGTAAAGAGTATTTTAGGTTCAATTTGACCAAATCTGTCAATAACTGCACTTGGTTGAAGTTCAGCACCGCAAGAAGACCAAATTGCTCCAATAGTAGTGGTTGCGAGCATCGCAGTTGGTGTTTCAATTAAGTTTGGAATGTATGAAACAACACGATCTCCAACTTTTACTCCTGCTTTTTTAAGGGAATTTGCTAAACGAGCTACGGTTTTGTTTAGCTCATCGTAAGTTATTTGTTTAGTGACCTTAGTTTCGCCTTGAAATATAAAAGCAAGTTTTTCATCCTTGTATTTTAATAAATTTTCTGCAAAGTTCAATTTAGTTCCTGGAAACCATTTAGTTCCTGGAAATACACTTAAGTCTTCAACAACTTTATCATAAGGAATAGAAGAAATTATTTTACAA
>JBHLNF010000029.1:0-5204 GCA_048937405.1 Promethearchaeota archaeon
TTCTTTATGCTGATATTGCAAAATCCCAAGTCCCAATTCCACAAGTAAGCGTTTAAGGAAATCCGTATTTTAATGTCCTGAATAGAATGTCCCCAATGTTCGATTGGCGCCGCGTGAAAGTAATATTCGTCAACCACGGTTAGAACATTTGGAATTATAAATCCTCTATAGCTATAGTAGTTCATATTGCCGTCAACGGCCTGCGCCCACCCGTTAGGGTAATTAGGGGCCGTCGAGACCGTCGTATCGTAAAAATTCACCCAGAATGGATTAGGATCGCCCAAGGGTACTTGAGGGCCCGTGGAAAAAGAATTAGGCTTTGGATTCGGTGTTTGAGGCTCTTCTTGCGTGTCAGAGCTAACCATTGCGCTCGAAACCGTAGGAACGACAAAAGCGAGAATCAAGATGACGACCAAAACTTGCCTAAATTTATTTGTGTTTAAAAATCTCATTGTAAAACCTTTTTCATGTTGTTTTATTGCTTTTGATTTTAAGTGGATTTTAAGATTAAAATCGAATTGTACAATTTTGCATGAAATAAAAAGGTAGTGCAAGTGAATGAACGCGAAGACTGTCAAAAATCTTCCATATATATAAATAATTTTTCAAGAAGTATAAAAATAATCTATGTTGTTTAATTTGAAATAAGAAAGGAAAAAAAAAATTTTATTTAAATTTTTATCTACTATACATGCTTATTTATATTTGATCGATAGTAATAGATCATTTTTTGTTATCTATATACAAGCAATAAGATTCTTATTACTTATTTTACGATTCGCATGCATAGTGAAAGTTCTTGCTTGTTCAGTTAGAGCAGATGCGGTTTTTTCAAGATGGTCAATTAATAAATCGACAGCATTTCGAGCTACTATACTTGCACCCTGTTGCTTCATTAATCTACGAATTGGGCTCCATGCGAAAGAATGTTTCTTTTTAGCCATTTTTTATTCCTCCAATTTTATTAACTAAAATTTTTAAAAATTTAAGCTTTTAATTTTTTTTGATGTTAATAGTAAAGTTTCTTAGATAATATAATATCTGAAGAGTTATTTAAATGTTATGGCGAATGAGAAGAATATCGAGAGTTAAATGAAAAAAAAATCACGACAAAAAATTTTTGTTATCAAAAATTATCCATCATCCATGATCATTGAATGGTTGATCATGGTGAAGATATGAAATGTCTTTGTTTTTATCACCATCATTCAAATATTAAGTTTGACAAATTTACTTTCTATCTTAGTTTGGCTATTATTTAGTGATGAATTAGTAAAACTATAATTGATAATAGTGATCGGCAATAAATGTTTATAATAAAAATAATGTGATCATTTTATCATCAATCATTCAAAAAAGATGAATTAATTTTTATAGAATCAAAATTATACTGATAATTATTTTGGTAAAATCTTCTTTTATGTAGGATTTATTGAGATTTTTTGGCAAAATAAAAAATTTTAAATGAAAAAAAATAATCCTTCTCGAATTGTATATTAACTATTTTCTGATCATATCAATTAAGATATAATCAAATTAAGAAGTAAAAATTTATTTCAATCCAGAGATTATAGGATAAATTGAAATATTAAAAATAGTATAAATTGAATAAGAATAAAAATAGCATATTTTCAGCTGAAAATAATAAATTTTTATAATTTAAAAGAAAAATTTTAATTAAATCTGATTATTTATTATATCAAAAATATAAAATAATTCAATAATTAAGGTGTTCATGAAATTTCTCAGCAAATTATCGTTCCTGGTGCTTGTGGAGTAGCAATTAAATGTAAAGACAGTATTGTGCTTGGAAATGATAGGAGAGCCACATGGGGATATACAGTTACTAATAAATCAACTCAGAAAGTCTTTAAAATTACTGAATATATAGGTTTAGCAGCCTATGGATTGATTGGTGATTTTCAAATTCTTGTGAGAATTCTACGAGCCCAAGCAAATCTATATGAACTTGAGACCGGAGAACGCATTTCTACAAAAAGTATGGCAAAATTAGTGTCTAACTACCTCTATTCAAGAAAAATGATGCCATTATATACAAATCTAGTAGTTGCTGGAGTGGATAAAGATGGTCCAAAACTCTATACCCTCGATGCACTAGGAAGTCTTATGCCTGATGATTTTGCAACTGTAGGAACAGGAATGTTAATGTCAATCGGAATTCTTGAAGCAGAATATAAACCAGATATGACCGTATCTGCAGGTGAAAAATTGGTGGAAAAAGCAATCAAAAATTCAATTAAAAGGGATGCTATGACAGGAAATGGAATAGATATCTTAACAATTACCCCAGAAGGGGCAAATGAAAAATTTATTGAGATCACAGAATTAGGAGAATAATTTCAAATTATTTCATTTTTCATTTTAGTTTATACTCCTACTTCTTATCAATAAGAATTTATTTAATGAAAATCTATTAATTATAAAATATAATATCCAAATTACGAGTAGATTCACTTTGAATTTTTCTAACAATACTTTTAGCAATACAAGGGAAATCCATAGTTTTACTAAAACGGATATTCTTGAAATTAAAAAAATGCTAGCCAAGTTTAAATCTGAAAATACCGATGAGAATATAATAACTGATTATTTAAGATCGAAAATAGGGATTTCTTTTGAAATACTTGATGAATATTTTGGTTATTTAGAGAACCTAAAAAACTTTGTAAAGAATTATTTTATTCCTATTGAGGATTCAAAATATTATTTCTTGAAAAGCGATATTATGGAGGAATTACAAGTCCTCACGAGTAGTTTACAAAATTTAAGCTCAAATATTAGAAACATCAACAGATTTACAAAAAATAATTTTGGATTAAAAGATCTGTTGTTAAAAACCGAGGATCTTCTCAAGGAGATGACTCGTTTAGGGTCTGAGATACAAGATTCAATTAAAGAAAGTGAAAATATCTACTCAGATACTACTCAATTATGGATTGAGATTAACAAAATTAAAAATTTAAATTATAAGTTGAATGAGATTCCAACAGAGTTAGAATATTGGAATGAAATTAAGGAATTAGTTATATTTATTAGAAGTTTAAATGAGGTATTTTTAAGTAGGAGAAAGAAAGATAAAAAGGAAATAATAATAACATTTCATTTTGATGATATTTATCAGTATTTTCTCTCATTAGATGAAAGCAGAATAAAGTTCTATTCTGATTTGATCTATCTTCTATATTTAAATAAAATTTTTGAAGAATATCAAGGAGAAGAATTTGTAAATATTCTTGAAAGAAAAGAGGTATTACAAAGTCTTAAAGATTTTATTTTACCTATAGTTAATCAATTAATTGAGGATAAACTGCAGGACATACTAAATGAAATTGAGCTTTTTGATGTAAAAGAGAAAGATTCAAAAATTGCATTAAAAAATCTTTTAAAACAAAAAATAAGTGATTATTTTCCGAAGATCGTTGATAATTATATTGTTGGATTGGAAAAGAATTTCCAAGAGAAAATTCATAATGTAATTGATGCAGATAAATTTGAAGAAATTGCTAATTTTTATTATCAAAAAATTGATAATTTTGCAAATATAATTAGTCAAATAGAAGACTGGGTGTTAAGTATTGAAAATCTCCTTAAACCCTATGAAAGTATTACAACAGGATTAAGAAAAGTTTTCTCAAATTTAACATCTGACATATATCGCAGGAAGAATGAGTATCTAACTTTTATTAAAACCGTAAAAGATGAAGAGTTAAGGGTAGAAATAAGGAGATTTGTTTCAGATAAAATTTCAGAAATCAATGATTTAATTAGAGTCTATGAGGACGAGGCCTCTTTAATTATTAAAGAAGAGTTTCCACAATTAAAAAGGATAAGAGAAATTCTAAATGATTATAATCAAAAAATCCAAAGTATTAAAGCTGAAGTTTATAAAAAATTGAATTCAATGAAATCACATGATATTGATGCTTATAATGCTATTAAATATTGGGAAGATAGTTTAAATCGTAAGAAACAACAGTTAACATTTCTGATATCTCTTATTCTTAATAAGTTATTTAAAAGTTTTAAAGAATTATTAGATAAAGAAGGAATTTTATTTGCTACGATTACTGAAATAACTGAACAAACTGAAAATTTTGAGGGATTACCTCTTAATTTTGCATTATCTTCCTTTTTAGCGGAAAAATTAAGTGAGGAGGAATTAAGAGAAAGAATTTCTGAGATAAAAGCTAAAATAAATCAATTAAATAATTCACTGGGATTATATCAAGTAGAAGCCTCAAAATTAGAAACAATTTTAACAAATAGAGTGAAATTAAGAAAGGGAATCTCTAAATCTGATGTTCAATGTACAGTTTGTCATAAATATATTAATTTTGCCGAAAATAAAGTTATTACTTGCCCTTTTTGTGGGAGTACGTATCATTATTTATGTGTAGCATTTTGGCTTTCAAAATATAATTCATGTCCGATGTGTCAAAATAATTTTCTTGAACCACATTCAGATTTGTTTGAGAATGAAGAAGATCAAGAACTAGAACGATATTAAAGATTTTATTTTTCTAAATCGCTATTATTGTGATTAAAGAGTTGGAGGAAATATAAATATATTTAAAGTTAAATAAATCCCAAAAATAATCATAAATGTTCCACATCCAATTAACACATATTTATATATTTTCGGATTGAGTGATTTACCTCCAAAATATACAAATATAGAAAGCGGAACATACCAAGCTAAGTCACCTAATTCATGTCCTATAAAAAAAAGTAAAAAACCTAATGGTTGCTGAAAAGAAATATTTAAATTTACCATAATTGTTATCCCCGCAGTAGCCCACCAAAATTCCCAATAGGGATTTGTTATCGAATAAAAAATTCCTCCAATAAAACTATTTCCTTTAAAACTCTTCATACTTTGATTATCTAAGTCAAAACTTACCAAGTATTCTTTTTTATATACATTTCTAATTGTGAGAGTGCCAAATGTTATTAAACAACTTCCCCCAATGATCCCTAAAATAATTAGAAAAACTAAATTTTGAAACAATAAAGAAGCTCCCAATAATAAAATGATAATTAATGAAAATTCTAAAAGTGCATGACCTAATGTTATTAATAATCCCGCTAAATATCCAATTTTACTTTCAAGAGATTTATAAATTGTGAAAGTTAATACAGGTCCAGGAGATAATGCTCCAGTAAGAGCTACTAAGAAAGAAATT
>JBHLNF010000024.1:0-21707 GCA_048937405.1 Promethearchaeota archaeon
AGAAGAGTAATAACGGGTCATAATGACGAGGGTAAATCAATTGTAGCTTATGACGGGCCCCCTATCAAATTAAGAAGTTTATTTGAGATGTGGGTCACAGATAGTTCACCTGCAGATAATAAGCATAAAATTGATGCTGCTAAGCGAAAAGTAAGACTTGAACCTCCGCCAAATGGTTCCATATTTCGATTCTTTAAGATATTTTCTGAAAATCCATCAATATCAACTGAGGAATTGGAAAAGGACATAGCTACAAGATTTGCTGCTATGGATGCGACTCATTGTCGTATAGATACTTCAAGAAGTCCTGGTATGCATAAAACTAAAACGATCGATTATATAATATTGCTAGAAGGAGAAGTTACACTCCTCTTGGATGAGGGTGAGGTGGATTTAAAACCATTTGATGTGGTAATTCAACGGGGTACAAATCACGCTTGGGTTAATAAAGGCTCTAAACCCGCTCTTTTAGCCGCAGTCTTAATAGATGCTGAACCAATTTAATGTTATTTTATTCAAATTTTTTTACCAAAACAAGCAAAAGAAAGCCCTTCCCTTTAGGGATGGGATGGATTTTGCTGTGAACATCATTAAATCATTTCAGTCTATCTTTTAAAATAGGTAACATAAGATACTACTTATAATGCTTCGTATCAACATCTTAGAACTGAACCCTTCCACCCAACAGAGGAAGATTCTTAGCAAAATGTTGGTAAGATCTAGTGCCATTTGGAACCTAGGGAATTATGCAAGGCGACAAGCATTCTTTCATAAAGATATAAAGAGTCCATCTTATTATGTTCAATGTAAAGAACTAAAGAACAACGATCTTTATAAATCGTTAGGATCCGCATATTCCCAGCAATTTTTAAAGAAATTGGATAAATCATGGCAGTCATTTTGGAATTCTTTAAAATCTGAGAATATTGCACATAAGGTATCAATCCCTCGCTATTTTAAGAATTATAAGACTAATCAAACACTCCCTAAATTATTGATTTGTCGAAACGATTGTTACCATATTGATCGGGATTATATTTATATTTCTTGTTCCAAGGACTTAAAGGAAGAATATAGAAGGAAAGGACTCATGAAAATAAGATATAAAGGCATAAGAAAATGGAAGGGAGAGCAAAAGGCTATGGAGATTAAATATATTCCCTATATTAAGAAATTTTATGCGTATCAGACTGAAGAGGTAGCTTCTACGCCCATAGACTTTGAAGAAGAGAATATTTGTTCTATCGATTTGGGAATTAAGCGATATCTTACCACCTACATTAAAACCTCTGAAGATATCTCTCTTATCTATGAATCAGGGCATATATTTCAAGAATATCTCATTCTTTCAAGAAGAATCGCCTCTTATCAAGCAAGAGCTAAAAACGAGAATAACACCTACACTACTCATAGAATTAGGAGATTATATCTTAAAAGAAGACGAAAACTCCATAACTATCTTAATAATATTGTGGCACATTTATTTCGGAAATTGAAGCACTATCAGGTCTCTAAGGTAGTAATCGGAGAATTAAAAGGGATTAGAGATTCTCAAATTCCCTCCTATTATAAAAATAAGAAAAAGATCAATGAAATGATTCAAAACTTCTGGTCAGTTGATCTTTTAAAAAAAAAAATAAAAAATAAATGTGAGGAGTTTGGAGTTGAACTTGTGGAAGTCGATGAAGCCTATACATCTTCTACTTGTCCCATGTGTAATAAGAAGGTCCGTCCGAATGATAGAATGTTTAAGTGTCCTCATTGTGGGTATAAGCAAGATAGAGATGTGGTAGGGGGTATTAATATTCTTAAGAAATATTATCATGATCATCAGATTGATGATGTAAGGGTAGAGAACTATCCTTTAGTGTCTACGATTCTCATTGAATCATAGGGACTACGAATCCATACCCGATGAGGAATGGTAGTTCAATTCTTTTTTAATACTAACATGCGATTCTCACATATATTCTCATACCATTTCTTATTTTTACGAAGTTCTGAAACAATATTCATACACATAAATTCCTTGTAATTGCTATATTTTTCTGGTAATTCGTTTTCTACTGATGGCATTCTTTTTATAACTTTTCTTTTTAGTTTATCTTTTTCACATAACCTACATTTTACTTCCATTTTTTTACCTTTTTTAAAAATATTCTAAACGTCCATTTTG
This sequence comes from Promethearchaeota archaeon, assembly GCA_048937405.1. GTDB lineage: Archaea > Asgardarchaeota > Lokiarchaeia > Sigyniarchaeales > SOKP01 > Loki-b32. The sequence continues at coordinate 2,177 of JBHLNF010000024.1, forward strand.
TATTCGAACACACAATTATTAACACAAATTTCAAATTTTTAATATGCATTTTAAAGTAGACGTAATTACTAGACAAGTGAATTACGAACATTTAAACTTTGTAGTTTAGAATTATTGTTGGTTAAAATCTCTTATATTTTTCAAGATTTTGATTTTATAAACAGGATCTACACACAGGAAAAAAGCTAGTTCTTGCTAAAATTTCAAAATTTTTCACTTTTTTTTCTTAAAATATTTTAGTTTAACCCTATTAAAAAATAAATAAGGAAAGTATTTTTATTACAAAATTTGAATTATAATTTTCATAATACCAAGGTTTATTAAACTTAAAACTATATTTTAAATACTTGAACAGAGAAATTTCAATGTTACAAGTATAAAATTAAAAATTGGTGAAAGTATGTCTCATAGAAGTTATGGCAATAGAACGATGCACAAAGCTACATGCGCTAATTGTGGAAAGGAGTGCGAAGTTCCATTTAAGCCTACGGAAGGCAGAGATGTTTATTGTCGAGAATGTTATAGAAAGCATAGAAGATAATTTATTCTATTTTTTCTAAGTTTAGTTATAAACAAAAACTTATTTTCTAACTTATTAAGTAATACCTTATTTTTTTTTATTTTCTTTTTAAGTCCTAGATCTATAAGAATAAACCTACATAAAATAATTAAAGTCCACGTTTAAAGGCATCAACCAGTTCAAGTTTAAATATTAGAAGATTTTTATCAATATTTTGAGTTAAAAATGGGGACTAGAGACTAATGATTAATTTTACAAAAGATCAAATTTTTGGGTATATTGATTATTTCTTCTGATTCCTGATATGAAAAAATTCTATCTTTTCATATTTCTCCCAGAATTAATATAGTTCATTACAGATTTTCGATATTTATGGGGAATTTTATTCCATTTTTTAACGTATATATAAAAGGCTTATTACCTTAACAAACATAATATATTTAAGAATTTTATTTTTTAAGCGACATGGAGAAATCAAACGAAATATCACAAATGATAGAGAGATTGAAAGAGATTAAACAAGAAGAGAAAATAATAGTGCCTAAGTGTGAATTCTGTGGTAAATCCATCGTGGGTAGTAAGTGGAATAAGGAATATCATCATATTAATATATGTCAAGAAAAAAAAAAACGATTTTTTTGTTCCCGTCAATGTAAATTAAATTGGATTTTTACAAATTTTTAATTTTATTTTATTGTTATTACTTGATACTTAGGGATATTTTTAATTCCAATGTATAAAGAGGAAAAATAAAAAGAGAATTAGCCTTAATGCACTAGAGTTAATGGTTCTTCTTTAAATAAATGTTCACTTAATTCCCACAATCTTTTTTGAGTTTCCAGATTGTATGATGCTTCCGATGAGTCAACAGGTTCACACTTTACGAAATATTTTCCTGTTATTCCTTGGACTTCGGGTGAACTTGCTAGGTAAATGGATGTTTTAGCACCCTTTTTAACACTTATAGCAAAGAGTCTAGCGAATGCAAATAATACTTTTAATAGAGTATTCCGTCCACGTTTACCAAAGTTAGATCTTACAAATCCAGGATGAAGTGCATTAACTGTCACTCCCGTCCCTTCAAGTCTTCGAGCGAGTTCATATGTAAAAAGCAAATTTGCTAGTTTTGAATTAGAATAGGCAAGAAAGCTTCTGTAATGCTTCTTCTGGTTAATATCATTGAAATTTAGGTTAGCTCTTCTGTGAAGAGCAGAAGCTACATTAATAATCCTTGAAGGGGTCGATTGTTTTAAGGTATCTAATAACAATTGTGTTAAGAGAAAATGCCCCAAATGGTTGACGGCAAATGTTTTTTCATATCCTAAGGGGGTAATGATCTTCTTACTTATTGATGTGCCTGCATTATTTATCAAAACATCGAGTCTATCATACTTTTCTTTAAATTGAGTGACTGCTTTACGAATTGAATCTGGATCAGCTAAATCAGCAATAAATAATTCAATATTGTCAGAATAAGTTACTTTTTTGAGCTCCTGAAGCGCTGCTTCTCCTCGTTCCTTACTACGACAAAGCATAACAATTGTAGCGCCTCTTTCCGCTAAAACTCTTGCGGTTTCTTTACCAATTCCCGAATTTGCACCTGTTATCATAACAATTTTTCCATACATCCTAATATTACTACTTTCATAATTTTCAATTTCTATGGTACATCACCAAAAACTAGACATAAAAGTATTAACTTAAGTTCAAGCATAATAAAAAATAAAATATCATGAGAAATCAACAGAATTCGATAAAGAGTTTTTAATTTTATGTTATAATTTGAAGGTAATACTTAATTAAATCTATTTATTAACTCCAAATAATTTAAAGTTATCCTTCTTGTAGGTTCACAAAATTTAGAATAGAATTTATTACACCATAATACATATGTTATATCGGATTGAGGTTTTGGTATATCTCTAACTTTTTCAATATAAAGAAAAATAATGGGAATCTATGATCAATAATATATTTAAAAGATAAAGAGAACTAATTAAGAAAGGGAGGTGTAAATAAATGCCAAATGTTACCATAGATGGTCCTTCAATTAAGGATTTGGAAATAAAGAGAACATTGGTCAAAGAAATAACTGATGCTTTAGAAAAGGCTTATAAGATACCTAGAGATGCTTATATAGTTGTAATAAAGGAGAATCTCGCTGAAAATGTAGGAATTGGTGGAAAATTATTAATAGATCGAGCACAAAAATAAGCTAAAGAACAGATTTTAAAAATAAATGAGAAAGATACCTAAACAAAATTGGATAAAAGAACATAACTAATTGTGGAATTATTTAAATTACAATGTACGATTAATGTTGAATTGAAACACTAATCGAGAGAAATAATAGGAAAATTACGCTAAAAAAAAATAATTTAATTAAATAATTAGATTCTTTTCAAGATTACTAGAATTTAATTAGAAAATCTTTTTAAGTAAGAAAAAATACAAAATCCTATAAAAAAAGAAATATAATAAATGTTGAAATCATTAAAGGGAGATAACAATGATAATTGATACACATTGTCATATTTGGCCAGAAGAATTATTATCTGGTAAGCTACAAGATATCCTTATTGCCACAGCGAAGCAATTAAAATTTGATTATCATTTAATTTTAAATGGAACTCCAGAAAGGTTAATACCAGAAATGAATGAAGCGGGAATAGATAAAACAGTGATATTTGGATTAGATTATGAGTTTAGATTCCGAGGAAAGATAGGTTATAAGGAATTTAATGATATCGTTGCTGGTTATGTAAATGATTATCCTGACAGATTGATAGGGTTTGCAGCTATTGATCCAAGAAGGGGTGAAGCTGCCACCCAAGAGCTTGAGAGGTGTGTGGAGGAACTTGGATTCTCAGGAGTGAAACTTTGGACATTAACAGGATTTTATCCAGATGATCCTAAATTTTACCCTTTTTATAAGAGGGTTGAAGAGCTAGGGTCGGTACTATTATATCATACTGGTATGGGGCCTTCCATGACATATCTTAAATATTGTAGGCCAGAATATGTCGATACTGTTGCTGTAGATTTTCCCAAAATCAAAATAATAATGGCACATATGGGAGATCCATGGATAAATGAGGCTATCGCAGTGGCTACTAAAAATCCTAATGTATATATTGATATTTCTGCATGGGAGCCAGTCTTCAAAATGGCTCCATTTGCTTTTCTCCAAACTTTAGTTCAAGCAAAGCAGTCATGTGGAATAGATAAAATCTTATTTGGGTCAGATTGGCCTATGTTCACTCCAATTTTATCTCTTGAAAAATGGGTAAAAGGAATCAAGACCATGAAATTACCACCTCCACTTAAATTAATGGGGCTACCTGAATTTACTGAGGAGGAAAAAAACAAGATTCTGGGAGGAAATGCCACAAAAATATTTGGTTTATAGGTTTTTTCAATTGTAAAAGTATATGAAGGAATCAAATATTAGGTATTAATTAAAAGTAGTAATAAATGTATCTAAATAGAGATTCACATTAGAGAGGATTATTATGGGAGAACGTTTGAAGAATAAGGTCGCTATTGTAATAGGAGCAGGACAACAACCAGGAGATACCATAGGGAATGGAAGGGCAATTTCAATTCTTTTTGCTCGTGAGGGTGCTAAAGTAATGCTTGTTGACAAAAATATTGATTCTGCTCAAGAAACAAAAGCAATGATTGATAAGGAAGGTAATGAATCGTTCGCGTTTAAAGCCGATATTGTAAGAGAGGATGACTGTCGTCAAATAATTGAAAAATGTATTGATTTATATGGTAGAATTGATATCTTAGTCAATAATGTTGGTACTGGAACTGGAGATAACAATTTAGTAAGGATGAGTGAAGATATTTGGGATAAAATTATTAACACAAACCTTAAAGGAATGTTTTTTACATGTAAATATGTCTTACCAGTAATGGAGAAACAAGAAAGCGGGTCTATTATCAATATATCTTCTATTGCGGCTATTTGTTCCACAGCTTTAGCAGTTTACAAAATATCAAAATCAGGAGTTAATGCTTTAACTCATCAACTTGCTTTAAAATATGCGGAGAAAGGAATCCGCGTCAATGCGATTATGCCTGGTCTTATGAATACACCTATGGCTATTGAAGGAAGATCTAAAGCGACAGGGAGAAGTAAAGAAGAAGTCATCAAATATAGGAATAATATGGTACCATTAAAAGGAGGGATGGGAGATGCTTGGGATACTGCTTATGCTGCTCTTTTCTTATCTTCGGATGAGGCAAAATTTATTACTTCCGTTATACTCCCAGTAGACGGTGGTCAAAGTTCAAGAAGAGGATAAACTAACAAAAATATTAGCTTAATAGAATTTTTGAATAGATTGTTGTTTTGAGATTGAGGTGAAATAATAATTACAAAAAAAGTAGAAGATTTCCAAAAACAAGGAAAAAATGTTGGGCAAGAAAGGGTAAGGCTTACGCACCCCAGAGTAAATCCATTAGAAGAATCTGAGTGGAATGAGGATGTTAGAGATATTTTACAACCAATGATGGATGAAGAAACAGGTCGAGTTATTAATATTCATAAAACCATGGCTAGGTATCCAGATCTACTTAGACGCTGGCTTGTATTCGCAAGACATATTTTGTTTAAGTCTTCTCTCCCAGCGAGGGAACGAGAGATTCTCATACTTCGTATAGGATGGCTTTGTCAAGCAGAATACGAATTTGGTCAGCATGCCATAACAGGTAAAGAAAGCGGACTTAATGATGAAGAAATTCAAATGATCATGGAAGGTCCAGATTCAAAAGGATGGAGTAGCTTTGACGCGACTCTGTTAAAAGCTGTAGATGAGCTTTATTATGATGCTTTTATTAGTGATCCTACCTGGAAGGCACTTTCTGAAAAATATAATACGCAACAAATCATAGATTTGGTTTTTACTGTAGGACAATATAATCTTGTAAGTATGGCACTAAATACTCTCGGAGTTCAATTGGAAGAGGGTACTAAAGGGTTTCCAAAGTAAAGGGAGCATTATAATATTCTCATTTTTCAAATTCTATATGGGAGAATAGTTAACAAATAGAAATTTTCTTTTTCTTATTTTTTTGGTTTTAAGAGTAGATTAAGCGAATTTATATTTTATGTCAATCATCCATTTACTCGTCCTAAATAATGAAGATAGAATCTATTATTATTGTATTCAACATAAGTAGCTGATCCATGAGGTATTTTAAGGTTCCAATAATTTGAAAGGGGAATTTGGAGTAAATTAATGAGAACTGCTCGAATTGGACCTCCATGTGTAAATACAAAACAAGTTGAGTCTAAGGAATCTAATAAAATTTTTATAACTTTTTCTATTCGTGAGCATAACATTGAAACTGATTCTCCGTTTGGTGGAGTAAATTGATCAGGAACATCCATCCATTTAGTAAAATCCTTAGAATGGTTTTTATTTAATTCTTCAAAAGTTAATCCTTCCCAATCACCGAAATCTATCTCTTTTAATTCACTTAATTCGATAACCTTGATGTTTTTTCTCTCTAGCATTATTTCAACTGACTGTTTTGCTCTAAGAAGGGGGCTATAATAAAAAAAGGTGGGATTATATATTTTTAAAAAAGATTTGAGACGTTGGATTTGATTAATACCCGTCTTATTTAAAGGTTCATTGGTTCGACTGCCACATAGTCTTTGATGAAGAGATGAATCCGTTTGGCCATGCCTAATGAAGATAATTTTCATAAGATTTATCTATTTTCCGAAAGCAGATTAGAATAAGTAATAACCTTATTTTATCATATTTTTCATCAATATTTTAATACCTGTAGAGGACGTTTCTGAAAGTTTTTTCTCGATTTTATTCTCTAAAGACAAATCGGCTGTATCGATTCATTTGACCAAAATAGTCGAATAAGGCATCTACTCCTCTAATTCGTAAATCAGTATTAAGGGAGATTTTATTGTGAAGAAGTCCCATAGGGGGGATTTTAGCCATTTCATCTGCAATATTATTAACTTCTTCTTCCAGTTTATCTCGTGGGACACTCAAGCTAACAAGTCCCATTTCTTCTGCTTGTTTTCCAGATACTGTTCGACCGGTCATTATCAAGTATCGTCCTTTTTTGACACCTAAATACAGTTGCCATAAAGGCATACTCGGTGCTCCGCCCCATTTTATAGCAGGGTGTCCGAGTATCGCATCTTCTGCTGCCACTGAAATATCACATAGTAATTGAAGATAACATCCAGCATCGGTACAGTAACCATGAATCTGGGCAATAGTAGGTTTTGGAAAATATAATATCCTTGGGTATTTTGCATATATCTTTTTATTCAGGATTTCATATGAGTTTTTATACTTCCATCCTCCTTCGGGTACTGTCATATAATAGGATTGCTTTAGATCAAAACCAGAACAAAAACTCTTCCCGTTAGCTTTTAACACAATTACTTTTGCTTTATCATCTGCTTCAGCCTCATTAAGTACTGCATCTAAATCATCAAGTAACTGAAAATTTAGGGCATTATGTTTTTCTGGCCTATTTAAAGTTATATAGCCAGTATGTTTAATAGTCTCATAAATTAATGTTTCATATTCCATATTAACACCTTTTAATTTTTATATTATTTCAACTAATCATTGAAATTTTATAAAAACTTTTGAATATTTCTAAAAATCAAAAAATGAAGCCTCTTTTTTAATTTATATTTATAAAACGCATTGACTCATTTAAGTTTAAAATCAAAATATATTTTAGAATGTGTTCTGAGAAATTAGTAAAAATTGCAGACGTTATCATTCTATTAAGCCTTACTATTCAAACTTTAAGAAATCGGTTAAACAGCTGATATATGAATACTATCATCGGAAAAGGAGGACATTGAAAGTTCCGAAGGTATAAAACAAATAAGATGAAAAAAGAACTTTTAGAGGGGATTTGAGAAAAATAATTTTCTTTAAAAGAATTAAATAAGAGAGAGAAATAGATGAAACAAACCATAAAATTTCGTTTATATCCAACCAGCTCCCAGGAGCATCAATTACACAATATTTTTACAATCTATAACAAAATTAAGCGAATCGGATATAAATTATTTTATGAGCTAAGAGAGATTGATTTATCTAAAAATGAAAAGCGTAAAATTGTCCAACCTCACTTAATGGAACTTTGTCAGAATAATCCTTATGTAAATAGCATTCTAATCGACTGTGAAAAAAGATTAGCTCAACAAGAAGCGTGGCTTGAAAAACGAGCAAGATTCCTCATAAATCAAATCGAAACAATTAAAAATGAAATAGCACGGATAGTGGAAAAGGATAACAAGGATAGAAGATTAAAAGGACTTTATTCTCGGTTATCCTTTGCGCAAAACAAATTAGATATTTTGCAATTTAAGCCTGTTGTATTTGGTACAAAGAGATTATTTAGAATGCGAATTTTACGAAAGATGACCAGAAAAGAATTTAGATTCAAAAGAGATTCTTCATTTTGCTGTATAGGAAAGAAGCAAGGGATTAATTTAAATTTGAAAATCCTTCCAAACATGACTCTCAAAGTAAGGACGTTCTCTAAAGAAAAGGAAAAGAAATGGCTAATTATCCCCTTTACAGTTAATTACATGCAAGAAAAGTGGTTTGATGAAATACTTGATTTAGAGCTTTATCAAGTTGAAGTAGTAAGGAGGATTAATAAAGGAAGAGTCCTCTGTTTCGCACATATTACCTATGAAATTCCAGAAGAAGAGCCACGCCATGGATTTGAAAACGGAGCAATTGGGCTTGACATGAATTATAATTTTGCTTGCCTTAGTAATGTGGATATACGAGGGAATTTTAAGAGCTTTCACGAAATCCACTTCAGAAATTTACACTCATATCGTAAATACAAACGTACCGATTATATTAATTATAAGATGGAAAAGGTGGTAAACTATTGTTTAAATAAGAAGAAAGGACTTGTTATTGAAGATCTTTTTTTTGAACAAGAATTCTCTTATGGGAAAAAACGAAATAGAAAGTTCAATAATTTCAAAACATCAGCGTTAGACTTATTAGAACGAAAATGTCTTAAACGAGGAGTTTCAATTAAAAGAGTACATCCAGCATACACCACATTAATTGGTAAATATAAATATTCACAATTATATAACTTCTCTACTCATATATTAGCAAGTTATGTAATAGCTCGAAAAGGTCTGGGGTTTTCGGAAGAGATTCCCGTCCGTTACAAGTGGGTGCTTGCACAAGTCGGGGACGCGATAAAGCCCCGTTTGAAACCAAGCAGTCCCTACCGTGATTGGGCAAAACTTCACGACTTTTTCAAGCATAGCGGGATAACGTCCTTCAAGACTTCCAAAGTAATGCAAAAAACATTACAAATGAAGCATGTCTTGAACTCGGTAACGAGCGAACAGCCTGATAACCTTAGGGTTGGCCTTTCCTCTTCAGGAAAGATTGATAATTGGAATAAATTTTGGAAATTTATAGAAATTACCAATTTTTTATAAATAATTATAAGGTTAGTAATTGGTATCATTATTTAGAACACTTAAGTTCCAATGATTGTTAAACAAAGGATCTAAGAAAATTTAAGAGTCTAAATAGTTATATAATTGCTTAGCAAAAAATTAGGTTTATAATGATTTGAGGTGTGACAGATTTGCCACAAACAGCCAAAATAGAAAGTGAAAAACCTCAGTTACAATTAGCATTAGATTTTGAATCTATAGATGAAGCATTAGCAATTGCCAAAGATGTAGCAGCATTTGTAGATATTATGGAGGCTGGAACGCCTTTAATAAAATCTGAGGGGATGCGAGCTATTAAAATATTAAAAGATACATACCCTGACAAACTTGTATGTGCTGATTTAAAAACTGCGGATGCAGGATATCTAGAGGTGAAAATGGCAGCAAAAGCGAAAGCGGATATCGTATCGATATTAGCGGATGCGTATGAATCTACAATTAGAGAGGCTTTACGTGCTGCCCATGAATTTCATGTAGAAATTATTGCAGACCTGATCATGTCTCGATCACCTGCTATTACGTTAGCAGGGCTTATAGATATTAAATATAAAAATACAAAATTAGATTATGCACTTGTCCATAGTGGGCTAGATCGCCAATCATCGAGAAGAGCTCCACTTTTTGAGTTAGAATCCATAGCACGTTTAAGAGACCATCCAAAATTAGCGATTGCTGGGGGGATAAGAGCGACTGACATTTCTCAAATATTGGCTTTTCCAGTAGCAATTATAATTGTGGGTGGCGGAATTACTCGTGCTGAAAATCCCACTAATGCTGCAAAAGATATTCGGAAAGAGATTGATAAGTACACTTAGCAAATAAATAAAACTGCTTAAAAGTGATTATATTCAAATTCGTTTTCATAATTTTTTTCTCAAATATAACCGGTTCTTCGATTTTTTACTATTTATATTAATTTATTTTGTCATTTGATTGAAATTCCTTTGTTTCATGTGAAAAAACGGCACAATAATGGTATTTATATAGATTCTTTGCTTAATCATATGTAATATTATTAGAGTTCGGTGGCTAAACCAACTTCTTTTGGAGTAATTTGTAAGGCTAGTATCTAATTGATGATGTGTGTTATTTAAAGATTGGGTTTTAATAGTACATGGCGGAATATGATTTTACTTATAAAATAATACTTTTTGGAGACGCATCAGAGGGAAAGTCATATTTTGCGAGAAGTTTTTGCAATCAGTTATTTATGAGTGATACAGGAATCACTATTGGTGTTGATTTTTTTGTTCGATTGATCGAAATATTTGGAATAAAGGTTAAATTTCAAATTTGGGATATCTCGCCGGATGAAAGGTTTAAATTTTTAATTCCAACATATTGTAGAGGTGCCAAAGTAGGTATAATAATTTATGACGTTACAAATACAAATTCTTTAACTCATATTCTTGAAAATATTCAGGTAATAAGGCAAGGGGCCGGAGATATTCCAATTATGATAGTTGGAATCAAATGCGTAGAAGATCCTCAAGAAAATACAAGACTTCAAGAAATACAAACAGGCTATTTAGAGAATGTTCAAAATGCTGAGATTTTTTTTGAGAACGTAGCAATAAACTTAATTGAAGGATTTAGCTCAGATATTATAACTATAAAAAAACCTATAGATATAAAAAGAAAGTCATATAGAGAAAAATGGCCTGAATTCAGAGTAAATAAGTACTTGACTCTCAGGTTAGAAAATAATAGAACCAATATTTATGTTGGTAGAAAATTATTCAATCAATGTAAGTATTTATTATTAAACATTGCTCGAGACAGATTTGAAGATTATGATGAGCTTGAATCTATCGATGAAGCCTCAGAGAAGCTTGATGATTCAATGCATGGTTCAAGTTTCCAAAAGAATTATATATCTCCTGAGGTAGAATTTTGGGGACATTGTTCAAATCTACAAGCGTGGTATGAAAATAACTACAACACACGATTATTGCATAGAAATTTATCATTTTCTTTATTAGAAGCTCTAATGAAAGTGGGAGATCCCCTAGCAAAAAAGGTATTTAAAGAGGAAATTGCGGAGAGACTTGAGAGTGGTTATCCGTCCGTGGTTATGTACCTAATAAAACAAAATTATTTAAAATATTTAACTCAAGAGGAATTGCAAACTGTCTTTGAAAATACTAAAATTCAAAAGGGTTTATCAAAATGGTTTGAAGATTCAAGACTTATTCCGAGATGGTTATCTCTAAAAATTAAATCTGAATTGAAAGTTCAGAAGTTATGGAAATAAGAGATTTAAAGTAGTAAAAATAAATTATTCTATTTCTTTTATAAATCACTAGTAAATAGGGAGCCTGAATTAAATAATTAGGTTATGGGCTCTATCTTCTTTTTTTCCTAAATTTATACTTTTTCTATTAATTCATAGGACAAAAATGAAATAAGTCAAAAATACTAATATTTTTACTATTTTCCACTAATTTCCATGACAAAAAAGAAATCCTGATTAAAATCTAACAATATATTTAAATATTGGTGAAGTTATGAGTATTCTTGTATAAAATTTAGTTACTAAAATATATAAGGCGTTAGTAGAGTCTAAGAAGACACACAAAAGGAGCTTAGAAGGGGTTAGGCAGGATTATTATGTATGATGCAATTTTAAAAACTGTCATTTTGGGCGATGTTGATACTGGTAAAACAACTCTAATACGAAGGTTTATCACAAACAAATTCAATCCAGGTTGTATGAGCACAATTGGCATTGATTTTCAAACTAAAGATTATGAGCTTGATGGATCTGAACTAAAGTTAATGATCTGGGATTTTGCGGGACAAAGAAGATTTCATTATATGTTTCCTAAATATTTATATGGTGCCTTAGGAGGAATTTTAATGTATGATATCACAAACTACTCCTCCTTTTCTCATATTGGTAAATTATTATCACTCGTCCAAGAAACGAATCAATCTTTACCATTTTTATTAATTGGTTCAAAGTTGGATTTAGAAGATGTTAGAGAAGTTCCTAAAGAAGTTGGATGGAGAGTTGCCAAATCAATGGGATTAAATGGATTTATAGAATGTTCCAGTAAAACTGGTGAGAACGTCGAGCTCGTATTAGAAACATTAATGCGATTAACTTTAAATAATATGTTAATCAATAAAGAAAAAATAATAGAAGTAGAAGGCATACCTTAAAATTTTATAAATAAGGTTTCTGGCTAATTCCACCGATTAAAGATTTGGTTAGTTAATTTCATAGAGCTCATTTTGGGTCCTATACAAATCATATACTATTTTTATTTTTGGTCTTTCTTCTTTTTTGCTATCTTCTTTAGATTTTTAGAACTGGTATTAAAATTGTTTGAAAAATCTACACTAATTTCAAGAGGATTATCTCTTAAAATAAAATCTGGAATTAAAAGTCAAAAATTTGTAGAAATATGAGATTGAAAGTAGTAAAAAGTCAGCACTCTTTCTTTTTTATATTGTCTTTGACTAGTATTATTTTTTTTTTCAAAATTAAAGAATTTGAATTTTTTCCTATATGAGATATTTATATATATAAAAAATCCTTTATTAATCAAAATATTATACATACTAAGTTTTGATAAATAAATTTGAAAAGCGTGTTTATAACGTCTAAACTAGATATGCATGTCTTATTGAAAAGTGAAGAAGAAAATTTTTGTGCTAAATGCTGCAAAACAATGAATATTATTGATCGAATGTTTGCATCCATACCAGAATTAAAAGAAAAAATCGAAGTAACCTATGAGGATGTTTATTCATCTGAAACAATAGAAAAGTTTGGAGAATTAACCCCACCAGCAATCGTCGTTGGTGATCATCTTCTAACAGAAGGACATGTTCCAATTTTGAAAAAACTCGCAAGTGAGTTATTTAAAATAATGGAACCTGCAAAAAGTTAAACCTTTTTCTATTAATTAATATTCCTCACGGAGTTAAAGGATTAAGAAATGTATTTTTAAATTAAATTTAATATTTTATACTTTACGTCCTGAGATCATTTTCCCCAGCATTTTGAGGGTACCAATAAATCCCCTTTTCTTCACCATTATTTTCGCATACATTATCCCAGAATTCTTGGGGGGTGTTTTAGTTTTTCCTTTTTTATAGAGTTTCATAGCTTTCATTCCGCAAGTTGGGACACAATTACCACATCCAATACACCTATCCAAATTAACAATTGCTTTGTTATTTTCTAGTGAGATTGCATCCATTTGACATCGCTTTATACATGTTTCACATCCATTGCAGAGTTCTGGATTCGATTGTGCAAAAAAATTAGAAGAGTAATATTCAGCCGGTTTAGGATATTGTTTAGCCATCTTTAGAACACCACAACAACATCCACAACAGACACACATAAAAGAAGGATTTTTACTATTTTCAGGTTGCAGGACAAAACCTTCTTTTTGAAATTTCTTTAGAATATCAAACATTTCTTCTTTAGTAACTTCTTTTCCTATTCCATCTTCAATTCGTCTTGCTGCGGAATCATTAAACATGACACAACATCGACGAGTGTTCGAAAGTTTACATGGTTCATTAAGAACATCATGTTCTTCACGGCACACACAGTTCATTATTGCGATTTTATCGACTTTAGTTGTGATTATTTCTCGTATATTATCATATGTACTAACAGTGTAATCTGGAGAAAGGCTTTTTTCCACAGGAATCGTACGCATTTGACTAGGTTTCTTTTTATTATGAAATTCTTTATAAAATACATCAAGTGTATAGTCATTAGCAAGTTTGGCAAATTCTTTTGTAATCCTCCCTAGTTGATATTCAAAAATACCAATAGCCCATTGAGCTAGTCTGTAGCGCCTTCTATTATGTTTTTTGTCATATATGGAGCCTCCTCCCTGAATTGCTCCTTTTTCATCAAGATTATTTAATAATTTTTCCAATCTTTCCTTGGATATTGATATACCAGTCTTTGTAACTCGTTTATGAATCTTGTCTAAAGATTCTGGAAGAGCACTTAAATGAATGGCAATCTCAGCTTCCTCTGGTGTAAAAAGAAGTTTCAATATTTCAATCTCTAAACCAGTTTCATGTGTCGGAAAGTTAATGGGCATACGTTCGTCAATTTCTTTATGGAGTTTTTTATAAACATCATCTTCTATTTGCATAATAATATCCCTTTTTTATTTTCGAATCATTATTTTTACCTAATTAAATGAATGAATAATTATTAAAAAGAAAGATAAATATCTCCTTCTCTATAATTTTACAAAAAACCCTATTCAAATTTTATTCTATATAGTCATTGAAATGTAAAATTATTATTTAATCTAAAAAATTTACTTTACTACTATGAATTATAACTCGTATTTAAAATAGAAAGAGAATTAAATCTCCATAAGTGAACTTTTTTTTACTTATTCAAAATAAACTCTTCTTAGATTTTGATAATTAATATTTAAGAAATGTTAAGAGAATAAATATTAGTTTTTAAATGACTTTTTAAAAAAAAAAAAGAGATTAGGTAAAAATCAAATCTAACCGAATAAAATATTATAAATCATTAATTGTATTGCGAAAAAACCAAAAAGGAATAATCCTACACCTACTATCAACATTAGGAAAAATGTAAAGTAGCTTAAACCACGCTCTAGTATTGATTCATTAGGATTATGAGGATCGTAATAAACATTAATTTTTTTTCCTTCTTGGTACTGTTCTACTTTCATCATAGCAAAGATTTTAGGAACAAATGTTCTAACTCCATGGGTGAAATCGAGTTTTATTTGGTGATTAGTATATTTCTGTCCTTCCACTTCATAAGTATAGGTTACATCCACGTTATAAGAAACGGTTTGTTCCTCTTTTTTTCGATATACCATTACTTTTTTGATTTCTCCTTCTACATAAGGCCATTTTTTACTTCTTGATGCTTTTACAAGATATCTAAAATTTTGTCCAATTATGAGTACGGACGCGGTATATAATGCAAATGAGATAAGGTAGATTCCTAATTGAATTAGAAAATTAAATCCACTAAATGCAAATCCTAATCCTAGGAAAATTAAGGCTGTTGGAACAGTAATGGCTACTGGAGAAAAACGTATCCAAGGATCCAATAATGATTCGTGAGGATTTTGAGGGTTATAGAAAATATAGACCTTATGACCTTCTGGATATAAATTTAGTACCCGTTGCACTATGGGTTTATCTTTCGTCATATTTCTTCCAACTGGTCTCACTTTATTATTGGAGTATTTCTCTCCATCAATTTCATATGTATAAGTTATATCTGGTTGATAGATAGAAGCTGGTGTGTGGACAGCTTCGGCAAATTCAGCCAATTTTTTGGATTTAGGTTTCATTTGTGACTTGATCACTTCACCAATAACAACAGGCCATTTAGAGCATCTTGTAGTAATAATAATGTATCTTATGATTAAAATAAAAATTAAAATACCAATCGCAAAAAATATAATAGAAAACCAATTTGAAATAAATTCTCACCTACTAAAAGATTTCGTTTGTAATTATATCTAATTTTTAACTCCATTATAAAAGCATTAATATTTAAGTTTTTTTAAAAATAGAAGGGAAAAGGAATCTATATAGTTATTTTAAATCACTCATATTAGAAATTTGGAAATCAAAAAGTATTATTTTAACTCAAAACATACATAATAAGATTAAAAAATATAACTATTTGATTTAAATGAGTTTAGAAACCTTATTCAGTTCAGAAAAAATTGGGAATGTTGAAATAAAGAATAGGATAATTCGTTCAGCAACATTCACCAATTCTGCTACAGAGGATGGATATGTTACTGATAGAATGATTAAGTATTATACTGATTTAGCAGAGGGCGGAACAGGATTAATAATTACAGGTATTGTATCTATAGATGAAATAGGAAAGGCGGAGAAAAATCAAGCCTGTTTATATGATGATTCGTATATTAAGGGACAGGAAAAACTAGTTGACACGGTTCATGAATCTTCCGATGTAAAAATTGCTCCACAATTAAGCCATGCTGGACGCCAAAATCGAACTCCAGTGGCACCATCAGCTATTTTGAACCAAGTAAATAAAAGAATGCCTAAGGAGTTAACATCTGAAGAGATAAAAGAAATAACTAATAACTTTATAAGAGCGGGGTGTCGTGCTTATGAGGCAGGTTATGATCTATTACAATTAAATGGTGGACATGGGTGGTTATTAAGTAACTTCTTATCTCCTTATGTTAATAAGCGTACTGATGAATATGGTGGGAGTATAGAAAATAGAGCCAAGATATTAGTTGATATATATAATGGAATTGTTGACGAAGTTGGAAAAGATTTTCCAATATTTATAAAATTACAGACTGCTGATTATGTCGAGGGAGGATTAACATTAGATGATGGAAAAAAAATAGCAGAAATTATTGTTGATACAGGATATGCCGCTATCGAGGCAACTGGAGGTTCTGCACACACATTACTAAATAGGGAAAAAACATATCCTGGTGTTGTTGTCAAATTAGAACAAGATGAGAATTATTTTTTACCAAATATAGAGAAAATAAATCCAATAATGGGAAGTTGCAAGAGAATTCTCATGGGTGGTGTTAGAAATCCAATTAAAGCTGATGAACTGCTTAAAAAAAAAGTCATTGATTTTATAGCTATTTCGAGACCTTTGATTTGCGAACCTGACCTTCCAAATAAATGGTACAATGGTGATCTTTCAACTCCATTATGTAATAGCTGTAATGCTTGCTTTGCAAGTGTTAGGACAAGTGCTGTAAGATGTACAATTAAAGAAAAGTTAATGTATCAGAGAAAAGAATAAAAATGAAAAAAAAACCAAATTTCGAATTTATTGAAAAAGAAATTAAAAAGAAAACTTTTGGAATAATTAGCACAATTGATAAAAATGGTCATTCTCATTCCACCGGAGTTGTATATGGAGTAGCACCTATTAGTTCTGAATTTGCCTTATATATTCTAACAGATAAGAATTATAAGAAGGTTAGAAATATAGAAAATAATAGTTCTGTTTCATTTGTTATACCATTTCCTCATCATGTTTTAAGATTCGTCCCAGCATCATGCGTCCAATTCCAAGGTACTGCGCAAATTGTACCTTTTAGTGATAAAGTGGCTCAAGAATCATTTAGAGGGGGTTCCAAAATATTAAGAATGAACTTAAAACAAGTAAGTAATATGCCTAATAAGGGAGAAGGAGTAATTTTTATAAAAGTTATTCCAAATAAGAAACTATTTTGTTATGGAGTAGGTATGAGTATAATGAAACTTCGCAAAAATGTGGAAAGTGGATCCTATTTCGTTAAAATTCCCGATAAACTATGATCTTTCTATTGATTTAATAAATCAGATTACATACCATATTTTTCTTTTACAATTTTTTATTAAAATTCTCTTTATATTTCGACGTCGAATTGTCCTGGAATGATTGAATTTGACCCACTAATAATATAAGCTATTACTGTTGTAATTCCCGCAGGGATAAATAATAATGGTACCCAAGTCATTTCTACAATTATAAATATAGCCGCAATAGGATTATTAGTTGCTGCACCTAAAGTAGCAGAGATTCCTAACATAACAAATAATTCAGGATTTTGTGGATAAAATATAAGACCAAATAATCCCCCGATTATACCCCCAATAATCATAAGGGGCATGATTATTCCAGAACTGTTCAATGTTCCAATTGAAAGAATAATCGCAATAACTATAAAAATTGAAAAGATGAATAAATTAACCCAGTGAATATTTTGGATAAAATTTGTTAATACATTCAAAAATGATACATCTGGATGAAGAAGTTCTTCGCTATATGTAAAAGTTATAAATGGTATTAATAACAATAGAAAAATTCCATAGCAGATCCCTCCGAATAAAGGTAGAATCCATAATCCTATTTTTTTTTCAAAAATTTTTTTACATTGCATATTAAAATTTCTTAAGATAATCATGTAAAAAAAGACGAAAACTCCCATAATAACTCCAAAAAATACTAAAATTGGAAAAAGAATAATATAGTTGATGCTATTTTGCGTTGCTGTCGATAATTGAGTACTTATTAGAGGATCAAATCCAAAAACAACACAAAAAACAAGATAAGCGATTGTCGAAGATGTTATTGATGGAATTAATGATTTATAATATATATGGTTATTATAAGGAAGTTCAGCACAAAATAGAGCACCACTTATAGGAACTTTTAATAGTGCTGCAGTACAAGCACTAGCACCGATAAATGAATATTCTTTTCTGTTTGGATTATTTTTTTTTGAGAAAAGAGTTCCTAAATTTGCTCCAATTATAAGTCCGGGGCCTTCTCTCCCACAGATCATTCCAGATCCAAATGTACATGACGTTGCGAAGGATTTGGCAATTGAGTTTGGTACTTTCTTATATTCCAAATCTGATAAGGTGACCTCTTTTATAAATTGATCTGAACCAGTCCCCATAATTCTTTCAAATCTTCCATATTTTACTAAAAGACTTGTTAAAAGACTTGCTAAAATTGGTGCTATAAAATAAGGTATATAAGAAAACCCAAATTCGAAAAAAAGTAATAGATAATTAAATAAAATCATTATAATGCCACATATTACACCGAGAATAATAGCGACTAAGAATATCCGATAATTAATATTAGCCCAAGTCATTTTAACCACAACAATTTCTCTTGATTAATTTGAAAAAATCATTTATTTATAGGATAAAAATTGTTTAAAAATATTTATTGAAATAAATAAACTAATTATTGTTTTTATGAAGTAGGATAATTGTTATTAAATTTGATAATTTTGAGAAATTTGTAGTTTCTAGATTATCTTTATTAGGATCCCACCCAAATAAAACTTTCGCAGCTTTACTAAATTTCGATACGTACCATTTCATAATTGTTATCTTTTGTTTCAATTCTGAGACAAATTCTAATCTCGGCTTAAAATGATGAAATCCGTGCATTACTGAAGCATTGTCAGGATTTGACCTTAAATTTTTTATCCATGTTGCATCCTCTCCTCTTGCAGCAAAAATAGTGATAGTTCCTTCATATCGTCTGTATTCTAAAGGTGTTCTTCTTGTTTTTCCTGTTTTCCATCCTTTTGTTTTTAAAATCAGAATAATTCTTCCAAATCCCAATAAAGGCAATAATTTAGCTCTATACAATGGGATTACTAAATATTTATTTAGTTTTTTCCATCTTTTTAAAGTCTTTTTTTTAGAAATTTCATCTTGATAATGAAAGTTAAACATTACAGATCCAGGACGTGGTAATTCTTCGTTATTCTTTTCAATTTCATTTGATTTAGACATTATCATTATAAAAAAATTTTAATACTTATGAATTTTAAACACCATTTTTTACTTAAATTTATTGAGCATAGTTATAAGAATACTGGTCAAAAATCCTAATTAATGGCTTATCAATTTCAAGTTATTAATATTTACTATTTAATTTAATACAATGGAAAGTAACCCCATACAGTTAATAATATAAGATAAATAGTTAATATAAC
>JBHLNF010000007.1:0-185335 GCA_048937405.1 Promethearchaeota archaeon
TAAGAGTCCCTATCGACCTCGTGGCTTGCTTCCTCGATGTCGGCTCTTCCTATCCTGGAGGCGCACATATCGGATTCGACAGACGATCCGAGCGCAGAACCTCCAAGGGTGGGGCTGTACGCCCATTAAAAGGGAACGTGAGCTGGGTTTAGACCGACGTGAGTCAGGTCGGATTCTATCTACTGGGTTTGTAGGTTGACTGAGGGTAAGGGAAAATCAGTACGAGAGGAACATTTTGCCGGCGCCTCTAGTGTACCGGTTATCTGACAAGGTATTGCCGGGCAGCCACGCGCTAATGGATAAGTGCTGAAAGCATCTAAGCACGAAGCCAAACCTGAAAATAGTCAGCCAATCTCGTATAGCGTGTGTTGAGAAACGTAATGAGTATTTATGTTGGTGTGAGATAGTAAGGTTCACCTGTGAGAACCAGAAGCCATCTTTACAAAAAGCCATAATGTAAATGTGAGGGACGTTGATTAACGAGATCAGGGCACGGTGACGTGAACTGAGTATGCGAGACGAGTGCACCCGTATAAGACGGGGTTAGTGAGGTGGGGGTGTACGTAGGGAGCTTTCGGGCGACCTATTTAGCCCGCCACTCTCAATAGCACGAGTGTGTGGTGTTGAAAAAGGAACCATAAGGTTCAGGCTTAGAGTATAAGGGTAAAAGAAGTGTATCTGGAACGATAAAGTCTGGCTGGTTTGAGATGAGAAGGGATGGAGTATGTTCTTGAGCAGAATTTTTTCTTTTATTTTTTGATTTGTTAAAATGAGGAATGTCTTATGCAATGTTTTTTACTTTCATTTCTTTCTTTAGAAATATTAAATTTACAAAAACCAACGATAAGATTTTTTCCAAATCGTTTAAAGTCATTGAAAATATTAACCAGTAATTAATTTGAAAAACATTTTTTTTAATTTTTAAATTATTAAAAAAAAAAGAACTCACTCCTAAGTGAGTTTACTTAATAGACTTTTTTCTCAAATACTTTCTAAAGTATGAAACAATACCAATGGAGACAATGCCAATAACAATAATTAGAGAATATCCAGGGACTGCAAGTTGATCTGTTTTAGGAGATACTAATAATATAGTATCAAATATTGTAATTTCTGACTCTAAACCTGCAGAATCTTTATATTTAACGAAGATCATCTTTTCCCCAAGTTCAGAGGAGAAAGTAAACAATTTTGTATTGCTAAAAGGCTCCCATTCTGTCCATTCGACACCATCAGTACTAAATTTCATTTCTATCACATCATTTGCATCTGATGCGGTAAGATTTAACATAACTTGAGTAGAAGTGGTTGAAACTTCGCCGTTATTAATGAGAATTGTACCCGTAGGAGGAATTCTGTCTAAAATAATTGAATCGTTAATTGAAACACTCGATGTTCTTCCAACTCCATCTTTAAACTGAACATAAACTGTTTGCTCTCCATCATTATTATATAGATTAAAAGATTTTGTTGTTGCATATGTTTCCCAATCAGTCCATAGCATTTTATCATAACTGAACCTCATTTGGCTTATACCATTAACATCAATACCCTCTATAGTTAGAGATACACCGATGTTGGTTGTATATGAATCATCATCATTTATGCTGAGTGAGCCAGTTGGTAATTCTGTATCGAGAATTATATCATCATAGAATACGAAAGAGATGAGATCATTTTGATCTTTAAACTTTATATATACTGTTTTTACTCCATCAATGTCTATAAGAACATAATCTTTTAGTGATGTATAAGTTTCCCAAAGGGACCAAGTTTGGTTATCATTACTAAAGCACATTTCCGTTGCTGTTGAGCAAGTAATATCTAACGCCACCAAAGTAGAGGTTGTATAAACATCTCCGTTGTTTATTTCAATCGATCCCCATGGTAAAGTAGTATATACTGAGAATGCATAATCATTTGTGTCGGAACTCTCTCCTCCAAATCCATCATGGGCTATAACCTGAATATATACTGAATTAGAATCACTTATACCGCTCAAATCCCAGTCGTACTGAGTGTTGGTGACTCCCGCTACTATAAGATGCCATCCAGTATTTTCTACATTATAAAACAGATCATAGCTTAACACATCATCATCAGAATCATTAGCATTCCATGTTAATAGAAATGGACCACTAATTACTTCTCCACCATTCGGACTTGTAATTGTAATCTCGGGATCCCTATTTATTACGGTATATGAAAAGAAATTATCATTTTCATCTCTTCGGATGGTGAAGTGATTCTCATCAAAAGCATAAAGAGACCAGAGCACAGTTGTACCATGTTCTTGGACAGGAATAGTTCCCTGCCAGGTTCCCGGATTCCCCACTTGCTCTATTAAAGGACGAGTATCCCAGTTATTTCCTGCATTAGTAGAAAAATTGATAAATGCATCCATAATCATTCCCTCATCGATAATATCAATGGATATGTCCACCTCATCATCTTCGGTTTTCTCAAGCCCATCCCCATTAGTATCATAATTAACATTAAGCGACTCCAAAGGTATCTCTGGTGGTACATAGTCAATGGTGCCATGCTCTAAAGGATTTGAAGTTTCTGTAGTGTCATAATGGGTTCGAAATACATAGGTGCCAAATACTGGATCTCTACCGATATCCATTGATAATTGATCACTTCCTTCATTATCATGGATATTATAATCAGTGGCGATCCATTGACCTACTGATTCTTCTTCATAGTTCTGTTCTTGCATAGTAATCTCAATTTTTCCCCCCATACTAAAGAAAGAATAACCTATTGAGGCTTGAGCTGATTTTGAAACTTCTATCATAATTTTTTTGGTTCTAGCTTCTAAAGTTGAAATTTGCTCCCCTTCCATAATCTCAGGGCTGCCTTTCACCAGCACGGTTCGGAAGAAGCTTACGTCCTGATAATTGTTATATAAAACACTTTGATTCGCCCATTCATCAGGTAAATTAGGAGCACTAGCAGGATAAAATGCTTCACCTGTTCGATTTATTCCATAGAAAAGCATTGTATTATTATGTACTGTACCATTGTAATAAGTCCTAACGTAATTTCGTAGTTCCCATCTAAACCACCAAGCTTCCCCCCAAAAGATATCACCATAACCTGGGCCTATATAATCTGGGTCATTGGATGACGTACTGGAGGATAATGAGCTAAGAGTACTTATTTCATACCTGAAATCATATCCCACCATCGTAGTTTGTTTTTTTTCCAGAGATGCAGAAGCACCAAATCCTATACCACACAAGCCAAAATCTACTCCAACTTCTAGTTGACCAGAGATACCATTGGTCACAGAACAACCAATACCCATCGACATCGTTGAACCAGAAGAGAATTTGGAAGTGCTATCATCTCCGCTAGGGTCGTATAGTATCATATGCAGATGGTTTCCGATTATAGTGGTGTTTGAGTCTAATATATAATCAACATTACTAGTGATTTTACTGAAAAAGAAATTTCGAGATACATTCGCAAGTTGAACATCATTCCAATAACCTACTAAATAAGCTGTAATGTATCCATCAAACCTATTATCGTAATTGATTATTTCATATTGATATTCACCAGATAGATCCCAAACATTCCCACATGGAGTAATTTCAGTTCCATTGTTAACATAAAGATCTACCCTATTAATATCTCCATATACATAACTGAAATTAAAATAGATATGAGAACTCGCAGGAAATATAATCTGAGTATTATTCGAGGGAGTTCCCCACTTTAATTGAACATGCGACTTATCAATAACTATTCCAGGTGATGTATTTGTGGTTTCACTATTCCCTGCATTATCAACTGCGTAATATTCTAGGTACGTCGTACCTTCATAATTTATTGTTACTGTGGCTTGAAGCCCAGGATCGTGGACCCATGATTGATGGATACCGTCTTCCACTTTACGATATACAATTTCGTTAACACCTGATGTACTATCAGTAGCAGATAATTCGATTGTTACATCATCAATATACCATGTTCCATTACCATGAGTACCAGTAATACTATCTATAACACTATTTGGATTTTGAGTGTCGATTTTAAAAGAATCTGTATTTGTGTATTGTTCATCATATCCTTGTCTGTCTCTACAGTAGTATGTAATATCTGTAACCCCTTCTGTGCTGAAATATTGTTCCATTTCA
Organism: Promethearchaeota archaeon; assembly: GCA_048937405.1. Taxonomy (GTDB): domain Archaea; phylum Asgardarchaeota; class Lokiarchaeia; order Sigyniarchaeales; family SOKP01; genus Loki-b32. Next base: position 4,149 of record JBHLNF010000007.1, read on the forward strand.
AACGGAGGATCACCGCAAGAGTGGCTGTCCCATGATCCAGAGCCTTCTTTATAATAGATGGTTGCAACACCCGCATACGGACTATACCCATAAGCATCATCTGTAGCAAAGTCATTTGCTGTGATTTTATATCTCAAATTAGCAGTATCAGTATACCATCCTGAAGAGCCTAGGGATCCTCCTAATTTACTCATACTTGAAAGAGGTCGATCATAGAAAATAGATCTAAACGCTTGATATAAACTTCCTGATCCATATTCCCAATATTGATCAAGAGAAGATGCAATAAAAGAATTTATATCATTATATTCAACTGGGCCATAATCCACATATTCTCTATGGGTTTTTACGACCAATCTACATAAATCTTCGCTATAAGCATTTGCTCCTCCCGATGAGTGATCATTTAAATTGATAACACAAATTCCATGGTCATTATTTATTCCTGGTTCTCCAAAATCAAAATCATCATTCGCATGCTCATCAAAAGATTCTGTATATTCAGTTCCTCCATTATAACTCCAGCTGAAACTATCCAGGGTCCAAGTATCCCAACCTCCTCCAGCAGAATTGGAAGTAATATAAATCATGTAATCTGGCTCAAAATCACAATACCTAGTCGAAGAACTTGGAGAATTGTCTATAAAATTCCAAATTTTTACGTTGGTTTTACTGAGAGCTATTAATCTCTTCGAGTCATCATCACCACTTAGACCAGGTGTGTTGGATTCCCAGTCAAAAACATGAGCAGCAGTATTTAATCCCTCAAAATTATCTTCTACTACCTTTGTATCTTTCATTAAAGAATGTTTAAATGGTGTAAATAATAAGCCAGATAAGAAAGAAAAAATAAATACTACACATATTATATTTCTATTTTTCATTATATTTCATCATTTTTACATTGAATTTTCGTTAAAAGATTTCTTTTATTTCTTAATTTTCAGAATTATTTAAAATTTATGATATTGAATCTTTTTATAATCTATTTTTTTCTTTAGGATTAGTTTTTCATATTTAATTATTTCCAAGAGATAAACAGGTATATTGAGGTTGAGGTGTACGTAGGGAGCTTCCGGGCGACCTACTTAGCCCGTCAATCTCAATAGCACGAGTGTATGGTGCTGAAAGAGGAACCATAAGGTTCAGGCTTAGAGTATAAGGGTAATAAGTGTATGCGGAGCGATAAAGATTAGATAATTTGATATGAGAAGGGATGGAGTATGTTCTTGAGCTAAGATTTTATTTTTTTCAATATTCTAAAGAGAATTTGTTTCTAGAGATAATATTTAAAAATACAAAAAACCTTTTTTTTAGATATAAATTCAAAAAATCAATTGTTTATGCTTTCAAAGAGACAGTTAGGTTTTATTATTTTAATCATATGTGTCATAGCATTTATAACAATTCCAGTTGCTATAATTGTGATGGTGAATCTTAAAGATTCTAATTCAAATCCTAAATGGGATTATTATGTTGAACCAGGTATATATACTGCGCAAGAAGAGATTCATGAAGGAAATATTATATATACTTTATGGACATACATTTATCGTGATTTTATGCCAATTTCTCCTCCTGGTGGGAAACCTTTAATTGCGGGTATAAGAGTATATGCTAATAATGTAGAAGATTTTCCCTTAACAACTAAGATTGAGCGTTTGTGGATAATTGATGGATCAAAAATAAAATCGACATTAGCTACGGATGAAGTTAGCATAGATGGATCTATATATGAGATGGTTTTTCGAGATGGTCCGAAATGGGGACCTGGGTTCGAAATTGATGTTGTGGTGAAATTAAACTCAAGTTTAAATATTTATTATATCAAAGCTATTAATCAGTACATTCATGCAACATTTTAATTAGGTTTATTGTTAGATTTATTTATAAGGATTAATATAAGATATCCAGATTGGCAAAGATTAGACATCTTGAAATGAGAACAATTGGATTTTGTATGTTCTTGAGCTAAGATTTTATTTTAATATTAATTTTTTAATGAAAGGGCAAATTCACAGTCTGATTTTAATAAAAATTTAGTGGACAATTCCAATCAAAAAAAATAGGGAGAATAAAAAAGTACATGATAAACTAATTATTCAATATTTAGATTCTCGCTCGTTGTTTTTTTTTTCTATTGGCTTTATACTATTATAACATATCAGAAAAAAGGTTATTTTTTATTCTTTTCCCCGTTTTAGTTGCTGCTATTCCGCCTTTTCCCGTCTCTTTCAATTCATATGGTAATTTACGACCAACTTTCATCATAGCATCCACAACTTCATCTGCGGGGATAATAGAGGTAACTCCTGATAATGCCATTTCAGCAGCTAAAAATGCGTTAACCACCCCTATAGCATTCCTTTTAATGCATGGTGAGATTACTAATCCAGCAACAGGATCACAAACAAGACCTAATAGGTTTTTTAATGTTAATGCAATCGCATTGTCTATCTGAAGATGGGTTCCCCCAGCCATATAAGTTATCGCCGCTGCCGCCATTGCAGAAGCAACTCCAATTTCAGCTTGACAACCTCCTTCACTTCCTGAAAGCATTGCCTTATTTCCAATAATTGCACCTATTGCTGCAGCAACGACTAACGCATTTAAAATATCATCATCCGATTTATTAAGGATTTCTTTAGCTTTAAAAAGAACAGCAGGTAGAGTTCCAGAAGAACCTGCTGTGGGACAAGCAACAATTAATCCCATACCACTATTATATTCACCGATAGCCATTGCCCAGCCTACGGCTTCTTTTAAATTATTTCCATAGAAAATTCCTGGTGAAAGCATTCTTTTTGCCTGATGGCTTGCTTCTTTGATAGGCAATTCAATATCACTTTCAAGTGCTTTTTCAAGTGACTGTTTCATTATACTTAAAGATTTATTAAGTTTTTCAATTATAATCTGCTTAGGAATATTGTGAAATTCCATTTCATCGTTTATTATTAAATCATGTAATGGAATCCCTTTTGTTTTAGATTCATTGAGGAGATTAGAAATTGATTCAAACATTGATTACCCTCACCCAAATTATTTCTGGATATTTTTTTAATGCATCAATTAAATCTTCTGGTATCACTGTATCTGCTTCAAGCCATGTTAAAGCTATCTTTTTTTTCAAATTTCTGGAGATTTTCATCGATCCTATATTTAATTTAAATTTTTGAAGTGTATTTGCAATATTTGCAAGTGCCCCAATCTTGTCATGATTTAATATTACTAGCGTATTCGGTTCCCCACCAAATCCTGCTTCTAAGCCATCAATTTCTTTGATTATTATATTACCTCCTCCAATTGAAGTACCGATAACATTCATTTTTTCGGATCCATCAATCATATCTATGCGAACTGAATTTGGATGGTAATCCACACCTAAATCCACAAGTTCAAATGAATAATCAAGCCCCTCTTTTTCAGCAATTTCAAATGCATTTTTGATCATATCATCTTCGGGTGTAAATCCAAGTAGTCCAGCTAAAATTGCGATATCTGTACCATGACCTTTATATGTCTCTGCAAATGAACCATGAAGTCCTATTTTTACAGTTTTAGGCTTTTTTCCAAATAATAACCGTGCAACATACGCAATTTGACACGCTCCTGCAGTATGGCTTGAACTTGGTCCAACCATTATATGACCAATTACATCAAAGATAGAAGTATATTTCATAACTTATTTCAACTCAATGTTATATTTAAATATAAAGAATAATAGAACTATAAGATTATACAATTTTGAGATATATTGTCATCGCAATTATGAATTCAATATTTTGATAAATTCGTCTAGGTATATTAAATAAAGGATTTTTTTAAGATTATATAATTTTAGTTAAATTGGCTGTAGTTTTTTTTGTTTATTTTTGTTTGGGAGCAATGATAAGAATAAAAACGAAATGAGACGGACAAAACGAGGTGTAGTATGTTTGTGAGTATAGATTTAATTATCTTTTTCTTATTTTGTTTGTCTATTTATCCTTATTGTTTAAAAATTTAAGATTCATATGTGATACAATATTATAGATTTCTATAAGAGAGACATATGATTCTTTATGCCCATTGACCCTAAACTAGCTGCCACTGTAATTTTGTTATGTGAGAAAGTGCCCGAATTAGAATCTAATGCTGATTGTAAATTTAATGTGTTCATGGTAAAAAGGCATAAAAATGCAAGATTTATGAGTGAACATCATGTATTTCCTGGTGGTGCGATAGATAAACAAGACTTATCTAAAGAATCAAAAAAAAGACTAATCGGACTTGATGATAATGTCCTCAGTAATTTAAAAGATGTGCATAAAGATCCATCAATTCTGTGGATAATAGCAATCCGAGAGTTATTTGAAGAGACGGGAATTTTAATCGCAGGTAATAAAAAGGGAAATTTAATTGGGAACATTGAAAAAATTAACACTAAATTAATGAAATATCAGGGAAAACTTCAGACAAAAAAAATTACTATGACGGATGTTTTGACTAATGAAAATCTTTATTATACTGCAAATAATCTAAAATATTTCGGACGGTTTATCACTCCTGCTTTATCACCTATTCGGTTTGATACTCAATTTTTTATATGTAAATTCCCTCAAAATCAAAGTATAAATTTATTTTATGATGAATTATCAGAGGGTATATGGGGATCACCAAGAGAATTGTTAAGTAAATTTAAAAAAAAAGAAATTAAACTAATTTTCCCTCAATATTTCACTTTAAAGCGACTTAAAAAGTTTAAAACCATCCAAGAAGTATTCGCAAATTCAAAAAGTGTGTCTAGCCGAAATCTATTAAATGATTTCTAAAAAAAGTTATGTCATTTGTTTAAATAAAGCTCGAAATTCTTCCTTTATGGCAGTTAATCCTAAGTTTTCAAGAAGATCTATGGATTTATTACTCAGAGAATAAAAAGAACGAGGTTCAGAACGTTTATAACCTATTCTTTTCTCATTTTTAATAAAATTTTTTTCTTTAAGGATTTTGAGATGATAATTCAAGTTATTTTCTGGAATTGAAGGTAAAAGTTCCCTTAACTGGCTGAATGAGAGAGAATCATCACTAGCTAATAAGGTTAGCAAAATTTTATACCGTGTTTTTTCTGAAATAATCTCCAATTCTTTCCTCATATTTTCCATTTTTTTAGGTGTTTCCAAATCTTTTTCACTCTCATAATTTAAATTTAATTTTTCATCTAGTTCCATGTTAAATATGCATAATCAAATATTTAAATTTAACTCAAGATTAATTGAGGCAATCATTATTAATATATAATAATTTATTACATAAATGAATTTCTAAATTACTTTATATTTTTAGGGAGTGGAGGATGGAAGTTATACATGAACATGCATGGGAAGACTTTCTGGAAGAATTTACCAATATTTTTTCAGTATATGATCTGACAAAAAACAAAATCTTTATTTGTGGTTCATATGATGAAGAAACTTTTGCTACTCTTCAAGAGGTACAAAAAATTGTAAACAATATTGAGAATAACCTAGGATTTTTTGAAAAAGAATTCAGGCGAACTCACATAGAGAATTTAATTTTAAAATTTGATCTTATTGCTAAATTTTCGAATGAAATATTAATGATTATAGAACACGATAAAGGCGGTCATATGATCGAAATGGGAATTATCCTGTCATTTAGGGAATTTTCTGAAAAGACAAAAGTCTTCGTATTAAGAGATGCGGAAATTACAGAGGTGCTTAAAAGAGGAGGGTTGTTAACACCTTTTTTTAAGGAAGAAGAAAGCTTATTTTACTTTGAAAATATTGACACCTTGAAAAAACAGGTAAAGAAACTGTATTCTTAAAATTTTTTGCCTCTCATTATTATATTCTTTCATATTGAAATATAATTTTTAAAAGAAAGCTTAAATATGGAAACGACATAATTATTCATTGCATAGAACTCTCGTTATACCAAACTAACCTTTATTTTAATAAGTAAAATAATTAATAATTGGAGGATTCAAATATTGAAAGATTTAACAGTTGTTTTAAAAAACAAACCCGGTACCCTAGCAGATATGGGGGAGACATTAGGTAAAAATGGTATTAATATGGAAGGCTTATGTGGGTTTCCTTTAAAAAATGAGGCTTTAGTTCATATATTGGTAGAGGATGAAGTAACAACACGCTGGATACTTGAGAATGCAGGATTTGAAGTACGAGCTGTGCGTGAAGTACTTGTTTTGGATATAGGTCATATTGTGGGAAAGCCTGGCACAGGGGGGAAAGTTGCACGTAAGATAGGTAATGCTGGTGTTAATATTGATCTCATCTATTTTGCTGAGAATAATAGATTAGTTCTCGGAGTTGATGACTTAGAGAAAGCACAAACAGCGTTATCAGGAGAATGAGAAACTATAATAAAATATATGAAATTTTTGTTATTATTTCTTCCTTTAAAAAACTTCTATTCATGTAGCTTTTCTTTGATTTGCACCACAAGTTTTTCCGATTCCTCAGAATCGGTTATAAATTTAATTTCCTCAGGTGAAGTTATCCCCAGTCTTAATTCTACAGCTCTTTTAATTTGTTCTTGTTCGAAAATTGGACCATTAGATACTTCTAGGGATGTTCCAAGAATTCGTAAAATAGCAACTCCAACTGCATCAATAGCCACTTTGTCAGTTCCAGCAATAAAGACATTTGCTTCTTTTTGAGTACCCTCCATCGGTCCACGATCTACGAAAACAGTAAGACCATCCATAACAATTAAATCAGCCTTGTATACAGAATTTATTTCCGCAATCATTTTCCTTTGATATTTAGAAGAGTGCAATTCACCCATATATTTTAGAGGTACTAATGCAACTGCATTTTTAAGTGATAAAGTAAAGTGTCCGCCATACATATGAGTCTTCAAACAACATGTTTCGACTATGCATTCAGCTTCATCATAAATTTTAGGAAAAAGAAATCCTTCTTTCCAATGACTTTCTTTAGGATTTTTTAAAACAAAATTTTCTTTAGATAATTCAGTTAAATCAATTACTCCAACTTCTAACTGTTTAGCTAATTCATATATACCTTTTTTCTTAAATGTTTCAGCTGTATTAACTGGACCACTCCTTTCTGCAATTGTTATAGATTTTGCCCCCATCTCTTTTAACTTAATAATGAGTTCCTTTATTGTTTCCATTGAGCTAGAAGCAGGAGGAGGATCGGCAGTATTGAAATTTGGCTTCAAAATTACATTTTTGCCATTAATTGGATTAATTCCTAATAATTCTAAAGACTTATTCACACCATAAACGCGATCTTTTGTATAAATAACCGCTACATTAGTTTTGTTATTCATCATATTTCGGATATTAAATTGAAACGCCCTAATTAAAGTTTCTTTTTATAAAAAAAAATTAAGAAAAAATATTGTAGAAATTGGATTTATTGAATTCTGATTTGTAAATGTATTATTTTTGAAATCTTTTCAGATTATTTGGTGAAGCTTTATTCACTGAAGGTATATTCAGTGAAGGAGTATTCAGGATTTCTCACAACTAACCATTAATTTCATAAATATTTGAAAATTTTTGTGACTATGAATATTAATGATGACAATATTTACCGAAAATTACAAGAACATCTTGACAAATTACCAATTGGCTTTCCTGCAACAGAATCTGGTGTAGAATTACGAATTTTAAAAAATCTTTTTACTCCAGAACAAGCAGAACTAGCAATGAAATTAGGATTTCAACCTTTACCCTTAACGAAAATATATAGAAAGGTTAAAAGGAGTGGTCTTACGATTGCCCAATTGGAAAATAAATTAGATGAGATGGATGAAAAAGGGATTATATATTGTGGTTCAGTTGAAGAACAAGATAAGCTTGTAAAGTATTATTCAAATGCTCCGTTAGTAATTGGGTTCTATGAATACCAAGCAGACCGTCTCACAGCAGATTTTTACAATGATGCATTACAATACTTCGAAGAAGCATTTTTAGATGAGTATAATAGGACAAAAATACCTCAATTTAGGACAATACCTATAGAAGAAAGTATAACATTTGAGCAAGAAATTTCGACCTATGACCAAATAAGAGCATTAATTGAAAATATAGGGGAACCAATCGCAGTTCAAGAATGCATTTGTAGAAAAGGAAAAGATCTTATTGAAGATCCATGTAAAAAGACAGATCTCAGAGAATCTTGCTTTTCTTTTCGAACCGCAGCAAAAACATATATAAATAAAGGATTAGGCAGAGAAATTTCAAAAGAAGAAGCATTAAAAATCCTAAAAAAAGCCGAAGAAGATGGCTTAGTATTACAACCAGGGAATTCTCAAAGACCATTGGCCATCTGTACTTGTTGCGGTTGTTGTTGTGGGATACTTACTAACCAAAAAAGATTATTAGAACCGGCACAATTTTTTGCTACTAATTTTTATGCTTCTGTTGATGAAAATCTCTGTATAGGATGTGAATCATGTAAAGAGAGGTGCAATATGGATGCAATACATATGGAAAATAACATCGCGAATGTAAATAAAGCCAGATGTATAGGGTGTGGAGTTTGTATTCCAACATGCACATCTGAAGCCATTAAACTTCTTAAAAAGGATAAAGAAACTATCCCTCCAAAAAATACGACAGCTACTTACATGGCAATAATGAATAAAAAGGCAGAATTAACAAGAGCAGTAAAAAATATATTATAAATTCTTTTTTTTTTAAAATAAGATATTCTTAGAGAAAAAATTCTTGAATAAATAATTTCAACCGTTTTTTTTTCGAAGTTTTTAAGGTTTTACTAAAAAATAAAGTAATTATATAACACGTTTCAAAAAGATGCTAAGTTTTTTAGTAAGACTAAGAGATAAAAAATTTCAAAAAAGTAAAAAATCTTTTTCTGAAAGATACCGGCATTGTAATCGATGTGAAATCGACTTGAATATCTCCAATAATCAAGAGATAGTTTGTGCACTCTGCGGAGAGACATACTGTAATTACTGTATTGATAAACATCAGAAGTATTGTTATTCCTTATTCCTAAAATAAAAATTAAAAATACTCATCACAAGAATTAAAATTCATTACATTGAAATAAACTAGAATGTCCAAGAAAAAATTCTTTTTAAACTAAAAGTGTTTATTACTTCAGTTCTTTTTTATTGAGAAATAAGTTAGAATTAGAGAATTTTTTATTATGCAGACTAATTCGATCTTCTAAATTTTCTCTTTTTGCTAATATATGAATATGTCCATGGTAAATTATGATTTTACACTTTTCTTTATTTAATTCTCCAGATTTAGTCATTATCATCAAGAGTTAAGAAACAATTTTATTTTTCTTTAAAATCCAACCATCAATTGAGAACTTTTGAACAAGGTTCTTCACATTATCAAATCCAGAATGAATTGTGGATTTTGGTATCCAAACTTCTGCTTCATTTTCAAACTGAATAAGTAAAGCTTTATCGGTTTCTCCTACAATCGCACCAGTTACATCTTTTATCTCACCTAATTTTCCATCATGATAATCTTTATCATGATTATTTATAATACCACTATCATCAGTATCTACAATAATTTCCTCCTTTACAATGATCTCGTTTAATTTATTAACACTGTTCTTGTTTGAAATATTAAGAACAGTGGCAAATTCTATTTTTTCTTTAAGAATATGCTTTAATAACATTTCTAATATTTTAAATTGAGAATACTCTAGCACCTTTGAATAAGAACCAATGTGTATCCATAGTTTTGTTTTTTCTGTATTTTCCCATTTAAAAGATATTTGCGTTTTAGTATCCTTGAAAGTATGATAACTTGACCACGAATCTACTTCTTTTGTGAGCACACGAATAATCCAAACCAATTCTTCTAATGAAAATTTAATTATTTTGCCTTCTCCACTACTAGGTTTTTCCCAAGATCCATTATTTTTGCTTTTAATCAGTCTAAAAAACATAAAAGGATCATTTTTAGTAGCACTTTGAATAATTAAACCTACTTTTTGACCAAAAAAACTATAACTATGATTATCAACCATATATCTTACAATAATTGGATATTTTTAAAGAAAAACAGACTAAAAATTTAGTATTTTTGTCGAAAAATTCGAAATTCCTCTTACAAAAATTTTTTTATTTTCTTATACTTCTTACTACAATGGAAACTAACAATCAAAAAAAAACAGAAGCGGATGTAATTAAATCTACCCATTATCCCAATACAATAAATTCATTAAAACTAGATTTCAAAGCGCTTGGCATAAGATCAGGACAGATAATACTAATGCATAGTTCTTTGAGTGCTATTGGGTGGACAGTAGGAGGTCCTGTTTCCGTTATAGAAGCACTAATGGAAATCCTAACGACAGAAGGAACATTGATAATGCCTACATTTTCAGGTGATAATACAGATCCATCTGGTTGGGTAAATCCTCCTGTACCAGAAAAATGGTGGGACATTATTCGTAATGAAATGCCACCTTATCATCCAAAAAATACACCTACACGAGGAATGGGGATAATTGTTGACACTTTCAGAAATTGGCCCAATGTAATTCGTAGTAATCATCCTGTATCCTCATTTGCAGCGTGGGGTAAATATGCTGAATATATAACTAAAAATCATGAATTAGAAGCAGATTTAGGAGAAGATTCTCCATTAGCTCGAATATATAAGTTAAATGGAAAAATTCTATTAGTAGGAGTAACTCATGAAAATAATAGTTCTCTCCATCTTGCTGAATATCGAAGTAACTTTCCAGGAAAGAATTATAAATTAAATGGTTCAGCAATACTAATAGATAATAAAAGAAAGTGGGTTAAATGGAAAGAATTAGATCTGAATATGGATGATTTCAAGCAATTAGGAAAAGATTTTGAATTAAAAATCAAATACACACCAAATAAAGTTGGATTAGCAGAAGCTAGATTATTTTCACAAAGAGAAATAATCAATTTTGCTATAGAGTGGTTTAAGAATAATCGAATAAAAAATAAAGAGTGATAAAAGTCTGATTGAATTAAATTATTTCAAGAAATTACAAGAAATTCTTATGAATTCATGGCCTGCTAAATATTACTATTTCTTAAATGGGTGGATATTACGATTTACAGAGGGAGTAACATCTCGAGCAAATTCTGTCCTACCTATAAATTATACTGGAGACTTAATTAACTTGGACCGAGATATTGAGATAGTTGAAAACGCTTATAAGACTTATAATTTACCAACAATCTTTACAATTCCAGAATATTTCGAACCACGCGGTTTAGATCTAAAGCTTATTGAACAAGGATATCAACAGTCAGGAAACATCACTCATACAATGATAACTTCTATTCAAGAATTAAAAAATGAGTCAATTAATGATAAATTCTCATATAATTTAAAATCAGAAAGAGTTGTCGAATTCTCCACTTTTCTAACTAAATATTCAAAAAGAAATCAAAATGCCCAAAAAGTTTTGGATGCATTATCTGACCGAATTAAAATTCCAAAAAAATGTTTCATAATAGCTGAATATGAAAAGAAAGTAGTGGGAACTCTTATGGGAATAATAGATCCCCATGGATTTTTATATATAGCTGATGTATTAGTAGATCCAGATGCTCGACAACAAAAAATTGCAACATCAATGCTTTTTACTATTGTAAATAATTGGGCTTTACAGAACGGAGCAAAAACCATATGGTTGCAGGTAGAAATTGAGAATAAGGAAGCAATGAGCTTATACAAGAAGCTTGGATTTAAAAAAGCTTATAGTTATTATTATCTTGAGAAATCTTAGAATCATTGAGTAGCAAATGTATCGACTAGCTTAAAATTTTCAAAGATAAGAAACAGATCCATAAGATCGTTTATCATCTAAAGAAAATGAACTATTAATAAAACCAGAATCACTAACTTTTAGAAATTCATTAATTTCAGGGTAATTTTCATGTAAAAACGTCATTACTTCTTCAAAATACGCGTTAAATTTCCCATAAGCAATTTTATAATCATTAAACTCTTTATAATTTAGATGGAGAATTAAAATACGAGCATATTGAATTCCCATTTTTTTATTCAAATTATCAAGTATAGAAAAAATATAGTATTGATCATATTTTAAATCTATAAAAAGTAAAAAATCTGTTAATTCTTTTATGTTTCTAAAGTTTACGAGAGGTTTTTTCAAGAATTTCTTGAGTTGATAAATAACTTTATTAACTAGGTTCAATTTGGTGATTAATAATAAGATATTTAGTTCCTCTTTGTTTAAATATTCTAAATACCCACTATATAATAAAAACTGTTTAACTTTAATATCACCTCCTTCAAATCTTTTCGCCACCTCTTCTTTAAATACTAAATTGGCAAGCTTATCTCCTGCAATTGTTAACTCCTTCAGTAATGGAAATGCTAGATTACTATGGATCAAAGTTGTATTATAATCATTTTCATACCATACTTGAAGATTTGAACAATGAGCCCAAAATATTGTTTTTGGAGAAATTTTACAATTATTATAATTAGCACTTTCAAAATTTCTCTCGATTTTTTCTACAAACTCATCTATTGAATCGATTTCTTCAATATCTTTAAACTTTTCTATAGGAATAGTTAATAAAATGAATTTACAATGCCTAAATAATTTATTATTAACGTAAATGTTTGTCCTACCATTTTCTAATCTAATATCGAGAAATTGATTAATTGTATATTTAAGCATCAAAATGTAAAGATATTTCTTTTGTTATATTTTTTTGCTTTATAATTTTAAAAAATTTTTTTTTATACATATAATTAAATTTCGAAGAGCCTAAATTAATACTATGAACGATATAATAAAAGTATTTTATGACAGAATACCATATTATTCAACTTTAGGTTTTGAATTGCATGAGATCTCTAATGGAAGAGCTAATTTCGAAATAGAAGTGAGAAAGGAATTAACTCAATTTGGAATGATTCATGGTGGTGTTTTAGCTTCACTTATAGATTCAACTTGTGCATGTGCTGCGTTTTCCTTGATTCTACCTGATGGAATTGTTACTACAATAGATTTGCAGGTTGAATTTTTAAAGAATATTTCAAATGGACGCTTAAAAGCAATTGCTAAATGTATTAAAATGGAAAAAATATTTTTTTCTGCAAAGCAAAAGTATGGGATGAAAAAGGAAATCTAATATGTACAGGGAGTTCTCAACTTCTTAGAATAAAATGAATCAGTCAAATTTCACAGAAATTTTTACTTGATCTTTAATAAATTTTTCTATTTGTTTTATATATATAAATAAAAAAAAAAAAATTAGGGTAAAATTTTTTTATGTTCAATTATTACGGAAATCAGTTTTTATTGTACTTTTTTATATTTGGTTAAAATAGATATTATTGTTATGAAAAAAACAGTAAAGCTTATAGTTTCTGGAGATGGTGGAGTTGGGAAAACCTCATTTCTTAATCGTTTAATTCATGATAGTTTCAATGGTAATTGTGAATTAACCAAGGGAGTTGATTTTTTTTCCAAAACCCTTATAGTAAATGAGCATGAGTATAATTTTGTAATATGGGATTTTGCAGGTCAAGATCAATTTAAACAAATTTTAACTGATTTTGTTGGTGGGTCAATAGCAGCATTTATTTTATTTGATCTATCTCGCTTCAACACTCTCGGGACTGCAGAACAATGGATAAGAAAACTCAATGAATATGGAAAAATTTCAATATTTTTATTAGGTACAAAATTTGATATGATTAATTATAATGAATGTACGGTTTTTGATCAGTATATTTCAGATATAAGGAATAAATATCATAACATCATAGACTATTTAAAAATATCATCAAAAACAGGATATAATGTGAAAGAAGCTTTCAATTCTCTATTAAAGAGTCTTTCAAATTAAAAAGAAAAAAAATTAAACCTTAGAAATCCAGCCAAAATCATCTTCAATATCTAATCTTTGAATCCCTGTCAACAATTCATATATTTTTATTGCTATTTCACCAGGTTCTCGGTTATTAAAAATATGTTCTTTGCCTTTTAATGAAACGGATGCTATTGGTGTAATCACCGCAGCAGTACCACTACAAAATACTTCTGTGCAGGATTCCTCATATAATTCTTTATAAGAGATATCTCTCTCCTCAACCTCTAACCCAAGTTTTTTAGAGGCTATCTCTAATACTGCTTCTCTTGTAATTCCTTCTAAAATTGTACCAGATTTTCTTGGAGTTGCTAATTTACCATTAATTATTGCGAAAAAATTTGCAGCACCAACTTCCTCTATATATTCATTATGAACTGCATCTAAATAAAGAATCTGGGAAAAACCTCTTTCCTTTGATTCTTTTGCGGGATACATTGTTCCTGCATAATTACAAATTGTTTTAGCTGAGCCAGTACCACCCGGAGCGGCTCTTATATATTCTTTTGAAATTTCTAAATTGATTCCTTTAAATCCCTCTGGAAAATAAGGGCCAACAGGAACTGTAAAAATAATTAATTTAAACTCATCTGCTGAATGTACTCCTAAAACTGGACCATATCCAAATAAAATTGGTCGGATATATAAAGCACCCCCACTATCGTAAGGTGGAATGTAATCTTTATTTTCCTTTACAACACCTTTTATTGCACTAATAAATTTGTCCATGTCATATTCTGGTAATAACATTCTTTTAGCACTCGAATTGAATCTCTTCGCATTTTCTTCAGGTCTAAATAATGTTATTTCTCCATTTTTAGCTCTTAAGGCTTTCATTCCTTCAAAAATACCTTGTCCATAATTTAATACACAAGATGCTGGAGAAATCTCAAAATTTCCAAACGGTACCAACTTTCCTTCATTCCATTTCCCATTCTTATGATCAGCCATAAACATTGTCTTTGTTTCAATAAATTTGAAACCTAATGAATAGAAATCAATATCTTTCGGATCTACCATAGTTCTATAAACCTGTTTTTTTTTAAATTATTAGGTTTAATATATGAAGATTAAAAAGTCTTATTGATAATAATCAAATTAACTAGACTTCCCACATTTGATATCATTCTAATTAAATTAAAAATTTAGCTTTAAATCAAATGATAAAGACATGTTGAGGAGAGGTAAATTGAAAATTTAAGATTAAAAATTCATTAAATTTTCATAAAATTTTTCAAAACTAATTAGTTATTTTAAGATATGGCTCTACAAAAAGTAACTATAAGAGATATTTTAGAAAAGAAGAAAAAAGGAAAAAAAATAGTAACAATTACCTCGTATGACTATAGTTTTGCAAAAATTGTCGATCAGTCTGATATTGATCTAATTCTTGTTGGAGACTCACTTTCAATGGTAATGCTTGGATATCAGAATACTCTATCAGTAACTATGGATGAAATGATTCATCATACCAAAGCTGTAAGCCGAGGAGTATCAAATGCATTAATTGTTGGAGATATGCCTTTTCTATCATATAAAATTAGTCAAAAAAAGGCAGTCAAAAACGCTGGACGTTTTATTCAAGAAGGTGGTGCCGAAGCAGTAAAAGTCGAAGGAGGAACAGAAATATGTCCTACTATTAAAGCAATGATCAATGCAGATATCCAAGTTATGGGCCATATAGGTCTTACTCCCCAAGCAATTTATAAGTTCGGTGGTTTTTTAGTTCAAGGTAAAACCACAGAAGCAGCAAAGAGATTGATAATTGACGCAAAAAATTTAGAACAATCTGGAGTTTTCTCAATTGTTTTAGAAAGTATTCCTTGGCAAATAGCAAAAATAATTACTAGTGCCTTGGATATCCCAACTATAGGTATTGGGGCTGGAGAATATTGTGATGGGCAAATATTAGTTATTCATGACATGTTAGGTATTTTTACAGATTTCAAACCTAAATTTCTTAAATATTTTGGAAATATTGGTGAATCCATTCGAGATGCTTTGAATAATTATAAAAATGAAGTTATAAAAGGGATATACCCAGATCGAGAACATTCATACGAAATACCTCAAGAAGAAGTAGATAAAATCAACAAATGGGTTGAAAATGTTGATTTAAGTGAAGAAGCGCGAAGATTAATTTAGATTTTATATTTCTTTTCAAAATTCTAAAATATAAAGTATGATCCTATCTTATATATTATTAGTATAATAACAGAATTTCACTATTATAAATAAAATTATAAATTTGTAATTATAGTTATATAATATAAGAGCTACAACATTTTAGAAAATTACTCGATATATTAATATTTGAAACTTAAAGTGGGAACGTGTAATGGCCGAAGAATATGATTACCTCTTTAAATCGATTGTCGTTGGAGATGGCGGTGTTGGTAAAACTGCTCTAACTCTTAGATTTTCTAAGGGTTTTTTTACAGAAGATTACAAAATGACTATTGGTGTAGATTTTCATGTAAAAACCATCAATATTGATGCTCTTGAAGGTCCCATTAGGGCAAAGCTTCAGATATGGGATACAGGGGGACAAGAACGCTTTAGCTCGATTAGACCAATGTATTATAGAGGATCTTTAGGTGCTCTATTAATCTTTGATCTTACAAATGCTAGTAGTTTTGACCATCTACCTCAATGGATCGAAGAAGTAAGAGCAAATATAAAAACTGAAATTCCTTTATTACTAGTTGGAAATAAAAGTGATTTAGTTGATCAAAGAACTATTTCTTTAGAAGAAATAAATAGTTTTACCAGGAGTTTTAATTTGTATTATATGGAAACTTCAGCAAAAACAGGTGAAGGAGTTGGAGATTGTTTTTATATTCTTGCATGTTTAATGATTGGCTCAGGAGTACCAGATCAACTAATTTCTAGAGGAATTGTATTTAGTCCAGGTCAAATTCCAACTACGGCTATTGGGGCACATCCAACAACTGAAGAGAAAATAAAAACTGAATTTGATTATGCAGCCCCTCCTGTTCCAGAACCAAGTTCTACCCCTATTTATAAACCAACCCATGCAATCGAACCAGAACCTCAATTCGAATTTGAAGCACCTCCTGTTCCAGAACCTGTTAATATAAAACAAGAATCTAATACGATATATGAACCAGAGTTTGAACCAGAAATTCCTTTACCTGAATCTCAAATTGAAGAATCAGAAAAACGACCTACTCAATTTGATTTTAAAACACCAGAAGAGATCTTATCACAAGAAGAGCCAGATCAACAACAATTTACACCGTCTCAAGCTAGATCTTTTACTGGTGGAGAAGAAACTTATAAACCGAAAGTAGTACCTTTTACACAAAATATTCCAGTACCTGCACCTCCTCCAGAACAATTTCAATCTTTTCAAGAAGTATCTTCAACTCAAAATCCTCCTCCAAATTTCGCTTCAAGTTTAACACCAACAAGAGATTCTACTCCTAAATCAGATTCTCTAATGGATTATTTACCTGAACCAATTTATTCTAAAAAAGATAAAAAAAAACTTGAAAAACAGAAAAAGAAAGAAGAAAAAGAGAAAAAACTCCAGGAAGAAAAAGAAAGACAAGAGAAACTTTTAGAAGAAATGAAACATGTGAAGAAGGAAAAAAAGGAAAAACCTAAAAAAGAAAAGAAAGAAAAGGTTGAATCAAAACTGACTAAAGCCCCAGTTTCACCCCAATTACTTCCAGAAGAAGATACCACAAGCGCTCCTTCTCTATTTCAAACATTATCTCAAAAAACAGATAGTACAGAAAAAACACTAGTTGAAAGTTTTATACCATTTAGAGCTCAAAAAGAATCCCAATCTCAAGAAACAAGTAAGTTAAGAATAATACCTAATGTATCAGATTTAGAAACTAAACAAAATATACCTTCTTTTGAACAAAAAACAGCACCAGTTCAACCTCCAGGTCCTAAATCATCTGAAAAAGAAATGATTATTTGTAAGCAGTGTGGAGCAGCTTTATCCTCAGATTATGCATTTTGCAACAAATGCGGATCTAAATTATAACCACAATTCTAAAATTGAATTATTTTCAAATATAACTATCCTGTTTTAAAACTAATTATATATGCAGGATTAGAGTGACTTTCCACAAATCGGGCAAATACTCCATAACTTTTTAATTTTAGAATTGCAATGAGTACATAACTTTAATTCGGGATCGATTTGTGTTTGTGGTTTACCAAAAATAGTAGATTCATCTACTTTATAGTCGGTGGAATTTGCCTCTTTTAGAATTTTTGTTTCTTCAAAAGGAATTAGAGTAGATTGTTTAACCATCTCTCGAGTGACGAAACCTTTTTGTTTTGGAACTTCAATAGAAGGTTTTTGATATTTTTGGGGTTTAATAGATGATTCTTTTATATGATTAGTTAAATCCTTAGATCCTTGTTTGTTTGCCTCCTTTTCGGATTCTCCAATTGGAACGCCAACCTTATAAAAAAAATAATTGTCTTCATTGTTTTCTATAACTTTCTCTCCATCTTCTAAATAAACTTCAATATAATAGATAATGACTGAACCTACTGGCACTTCGGCTATTTCAGCAATATAATAGTCCATTTGGACTTCCATTTCCATTTGATACCATGACTTCCCTTCATTAGCACTGAAAATTAGATTTACAAAAGAAATTGACTTATTAAAATCCTCTTCAGTGATTTTTACAACAATTTTAATAGTCTTTTTATGGGCCTCTTTCCCTTCAGATATTACTTCACTATCATCCCATGCAGTTCCACATTTTGGGCAATTGGTAAACCAATTGGGGTACTCAAAACTACACTTGGAACAATTTTTTGTAAAATACCTTGTAGTTTTAATTCCAAATGTTTTTTTTTCCTTGCCCATAATATTAATTCCAAGTTTTTTATATTAAACTCCAGAAAAAATTCACTAATATTTAATAAATAATTAGTCTTAAATATATTTTTTTTCTCAAGTAAATTATTAAAAATGATAAGCCAAATTTTAAATCTACCTAAATTCAGATTGTTAAAGAAGATTTTGAAGCATTTTAATATACATCTGAAAAACCAAAGCTTAATAAGTCAAAAAGATGCAAATTATTTCAAAAAATTATTCAAAATTGAAAAACTCAATAATTACATTAGAATCATATAAGATTAGTGAATATCTTTTATGAAAGTTTTAATTTTACAGCAATTTTTTTTAAATCTTCAATAAAGGATTTTAAATGAATTCTTTGAATATGAGGCATTATAACAATCCTAATTAAATTGAAATCATCAAATTTTCCTAACATATAATTTCGCTTTCTTAATTCTTCATCAATTTTACATATACTCTCTCCACTTTCAGTCGTTATTCCAACTACATTCATGGTTGGATTAGTCGCGAGTTTTATTCCTTTTATTTCATTGATATGCTCTGCTAAATATATAGTATTATCCATACATTTCTTCACAATCTTTATAAAACCATTGATTCCTAAATATTTCATAATCGCCCAAAATGCTATTACTGTTCCTCCAGGTCTAGTTCCCACTATATGAAAATGTTTAAAATTGCCTCCTGCTAGATACGGTATTTCAAATCCAGTTTTCTGTAAAATTGAAGAATCTCTTATAAAGAAACCCCCTGAGGGAATAATACCTAAGCCCATTTTATGAGGATCTGCAGTTATGGAATCAACTGTCTTAACATAAAAATCCCAATTAGGGATTGTATAGTTTAACTTTTTCAAAAAAGGTAATACGAAACCTCCGAATGCTGCATCAACATGAAAAAAAATATCATTTTCCTCCGTAAGTTTCCCAATTTCTTCGATTGGATCAATTAATCCTAAAGAAGTTGTTCCTGCAACTCCTACCACACCACAAGTATTATTATTTAGAAGGGATTCAAAATGAGCTAAATCTAACTCAAAATTATCATTCAAATTTGCTTTTCTAAGTTTAATACCCAATAAATCAGCAGCTTTATCAAAGGAAATATGAGCCGAGCACGGTACCACAACTTCTGGATTAGCGATGTCTTTTTTTAATACTTTGGCAATTCTCATGGCTATTAGGTTTGCTTCCGAACCTCCAGTAGTAAAAGATCCTATTATGTTCTTTCCACTAAATAACTCTCCAATTTCAGAAACTAATTCTTCTTCTAATGCTGTTGTTCCTAGAAACAGCCCCGGATCTCCAAGATTTTTTGATATGTATTTCGTATAAACCTCAACGCCAAAATCTAGAGGTTCAGTACACATAGATCCTAAGATTGAACCGGAGTTGTAGGAAAAATCCCTCTCCAATTTCCTTTCTAATATCTTGAGTATTTCTTGTTTTTCTAATCCTTCTTTTAGCATCCTGATCTATAGAAAATTTAAATTTATATTTATTATATGTCCTAAAATCTTTTTAACCATTAAAATCTTTTAAAACAAACTCAAAATCCTAATATCATAATTGTGTTTACCATTTAAATAATTTGAACTAAAGAAACCGATTTGAATCTCTTTCAGAATATTTGGTAATTGTATCTTTTAATTCTTTTGTTAAATCAATTTTGTAATAATTTGCTATACAAACAAGAGCATAAAGAATATCGGCTAATTCCTCACCAACCTTACTTTCTTTACCATTTCCTTTTTTTGGTTTATAACCTTCGAGATGATTAATCTCTTTAGCTAATTCTCCAACCTCTTCAATAACAGCAGACAACATTGCCAATGGAGACCAATATCCACCATGACTATTGATCCAATCGTGTATTATATGCTGCATATCTTGAAGAGAACTCTTCTCAGACATATGTATGTTATTTTTTAATGATTTAAAAAATTATTAATCTGAATATTATTAGCCTGTTGTCCTTTTAATTTTGAAAAATGAAATCGTATAGTATTCTAAAAAAAATACAGAGTGATTTCTTAATTTCAAAAATAAATTCTCAAAATAGATTATTTATTTTAAAACAAGAAAAAAAGTGGTACGGTTTAAATAAATTAAGTTTCAATTATGGTTAATTAATTTTTTTATAAAAAAAAGTATAACAAATAACGAATTTTTGAGTGTGAATAAGTATTGGTTAATTTTAAAGAAGACACTTGGTTTTATGCTTTAATAGCTGCAATTATAGCACTGATTTCATTATTAACCCCATGGGGTTCTATAGATGTATTAGGTACTGATGTCTATAGTTGGCTTGGTGGAACAGTTTCATATTGGGGTAATCCTGCCGATGCATGGGATGGTAATGGTTTAGGTCTTTGGACTCTTGGAGTTACAATGATGAGTATAGGAATACTTCTTGTTATTAGTATTAATGCCATGAGAGGAGGAGGGTTAAAACTCGATTGGCTAATATACGCAGTAACAGGTATTTTAATGCTTATATTAACTATTTTAACTTTAACTTTTGAAGGTACCGAAGGTGCTGTTATTGGATTCGCACCCATCGGTCTTATAATCGCGAGTATATTTGCAATTAGTGCATTTGCAGTTGATAAATTTGTTAAATAAAGTAAAATCTTAATTTTTTTTTCTTTTATTTTTTCAGTAGTATAGGATAAAAATAATTGTAATCTCTTATTTCTCAAAAGAGAAATTGAATTAAGTCTTCTTTTCTTAAATTGTTTTCATAAATTTGGCCGGATCTGTTGCATACAGAATAGCACGTTCCACACCTTTTTTACGCCACTCATGAACCTTTAGATAGTCAGGGTTATTAATCATTTTGAGGAAAGCTTTGCGTGATGGATACCTGATGAGCATTATAAGATCCCAATCTTCTGATCCGGTGAGTAATTCTTTTGGAATGCCGAAATAATCAACTGACGCACCGATACTCTTGCCAAAGGGTGATGACTCCTTTAGGTAACGAAAATAATCCTCCCGACCACCTTCTTTTTTAAACTTCAGCAAGTTAAGCATAACAAAGGGTTTCTGATTAGTATTTTTTGTAAATTCTTGAAGTTGCTCCTGATTTATATCTGTAGGTAATTCAGACATTTTTTATCATTTTTAATGTATTAATATTATCACAATTGTTTGAAATATTACGTGGAAATATAAAAGATTTTTGACTTTCAATTTTACATTTAATAGTTAATTGTTGAATTTTTCTCATATTCAAATAGAAACCAGTTGAATTCATATTTTACCAAAATAATTTTGGTAAAATAATACACTACAATCCCGATATTTAAACAATTAACTCTTAAAGA
The DNA here is from genome assembly GCA_048937405.1 of Promethearchaeota archaeon. Lineage (GTDB taxonomy): Archaea > Asgardarchaeota > Lokiarchaeia > Sigyniarchaeales > SOKP01 > Loki-b32. The sequence continues at coordinate 26,225 of JBHLNF010000007.1, forward strand.
ATGGAAAAAAAATTTTTTATTAAATAATCGTCACACTTTTAATTTATAGAATCTTTTGTAAGTTCAATGAAATTCTAAGAAATCGTAGTTCAAATGAAAATTGCTATTGATGTAGTTGGCGTTTTACTTGATAATATGGTTACTTTTTTAAAAATTTATAATGATATGTTCAAAACGGAATACGATAAAAAAGATTTTAGTCATTGGGAATTTTTTAAAGAATTAAATTTGACTACAGAGGAATTTTTAAAGCTTTTTTATAAAACATTTGAATATCCTGAGGAGATTCCTTTTATAGATGATGAAGCTCCTAAGTATATGAGAAGATTAAATCAAATGCATGATTTGTATATTCTATCAGCCTTAGATTCAAATTATAAAAATTCTTTGAAAAATCAGTTAGAGTTTAACAACATAAAACAAAATATTCATTATAAGGAGATGCTTATAGTTCCGGAAACGCCTTATGATTTAAAATTAAAAAGTGAATTTGATATATATATTGATGATAATCCTAATTTAGTAGAACCCATAAAGAATCTTAAGAGTAGATATTTATTGTTATTTAATCAACCTGGGAATCAAAATTCGATATGTGAACAAAATGTGATTAGAGTTAATAATTGGAAGGAAATTTATGAGATTATTCAAAATATCATTAATTAATTTCTAACTTTTCTAAGATGATGAAACCTTATTATACTTAATTATTCTCTAATTCTTAATCTTTTAATAGTCAAAAAAAATCTTTTTCATTATTCTTGAGAAAATTTTTCAGTTAGGATGGAAAACAATATACTTTTTTTCAAGAAATTAGAAATATAGACACTCCCCCGATCTTAAATATTTTTCTCATATTAAGAAATATTAAATTTATATCAAAAAATTTCTCACATAATGATAACTTCAGTAAATTTGTTTGGAAAATTTGATTTAGAATTATCAAAATATGATATAGTCATTTTTGATATTGATGGTGTCGTTAATAAAACGCTTCCATGGAAACTAGAAAAAAAATTAACAAGTAATGAATGGAAATTACTCAAAACTCATACTGATTGTACTGATGTATTTAAAAAAACGATAAAAAAAATAAAACAAATTAAAATTCCTTTTATATTCATAACAGGTAGGAGACCTGAAGATAAATTAATTACTGAGGAAATGTTTCAACGTGCTGGATTAAAATTTATAAAAAATACAAAAAAAAAAAAAATGATTTATTATTATCGTGATAAGTGGGAACTTGAAGAATATATTAATTTTAAAAAAGAAGCTATTAAAAATTTTATTCAATTTTATAAATGCGTTGTATATTTTGAAGACTCTGAAGAAGTAGTAAAACATCTCAAAAATATAATAAATCCCTCAAAATTTAAGGTATTTCACTATCATGCAGGTTATATGGATAATTCAGATATATTTCCTCAGTTAAGAAAAAAAATTTCTCTATTGATGGAAAATGTAAATATTCAAAATTAGATTATTTTAAATTATATTTCTTTCTATCTTCCCATTCTGCTCGCTTTCCTTGATTATATCTATTAACCTCACTGTAATAACCTGTAACTCTTGAGTAAACCTTAACATCGCTTGATTGACATTGAGGGCATGTCCATTGTCCGCCACGACTCATCTTGCGACATGATGTACAGTAAGTGAAATCTGTTGTATAGGCAAAATATGCTGTATTTGTATTAAGACATATATTTTTTGTAAGCTCCCATAGACCATTGATATCCGGTTTTTGTTCTCCAAGCCAAATGTGGGTAATGACTCCTCCATTTACAATAGGATGAAAATCCCCTTGTTTAGTAATTCGCTCCGATAAAGGAATATTCGCATCATAGCGAATATGATCTGAATTTGTATAATAAGCAGATTTACCAGATGACTGGACTATAGCTTTTTTAGGGAAATGTTTAAGATCTAGCCGTGCCAATCTGCCTGAGGTTGATTCACTGGGCTGTTCCCATAGGGAGTAATACTTTTTATCCCTTTCTGTCATAGTATTGCACTTAGCGACCATATAGTTTAATATTTTTTTGCCTAAATTAAAGGCTGTATCATTTTCATGCAGCTCAAAACCAGTTAAACTTTTCACAGCTTCATTTAATCCCGTAAATCCTACCGATAAGTTTTGGTCATTTAAATTAAAAATAGCTTTGCCATTTATTTTACCGCTGCATAGAGGCAAATGTCCCGTCCTTAATCTTTTTTCCATTAAATTCCATTTTTTATGTAAAATTCTTGCTGAAAGCTCAATTTTTTCATCCAATATTTTAAAATAATCATCCTCGTTTTTAGACATATAAGCATAACGAGGAAGGTTTAAACTAACACTTTGTAGTGAACCAATCGTTACATAGTTTTCCCAAACATTAGCATTTTTTCTTTTTTCAGGATCAAGAATACATTGTTCAATAATTTGATTACCACTTAAAAATTTCCTGCAACATTGACTATGAATTTCATCTGGCATCCAGTCTGGACACATATTAAGGAAGTAAGGAGTTCCCATTGTTGCTACTTCTTCCATTAATTTTAAATATGAAGGTTCAAATTCTTTTAACCATTCTTTTTTAACTTTAATCTCATGTTTTGGAAAAGCAAATAGCTTTCCATTATGATCTCCTTGAATATATACTTCTGTTAAAGCATCGAAGAGTTTAAGACACTCTTCTTTATAATCTCCATAATTTCCAATTAATTTGCCATGTGGACCAACAGCAGGAATATTTAATAACCCATCAGGAATAGTAGGGGTACAAGAAATTGAAGTAAATGGTACTTGACCCCCTCTTGCAGCAAAAATTTGATTAGTCTCAAAAATTAAACATTGCATTGATTGTTCAATTTCTCTATCAGAAATACCTCTAGCATACGGAGCCAAAAATGTAGTTATATAATCATATCCTTGTCCTCCACTAAACTCACCCTGAATAATCCCTAACCATTTAGCAAGATGAGTAACTGCTACACGTAAACTACCAGCAGGTCCCGATTTACTACAATGAGCCCAACTCTCAACTGGGGGTAATCCGTGTTCAAGAACCATGCGTGGATCCCATTCTTGGCAGAAAGGACGAAGATCGAAATAACGAAGCATATGAATATGTATATCACCAAATAAGTGAGCATGAGCTTCCTCAGAATCTAATATTCTTAGAAGAGCATATTCATCAGAAATTCTATTTGCCGCCCAATGATGAATACTTTCAGGATTCATATCTTGGTTTGCATTTTCATCTACTCCATATTCTAAAATTGCCTCATAATCCATTAAAGGCATTCCAATCCTAGTATATAATTTACGTTCTTCTTCAAAATGTTGTTCAGATAAGATTGAGCACACAATCTCTCTTATATGAGGACCTGATAAAAATCGAATTCCAGAAGAGATAATTCTTCTCACAACTAATTCGGTAATCTTATCAGCTATGTTTTGATCTAATCCTGTTTCATTTACTAAGCTTTGTTCAATTTTAGTAAGATCAAAAGGGACTACATCACCTTCTGTTCTAAATACTTCTGGTAATAATTTAGTTAAATATTTGCGATTTATATCTTCTGCTTTATTTTCTTTTTTTGGTTGAGAATCTGATACCAATACCAAACTAATAAAACCCCTTTATTATTATTTAATTATTTAATCCTAAAAAAGTGAAATAACATAACAGTTCCGATTATAAAATTTTGTCGGAAATATGAATCGACTTCAGAGATTTATTAATCATTTATTAACGTAAATATTTTACCTCTTTTAATATAAAAATTTATTTGTTTTTCCAATTTAAAGTTATTTTATTAACACTTTATTTGCGATTTTAAAACTTGCCTAGAAAAATAACGATTGAATACTTAATCTTTTGGAGACTTTTCAATTTCTAATTTATTTATTCTTTCATTGCAAACTATACGTAATTATGTCGAAACTTTTCTCACTTTAACTTAGGTTTTACTAATAAAAATTTTATAAGAAATAAAACCAAGTATATTTAAATAAAAAATTGGAATTAAACAATTAAAGTGAACTTCAGATATGGTAAGAAATGTTAAGAGTAAAGAAAATGTTCAACCTATTGAAGCTTTAAAAGGAGTTTTTCGTAGAACTTTATTATATAATGATTCATTAATGCTATGTCATTTTACCCTCGAAAAAAATTCTGAAATCCCTATACATAGTCATAAAGAATCTCAAATTGGATATGTAATTAAAGGAAAAATCAAGTTTATAACAGAAAATGAAGAATTCATTGCGAAAAGCGGAGATAGTTATGTTTTTGAGTCTAATGAAAAGCATGGAGCAAATATTTTAGAGGATTCAGAAGTGATTGATGTATTCAATCCCTCCAGAGAAGATTATAAAGATTAATATAAAGAAAATTAAATTAATTTATATAATGCTACATATCTTTATTACTACCATTGATATGCACCAACAGCAGCTATAGCAAAAAAACAGAATAGTAACTCTCCCCACAACCAATCTCGAAAGATTTTAACTTTATTTTCTTTATCGTTTTTAATTTTTGAGGCTAAACCAAAACTAATTGCTGAATTTGTACCACTAAAGATTATAAAAGTAAATGTGCTAGGTGTCAATTCTAAGTCAATTATTGATAGAAAATAATCAAATAATATCCAAGCACCCATAAATCCAATAAGTAAAATTATAAAAAGCCAACCAGAAAATTGAATTATCTTTTGAAATTTTATATCCTTTTCGGAAATTTCTGAAAGAGAATCAATTCTTTTTTTTTTAATTTTTGACATAAAGAATCTATTTATTTGCTTTTTGAAGATTAAAGATTTTATAATTCTTAATCTTTGTTATTTAGTCAATTTTCATATTTTAAAGTTTATTTTTCAAAAATAGAATTGCTTTTGCTATATCTCCATTACAGTCTTTTAAAACAGATTCTGCTTCCTTTTTATCAACGTTTGCTTGCGTTGCAACAAGCATTATATCATTTTCTGTTATCATTGGTTTTATTTCAGAATCTTCTTCGGGTGTAAAATCGATAACTTCTTCCTTACTTTCAATAGTGAGATTTTCTGGAGATACTTCTTCTGCTTGACCAATTATTTGATAAATTTCCTGTCCAGCTTGTTTCATACGAATTATTTCGGGGTTCTCTATAATTATCGATTTTTCGGGTCCTTCAATAATAACTCTTGTAGCATCAACAGGTTCCATATCTATACCTTGTTGTGCCATCCTTCTCCGCATTTGTCTTGAACCAAATTGTTGTCCGTCTCGCTTAACTGAGGGTTGAGGACGCTTAGGTTTATTTTTTACCCTACTTTGCATTTCTTTTGGCAGTTTTACCAATTTCCGTCACTTTAAATTATCATGTATATCTTGAGTTATATAATAATTTGAAATTTAAATTTTTATTTTATTAATTCCTTTTCTTATGCCTACTGCAATACCTCTCGAGAATGCTTTAGCATAGGAAACAGGTATTTTTAATTTACCAATACCCAACAACTCGTCTTTTTGATTTACTACAATGACTTCATCAAAAGGTCTTAAATTATCATCAATTTCAATAATATGCTTGCAAAAAACATTTCTTCCTTCTTTAATATATTCCGAAATCTCATCTAATACAATAGCCCTTAATTTTGGAGGACTAGTATTAGCTATTATTTTTTTTGCTGAGTATAGAGTTAGAGTAAAAAAACCATTTGTTGGTCTAAGAGTTAGTAAAAGATTATTATTGTAATATACATATCTAATTTTATTAGTATTTGGTGATCTTATTAGTTTTATATGATCTATATCATAAAAAAGGATATCTGTTATTTTTGTGCCGAATTGATAATCTGAAATTGCCTTTATTTGTCGTAACCCTATTAAAATTTCAGTTTCCATAGAAGAATTTATGAAAAAGTTATTTAATTTTAGAAAAGTAAAAGTATTTTAATAATTTATAAATATCGACGATTATGAATAAAGTCTAGATTCGACCAATTGATCTTTGACTTTATTCATTACCTTATTGACAGCATCAATAAAATCTTGATTAATAATCATATCAGCATCTTTTCTGATAGCAAACATTCCAGCTTCTGTACAGACAGCTTTAATATCAGCTCCGGTTGCTCCTTCTGTGAGATTTACTAACCTTTTAAAATCTATGGATTCTTCAATATGTAGATTTCTGGAGTGGATTTTAAAGATAGCTTCTCGAGCTTGTTCATCTGGAATGGGAAATTCAATCATACGATCAAATCTACCAGGTCTTAATAATGCTGGGTCTAAAATATCTACTCTATTTGTTGCACCAATGATTTTTACATCTCCTCTTTGTTCAAATCCATCCAATTCGCTAAGTAATTGCATCAGAGTTCTTTGGACTTCTCTATCTCCAGAAGTAGCAATTTTAAGCCTTTGAGAACCAATTGCATCTAATTCGTCAATAAATAAGATGGTAGGGGCTTTTTCTTTTGCTAAATTAAAGATTTCTCTTACTAAACGGGCACCTTCTCCAATAAATTTTTGAACTAATTCGGATCCAATAATTCTTATAAATGTTGCTTCTGTTTCATGAGCCACCGCTTTAGCTAATAGTGTTTTTCCTGTACCAGGAGCACCATATAACAATACACCCTTTGGAGGCTCAATTCCAATCCTCTTAAATAAATCTGGTTTTTTTAATGGTAATTCTACAGTTTCTCTTACTTCTTGCATTTGCTCTTCCAGACCTCCTACATCCACATATGATATGTCTGGAATTGAATCAATCACTTCCATTCCTTTTACAAAAGGATCTAGTTTTGTTGGTAAAACTTCCATAATTGCAAATGTTCTTTGATTTAAAGCAACTCGAGTTCCTGGTACTAATTTTTCATTTTTTACTTTTCTACTGGTATTTACAACAAAACTTGGTCCAGTTGAACTCTTTACAATTGCCCTTCCCTTTTCATCGAGAAAATCTATAATTGTCGCTGATACTAATGGAGGCTCTCTTAATCTATCGATTTCATTCCTGAGACTATGTAATTCTTGCTCTAATCTTAATCGTTCAGCATCTAATAATTGTTTTTCTGTCTCTAAGTTGCGTAAACGTTTCTCCAAATGCCGAGTATAAGTAATTAGGTATTCTCCATCTTTACTTTCTTCTTTTTTCTTCTTTTCTTTTGTTGTAGTCAAAAAAAGTATACCCCTTCTTTTCTTTCTTTCAATTACATTTTGAAGAAATTACGTTAATTTATTAATAATCTTCTAATCATTTAAATTTAAGGTTACTTCTATTTGTTTACTTAAAAATGTCAAATTTTAAAAAATTTATAGATTATAAATTATAAAACTATTTAACCGAAAATTATAAGAGGTTTTAATAAAATTCTATAAATATAGAATATATCTTTATTCATTCTTTGTGGGATAGAACTATGCCAAAACAACAAAACCATAATTTTGACAAAGAATGTCCTGTATGTGGTAGTATAATTTGGGGTAAAGGAATAAGAGTTCTACTAGAAGGAGCGAAAATTACAGTATGTCACAGTTGTGCTCAACACGGTGTAAAAATCCAAAAACCTCCTTCGACTAAATATAGTAGAAAGTCATTCTCCTATGATGCGAAAAAACCTTCTAAACGTCCAATTACAAAAGAATCTAATTTCGAAACCTTAGAAATAATTCAAGACTATGCTAAAAGAATACGAAATGTAAGAAGTTCACTAGGTCTTAATCAAGATCAATTTGCTCAGAAATTGAATGAAAAACCTTCATTACTAAGAAGAATTGAAGCTGGAAAAGTAAAACCTACTATTAAATTAGCAAAAAAGATAGAAGAAGTTTACAATATTAAAATTTTGAAAAAAACTGATGAACTTGAAACAAATGTTAATGATAATAAATACATGAAAAAATCTCGTGGATCTTCTCTTGGTGATATAGCATATATAAAAAAAAAGAAATAAATTATACTTTTATAATTTAAGGTTTATTAAGATTCAACTTTGGTAATTTTTACTACAGTTGAATAATATGAACCGGAAAAACCTAATTCTTCTGGTATATTTGGAGTAAAATGATTTACGTTCATATTTTCTTTTAATTTTGATGATAAACCAGAATATATTAAGGCTGTTCCATTTTTTAATATAGATGATTCTGCTAAAATATACTCACCTCTACCATATTCATTAGAAACAAGTACTTTTTCACCTTTTATTATACCTAAAGATTCAATATCCTCAGGTGTCAAAAATATCTTACTAAATTCTTCAAGATATTTAAGATTAATATGGCCTAATTGAGAATGTAAAAAATGAAAATGGGAAGGTGAAATAAGTAGAAATTCATGATTGTCTTTAAAACTTTTAAGCTTTAATTTATTCTCTCCAAATTTAAAATGAGGTCCCTTGGCTTGAATACGATTATTGGATGTAGGAAATTCTAAATTATCAAATGGAATAGAATCCATATCAAATAGCAAAAAATAACCTAATTTTTTAATAGATTCTTGAATTTTAATAGGTAACATTTCTAAACACTTCTTAAAAATAATCTCTTGAGATTCATGAAATATTTTATCATTATAACCAACCTTTGAAGCTAAATGGCGAAAAAACTCGTAATTTGACATACAATCTTGATATGGGCATGGACCACCAACATTTATAGATAGACTTGGTATATAAAAAGGAGATACTATATCACTTGTTTCTAAATCAAATTTTGCTGGAATTACAATATCTGCATACTCAGTTGTTTCATTTAAGAACATGTCTAAAACAATTATAAATAGATCTTTATTCATCAATGCTTTTCTCAATAAATTTTGATTAGGAAGAGAGCTTGCTGGATTAAAATTATATACAATTAACATCTTATAGTTCCCAGATGATAAAGCAGACCCTAAATTTATTATGGGAATCTCATTTAGTTTTTGTCTTTTTTCATAACCAGTTATGTAATTTTGAAGAGGTATAAGAAGAGGTTTTAGAAAATCGCTCTGAGAATAGATCAAGCCTGTACCTAGTTTTCCTATATTTCCAAGTAAAATTTGAATTAAAGCAATAGATTTCACGATCCTACCACCATAGAAATCTTTCTGAACGCCATAACCTATAGTAAATAAAGTATGGTGTTTGAATTTAGTTAAAAATTTAATAAAATTTTGAACCATTTGATAGTTTATTCCAATTAAACCTAAAAGTTCATTTTTCTCGATTTTTGTAATTTCTGTGAAAATAGATGAATATGAATCAACATACTTTTTCAAAAATATTTCGTCATAAATTTTATTAGTAATTAATTCATTTAGAACCATTTTTACTAAAAAATGTTCAGTACCTGGGAATATATGTATAAAAAGATCTGCTTTTTTTGCTATTACTGTATACCTTGAATCGATAACTACTAACTTTGTCCCTCTTTTCAAAGCTTGCTTTACTAAAAAATAGGCATGATTGTTAGTTTCTGATAGATTACTCCCCCAAATAACTATTAATTTTGTAGATAAATTTACTAATTGAAACGGGTTTGTAGTTGAATAGGTACCAAATAATTCTGTTAATCCGGCACATCCCCCTTCATTACAGATTCCACCATTGGTGATTGTAGCTCCGATTCTTCTAAAAAATCGTAATGGACTATATTGTGAAATAAGACCACAATTTCCAGAATAAAAAGCCCCGAGAATGGAAGATGATTCACCTTTATTTATAATATTTGATATTTTATGGGATATAATTTTGAATACCTTATTCAGATTAATTTTCTCAAAATTATTTCCAGGTTTAACATCAGTCCTAATTAATGGATTTTTCAACCTTTCTTGATGATATAATAAAGCTTCCCTATTTATATATTTTGGACAAAAAAATCCATTTGTAAATGGATGTTTATTCATGGGATGGGAAGATAACAATTTATACTCTAATGCATCATCATCCCAAATTCCTTTAAACACACATGAACCATAACAGTCTTTTGTACAAGTACCTATTCTAACTTTATTGGGATGTACCATTTTCTCAAAAAAAATAGACCTTAAAATTTAAAAAAATCTTGCATTTCCCAGTAGAAATTTTCATCATTTTTTAATTGAGCTTTTAATCAATTGATATTTTAATATTTTGAACTAGAGCTATTTTATTTTTTAAGAATTCAATTATTTCTTGGTTATCCTGGGCTTCAAGAGGATTTCCACAATTAGGACATCTAAAATTTAATTCAAAAGCTTCATCAAAATTATATTTAATATTTGATTCTTGACAATTTCTACATATAAAAAAATAATTATTTTGTTCAAATTGTAATCTATCTCGCAATTTAGATTCAATTAAGCTCTTTTTTTCTAGGAGAATTTCTTCTAGTAAGTCAAATTCATGCCACCAATAGTAAATAAACCATCCCGTTGATTTATCTCTTATACGTCTAAATTGAGCTAATTTTTCAGAATATAATTTATAAAGTGTTTTTCTGACAGTATTTAATTTCAATATTTCAGAGTCATCAGGTTCAAAATCAATTTCAGTTCCTTGAATACTTTCTTTTATGTTTTCAGTTATATCCTCATCAGTTATATCTTCAGACTCAGATTTAATTAGTTCCATTCCTACATAAATAGCAATTTCGCCCCCAACAATATATAAGAAAGATTTTAAGAAGGGATTTAATTCGTTAATATGACGTAGCCTCGTTTAAAAAAAATGATTTTTATATGAAATATAATTATTTTTTATGAAAATTAAATTTTTTTGAAATTTTCTCAGCAAAAATATAAATTTATCTCTTAAACAACAATAGAATACTGTTTTTCAATAATTTCATCATCAATATCAAGAGTTCGAGTTAACTTACCTTTTCTAATTGCCATTATCCGTAGTAATTTTGAATTATTTACATTTTTAGGCAGTTCAATTTCAGAAATTTTATAATTATTAAATATTGTCAAAGTTTTCCAATTTGTAGGGAGTTCTGATTGAAAGTCTGGTATTACATTTTCTACCATATAATTAAGATTTTGTTTGGTATTACTAAGATATCCTGTACAAAATTGAATCCTCTTATTTACATCGTCTTCTTCTACTTTCTTTTTAGATGGTTGAGGTATATTTTTTTTGGTTGTAACCTTACAGTTTGAATTAATGTTGAAAGATAACAAGAAATAACTACTTTCTCGAAAGGCTTCAATACTCTCTATTAATGTATTTTTATCAGTACTATCAATTATTTCCGCTTTGTAATTTTTGGTTTGCCCTGTTGATTTTTTAAGATTCCAATTAAATCCTAATTCATTAATTGCTTCACTTATATCTGCACCTGAGATTAATTTGCCTTTAATATCAAACTTTTCGTTTGGACTAGAAATTCCATTTGCTACAACCTCTAAAATTAAATCTTCATATTCATGGCTTCCTTTTAAAGTAAATTTCGCTTTTGTTTGAGATATTTTTAACGCTGGACCGATAAAATCCCCTTTAGAATATCTATAAAAGTGGCGGTGAATATTCTTATACTTTTGTGCGGGATTATCTAAAATTGGAGTTTCAACAATTGCTTTTAGAAAATGCATTTTTTTTCTTTCTTTAATTTTCTTTTAATTTAATTCTTGTTTTATTTATTTAATATCAAAAGATTAAAATTTTAAATTTTATTCATCAATAAAATTAAAAAAATATAAAATATATCTAAAAATACAAAACACAAAAAATTTTTTAAAATTAGATATGGCTGGTATTCCTTCTTTAACATTATGGGTTTTTGCTTGGATATTTCTAATTATTGGATTAATATCATTAATAATTTTAGTAATATATACTAAATATGGAAGAGAAGTATCTATAAGACTTTCGATAATTAGTATAGTAATCATGGCAATATTCCTTGGATTTTCTTTTCATTTTTTCTTAATTTCATGGGGAATATGATATAAATAATTAATTAAACTTTGAATTAAATTCGATTCTTTCCAAAATTGAACTTAAATTTTGATTTTGTCAGATTTATAATTTGTTTTGTTAATATTTAAAAAAGAAGAAAAGTTTTCATCTAATAATTAATATTTCATGAAGCTAATTAAAAAAAAGGAGAAGATAAAATGTTATTTCAAATGGACCCTACTCTTGAGTTCGTATTATGGCTTATATTAGCAACCGTAATTGTGACACTAGTTCTTTACATTGCGGTTATTCTGATTGTATCAAAAACGAAGGCTTCGGACAAAAAGTTTTTAATAATTCTTTTGGCATTCATTTGTGTACTTGTAATACCCATCGTTTTAGGTGCAATTAGTTCAATATTTGAAGTTTTTGGAGAAATACCTTGGAGTGATGGTAACTATCTAATGCTGTTGGTCCCAATAATTGGTTTTTTAATAGTACTGGTATTATCAAAATTTATTTTAGACGTTGCGTGGGATCAAGCTTTATGGATATCCTTACTAACCTTATTTGTTTTATTCCTTCTATATACTTTGATACCTGGACTTGCTGAGTTTCTTGGATTTACATTATAATTAATATTAAAATTAAAATTTATAACAAAGCTATTTTTTTTTCTTTCTTATGAAATTATTTTCAAATTTCAATTCATTAAAGATAATAAGATAGTTAAAAAATAGTTTTTAAAAAAATAAAAAAAAAATATTTCCTTATATTTTTTCTTTTAGCTTTAATCTTGGAGCAAGTCCTAAACTCATCATTTCTTGTAAAAGTAATTTAAATGCATATGAACAAACAACCTTTGAAATAATGGTTCCTTCTCCACATACGGGGCAATATCGTTTGTCTCTATTTCTGTCATAAACAGCTAAAAGTCCACATTTTTCACATACTAAAATAACAGTCCTATCAGATTCATCTAACAATCTTTCTTTTAACAATAAAGCTGAGCCATGACCAACTAAGCAATCCCTCTCCATTTCTCCAAATCTCAATCCACCTTCACGAGCACGACCTTCAGTAGGTTGCCGAGTTAAAATTTGAACAGGACCTCTCGCTCTTGCGTGAAGTTTGTCAGCCACTAAATGATATAATTTTTGATAATATATAGGAGCGCAATATATCCCTGCTTCATATTTATCTCCGGTAATACCATTATACATTACTTCTCTTCCATTAAATTCAAAACCCGCTTCCACTAGTTGCTCTTGAAGCTTAGTTATATCTGTCCATTCGAAAGCAGTAGCATCACCCAACTTTCCTGTTGTACATGCTATCTTTCCACTAATACCTTCAAATAATTGACCTAGAGTCATTCTTGATGGCATTGCGTGAGGATTTACTATAATATCTGGAATAACACCTGAAGCAGTAAAAGGCATATCTGCTTGGTCAACAACCAACCCTAAAACGCCTTTTTGACCATGTCTAGATGAGAATTTATCACCCAATTCTGGAATTCTTAAATCCCTAACCTTTATTTTAACTAATTTGTTCCCATCCACAGTTTCTGATATAATTACGGTATCAACAATCCCTTGTTCATTATGACGCATATTTTTTGAAGTTTCACGTCTATTTGGTTGCATCAACTCAAATTCTTCATAAGATTTAATAAATCTAGGTGGAGATGTTCTACCTATTAACACATCCCCTCCATTGACTTGTGTTTCTGGTTCTATTATTCCATCTACATCTGAAAGTAGTCTGTATGATTCTGCGGATTTAAATCCTCTAACTCCTCTTTCAGGGATCTCAAATTTATCAACTTCTCCACCAGGATATTTTCTTTCTTCCGCATCATATGTTCTGAAAAAGTGACTACGTGCTAGTCCTCTTTCAATAGAAGCTTTATTTATAATAATTGCATCTTCAATATTATATCCCTCAAAACTCATCATACCGATGATAAAATTTTGTCCTGCGGGTCTCTTATTTATTCCTATAATCTCCATTGGACTAGTTTTTACAAGGGGTTGTTGAGGATAATGCAAGGTATGGCCTCTTGTGTCTAATCTCAAATGCATATTTGCGGCAAATAAACCCAACGCTTGCTTTACCATCCCTGCTTCGTATGTATTTCTTGGAGATTGGTTATGTTCTGGAAAGGGAATAATAGAAGCACAAATTCCTAAAATTGCTGCAGGTGATATTTCCAAATGAGTATGTTCCTCAGTTATATCCTCTTCGAACATTGCAATATATGCATTTTCTTCTTCTTCCGCATCTAAATATTCAATTACACCCTTTTGGACTAAATCTGACCAAATGTATTTCTTTTGCTTTAGTTTTTCTATATCTTCTTTTGAAACAAGTAATATTTTATTCTTTAAAACAAACAAGGGTCTTGTTGCCCTACCTGCATCACAATTAATCTGAATTTCTTTTGATTCGTTATAATATCCAATATTGACATGTTGTCCAATTTCGCCTTTCCTTCTTTTTTCTCTTAATTGACGGATGAATGGGTTATATTGTTGGTGTATCCCTACTAGTTTTCCATTTAGAAATACTTTTACTTTATCTCCTCTTACGTTTTTGACTTCATTTATGGGAATTACTCCTAAATCAATTAAAATGTTTTCAATGATCCTTTCATCAGCACCTACAGAGATTATTGAAGCTAACCCAAGATTCTTAACTAAACCACAATTTGGACCTTCAGGAGTTTCAGCAGGACAGATTTTTCCCCATTGAGTTGGATGTAAATCTCTCGCTTCAAAGTGAGGTTGACTGCGACTTAGTGGTGATATAACTCTTCTCAAATGGCTCAATGTCCCCACATGATTGGTTCTATTCAAAAGTTGACTAACTCCTGCTTTACCTCCAACCCAATTTCCAGTAGCTAAAGCATGTCTAATCCTTTCTGTAATAACATCCGCCCTAACAGCAGTTTTAATATTTGGAGCCCTTCCACGAACAGCTGTTCTTTCTAATTGATATTTAATGTCTTTTACAAGATTTAAAAATGCTACTCTAAATAAAGATGTGAATAATTCACCAGCTAGCTTTAATCTTTTATTTGCATAATGATCCTTATCATCAGGTTCTCTTAACCCCAAAGCAAGCTCCATAACTTTTTGTGCCATTTGTCCTAAATAATAAGCTTTTTTAATTCTATCTTCTTCATCATTACCTATATGAGGTAAAAGATACCGATCTAAGACTTGAAGAGCTCTTCTAATACGATAATCTTTCGTTTGACCTATTGCTACTCTTTTTCCTATATAGTCAAGCGCATTTTGCTGAGATTTCTCTGGATCTTTTAATACTTGGATTTCAGAAGCAACATCTATTACAGGTATTAATTCTTTCTGAATTTCATCATTTTCTGATATTGCTTCAAAAATTTCTCTATCTGAATGTAATCCTAATGAGCGCATTAATATTGCTAAAGGAATTTTTCCTGGAACTGATGGAAAAGATACTCTTAGATTTCCATCTTTTTTCCTTTCTATTGTTACAGGTGCTCTAAATCCACTTCTAGTTGAGAAAACCTTTGCTTGATGAGTTGCACTGGAGCTCCTACTTGCCTCTTCTGCTAATATTCTATTTGGAGCAAGATCTTCTTGAGTTACTAGAACTCTTTCAGTTCCATTTATTATAAAATATCCACCAGGATCTAAAGGATCCTCTCCTCTATTAATAAGTTCTTGTTCTGAAAGGCTTTCTAAAGGGCATCTACAACTCTTGAGCATTATCGGAATCTTTCCAATATAAATATCTAAGGTCTCCTCAGCTTCTTCTCTCTGGGTTCTCTCATCAATAGTTATTGGAGTCATTTCCAATGTAATATCTGCAGCATAACTTAATTCTCTAATTCTTGCTTCTATTGGAGTAATCTCCATAGTAGCACCATCAGCTTCTCTTACTTTTGGTACTCCAACTTTAATTTTTCCAAATTTAATTTTAAATCCTGGAATATCAGGTATTACTTCAGCCGATTCATCTACTATGATTTGCATTTCATATTCAATAAAGTTATTATAGGAATCTAAGTGCTGACGTACCAAACCTTTCTCATCAAAGAGACTTTTTAAAATAATCCATTTATCTGCATTTGATAATTTTTCTGAACTCAAAATTCAAAAACCATATTATCTTTTCTTTTTCATAAAAATTAATATTAAGCTTTTTCCTTTTTTACGTAACGGTAATAATCAGCGGACTTAACAGTTGTATTTGACTCTCGAATTATTTTTACAATATCTCCCTCTTTTGCTCCAATAGCAATTGCCACTGGATCTTTTTCAAACATCTGTGGCAAGTCATTTACATCAATTTGATATTTTTCTAGAAGATTTTGCGATTCTTCTTTAGTTAAAAGGACATGTTTAGGGACGAATTTATGGAGTAAAACATCTATTCGTTTTTTTTTAGTCAAGGAAAATTCTACTCTTTTTATGAATTATAGTTAATGAAATGATATCAGTCTAAAAAATTTTTCCATTTTTTCCTCATTTTTCTCATGATAAACGAGGATTTTGTAGAATTAAGATGAATGAAAACATTTAAAGACCCAATAACCACTTCTCTTGCATAAAATCTCAATGTTTTCATCTGGAAATGTATCTTTGAAATAATCTAGAATATATGATGCCCCCATTTTTTTTTTAATTACAAATTGAAAATAACCATTTCTATTTAGATATCTTAAAATCTCACCTATTAATTTGAGGAATTCTTTTCTTCCTTGTCGCAGTGGAGGATTCATGTAAATACCATCAAATTTCAAATTTTTATTCTTAATTGGTTCAAAATAATTACCTGATAAGACGTAGATATTCTTCATTTTATCTTTAAGATTTAATCTAATATTTTCCCTTGCACACCATATTGCTCGCTTATTGATGTCTATTAAATAAACAGAACTCTGAGGAGATTCATAACTCAAAACTATTCCTATTGAACCATAACCACAGCCTAAATCAAGTAATGTTCTCGATTCTGTGGGAATATACATATTTTCTATAAAAACTTTAGTACCTAAATCTAATTTATTAAATGAAAAAACTCCGGTAATTGTTTTAAAAATATAAAGATGTCTCCTTAGACTTTCTGAGATTGTATGAATTTTTACATTAGCGTCTGGAAATCTACTATAATAATGATTTTCTTTTTTTTCCATTATATAAATTTTGCTGTATAAAATTTAACTATTTTTTATCATTCCAACGAGGGTAAGTTCCTCTCTCCATAAAAACTTTATTAGACTTTACAAGAATTCCAGATTTTGCTTTATAGATTTGAAGCGCATCCTTTAAGGTCAAGCCAAAACCTATTAATTCTTTTTTTAAAGTCATAAAGGCTACGAGCATATTTGGTTTTATTCTAGCATCAATATAGCATATACCTGCTGAAGCTAGATCTGCTCCATGGCATAATGCATCTACTGCTGTGTCTCTAACATAGATCTTAGGTAGATGTGATACCATTTTTTCCATTGGAAAAATAAATTTTCTCAAATAATAATTATTCCCCTCCAATTGATAAATTGTATAAGCGTCTTTTAAATTTTGCAGGGTAATTAGATTATTATTTTCAATAAAATCCCCCACTCTTGTTCTTCTTAGTTCAAGCATATGAGCTCCAGAACAAAGAGCTTCCCCTATGTCAAAGCATAATTTCCTTATATATGTTCCTGCTTCGCATCCAACTCGAAATAATACATGGTTATTATCAACATCAATAACTTGGCAATAATAAATTTCTCTTATTCTCAATTTTCGAACTACTGATGACTTTATGGGAGGTCTTTGATATATCTTTCCAGTAAATAATTTGAAAATTTTTTCTATTCTTTTTCTTTTTTCAGGAGAGTGGAGATACATTACTCCTACATATTCTTTACCGGCATTTAATAATGCTGATAATACTCTCGTTGCCTTACCAAGAGCACAAGGTAACACACCAGTAACTTTTGGATCAAGAGTTCCTCCATGACCTGCATTTGAAATTCCCAAAATTTTACGAACCCATGATACTACCTCGTGACTAGTTGGTCCACTTGGTTTATCAAGATTTAATACCCCATATTGGAGGAGTGTTTCAATACTTCTATTTTCAGGTTCACATCCATAATTTGGATCAGAATTATCTTCTGATTTAATCAATAATTGTTCTGGTTCGTCAGAAGGTAGTTTAAATTCTAATTTTTCCATACTATTGAGAAGTGAAGGGAATATTTAATTAATAATAAAAAAAGAGATCTCATAAATCTTTCCTAATTTAGAATGCTAAGGTTTTTCCCGTTAATAAATTAGAAATTAGAAAAATTTAATACCAACTTAAATATCACTCTATAGGAAAAAAATCGGGTAAATCTCCTGGTACTTTCAAATTCCATTTAGGTCTTCTTTTTTGAAGAAAAGACATTATTCCTTCTCGTGCATCTGATTGTTTACCTGTCCAGCGTGAATATCTATGATTTATACTCTCCACCTTATCTATATCTGTCTCGGTAAGGAATTGATAAAGCATTCTCTTTGTAAGAGATGTACTCACAGGCGCACTTAATAATATCTCATCAGCTATTTCTCGGGCGGTATCCATTAATTTATCATCAGGTACTACTCGACTAACAAGGCCGTACTCTAAAGATTCTTGAGCATTTAAGATTCTCCCAGTATACATTAATTCAGCAGCACGACTAATTCCAATTATACGAGGTAAAATCCAGGGACATGAAATCTCAGGTAAATAACCACGTCGATTGAATACAATTCCTATACGTGCACTCTCGGAAGCGATTCGTATATCAAAAGGTAAAATAAATGTGACACCAATCCCAACAGTAGGACCATTAATTGCAACTATTACAGGCTTCATCAACAAAAAGTACCGTCCAGTCATACTTCCTTCACGTCTGGCCCTTTCATCTCTCTCACGTGGCCTATTTGAACCATCAAGTGCCGTAGCACCACTCGATAAATCAGCACCAGCGCAAAATCCTCTTCCTGCACCAGTTAATATTGTAACCCGTAAATTAGGATCGTTTTCAACTTTCATAAGTGCATCCCAAACCTCCATCCCCATTTGCCAAGTATAAGCGTTCAAATGTTCTGGTCTGTTTAAAGTGATTGTTGCAACCTCATCCGAGGCTTCAAAAATTATTTGTTCATATTCCATGTTTATAAAAACCTCCTTTTTATCTTTATTTTTTTTAACTAACTGGTTTTATTTCCCAAAATATTTAAAGTTTTAATTCTCATATTGCCTACCTTTTTAAAATAAATGAAATAAAAAATCTGTGGTAATTATTGTACTAACATTCCTTTAGATTATGTTTATTTATATATTATAAATCTTAGATATATCTCCTCTTTTTATCCATAAAAATAAATAATTCCAAAAAAAGCGATAGCAATGATACAATTGTAATATCATGAAACCAAATATATATCTCGAAAGTAATTCATTTAATATTGAATGATATATAATGACTCTCCCCTTTTTTTTCATTTATCTACTTAATGGAAAGGATTTCTTTACCTTTATTTTAGATAATAGTTTTTTACCTTTAACAATGAAAAGGTAAAAAATTAGTTTCCTCTCTGCAGAGAATCAATAGATCAGCATTATTAAACCAAAAACCTTAGATCATATTCTCAAATATTATTAACTAATATTTTAAAATTCAGGAAATCTTTAGAAGGAGGATTTTGGGATTTGATGAAATTTGAAGGACAAAATAAGTATAGATAACGTATTTATCTGAATAACGGGCTATAGGGGAATTGAACCCCTGACCTTTCTTTTTAAGGGAGAATTTCCCATAAATGTCAGGTTAAAAGCCTGCTGCGCTACCTGCCTGCGCCAATAGCCCATAAAGAATTTAATTTATAATTAGGTGTGAATTGTATAAGAATAAATCCATTATAATATAAAAATTTTATTTAAATGAGATTCTTTCCCTTAAATTTTAAATAATACATGGAAATATAGTAAAATTTAACCCTTTTCAATAAAATGTTCGAATCCATAACTCTTAATTTCTTTTTTCTCCCCCTCTTTAACAATAAAGATCCTTTCTTCGGAAATAATCTTTCCAATTCTAAAAAGATTCCCATTTTTTGATAGAATTTCACTTTGAGCTGTGGAATAATCTTTGGGATCAAGAGTAAATAAATGAATAAATTCTTCACCACCATTAAAAACTAACTCTTCTAAAGAAACATTGAATTCATTAGAGTATTGAATTGCTTCTTTATCTATCAAATTAGCCCCAAAATCTATGTCAAATCCTACTTTTTGATTTGAAAGCATCAAATCCTGTAATGATTTTGATAAACCATCAGAGGAATCTATACTAGATGTTGCTAAATTTCTCTTAGATAATATAAAAGCTTCTATTCCAGAGAGTTCAGGCTCTAAAATACTCATAATAGATCTCTTATATTTTGGAAAACTATGTAGATCTCCCTTTTTATTTAAAATGATATCGAATCCTACTCCTGTTAAACCAAATTTATTATTTGCAACTAAAATATCTCCTACTTTTATTCCTTTCCTGTAAGTAATAGATGAAGGTTTTTTAAAACCAAATACAGTTGGATTTATTATCAATTCTTTTGTTTCATTAAGATCTCCACCAATATAATCCATATCATATTTCATTCCATAATCTATAACACCATTTAAGATATCAACAAACTCTTCTTTTTTAAGTTCTTTTGGTAAACCAAATGAAATTATCATAGCTTTAGGTTTTACACCTTTAACTAATAAATCACTAACATTCATTAAAACCGATTTTCTGCCAATTTGATAAGGATTCATTAGAAATGGCACATCTGTAGTAGAAACTAGCATATCGGAATTTAAGACTAAATTCCCTTCAGATTTTATATTTTTGAATTCAAAGAAGGAAGAATCATCCTTCAATAATTCTCTTCCAGTTTTTTTTAAAACTAAATCCTCTATTAATGTTATTAACTTTTTTTCCCCAAGATTTCCAATCTGAAGATTATTATTCATTAGATAAAATTTAAAATTTTATTATTATTATGAATTTTGAATAGTATCGCCCTATTAAAAATTTCTCTGCCTCTGTGGCTTAGTGGTATAGCAACATTCTACATCATCATGATGAAAATGCTAAAGATTCGTAATCTGTAGATCGGGGGTTCGATTCCCCCCAGAGGCTTAAACTATACTTCCTCTGTAAAAACAAATCTTTTTATCATTTGTAGTGCTAGCATTCTAAACGCGTCGTTTATATTTGTCCCTGTTTTTGCAGATGTTTCAATAAAAGAAAGATTTAATTTTTGCGCGAGAGCTTCTCCTTCTTCAGTTGAAATAACCCGGTTATTTTCCAAATCGATTTTATTTCCAACAAGAATTAGTGATATTTGGGGTGAAACGCTTTTAATCTCTTTAAACCAATCTTCTAGACTTTCCAAGGTTTCTTTGCGGGTAACATCATATACTAATATTCCCGCTTCCGCATTTGAGAGATATGTTTGCCTGACCCGTTTGAACTGTGCTTGGCCTGCTAAATCCCAAATTACAAAACGAACTTTTGATCCTAATCCTTGAAAATCACATTCTTTTTTCATTATAGACGTTCCAATTGTAGATTTGTAATCAGATTGAAATGAATCTTCAACAAAACGATGAACCATGCTCGTTTTACCTACTCCTCCCTCACCACCAAGGATAAGTTTAAATGCATATTCTCCTGATTGTACCTTTATTTTTTGAAGTTTGTCTACTTTCCTTTCAATATTCTTGGTTTCTTTTTCCGAAACTAATTTAGGAATTACAGGACTTACAGTTCTCCCATCAAATATTCTCGCAATTTTTTCAGCAGCTAGATAAGCATAAGGAAAAACAGGATCTACCATTGCAACTGAAGTTAAGACTGTTACAAAAATAGCTTCAGGTCCAGCTTCACAGAATATGAATCTCTGCTCTTCAGTATCGAAGGTTCCTGTTCCAAAAGAACCTGAACTAAATTCTTCTGTGATTCTAGTTAAAACAGGTTCTACCAATGCACTAACACCTCCAATAACATCTTCCTCTACCTCAGTATCCGAAATTCCTTTTAAAGCACTCATTACTAAACCTTCTCTATTAACTATAAGAGCAGCTATTAAATTTTCACCTATCTCTTGCTTATACCATTTTAATAAAGCTTCAAGTTTTTTCCTATCAACTGACATGGATTCAATAACATTTGTTATTTCTTTGCAACTCTAATATAAAATATACTAAATATATTTTTATATAGTAGGTTTGTTATTAAAATTTATAGAAAAAGATAGATCTTAAGAAAACACGAATTAAAAATTCAAATTTAAAAAGATAAGATAGCTTTAGTTAAGAAATTAAGGATTTAAATGATAGTAAAATTTTAAAATATTAAAAATTTCTATTTATCAATTAAACTCTCTAAAATAATCATTATAAGAGGGAAATATTTAAGGAACAAGCAGGGGTAGCCAAGATTCTAGAATAAATCATCTAGAACTTTACTAGATTACCTCTAGTAGACTAGAATGGAAATTTGGTCTACGGTGCTAGAATATACCGTGATTGTACGTTTATGGTGAAACTGAGGCTCTAGTGACATAGGTCTTCGTGGGTTCGAAAATCGACGTAGGTTATACGAATTCGATAGAAAATCCCACCTCCTGCACCTAAAAATACATTAACAATTTATTAAAAGGAAATAAATAGATTTGCATTCAATTCTGGATTCAAAATATATCTTTTTATTAATAGATACCCTTGATTGATGCTTAACAAAAAATATAAATGGGTTACTAAAAATTAACTGGTACTTTTTAGGATCATAAGAATAGTGTAAGGAATTTTTAAAAAAAATCAGAAAGCTTATGCTGCTTTAATTTTGGATTATTCGTCAAACTTTCTACGTATTCCTCTATTAATACCATTCTTTGTTTTGTATAATCATCTAAATTAAAATTATCGCATAAATCCAATGCACGAGGTATATATTTTTCAATCCCTCCACGATTCACTGTTAAAATAACCCGATTTCCACATTTAGGACATTTTCCACCGTTGGATAATGGAGGGCGCCTAAATTTTTCATTACATTTAACACATCGAAATCCTTGAACTGAAAATTTTCTTAAATTTCCCAGAATATCAGGATTAAAATGGGTGGTTAATATCTTTTCAGCAACCTTTTTTGCATTAACAGCTTTTATAATTCTGGCTAGGTGAATTTGGGCATCAATTTTATCATCCATAGTTTCATATAATTTATACGCAGATGTTATTGGCCCTTCATTAATATTATCAGTTGGAATATTAAATCCAATATTTTCATATTGATTTGGTGTTCCTAAATGACTTTTAACAAGTTCCATTATATTTTCAATTTCAGAAGGAGAACAATATCTTTCTGTAGCTTTATAAAACTCTAATGGATATTTCTGCAATGTATCAATATTGTGAGCTTCGATATCAATCTCATTAGGGTCAATTTTAGTGCCAATTACCAAAGTTGCATCCATCCTCCCCCCAATTTTACTTGGAAGATAATGTCTAGAAAAATTCAACAGGGGATCTAAGAGTAGCATTACGCCATCTTCATCCCCATCACAGTTTCTTCTCTTTGCAGCATGCCAAAAAGGATGGGCATATATAGATCTAGCAGGAGTAAAACCTATTATTCTACCCACTATTCCTGCACTAGTATGAGGCGCTAACCCTACAACTAAATGTCCTATTAAATCATTTCTATCTGATACATTATAAAAAGGTTTCATATGATAGAATAATTCTAATTCATCATCCAGAAACTTAGCTATTTTAATAAAATATTCTGCACAATCATCGGAGAGAATAATATCTTGTACTTTTAACTCTAGAATCTGATTATCATCCTTAAGGAGATTCCCTTTAATATCTTTATCATACCCTAATGTCTTTATTGTATTTATAGATGTTCCAATTTCTTTTGGTTTAAAATGGGTTAATGGTATATCAGTAGCATCATATCTTATTTCTGCAGTTTTATAGACTAATACTTCATTTTTTGCTCTTAAAATACCTTTCTCAATTGGTTCAGGAACTTTATACTCATTCGTTAATCCAATAATTCCTTTTAATCTATCAGGTAATTGTACATTAAGATTTTCCAAAACTTGATTAATTTGTTCTTTTATATTAAATTTTGCCTCATTAGAAGTTTTAAGAATACTATTACATTTTTGGCAATAGGTTTCATACGTAGGGTATAGAATTTTACATTGTGAACAAATTTTTTGCAGCTCAGTATGAGTTCCACAACTAGGGCAAATATTAAAAATAGTTGATTTTCCACAATTTGGGCATTTTTTTCTGCATACTTCAATTCTAATTTTCCCTGATTTTACCACATTTTCTTTATTTCCAATATTAAATGATTTCCCTTTTTTAGATTCTAATTCAATTTCATTTTCCTTTTTACCATTATATTCCATTGCTTTTTCAAATAATCTTGTACTCCCAACAGCATTACTTAAAGGAAAAAGTGCATGAATTCCTTTCATACTTTTCTTCTCTGATTTTTCAGGACGTCCCATTCTTGAACCCATAAAATAAGGGGCTTTATTTTTAATTTTGAATGATGAAACCAGATAAAAATAGTTAAATACATCATCAACATTTTCTATTTTCTTAGCATCCTTATCTTTTAAATTAAAAATAGTTTTATATATAAGATTCATACTTTTACTAAAAGTAATTTTGTTTTCTTTTATTTTATGGGGAATAAATGCTTTTTCAAGAATTTTTTTAATTGGTTCCTCATTTTCTAAGATAATTAGTTGTTCTAATTCAGAAAAACTCTTAATAAATGCTTTTCGTAGTGTTACTAACTCTGCTACTGTTAGATTCCCCCAAAAATCTAAATAATAAGGATGGAGGGGAATATCATATTTTTTTGAAATTTTAATGGTTTCTTGGGCCGTAGGAATGTTTTTAAAAGGATTTTTTATCAATTTTTTAAGCTTTTCGTCAATAATCTCCTCCTTATTAAGAGAATTCTCCAATTCTAATGCCCACCATTCTTCTACATATCCAGAAGGGATTAATATATGATTATTTTCAGTAAATTCTCCATAACTAAATAGCAAATCGCCTAAGAATAATATTTCCTCAACTTCTTGGAAAACGGCTTTAGCTTTTTTAACACTTAAGATTTTTATTACATTACCATTTTTTAGTTTTATAATTGGACCCGCAATATAATTTACTGGACATATACTTGTGCTTTTCCCAGGACGTTCAATTCTCAATTGTGTACCAATTGCAACGAATTCATCTAATAAAGCCATTGTTGCAGGATGCATTCCTCCTGCAGCTAAACCTGTATCTCTAGATCGACCATATCTTATCCTATGCCCTCCGATTTCAGACGGGTTACTAAACACTGGTCGTCCGGCGATAATATCTGCAATATATTTAGAATTAGGAGCGATTTTAATTTCTTTTTGCTTATTTACTTGTTTTTTTTCCTTTTTGGTTTCTTGGTTTTGAGCTATTTTTTTTAAATCAGCTAACCAATCCCAGCCTTCTAAGTTCATGCTATTAGCTATCTTAAGCAATTTTGGTGCCTTAAGTAAAATACCATCATTTAAAACTAAGCAAGCACCGCCTCGTATTTTATTTGTTTCAATCCTAGGTAAATCTCTAAAAGCTGAAACTTCTTCGTCCTCAGTTGAATCACCATTTATTTCTACAGGTAACTTACTGACAGCATATCGAATTTCTTTAGTAGATGAAGGGTATTGCAAATGCACTCTTCTATCATATAATTTTACTTCTTCAACATACCTACCAATCTCCCCCTCAGTTGCTTCATATTTGGGAAGATTTGATTTCTTTCTAACATAATCTGCTATTAATACACATAATGCCGTAGTTGTACCTCCTGCAGCTCTAATTGGTCCAGCAAAATATAATGATAAATATTTTTTTCCAAAATTATCTTTCCGGATTAAAATCTTAGAAATACCTTCAAGTGGAGCACTAACAACTCCCATCGTTTTAATAGCTAATCCTACTCTAATAGCTCGGTCCACTCGAGCTTCTAATGATTCAATATTTCCAATATTTTTATCTAATATATCACCAACTACTTTAAAAATTAGTTCATCTTCGGTTAAGCCATCTTTTTTTAAACCTCTTATTACTTTTGCTACACCTTTTGGTCCTACTAACTTCTCTACCCTTCCTGCTAAATCTTTTGCTTGAGGTGATTCCACTTCTAATTCAGGATCTAATCCTTTCTGACGTGCTCTTTCTGCAATAGAATAACACTCATCTACTTGCTTTTGAATCTGATTAAAGTACAATTCCATCGTTTTACTCATATCTGAAATAAAATTTTCACCTTTTGAAGTTGAGAAAATTTAAAATAATAATGTTTTGAGTTAATATACTTTTTTTCTGATTAAAATTAAATTGAATTATTAATCAGCTATTTTATTAGTGAACTACACACAGCCTAAAGGCTGTGGCTTCCTACGAGTGCACAACCGCTTCTATTACGGGTTGGCCTGTATGTCGTAGAAAACCATTCCATTGTGAGAGGAATGATTCCTCGTTCACGGAGGATTCATGCGATAAGAAATCGAATTTATGTTTCTCTGACAAAAACCGGATCATGATATTGATTGCTGAGTTGAGATCTCGGTCAATACGATTTCCACAGTCACAAGTAATACTTCTCTCGAAAATTACCCTCTTTTCGAGCTTTCCACATTTACAGCAAGCTCTTGTGGTCTTGGATTCATCAATTCTTATTACTTTTTTACCTATTTTTTCCGCTTTGTAGGTTAAGAATTCGACAAATCGTGACAAGTAGCCTGTGTTGTGAACCGAATGGTTGAGTGTGTTATTTAATCTATTTTTTTTAGCATTACCCGTTCCTTTCTTCTTTTGAGCCATCTGTTTTACTTTTAAGTCTCCAACAATAATCGTATTCGCTTTAGTATTAGATACAATTTGGTTTGAGAGCCAATGCTGGAAATCTTTCAGCTGATAAGAGCATTTTTTAATCATCCGAAGCAGTTTTGAATTATACCATTGCCATTTATTACTGTATCTCTTACAATGATCTCGTTTTGAGTGTACTTCTTCTATCTTTTTTTTCCAATAGAGGTCTACTCTTCTGTGAGTGAATTGCACTGAGTTTCTAGAAAGGTTTACCCCGACTGTTTGGTTTATTCCTAAATCAAATGCTTGATATGAGCGATTATCATGATATTCAGGTACTTTGACATCGTATGTGAGGGAAATATACCATCTCTCATCAGACTGAAAAAGTTCTGCTTGCTTAATAGTCCCTTGAGGAATGAGATGAGATGGAACTTCAAATTCAAGCACTATGTTTGAAGGATGTTTATGAGAGAAGAGGATTGAACTCTCTTGTAATTTAAAGCCAGACTGATTATAACAAAGGGTGGTGAAATACTTCTTCCCTTTAAATCGGGGGGGTTTTGCATCTTTATCTCCCTTTTTCCATAGCACAAAGAAGGATTTATAGTTTGCCTCGAGTTTTTTCAGTATTGTTTGGAGAACCTTCGAATATACCCACTTATATTCGGGAAATTTCTCTTTTAACTCCGGTAATGCTCTTGATTGAATAAGATAATCAATATAATGACGTTTTTCTCGTAGAAGATTCTCATTTTTGTGCCAATTTTCCATTCGTTCCGCTAACGCAAAATTATATAAAAGACGGCATTTCTCCGATAAGATCCAAAGAAGGAGTTCTTGCCTTTTATTTGGGAATATCCTAATTCTATGCGTTAGTTTCATTTCTGTAATGATAGTACACCACAAATTAAAAAAGAGGAGTGTATCATTATTTAGTGATTTTCTCTTCATACGTAATTTATCCCTTCTCTAAAGGGAAGTGTATTTTTGAGCTTTTCTGATAAATTTTAAGAGAATGCTAATTTTCTACAGTGTCTTCTTATAAATAAAAAAAATGTTCTTTTGTTAATAATAAATGATTTAATTACATTTTTCAATACTTATTATAATTGCATTTCAGCAAGTAGAAAATTGAAAGTTAATAATTTGAATGAAAAAGCAATTCTTATCCTAGAATTGGTTAAATCTGGTATTAATGTAACTCCATCAATTTTAGATTTTTTCCTAAAATTAGATGATCCTGTAAAAAAAATTAAATCAGTGATTAAAAATATCAGTTTTTTGCCTGATTTTAATAGTCATCTTACAATTGATGTTTTACAAAAAATATCTGATGAGGAAATGCAAAAGGCACTGCAAAAAGTGCTTAAAAAAGATACAGATTCGAAAATAATTAAGAAGGAAAAAGAAATATCTGGTGAAAATAATCAAGTAACAACTTCACCGAATATAAAATCCCCAGTAAAATCTAAATTAAAAATAAATAGTAATTCTTTAGAATATTCAAATTATAATAATTATTTAGAAAATCAAGTGGATTCTTTAAATCTAATTAATACTAAAATAAAAACACCCCCCTCCCCAATTAAAAAAGTTTCAGAAATAAAGTCTATTGAAGGATCAAAATCAACACTTAGATTTAAACCTATAGCAAAAGATTATGATTCAAATTTTAAGATTTTAAAAGATCCTACAGGTAAATTATATACAAATGGAGATTTTGAAGATTTTTATAATTTAACTCTTGATAAATTTAACAGACTTCGGAATTTAATGAGAAAAAAACCAGAAGTACTTTCTGCGAATAATATAAATAATATCTTACGATTAACGAATAAAGTTGAAGTTTCTGTAATTGGATTGGTAAATGAAATTCGGAAAACTAAAAATAAAAATTTCTTTCTGACAATAGAAGATCTTACTGGTTCGGTTAGTGTCATTATCCGAAAAGATTCAGAAAATCAAGAAAATGTACATCTATCAAATAGGTTGATTAATGATCAAATGGTTTATATTGAAGGAACTTTCAATCCTGGTGAAAGAGGAAGAAATGGAGTTATTTATTGCAATTATATTTCTAAAATTGATGTTCCAAAAAATTATGAACCAAATAAGTCACACGATCCATTATCTCTTGTTCTAATTTCTGATACTCACATTGGTAGCAAAGAATTCGAAGAAAAATTATGGAACCGATTTATTAATTTCCTGAATGGGAAAGTAGGAAATAAATCTCAAAGAGAAAAAGCAGGTAGAATTAAATATATAATAATTAACGGTGATCTTGTTGATGGAATAGGTGTATACCCTACCCAACAAAGTGATCTTATAATATCAGATATATACAAACAATTTGAAGAAGCAGCAAAACTTCTTTCAGGAATCCCAGATCATATAAAAATATTTTTTAGTTCTGGAAATCATGAACCAGTAAGAAATGCAATTCCAAGGCCCTCAGTACCAAAGAAGTATTCCTTAGAACTTCGAAATCAGGAAGTTACTTGTGTAGGCAATCCTTCTATTATTCAAACACACAATGTCAAAACACTAGTATTTCATGGAGACAGTATACTCGATTTAAATATGTTAATACCTGGTCTAGAAAATAATAAACCAGTAGATACAATGAAAGAATTACTCATATGTCGACATTTAGCCCCAATTTATGGAAAGAAAACACAAATAGCTCCTGTAGACAAAGATTGGCTTGTAATAGATAAAATCCCTGATATTTTTCATACAGGGCATGTTCATATTAATGGTATGGGGTCATATTGCAACATTGTCTTAGTAAATTCAGGATGCTTTCAAAGTCAAACAGAATTTATGAACTCCTTAGGTATTAAACCTACTCCTGGTATTTTATCTATTATTGATTTGGATACTCTTAAAGGTACTCAATTAGACTTAAAAAGTAGTGTTTAATTATTCTTCTTAAATATTTAAATCAATAATAATTATGTTATGAATTTTTCAATTCCTCGTAATGACAATTCAGAAATGCTCTTTTATATTTGGAAAATAATTGATTTTCCAAGTATCTCACAAAATGAGTTGTTATATAAAATTTCTTTTGAATTATTCCTTTTTACTCCTGATGAAGCAAAAATATTCATTGAAGAATGTATCCAAAATAAGATCCTTGAAAAGGATGATAATGAATCCCTTAAATTATCAAAAACTCTAAACAAAAAATTTCAAACTTGGCAAATAGATAGGAAAAATTCAATTTTAAAAAAAATTAGTGTTACTAAAGAAATTACTCAACAGCAGAATGATACTGATGATAATAAAACTACAAATTTCAATGTATTAATTAATAGTTTTACTGACAGAGCAACATTGAATAGATCTGTTTCAATATCTGATACTTCATTTGAACTATTAGAATATGATACTAATAAAGGCATAATTAAATCAAAAGTAAAAGGAACAAAAGAGGAACAATACATAATAGAAATAAATACTAATGAAAAAATTCTACGGCATAATTGCCACGATTTTAAGACAAGAAGAGCAGATAATAAAAAATTTTGTAAGCATCTAGCAAAATTGTTTATATTATTAAAAAACAAGAATAAGAATACCGCAGAATTCTTTCTTAACAATATTGCAGAAAATATAGATAAATGGGATTTTTCTGCTTAAATTAACTTCTTGAATATATTATTTTTTAATTTAATCTTGTCAGATTGAATAAAGATTGGTTTATGGTTTAAGATGATTTTAACTTTATCAATCTCCAGTAAGCATTTTTCAATAAGCTCAATTTCAATATCTAATTTAATTATCTTAGTTCTTCCGTAATGTCCCATAGATTTAACATCAGCAGAAATTATTCCTGCTAGGGTTAATTCATTAATATAATCACTTATCCTTCTCTTAGTTAATTGCCTAACACCAGGTATTAGTCCCCTTATCTCTGAATACACATCATATATATCACCCGAAATAATAATATGGTCTGGACTGAATTTTAAAATCAAATAAATCGATGTTAAAACCAATTGTGCCTGCAATGGCATACCTTTTATATATTCAATAATGTAATCGTTTTCTAAATCTCCTTGGGCGTTCTCTACATGTTTGACTGTTACTATCCTATTTTGAGCTCTTTCAGCTAATTCACCTGCCTTTCTTAACAATTGAAGGGCTTTTCGAGCATCACCATGTTCCTTAGCAGCAAGAGCAGCGCATAATGGAATAACCTCCTCCTTTAAAACATTTTCTTGAAAAGCAATTTTTGCCCTTTCAGTTAAAATATCTCTTAATTCACTAGCATCATATGATGGAAATACAATATGTTCCTCACCAAGACTCGATAGTATTCTCGGGTCCAAGTTTTCTCTAAACTTTAACTTATTTGAAATACCTATTATACTGGTTTTACAGTTATCCAGATTCTCATTTAGTCTAGTTAAATCATACAAGATTTCGTTTCCTCCCTTTTTACCAACTAAAATGTCTATTTCATCCAAAACTAAAAAACAAATTGAATTCCCAACTTTTGAATCCAATAATCCTAGTAGCTTTTTGAAAATTATATCTTTAGGCAACCCTGTAGGTGGGATCTTTTCACTTCTCGATATAGTGTTAAAAATATGGGCTAAAATGCGGTATGGCGTTGATACAACATTACAATTAATATAAATCCACCACGGATTAATTCTGGAATCTTGTTGAGCTAATTTTTGACTCACGTATCTAATAGTGGCAGTTTTTCCTGTACCTGTCATCCCATAACATAAAAAACTTGGAGGTGTATCTCCTAATAATGCGCAAGCTGTTTTTTCAGCAATATCCCTAATCTGAGTATCACGATGAGGCAAATCTTCAGGAATATATGAAGATTCTAAAGCATCCCTATTGCTAAAAATTCTTGGTCCTTTAAGATAGTTTTTGTAAAATTTCTCGATATTAAATTGATAATTATTATTTTGATTCTTCAACAATTATAACACCTTTATTTCATATTTATCATAGATATATTTGCACTCGAAATTTTTGAATATTTACTTTATTTCTATTGCATATTTAAAATTAATTATTAATCTAAAAAATGTTAAAGCTTTAATAGATAAATTAGACGAATCTTCTCAATAATTTATATTATTATTGTCGGTATTTTAAAAGAATATTATTTATGAAGCAATATTTATTAAATTCCTATTAAAAAATTGATTTTTCAATTAAAAAAAGTTTAATTTAATTAACTATTTGTTTAATTATTCTTTTTCTAAATTTAAAGAGATTTATACTTTTGCCATCCGAAAGGAACTTGACAAATATAGAAAAAAAAAATAAAAGAATAGCTTTTATTTTAGCAATAACTTTCGTATGTTTGATTTTAACTAGTTTTCTCCTAATAACCTTTTTATTTAAATGGGCAGATTGGATTGCTTTATTAATATTTAGTCTTTTATTGATTTTTCCCGCATATATATCAAACGCTTCAATGGTTATTACCGGTGGAGGAAATCCTATTGATGGTGGAAGAAATTTCCGAGATGGTAGGAGAATTTTTGGAGATCATAAGACCTGGAATGGATTAAAAGGACCATTATATATTGGAATTCCAATATCATTTTTTCTTTTTTTTCTTTTTTTCATGCTTTGGTTGCCTATTAAAGATCTAATATTTGATGCTTTTGCCCATGATCATTATTCGATCTATGATAATGTTGAAATTTTTCAATATTATTTTATAGGTGGAGAATTCCCAATAAATTTTCTTGTCTTAATTATAAGAATAATACTTGCATCATATGGGGCTGCTATAGGGGATCTGATTGGTTCCTTTTTAAAGAGGAGATTTGATATTAAAAGTGGAGCTCCTTTTTGGATTGTAGATCAATTAGATTTCGCGATATTCGCTTTACTGCTTGTTTCAATCCCTGGATTTATCCTACCAGATCTCTTTATTTTACCTGATGTTTTTATTGTAACCTTTTTGATTATTTTAACCCCAGCAGTTAGTGTAATAGCAAACACATTGGCATATATCATCGGATTAAAAGATGTTCCATGGTAGAGATGTGAAAATTTAGTCTAATTTTTGAATTTACACTTAATTTTCAAAGGTATATTATTATTTTCAAATATAACATATTTTTCAAAAATTTGATTAACTGCTCTAATATAATCTCCATTACGACCGATAGCAATACCTCTTTCTTTAAAAAATAGAAAATATATAGAAATTTCCCTTGCCCCAGATATCTCATCAAGCTCAATTTTTATATCATCAATATTCAAATCAGGGAATAAACTAAACAAAAGATTAATGAGTATTCTTTCTGTTCTGATAATAATAATCTTTCTTAGACTAATTTGTCTTCTCATTGCTTTTAAATGAATTTGAGATTTAAGATAATCTTTTTTTTTAACAAAAAAGAAGATAAATTCGTTAATTACAATAATAAATTCTGGATATATTCCTTCTGTTTTTTGAGCAAAATATTCACGTAATTTTAATTCGAAGTTTGTATATCTTTTTATAAAAGATATTAATTGATATAAAATTAAATCATCAACAATCGTGTAGAACATACTACTATGATTTTTTCTATTATCAATATAAAGTACTAAGAATTTTATATAATTACAAAAGTGTTATAAAATGTAGATATTAATATATAATAAAAATTCTTCATTAGGATCATCTAAATATGAAAAAATTCGGGTATAAATTCCTAGATCACACTGCGGATGTTTCAATCGAAAGTTGGGGCTCAAATTTAGAAGAAGCTTTTGAACAAACTGCCTATAGCTTAATAGAAACAATAACTCCAAACTTAAAATTAATATCTCCTATTACTCACAAAACTATTAAAATTGAAGCAGAGGATAAGGAAGCTTTACTCTTTGATTTTCTATCAGAATTCCTCTATATATTTGATGTAGAACTATTAGTTTTCAATGATATCAAAGTCGAAAAAATCAAAAAAAGCCAAACAAAATATCAACTAATAGCAAAAATTAAAGGAGAAAAGTTTGATAAAAAAAAACATGAAATAGGTTGTGAGGTAAAAGCGATCACTTATTCTTTTATTAATATTGAGGAAAAAAAGAATCATGTTAAAATTAATATTGTTTTTGATATCTAAAAAAATCATGAATGAAAAGCTTGTTCCAAATTAATAATCTCAACAAGATAATAATATAATAAAAGATGGGTTAACCTTTCACTACTCCAATAGGAATAAGTCTTACCACTTTTTCTACAATCCCAAGATCATGACTTACTTGAACAACTTGATCTATATCCTTGTAAGCACCAGGAGCCTCTTCAGCAATAACTTTCATCGTAGCAGCTCGAACCATAATACCTTTTTTGCTTAGATCATCTTTAACTCGATCTCCCCAATATTTCTTTGTTGCTTTGGATCTCGACATTACCCTCCCTGAACCATGAGCTGTCGAACCAAAAGAAAGATCCATTGCATTTTGCTTACCTACACATAGATACGAGGCAGAACCCATAGTCCCCGGGATTAAAACTGGTTGTCCTATTGATTTATAATCATTCGATAAAGCAGGATGTTCAGGAGGAAAAGCTCTAGTTGCCCCTTTTCTATGAACATTCAATTTCATCTTCTTTCCATTTACTTTGTGTTCTTCTATTTTTAATATATTATGGCACACTCCATATATCAAATGCAAATCTAATTCATCAATATCCTTTTTGAACGTATTTTGAAAGGATTCTCTTAACCAATGAGTAATAAGTTGACGATTTGTAAACCCAAAATTTGCAGCACAACCCATTTGTTTCAAATAATTCTGGGCTTCTGGTGTATCAGCAGGTACACAAGCTAACTCTCTATCAGGTACTTTAATATTATATTTTTTCATTGCTTGTTCGATA
Source organism: Promethearchaeota archaeon (assembly GCA_048937405.1). Taxonomy (GTDB): domain Archaea; phylum Asgardarchaeota; class Lokiarchaeia; order Sigyniarchaeales; family SOKP01; genus Loki-b32. The sequence goes on from JBHLNF010000007.1 coordinate 60,900, forward strand.
TTGCGTAATGAATCAGTACATACTTGATGACCAAGAGCTCTACTCCCTGTATGTATCATAACTGTAATTTTGTCTTTTCCATTTATACCTAACGTTTTGGCAATACTTTCATTGTATATTTTGTCAACCTTTTGAATTTCCAAAAAATGATTCCCACTCCCCAATGATCCTAGTTGTTTAATAGCTCGCTGCTTTGCTTTTTGTGAAACTAAACTTGCATCCACATCTTTTAAACATCCATTCTCCTCTAAATGTTTAAGATCTTCTTCAATGGCATAGTCGTTTTCTATTGCCCAGTTCACACCATTATTTAGGACAGTATCTAAGTCAGAGTAACTTATACTAAGTTTACCTTTCGACCCTAATCCTGAAGGGATATTAGTAAAAATAGTATCTAAGAGATTTGGCAAGACCCCCTTAATATCAGTAAGAGATAAATTTGATCTCAATAATCTTACTCCACAATTAATATCATATCCTACACCACCCGGAGAGATCATTCCATTCTCTGCATCTGTCCCCGCAACACCCCCAATACAAAATCCATATCCTTGATGAGCATCCGAAAGAGCTATCGCATGCTTCTCTATCCCGGGTAAACAAGCAACATTGCATATTTGATCTAATGTACGATCTAATCGAATTTTTTCCAATATATATTCATTCGCATAAATTTTTACTGGAACCCTCATCTCAAATTTCTCAATATTCCCTTTAATCCTTGCCATTAAGGTTTTTGGAGGAATCTCGTAGACATTGTCTGCTATTTTAGTAACATTCATCTTAACTTTACTAGTAAAAAAGATTTCAAAAATTTTTTTATTTAATCCTATAAGATCACTAAAATTAATATACTTAAATGAAATTTGTTAAAGAAAAAGAATAAAATATAAGGAACAAACAAGTCTATTTTATATCTATATAAGAAACTAAGCCTAAATCATCTAAGGCTCCTATTAACCGCTGAATTTCTGTTTCCGGTCGTCCTGATTCCTCTGCAATCTCTGCAATCGTATGAAAACCGTCTGCTAAATGAGCCACATTGAAATCTTGCTTATCTAAAAACCCTTGGGTTATCACTTGCTTCGGTAATCTTTTCGTCGTCCATTCCGGCTTCTGATCTCGTACCACTCGTAAGTCCTCCTCAGATAGCATCAATCCCTTCTTCGCAATGATCTTCTGCGATTTTTGAAAATCCTTCTTATATATCTTTAAAATGGGTAACTTCAATTGAATCTCGGCTAGTTTCCCATTGTCTAAAACCTCATCAATAATACTATCAAAATCTCGAAATATACGAACATCTCCAGACCACTCATCAAGTTGATCCCCAAACTCATCGATAAATTTATCTATAATATCTGTGAGAGCTTTATGCGTAATCTTAGCATCATCATTTTTATCCGCTGCAGCGGTTATCAGTACACCCTCCTTAAAGACTAACAACAGGTAAAATACCTGCATGTCAATCACTTTGAGTTCCCCGCTTCCTTTTGAGAATTCTACAGAAAAATCTTTTAAAGCTGTGAGAAATCCACTAACCAAATCCTGGTTGAATTCTATACTTCCATATTTCCGATGAATTAGACATATTCCCGTAGTCTGATGTATAAGATAGACATTATGTAAAATTTCTAATTACCTCCTTGCTGTAATTGGAAAACTGGATAAATATATTCACACATTTAAACACACGATTTACATTTTATGAATTTTAAATAAATTTTATTATACTTATATTAAACATATATATTCTTTATATTTTATAGTAATACTCCATCTATTTATAGTTAATTCATCTAAGGATGTTTGTGTTTAGTAGTCAAACCCTCTTCATTTTTTTGAAATTTACCGAATTTTATTGAGGAATTGTGTATTTGATATCGATGTTTTTTTATAGTTTCAATGTTTTGGGCAGTATTCTGCTTTATAATTTAACAGTTTAATATAATTAAATAATTTTAATTATATAAAAGGCATTGGAATGATTTTGAAGTTTTTTTGATAAATTGTGTCTAATGAGATTCCAAAAAATAGAGACCAGTATCTCCCTTTTTTCTTATTAACTTCTTTTATGAACGAATTTGAATTATATCGATTTAAACAAACAATCGAAAAGTAATTTTGTTATTAATATAAAAAGAAAAAAAAATTAATATAATCTAATCTCTGAACCACATAAAGCACAGAAATTTGCTAGATCAGATACTTTAGTTCCACAATTTGGGCAAAAATTAATTTTTCTTTCAGGGTTTACGATTTGTTGAGGTTCATGTAAGTCTGTATGCAGTTCTGAAGATTCTGGGGTGTCAATAGTTGACAATTTGTTTAATATCGCTAGACTAAAATATCCTTTAATTTGATAGATAAAGCCAATGATTGCCGGAACAATTAAAAACCATAATGAACTTAAGAGTGTCCCTTTTTTTAGTTTATCGCATCCTTCAATTGCTTCTTCGGATATATTAGTTGGAAACATCTTAAAGTTATTCTCAAAAAATAATTTCAGATTTTTCCATGCGTTCATTTCAGCCGCCACGCCTACATATATGAGCACTATACCTGATATTATAAGAATTATAGGTATAGAGAGGGTGATATAGATAGGTAATGAGGTATGGATAAAGAAAAAGAAAACAATGTTAACACCTCCGATAATCAAGACAACCATACCACATATTCTTGATACAAAACCCTTGATATATTTTGAGCGAAATTCATTTAACAATGGGCTATTTAAGACATAATTTGCTCTTTTAAGACTTTTCATTGCAACAAAAATAAGAATCATTGCTGCAAAACCAGCCATTCCTGTGGTAATGCTCACAATGGTTAAAATTGCCACAACTTGAATATATTTCCCAAAATCATGGAATTCTTTATTAATACCTATGTTTATGTTTGACATTTTTATATTCTAATTTGATATTTAGATAATTAATATAGTCTTCTCAAAGACAATTGATTAAAGAATGGGAGTCCATTAATTGTGATTTGTACTATAATTCCAATACAAGTTTAAAAGGGGTTGAGTATGTACTAAATGAGGTTTTTTCTGTTCTCCTCTATTGATAATTAGTCTTTATGCATATTTTTAATTTCTTCTAAAGGGAGTATCTGGCGAGGTTCATGTACAACAAGACCTTGAGCATATTTTCTTAAGATAGAAATTATACTTAAAAACTCTGATTTTTTTATGATAGTATTTATAGCAAACCATCCTTCAGAATCTGCCCCAGCTAATTTAGAAATTGTAGGACGCTTTAATGCGGGGAGGGATTTTAAAATTATATCTAAGTTCTCTTCTCTAACATTTAAAAATACATGGAGAGATTTTGAAGCTTTTATAACGCCTTTTAACAGAACCAAAATATCTTTAATTTTTTCTCTTTTCCATTCATCTTTTAAGGCATTTTTATTTGCTATTAGAACAGCAGTAGAGGTATCAACAACCTCAATAATTTTTAGATTATTAGCTTTAATAGTTGATCCTGTAGCGGTGTTATCAATAATAACATCCACTTCTTCTGGAGGTTTGGCTTCAGTTGCTCCAAATGATAAAAATATCTTAATTTTATCATTTTTTCCCCATTTTCTCCAAGGAGTAATTATGAGAGGATTAATATCACCATAAAGTTTTTTATATGTTTTATTATTTTTAATGTAATCTAAAGAAAGAGTTAGATATTCAGTAGAGATTCTTAGAACCTTCTTATCATTATAGAATTTTAAGAGCACATCATCTAAAGAATTGATGTGTTCCCAATCATTAGGAATACAAAAAACAATTGAAACGCCACCTATTTCTAAATCTAATAATACTTCCACATCTGCATTAGTTTCTTTAACCCAATCTTTCCCTGATATTCCTAAATCAAATTCATTTTCGCCAATTAAATAATTAGGAATTTCTTGAGGACGTAATAATTTAACATAAATTTCTGAATCTTTTACAGATGGTCTATAATCTCTTTTTGAAGAAAATGTAAGCTTTAATCCAGCTCTTTCAAAAAAGGAGGCAACTTCATCATGAAGGCTTCCTTTAGGAAGTGTAATTTTTAATTTTTTATTATTCATTTAACGTCACTAAATTTTTGAAATATAATAATTTATTTATGAAAAAATTTGCAAATTCTATTTTTAATCAGACTTTTTAAGATTGTTTACATTATCTAAATGCTTTATAGATAATCTTAAAATATGAGTAAACAAGTATTATTGAATGTTTATAGAAATTATTGTTAAGATTACTTTAATCTTAATTATATTTCTAATAATCCTTTTAAATTTTTAGGGGATATAGAACCTACAACTTTCAGGTAAGGTAAATTCAGCGACTGATTTCAATGAAAATTTCATGTAAAAAATGAGATGAAAAAAACTGAGAGTGTTCTTTGATATTTTACTTTTTTTCGTAATTAAATCATAAGAATTATGAAATATAAGATTAAAACAATATAATTTTCTTATAAAGATAACCTGATTATTGCTTTCTCAATGCCTTTTCAATACTATCTAATTCTTTTTCTAATTCCTTTTTCCTTTCTTCAAGTAAGTTCTCTCGTTCTATCAGTTCTTCCTTACTTGGTGTCGTCAAATATTTTCCTTTTTCATGATTGGATTGCGAATTTTTCAGTTCTTTTAAAACTTCACGTCTATTTAACTTTTTAAATGATGGATCTGATTTATTAGGATAGATTGATCGATTAATTTCAGCAATCCTTTTCCTTACTGCAGATCTAATAAATTCAGACTTAGTTTGTAGTTGTAAGTGTGAATATCTGTCTATTTTTTTGTATAGCCTTTCGGATACCATAACTTTAATAAATTTCTCTTTTTTTTCATCCTTCATTTTAAACATCTACTATTGATATAATTATGATCATTATGATCATCATGATCATCTTTATATTTAAATTTAATTAAAATCAAAAGTATATTTTTTGTGAAAATAAAGGGAAAGTTAAATTTTGCATCTGATTTCAATGAAAATTTCTTTGAAAAACTTTTCTCATCTAATAAATTATACCTAGATCAATTGAACAATGAATTTTCAAGAGTTATAAAGGTATATATCTTCAAATTACAGCGGCTTTACTATTTTGATTTAAGAAACTAAAAAAAATTAATTAATAATTTTTTGAATCATTTCATAATTTCCGGTACATTGAATTTTTTCTTCTCCTTCTTTTATATAGAATTGAACATCGTAGTATGGCCAAAAAATTCTTTGCTTACCAACTAAGCCTCTTGTTACCACAATATTCAATTGATTTTTCATCGATTCAACCACATTCATATATTTTTTATATTGTGTCTCAGTATCCTTCATTACTTCCACATTAAGCACCAATATTTCTTGACCTTCTTGTGCAATTAACTCTTTGAGACGCTCTATTAAATAGATCCATTTAAATTCCCATGAAGTATTTTGTTCGGTCATAATTCCCAATCATATTGAGATTATATAAAAAAAAAATTAAAGAGTTTCTCAATATTATTTATGAATATTCGGATATATTATCTTATTTGGGTAAATTTTACGTGCTTTTTTTATTATTTCAAGAGCTGCTTCATTTTTCTTCATATTAAATAATATTCCTGCTTGTTCTGAGTAAATTTCAAATAATAAGTCTTTTTCCAATTCTGGATTGAGAATATCTTCCAAGATTTTTAATGCATCTCTATTTTTTTTTAAATAGAAAGCAAGATATCGTGCTTTTTGTAAATATAACTGTGTTGATGTTGGGGCGATATTGATAGCAGTATTTAATACTTCTAAAGCCTTTTCATACATATCCAAGAAACAATAGACCGAGGCTAAATTTGAATAGTATTGTGGAACGGAAGGATCTATTTCGATAGCTCGATTTATTGCTTCTATAGCTTTTTCATATTTATTCTTCCACATTAAAATATTTGCTAAATTTATATGATAATTTGCAACTTCTGGATTTATTTCAATGGCTTTTTTAATATTTTTCAAGGCTTTATTATATTCACCATTAAATTGTAATATTTGCGTTTTAATAGCATAATTTAATGAATTTTTAGTATTTAAGTCAATTGCTTTATCAACGTATTCTAAACTATTATTAACCATTGTATCATGTTTGAAATGTGGAATTTCTTTATTAGCTTCTTTAAGACATGTTATTGCTTTTTTTTGCAAATAATCCAGACGTTCAAAAATATATATATCAGAAGTTAAAATTAAGGCAGGAATTTCTTTTAGATTTAGGTAATTAAAAAAGTATTTTTTCTTAAAGTCTTTAAACATTTTTATTAAATAATTCCTTATTACGTAAAAAAGAGGAATTTCTAAACTCTCGTGAAAAAGATTGTACTTTTTAATTAACTCAAATAAGATTTCTTCACATAAATCATTTATAATGATTTCTTTAAAATTATTAGAGTCTACAATTCCTAAATAATAATGGCTTCTCAGGATAGATTGAATTATAGCTTTAAAAATCGTTCCATATTCATCTGTGGATCTAAAATATAGAATAATATTTTCTTTTGATAATTTTACTTCATAAAACGTAATAAAACAAGCTTCTTTCACAACAACTTGATGTAAGAACCATTTTAATTCCATCTTAGTTAACTTATTCTTTCCATATTTTTTGATAAAATCCTCTAATGAAATTGATATTTTTTTAGCTTCATCAAAAAATTTTACGTGATTTAAAGTTAAATATAAAATTGAAATATTTAACTTATCTTCAGAAAACGACTTTAAATTTTCTGTTGGTAATTCATTTCTAATTTTGAGAAACTCAATGACAATATTTATATCTTTTATATTAAATAAATTTAAGAACTGATTAATTTGATCAAGATTTTTAGTGGAAACTTTTTGTTCCAAATTTAAAATAGTCTTAATATCTAACCTATAGGATTTAAGTCTTTTAATCAATTCTTTCACTCCCAAACTAGTGACTGAATAAATACTATTCTTTTGATCCCGTGTAACGTTGATAAAATTTTTGCTTTTTAATTTTCTCGCCCATTTATGAAAAGTATTTTTATTCATTCTATTTGATATCCCCTTTTCAGAACTGTTTATAAATTCTTCACGTCTCATTGGGCCATAGACACCTAATATATAGAGAATAGCATCTTCATACTTTTTATTCTCCCAAATTTGAACAGGAATTTTATAAGGAATGATATTCATTTCAGCCATATTACTACAACTTATTTTTAAAAATTTAAAATTAACTGATTAGGACAAGTATTAGGACAAAAGACATAAATCTCAATAAATTCAATTACTTTTTAATAAAATAGAAATAAATCTTCTTAGTTTAAGATTAAAAAAACTTTAATCAATAAGTCTATACATTTTAGTTATTTCACTTAATTTTAAAGAATAAAGGTGAAAATTTGTATAAGAAGGTAAACAAAAAGAAGTATAAATGTCCTCGCTGTAAAAGTGAAAACATTTTAGAATTTGATACTTTCATCACATGTAATAAATGTCATTTAGATTTTGATAAATATCATCTAGGGATAATTGATGATGAAAATATTTTAGCACATGAGGAATTAAAGGGCTTTTTTGACGCTTTTAATAAAAAAGATATATAATTTTATGATTTTCATTAAATTAACTAAATAAAGAAAGGAAAGGGTTAATAAATAAAGATAATCACTTTATTTGGAACATATATAAAATAAAAATAGTTGATTAAGTGAAATGAATGATTAAACTCAAACATAATGGGATTTATTAGCAATTTCTAATTGAATATTTTAATACTTATCCTTTATCAAAGACTTTCTTTACAAATCTTAAATTTTAATTTTACGTGTAATTATTTGGAAATAGATTCTATTAAAATTCTATAAAAATTGTTGATATCAGTAATATGGACCTATAAAGCCTCTAGAAATTAGAAAACCTTTAAAAAAATTGATATTGAGTATTAAATTAGACAGAATTACTAATAATAAAAAAATGAGTATTATGAATTACTATATTTTTTTTGTAACTGTGCCGAATATTGAAGAAGGGCAAAAAATAGCTAAGATATTAGTAGAAAACAAACTTGCTGCATGTGTAAATATAATTCAAAATGTTTTTTCAATTTACAGATGGAAAGGGAATATAGAAGAAGATAATGAACAATTATTAATAATCAAAACCACAGAGCATAACAGTACTAAGATAATTAAAAAAGTAAAAGAAATTCATTCTTATACAGAACCAGAGTGTATTGGTGTGAAGATTGAAAAGGGATCTGAAACCTATCTAAATTGGATTAAAGAAATGATAGAATAAAAAGAGAATAAAACATTCTAGAACTATGCTATATGATATTTTTCAAATCGATTGGATCTTTGTCGATACAATTATAATAATTTTATTGATTTTACTCTTAATTTGCGTTAAGATTTTTAAATCAACACAACGATGGCGATCATCATTTTCTAATATAGCTTTAAATACTTTTTTCATTTCTGATATCCCTAATCTTAATACAAATGAAAATCTTCTTGTAAAAAAGGTAGTTTTGATTAAAAATACTTCTTTAGTAGATAAATGCAATAAAAATCCAATTATTCTAATTTTAAGAACACATCCTAGAAGAAGATTATCAAGAATTTTAGCTGAGGGTATAGGAAGTAATGGTTACAATGTTATTTTAGCAAAAATTAAGATCAAGTATTATTCAAAAAAAAAAAATTCCCCTGAAATTATAATTAATGAGTTAAAATCTTTTCTTTCTATTATCTTAGATTCGTATAAAGAAAAAGGACTAATAATTAACCAGCATTATATAATATTAAATAATTCAAGATTGTTAATTCCTCTTAAAGCGATTTTAACAGATAATAAAAACAGTGGTTTAATTTTAATCAATCCGAAAATAAATTCAGGAATTTTATATAATAAAATAACAGCTAGTAGCGAAAAAAACACAAAAATGCCAATATATGCAATTTTCAGTAAAAATAACTTCTTTCTTTTCCCAAATAAAAACTTAAAAGTTCTACAATCTAATAATTTCTCTCAAAAATTGGATGAACTAAAAATTATCACTCTTGAAAAGGCAAAAAAATCATTTAAATACTATGAAACAATTATATTGGGAATTATTATTGATATTATTGAAAATAAATTAGTTAAAATAAATAATTAATATTTAACTGATGAAAAAAGAGAATATTTTAAGAGATCATAATGAATCGATAATATATTCTGAAAAAGATTGGAATCTCTTAAAGGACAAAAGAGCGAATGCAATAAAACTATTAAAAATATTCACTATAGAAGGCTTTAATCCATTTATTTATGGAAGTATTGCACGTGGCAATGTTCATGAAAATAGTGATATTGATATTATATTTCTTGACCAAGTTCCCTCATTTCAAATTGAATTCATATTAAATAAAAATGGTTATAAAAATTATTTTAGAGAAATTATAATGGCAACTCCCTTAGATTCAATAAAACTTTACATTTACTTAAGTGAATTAGAGAGTATAACAATACCATTATCAAAATTAGATAAAAATATTTTAGAATTTTATGATTTTGGTGGAAAAATCAACTATAATCAACTTGATTCAGATTTAAGAGTAGCGGGTATTGATAAAAGACTAGTTCTAATCAACCCTACACCTGAAGGACACGAAGAAATCTCAATTATTGGAAATGAAGTAAGAGCTGCAAAAGAGGTAGGGATTAGTATTGAGACTTTAAATGAACGCAAAAAAGTGTTTTTAAGAAGGGAAAAACATGGAAGAACTGGTGTATTTTTAAAAAGACAACTTCAAATTAATGAAACCACTGAAGAAGCTTTAAAAAATTTAGCAAATAAGAAATCTATTGTGAGAAAAAAATTATTTAAAATATGAGAAAGAAAATTTTAACCAAATCAGAAGGAGAAACTTATTTTATAAAAGTTAGGAGCATACCAAAAGGGTGTAAGTATTGTCTAGAAGGAAGTAAGGTTGTGTTATTTCTAAATGGTATTTGTCAAAAACCTAATCATTGTTCATGGTATTGCCCTATTTCGGAAGAAAGGAGAAATAAAAATCAAACTTATGCAAATGAAATTGAGATTACATCTAAAGAAGAACTAATTAAAGAAATAAATATGATAGACGCTCATGGAATGAGTATTACTGGAGGAGAACCACTTTCAGAGCTAAATTTTGGAAAAACCCTTGATTATATTAAATACACTAAAAATAAAAAAGGAAAAAAATTTCATATTCACCTGTATACTAATGGTATTAATTTTAGTGAAGAAAAAGCTGAAAAACTATCTAGAGCAGGTTTGGATGAGATAAGATTTCATCCTTCTAAAGAAAACTGGATTAATATAGAGAATGCTCTCAATAAACATATGACAGTGGGAGTAGAAGTACCCGTTATCCCTGAAAATGAGAAGATAAAAGAACTCAAACAACTAATCCTTTATTTAAATACAATTGGAGTAGATTTTATTAATTTAAATGAATTTGAGTATTGTTTTCCTAATAGTCAATCATTAAAGGAACGAGGTTTTCAATTGAAAAAAGGATCAATTGCTTCAGTTGTCAATAGTCATGAAACTGGACTTAATTTAATAAGAACCATCGGTCCTAAAGTATCTTTTATGATGCATTTTTGCACTATAAAAGCTAAAGACTATTTTCAATTAAAAAACAGATATATTAGGAGAGCTAAAAATATCAGGCTACCTTATGAAGTAATTAATGAAGAAGGGCTTATAATTTATGGACAAATAGAGGGAAGCAAAAAGGAATTAGATGAATTTTACAAAATTCTCTTGAATAAGCTAAAAATTCAAGATGAATTGATATCTTATAATAGGGTTAATATTAAACTTCCCTTTTATATCTCAATTAGGGATGAATTTTTATCACTTCTGGAAAATTATGACTTAAAAGGTTACATTGTAGAGATTACACCTTTTAGACTTTTAAAATATCAACAAATAACTGAAAAGACCCCTATTAAATTATTTAAGGAAGAATATGGTTTTAATGGAAGTTAAAAAGGTTAATATCAAGGACTTAAACAAAATATTAAATCTCGAAAAGAGAATTTTTAAAGAGAATGCATTTTCCAAGAAATTAATAGAGAAATTAATTTCAAATAATTTGGTTTTTTTAAAACTAGAAATTTCTAAAATAAATAAAAAATTAATCGGATTTATCATTGTTATAAAAGATCGAGAGGAGAGTGTTAGTATTATTAATTTTCTCATTGATCCCAAATATCAAAATAAGGGATATGGATCATATCTTCTACAGTATACAATAGAAAAGATAAAAAATCTAAAGAACATTAAAAAAATAAGCTTAAATGTTCAATTGAGTAATTCCCCCGCTATTAATCTGTATGAAAAATTCAATTTCAAAAGAAATCCAACAATTTTAGAGAATTATTATCAATCCGGAGAAAGTGCTTATTTAATGGAACTTGAAATTAACTCTCGATTAACTAAAACTTATAAATAAATTCTATTACAATATGTGTAAATATCAATTTAATTATTTTTAATGAATTTAAAATAGAAGGTGTTTATTAAAATTGGCTCCAGTAGATAAAGAACTTCAAGAAGAAATTAAAAAAGGTGTAACTCTTCAAAAAGTTGATGAAGCAGAATTAAAGAGACGTGAAGAAGAAAAAAAGAAACGTATGGAAGAATTAGAAAAAGTAAAAGCAGCTCTAGGTGAAAAATAAGAAAAATACTATCTTTAAATGAGTTAATTTTTATCTTTTTTATTTATTTTATTTTCGCAAATATTTTTACTAACGCAGATTAAATTAAGCTTTTCTTTAATTTTAGATTAGTTTTATTTAATGTATAAATTTTTTTGATAAAACATAAGGATTTGAAAATTCTAAATCTCGACCTAAAACTTGGAGAAGTTACAGTACAAACTGAAAATCTCTACGATTTATGGTCTCTGTATAATGTTATTGATAAAAATGATGAAGTAAGTGCTTTAACTCAGAGAAGAGTAGTTCTTAGAGAAGGTACAAAAGGTGAACGAAAACGAATGAGATTAAAATTAAAAGTCGAGGATGTCTCCTTTCATGAATTTTCAAATCGATTGAGAATTAAGGGTAAAATTCTTGAAGGTCCAGAGGATTTTGTCAGCTTTGGATCATACCATACTTTTAATATCGAAATACCCCAAAAAGTAACAATTATTAAGGAAAATTGGTTAAATCATGAAATTAATCGACTAAAAGAGACCTCAAGATTCAAATCTAATTTCATAATTTTAGTATGTGCAATTGAAACAGGATTAGCAACATTAGCACTTATTACGAATTTTAGTCATAATCGAATTGCTACTATCAAAAAAAACATCCCTGGTAAAAGATATAAACAGACATACCGCAATAAGGCTTTAGAGGAATTTTTTAATGAAATAAAGAAAGTTATGATTGAAAATATTAAAAATTCAGAAATTGATTTAATTATCTTATGTGGACCAGGTAATACTAAAGATTATTTCAAGAAATATTTTCAAAATATTCCTGATTTGGACTTTAGGGGAACAATAGAAACTTGTCATGCAAGTTCTGGGACAGAGAGTGCTATTAGAGAAACTTTAAAATCAAATAAGTTAGAAAAGCTAAAAGACAAAATTAAAGTTCTGCAAGAAACTGAGAAAATTGAAAATATTATGGAACAATTTGCAAAGGATGCCGATCTCATAGTTATTGGAATTGAAGAAGTGTCTGAAGCCTCTGAAAAGGGTGCAATTAAACAATTAATGATAGCAGACATATTAATTAGAGGTTCTTCTAAAAAAGAAAAATTAAAAATAGAAGAGATTATAAAAAATGTTGAAAATGGTGGGGGCGAAATTAATATAATGAGTACTGATAATATAACTGGGGAGCAATTAGTAAATCTAGGTTCAATAATAGGTATTTTACGATATAAACTTTAATTTAAAAAAATGACCTCTAAAATAATCTATGTGGATGAAAAATCAGAAATACCATTATTTGGAGTAGATTTCATTGGTGTAATTGATAGGGGTACTAATGTTATTGAAGTGAAACCATTAACTTTATGCAACTTAAATTGTAAGTATTGTTTTGTAAGTGCTGGAGATTATAATACTGATTTTATTGTAGATCCAAACTTCTTACTTAAGAAAATAAAAGATATTATTAATATAAAAGGAAACCACAATATTGAAATTCATTTTGCTCCATATGGGGAAATATTGCTATATTCAGGATTATATGATTTATTAAAAGAACTATGGAATATCGAAGGAGTAGAAGTTATCTCCTTACAGACTAATGGATTATTACTTAATAAAGAACTAATAAAAAAATTAGAAAAATATAATGTTACAAGAATTAACATTAGCTTAAATTCGCTAAATCAAGAAAAAGCTAAGTTTTTAAGTAACTGTGAGACATATAACGTAGAGAATCTTTTGAAAAGCATCCTATTGTTATTAAAAACACAAATAGACGTATTAATTGCCCCTGTTTGGTTTCCAGGCGAAAATGATAGTGATATTGAAGATATTATTAAATTTGTTCTTAATCTAAGAAATAAAGGATTCTCTCAAAAGAAAATTCAAATTGGAATTCAAAAATATTTGATTTATAAAACTGGACGTAAATTAAAAAAAATAAGACCAAAAAGTTGGGATTATTTCTACAAACAATTATCCATAATGGAGAAAAAGTTTGGAATTAAGTTAAAATTGGGTCCACAAGATTTCGGGATCCATAAACGGAAAATAGGTGCCAGATTGAATATACAGAAAAATGATCGTATCAGATTAAAAATCATCTCTATAGGTCGATATGATAGAGAATATATTGGAAAATTAAATGATAATTTTGGTATAAAAGTACTCTTAAATAAGCCAATTCAGCAACCTAAACAACTTATCGGTAATTATATTGAAACCAAAATTATTAAAGCCAACTATAAAGACAATATTCTAACAGCATCTTTTTCAATATAAAATTAAATAATAAAAATATTATATTGATCAAAATAGGTGTCACATTTTTAATCATAAGCAATGATCCCTCAAGCCCATAAAAATGTGTCTCTAAATCACCATATTGAAAATCGCGTTTCCTCTTGATTTGGATTGTGGTAAACAATTCACTCTCGATCCTGAAGAACTTAACTATTTAAAGAACCAAGAACACCGAAATGTCTTATTTTTCAACGGTCTTATTTTTCATCGAATCAGAAATTATCAAACATTCCAGAAATTGATTACAACAAATTTTACAGTTCTGAAAATGATCAGAAAAAGATGGATAATTATTTATAACTAGAATCTCTATTATTCTTTTATTAGAATGAAAAATATTATACTATAGATTTTATTCAAATTACATTACAATGGAGATGTAGAAAATTATGAGTCCGATAATTACACATCAGGATGAATTAATCTTAGCGAAGACTGAGAAGGAATTAGTCTCCCAATTTAAAAAACTAGCTAAATTACAAAGCACTCTTATAGATTCCCAGAAAAAGTATGCAGAAAATCTAACTAGAGCAAATATTTTTAGAGATATGCTAAATCGAACTTTTAGAGATGTATTAAAACAAATGGAAACTCTTGCTCGAGAACATAGATCAAATATTAAGGATGAAGAGGTTAAGTTATATAGAGAAATAATCCAAAAAAATGACGATTTCATAAAAGATAATAATGCATACCTAAATGCAATTAAAGATGTTACGATACAAAAAGAATACTTAGTTCAAAAAAAAATAGAATTTGCCGATGCCTTAGCTAGTGTTGCAAGTAGAAGATCAACTGTAATTAGAAAAGCTTTGAATGTTGAAAAAGCGAAAAACAAATTAATCGATGGTGATAAATTAAACATTCTCGACCAACAACTTAATGATGTTCAAAGAGATTTTGATAGAGCACGAGATATATTATTAAAAAAAATATATCAGTTTGTTGAAGTAAGAGATGAGATTAATACCTTGTGGATCAAATTAAAAGATACTATAACCGAATTAAGTTAGAAAAAAAACTTTCCCTATCTTCTATTTTTTTTTAATAAAAAATATTAGGCTTAAACTTAAATTTATTAAATTAAAATCCATTAAATTAATAGTAAAAATAAAAAATACTTGATATAAAGAATTAAAATGTGTGCCGAAGAATTTGCAAGCTTCTTAGATAGTACTCGAAAAGCGCCATTGGAAGAAAAACTGAATGCATTTGGCGATATCATTGAAAAAATTATGTCAATTGTTTTACGCATACCAGATTTAGTAGATCAGTCTCTTGGTTCTGTAAATGATAAAGTATCAAATTTACAAAATCAAATAAATTCTTTAAATAGCCAAATAACATCTCTACAGTCTAGATCAGGGGTAACTCCAACGGCATCCGCTCCAGCGGCACGTACCCCAGGCGGTCCTCCAGGAGGCCCTCCAGGATCTCCACCACCAACACCAGGTGGTCCACCAGGTGGTCCACCAGGCGGTTCAAGAGGACCTGGTGCTCCACCCGGTCCTAGTCGTCCTGCAAGTCCAGTTTCGCTTAGAGGTGCTATAATGGGAGAACTTAAACAGTTGTTTGCAAAGAGAAAGAGCCAATCTGGCTAATCAATATTACCAAACAACAAATTCAATTATTCTTTTTTCTAAGGATAATCAATCTTATGTATGATTACTAAATTAATTAAAAATTTGATTGCAGCTGATTTTAATCTAAGATTTTTTGAAATAATTTAATTAAAATTAAAAATTTTCTTAACTTATCATACTAAATTCCAACTTTAAAGTTTAGTGGTTAAGGGAATTGGAACCAACAAAAGAGAGATCCGTTAAAAGTGCTAATGTTAGAGTCGCCCATGACTTGCAAAGACAGATATTAGAAATGACTTCCTTTTTAAGAGTCATGAATAATTACTATAAAAAAAAAATAGAGCTTCAAAATCGAGTAAAACCATTTATTCAAAGAATGTACAAAGGGGAATTAAAAGAAATTAATGAAAATGAATATTGGCTTTATACGATACCACTTGCTTTAAATGTGCTGAGTAAAGCTTTTTTAAATAAAGAAGATTCGTTTAAATTTCCTGATAGCATTATTTTATTTGAAGCATGGATGCATTTAGGTATTAATGCACTGTATCCTCGAATTGCGCTTCAATTTCAATTTCCAGGATTATTTAGAGGTGAAAAAGTAAGGAATATTTTTCAATTTATTTATTCTACTTCCCGTGGATTTGGCTTTCCAATGAATTTTGGACCAGAATTCTATACTTATAAACCCAAGCTGGCTCGTATTCTGGATCCATTATTAAGATGGAGTTACACCGTATGTCATCGAGCTAATCAAGCAATTTTATTAGGAAATAAACTTTTAAAATCTAAAAGACATCATCCAGGTGATTTTGAATCAGTTATAATATCCGAATTTACTAATCATATATTTAAAGGAATTGATACAATCTTACATGGATATTTTAAAAATGAAGCAAAAGATTTAGATAAATTTTCTTCCTTAAACGATCTCCTTTCAAATTCTACTTTTTATTATTCTATTGGAGATCATGCAATGAGAATTGAAAGTGATAATTTAAACAAAGTTTTATCTATTCCTTTAGTGACTCATGAATTTATAGTAAAAAAGTATGCGGTTGACTTCAAATTTTACGTTAAAACCCTCTTAGAAGTAAATAAAATGTTAATAAAGAAAATAAACTATTACAGAGAACTGAGGAATAATCTTATCAGAAAATTAAATAAGAAAGACAAAGTTAAATTAAGGACTGAACAATCAAAGCATTTTGCGAAAAAAATTGCTAGAATGTCCCGAAAACTTTCGAAGAAATATCCAATTATTGATATTTATAGCCACAATAAAACATTATTAGAAAAAATTAGGGAACTTTTATTTACTACACCAATCTATATGCACGCAAGTCAATTTCCTGAAAATTCTCAAACAAATTCTAATAAATTATCTAAAAGTAGAGAAAAAATTGATAGAATTAAAAATAAATCAGTAGACTCAATTTTATTATTATATATTAAAAAATTTGAAAAGAATCATAATTTTAAATTTGAGGAAGAAGAAGTTTTAGATGAACTGGAGGGATTACATAATATTATCACTAAAATGTGGATAGCATTTAAAGAAAATCATTTTAGATTTGCAATGAATAAATTAAATGCATTATCAACGCTTGGTATATATGAAAAGAATTATAAAATTAAAATTAATGAACTTTTAGATGAACTTCTTCCTATTTTAGCCATTTATGAGATGTTTAACAGACCATTATTTGAATCAGTATATCCAGAGTCGATTCCACAAACTAAAAGACTTGGAACATATTTTGCTCGTTTTTTAGCATCAAAATATAACCTTTTTGGTACTAATTTAATGAAAATAATCAATAGATTAGCTTTTCATAATTGGAGTTACCTCATAATTAAGAAACAAATGAATAGGAGAGAATTTTTTAACTATCTTCTGAAATTGCCAATCTGGAAATATATTCCCTCAAAAATAAAAACACGAATAATTGAACAAAATAATTAAATACACTTTAATACGTATTAAAATTCCAAAAATCCAGGATCATCAAAAATATCATCGATTTTACGCTCTTTTTTTATCTTGGTCTCACTTTCAGCAAATAAGGATTCTTCATCAGTACGAACTCCACGTTCTAATTCTTCGGTATCTAATTTTAAGATTGTATCCTTTTCTAATTTCTTGTATTCTTCGCCTTTCATTTTCCAGTTATTAACTTCATCTAAATTAACATCTTCTTCTTCTAATAATACAGCAGCTTTAGTTTTACAAAGATCCGATAAAATAGAATAAGCTAAAGCTAATTCACCCCATTCGTGATCTTCTTTTAATCTTTTTATTCTTTTCTCTAATCTTTGTAATTCTTGATCAGCATAGTAAATATCAATAAAATCTCCGAATGCATCTACAGGTTCTGAAATTGAATTAACTAATACTTCTTTAGTTAAATCGCAATTTCCGCATTTCACCGTAGCAAAAGCACCTTTCTTCTTAATATCAGTTACCTTGACGCTCTTTTCACCACATTCTGGACAGGTAAAGATTTTTGGCACTCGCTTTACACGTTTAGGAGAAACTTGTTTACGTTTTCTTCTTCCCATTATTATCACTACTAATGTCTAAAAAAATAGATCTTTATTCCATTAGAATATAGATAAGGAAAACTAAAATATTTTTGCTTTTATGTTAAAAACTTCGAAGGAATTAGTAAAATTTTTTAGGAATGTTTTATTATTTTACTTACTCTTTTTTACTGAAATGTTTTAGCAGTTTTAATTATAAGGAGTGGATTTTAGGCTTGGAACACAAAAATTTAACATTAGAATTTGATAAAAACTTAATTGATAACATTCTTGATAATTTAGACATGAGATATATCATTCTATTTTTGTATATCATTAGAAATGATTTATTTAAAGATTTAACTGACGAGAGTATCAAAGAGTCTTATGAGAGAGTGTTGATATTAGATGAAATATTTAAAAACAATGTTGTAAATTTTTGGGATAAAGAATTTATTGAAAATTATATTGATTTAGGTTTAATTAAAAACATTCGAAGTATGAGAGAGTTTCAACAAAAGGATAATGATTTTCTTCTAAAATTAGGAGAAGAAACCATAACTATAGAAAATGATACAATTTCAGTACCAGATGACACACTTTTTTTAATAATAAATAAAAAATTTAAATCCTTAACAAGAAGGAATTTTAATTTAGCACTCACTAGATTAAAAGGTGTTCGATGTGAGAAAAGTAGTATAATTCATCCATTAATTTTCGAAATTGGTGAGCATGATTATACATTATCTAATGATTTATACAACATATTAGATCAATATGGAAATATTTATCAAACAATTAAAATTGAAGTCACAATTGAAGGATTTTATCAAAGGTTTAATGAGATCCAAGAGAAAATTAATAAATTCATTAAAATTTATGACCCTATATTAAATACGATACCATTAAAGAAAAAGATTGCGAAGGCGATGGAAGAAAATAAAGATATTATTCAATACCTTAAGGATGAGAAATTAGAACTCCCAGAAAAGTTTAATTTTGAGAAATTAGATAAGGATAATAAGATATTTCAAACATGGAATTCTCAATTAATATCATTACTGACAATTAGAAACAAAATTGAACAATTAGAAAAGGAAATAATAGAATTGAAAAATATTTATTCAGGTACAAGCAAAAAATATAGATATTTAGAGTTCATTGAAAAAGTATCTTTTAATGAAGATGAAATTGTTGATAATATTCAAAATTCATTGATAGAACATCGAAAAGAATTAGTAGCAATAAATGAAGAAATTTCTGAAATAACTGAAAAGGAAATAAAGTTATTAAATTTAGATTATGAAAGATTTCTAGTAATGAGTAGTGAGGAATAAAAATGAAATGCCCCGCATGTGATATACAAATGCAACTTTTAGTAGAAGGTATTTTCCAGTGCCCCCAATGCAAAAAAATAATTAAGCAAAAGGATTAGAAGGCAGAAGCAAAGGAGAAAAAAGCAACTGAAGAGGGTGTTTTTCAAGATGACGAATATTTTCATAAAAAAGCGAGTTTGAATAATAAATATAAAATTAAAATCTCTCGACCAGCCCTTAAACCTTCAGAAGTTCGTTCGAAAAACAGATTATTTTAAAGCTTTTAATCAATTTTTTTTCTATAAAAAATAGTTATTATCATCAATTAATCAAAAATTGGAAATTCTTTTTATTATATCCATTTATCACAGTACCAGGAGATATATTTTCAAATGGCAAGATATTAGTATTTTCTCCAATAATACTATTAACTATTATAGCATGATCCCCAATTACTGCCCCATCTAAAACTATTGAATTCATTATTTTAACTTCTTTACCTATGAAAACATCATTTCCTATAATTGAACTACTAATAATGCAATAATCACATAATTTAGAATTATTTCCAATTAAAATTGGAATATTCATTTTAATAGATGATCCTAAATTTAAATCCTTTCCAATCCATAGTTGATCTCTTATTAATGAATAATGAATATCAAAATCAATCTTCTTTTTTATAATATCCATTTGAATATTGTAATAATTTGATATTGTTCCAATATCGTATCGATATCCATTTTCAATATTGAAACCATAACATGGAATATTTCTATTTAATATTTGAGGAAATACGTCTAGAGCAAAATCAATCCCATCCATATCTGAAATAAAATCTGTTATCCTTTTGTCAAGGAGATATACAGCAGCATTAGCCACAGGACTTTTAAATAATTTTATATTTGATAATAATGGTTTTTCTTCTATTCTAATCACCTGATTGCTCTCTGCTATATCCAATACACCATAATTTGTTCTTGGTCCTTGATTAGGTAATTTCATGTTTTTATCATGGTATTCATATTGAAAGTGTTCAAAATTTGGTTGATGATACAAAATTGTACAAAAAGATTTTTTTTCTTTATGAAATTCAATCATTTTGTTATAATCTACTTTTAATAGACTATCACCGTATATAACTATGAAAGGATCACTAATAGTATTTTCTATACTTGTTATAATTGATTTTACAATACTTGCGGTTCCAAACACTCCTATGTTAGTAAAATATTCCATTTTGATATCAATTTCTTTTTTGTTAGAAAAATAATTTTTGACTTCTCCATTAAATCCCTCTGAAGTACAGATAAAATTAGAAAATCCATTAGACTTTAATTCACGTATTAAATAAAATAAAAGTGGTTTTCCTAAGAAAGAAATCATACATTTATTTTTATTTAATGATAGAGGATTCATTCTTAATGCAGGTCCTCCTATTAGAATAATTATGGATATGTCTTTCATAAGAATATAGCTATTTATCTCGTATAAATTAAATCTATTTTTTTATTTAAATTTGTAATTATTATGGAATTTCACTCCTTTTTTATATTTAAAACCATATTGGTGTTGGTTTTGTATTATCAATAAAATAGCTTTTAAAATCATTTTGGGAACTTGGACATAATGTTTTATAAAAATCATATAATTTAGTAAGAAAATAATTATGATAAAAAAATCTTGTACAATCAGCACATTGTTCATATAATTCTTGTAAAGTAATCTTTTCTAAGTCTTTTCTGATCTTATTATACTTCTCCGATTCCCAAATTTTTTCAAAATTGAATCCATTTTTTCTTAGATTCCCGCATGATATAGCATTACGCTTGATATTATAGTATGGATCAAATGTATTATTATTATCATAATAAAGATGACAACAAGGATATATTTCTCCATTAGTATCAATTATTGAGAAAATGTATGTTGCAAAACATCTAAAATATTCATTTTCAGAATTATATAAATTCTTACACGGTTTTCCTGAACTGATTCCATCAAAACCTAATTTATCAATAAACCAACTTAGGTATTTTAAATTAGTGTATCTTTTTATATTTGCGTTTGAATGATATCGATCAATTATGGTTCTAATTTTTTCAATAGAATCTGAACTGCAAAGAAATTTAGAATCTATACTATCGTTTTTACCATGTGCGAATTTGAAAGAAAAATGAGAAAATAAACTAAAATCAATCGAACTGTTTTCTGAATTATTCTGTTGATTACTAATTATACTTAGCATTTTTTCAAAATCATCAATATTCTCTTTTTGAATTGTGTAACACATTCCAATATTACAACTATCATTTCTATTGCTTTTTAAATTACATAGAGACTTTATTAAATTATTATATATTTCTCCTCCTCTTATCTTATTTATGATTTCTTTATTAGTACCATCTACCGAGATCCTTATCCAATCAGAAAATTTACACATATTTTTAGCTAAATTTTCATCAATATCCAAACCATTTGAGAGAATACCAATATTTAAATTAAAACTTTCTTTGGCTAATCTCAATATATCACTAAACTGGCTATGTAATGTTGGTTCTCCGCCAGAAAAAATAATATTTTTCACATTATAATTGGATATTGATTGAAGTATTCTACTAAGATCATCCAATTTCATATAATTAGCACTACTATCAAGATGTCTTTCACACATTAAACATTTTGAATTACATTGATTTGTTATTTCAATCTGAATGCATAAGGGTGGAAGAATGTGTTGATTTTTTTCTAAAATATCAAATATTTTTGGAATATTATAATTATAGGATTTTAAATTATTTTGTCTTAATTGGTCTGGATTAAAAATTTCATCGGATTGTATTTCTAAAATTCTAGATTGAATATCATTTTTTTTTAAAAATTCTTTCGATTTTTCAAAAATATTAATTATACGGTTATCCAAGTAATTAACTAATTTAAAATTACTTTTTATTTCTAATCTTAATTTCTTGACATAATCCCCTGTATGAATATCATAAATTGCAATTTTTTGTTCATTTTCTTCTTTTGGAAATACTACTATACTTTCCCAAAATAGTTTATTAGATAATCTGAAATTAAAGTTTTCTTTATATTTTTCTCTTAGTGTATAGAAACAATCCAAAGATAAAGCAATATCTCTTTCTAATTGATATCTTTCTCTTTTATCTAATATTGATAAATTAGTTTTTGGATCAAGTAATACCATTTTAAATTTGATCTTTTTGTCCTCTATTGTCTTACTAATATCAGCTTTATTATTAGCCCAATGCAATAAAGATCTCCCGGATATATGAATATTACCATTCTCTTTTACCATTGAAAGGATTTTGTTAATTTGATAATATTTTTCAAAATCTTCATCATTTTCAAAATATTTAAGTGTAATTTTTGGTGTTTCATAGAATTCTTGATTTTTTTCTTCACTATGTTCAACAAAATAATCTCTTTTGACATCATTATAAAAATAAAGACTTACATGTAATTCTCTATTATCTTTAATATCTATTAGCACAAAACCATTTTTTTGGGTCTTTCCACTTAGTGAGGGGGCACCAACTAAAATCAGTTTTTCCTGATCTTTTGTACGAGTTAAAACATCAAAATTAAATTGATGACTATGTCCATAAGTGATTATTTGATATCCCCTATGACGAGCAATTGTAGTAAATTCGGCACCATATCTAATTGTGGAATAGGGTCTTAAATTTTCTTGTTGTATAGGAATAAATGAATGATGGCACAATATTATCTTTGTGAATTTATTTTTATCACTTCCATATTCTCTTTCAAAATCATCATCACATTTTATAAATTGATCATATTGTTCATTTGTTATTGCAGGAATATCAGGAAATAATCGTTTTTTTAAATTTTCCCTAATTTCCTTAAATTCTGAATTTTGTTTTAATTTTATCTTGCTTGTGAAATCTAATAATTTTCTAATAATTGGATCCTCTCTTCCTGCAATTTCGACGGTAGATAAACAAAAGATTGCTATTTTTAAATCATTATAAATGTATAACGGTGCAAATTTCTTTTTGGTATATGGAGTTAAATAATCTTTAAATTTTGTTTTAAAAATTTTTAAAGGTAGTTTTTCTCCTCTTTTAATATCATGATTTCCTGGTACAATTAATACCCTATCCATAAAATTGATAAATTTTTCTTTTGTATTTTCTTTTAGGTCTTTTAAAAATGTAAGCATTTCATTGAATCTAGGGGATTTTTTTAGATTATCTATATTATCTTTTCCAGTAGCATAATCACCACAAAAAAATAGAAAGTCTGGATTAAGTTTATTAACTTGCCTGTAGAGATACTTACTAGGATCAGAGACATTTTTTTTATAACCATTTTTAATAGATTTTATATTTTTATGAAATGAGCCAAAATGTATATCGGAAATCTGTATAATTCTAACTATTTTTTTATATTCTTCATTATTAACGAGATCAACCATTTTATTTCGCTCTTTTTTATCAAATAAATCATACTTAAATCTTTACAATAACCTATTTTTTCTTTAATTTAAAAATATTACTAAAATATCAATTTATAGCCTTATTGGAATCAGTAGATTATAAAAGAGAAAATTACAGAATTTTCTATCCAATCCTCTTTTTTTGTTGAAATATGATCATTCGATCTTTATACTAATATAACGATTTTAAGTAAATATCACTTTAATTTAAGTTAAAATGCGTTATTTTGGCACTTATATGAAAAAATGGTGTTATAAAAAATGAGAGATTAATTAGATTATTAGATATCCTGCATATCTTTTAAGAATTATTAAAAGACTCCTTTGTTTTAAATATGGCTTCTACTATTGTAAAATGTTGTTTAACATTTATATTACATAAATTAATCTGAATAGAATGATTTGTAAACATAAAATTTATTTGAAATGTTAAATTATGTTTTTTAACTTTTTTTAAAGAAAACTAAATAATTTTTACATGATAAGCTAGTGGATTTTAGGATAAATTGTAATTAAGTTATAGTGAAGTAAATAAAGATGAAATGTCCTGCATGCGATATACCAATGCAACCTTTAGTAGAAGGTATTTTCCAGTGCCCTCAATGCAAAAAAATAATAAAACAAAAAGATAAAGAGGCAGAAGCAAAGGAAAAAAAAGCTATTGAGGAGGGCAATTTTCAAGATGGGGAATATTTTCATAAAAATGCGAGCTTGAATAAACAATATGAAATTGCGGAATCTGGGATTATCATAAATAAAACCAATAATCGACTATTCGCAGTACTAATTTGTCATAGTGCCTATTTAAAGGATGAGAAATATGTGAGATTATCTTGGTGGAAAAATTATCAACATGCAGGCATGTTAAAAATCTATGATAAATATGTTTTAAACAATCTTATTATTGCTTTAGAAAAGGTAGATGAAGCATTTGATGATATTTGGGGTTGGAAAGGAAAATTTGGCAAACAAAAATCCAAAACAGAAGAAGATTTACAGAAAGAAAAAAATTTGGATATTATAAAGTATAGAATTCTCGAAAATAAAACGTGTCCCAAATGTCAGAAAAAGATGGATAAAATGAAATCTCACTATGAATGTCAGCACTGTGGAGAAATCGTCATTTTAGAAGGTTATAATCAACCTATATTCAATATTGCTCCAGAAGATATCGATCTACGATTTCACGCTAATTTTCCGATAAATTATTATTTACCCGTAAGTGGAATAACACTAAAATGGTTAATGGGTGAATGGAAAGCATTAGCAGTAATTTATTCTAAAGACAATCCCAATAAAAAATGGTTAAGATTTTATTGGTGGATAAGAGATTTAAGTAATATTTTAAAATTTGGACAGAGAGAAATGGGAAATGGCACTCAGATGGGGTGGAAAACTCAAAAGGGTGTTTCATCTCCAAATCTATATGAGAAAAATTTAGTTAAGCCTCTAATTAACGCACTAAAAAATATAGCAATCAAATTAAATTGGCAAATTAATTAAGAATAATTTAGAAGCTAAGGGAAGAAATTGTCAGAAATTCAAGACACTACATGGAAAGAGTTATTAAAAAACTTTCAAGATGGGCTTGAAAAAGCAATTGAGGAATTACAAAAAAGAGATGTAGAGAATATTCCAGGGGCAAAGGAAGCCTTGATTCAAAGATTAAATAATATGAAGCTTCATTTTCCAAAAAATAATGGAGAAATTTTTTTAAAATCAATTAATGATAAAATTCAAAATGCTTTTTTTCCTAATACCACTAATTTCTCAGAAGCTTTTGAAAAAATATTAAAATCTAGAACTCACGAACAGGATTTCATAATTAATGAACTATTAAATGGTTTTGTAGCTTCTAAAGCAAAAGCAATAGCTTCAGGAACTCAAGGACCGATAATAGATAGAATAGTTGAGGCCTTTAGTAAGAGAAATGACTTCCATATTGTTGATCATCAGTTTTTTGCTATGTTTGGAGACCCAAATAAACCTCGTCAATATGTAAAAAAACAACTTGAAGAACTTGTAACCATGTTTGGTCTCATATCCAAAGAACTTGTAATTGAAAAGGATGTAAGAAGAAGTGAAGAGAAAATCTATACATTTTATACATTTCCAGATGATATCATAAAAATTCTTGAAGAGAAATATTTAATTATTGATGAAGAACTAGGGTATGCCTATGTTTCTGAAAATTTTGATAGAAATGTTTTTATATGTATGTTTTTAGCAAATGTTACCATAAATAGAGATAATATTGAAAAAATTGGAGGTTCTTATACAATTAATGGAATATCCGCAATTTTTGCCTTAGTTTTATTACTGAGTTTCATGCCAAAATTGAGTGTGGATGAAACTAATCCTGTTTTAAACGATCCAAGTTTTAGTGAGAAAAATATGAGTGTAATTCCGAAATCTTGGATGATGAAACAAGTTTTAGAACCTTTATTTGAACCCCTCATAAAAATCATCGCATATCGAATAGGGGGAGGATTATGGTTATCTAAAATCATTGATTCAGAAATTAATAAGAAGATCCATACCCAAATTAGATTTCTTCTCAAAGATGTAAATAAATGGATACTTGGGAATTTATGTAGAGTTGAAATTCCTATATTTGTTGAAATATCTAATATATTTACCGAAATTTTAGTAGGTTATGATGAGCAATAAATACAAAATAAATTAATAATAAAAAATGAGTTATAAAAAAAAATCTACAAGAACTATAAAACCAGGAAGGAAAAGAGAAAAATGGACAGACATATTACCTAGATATCTGACTTTTATTAGTCATATGCGTCCTATCCTTAGAGAAACAAGAAGAATTATTATAAATTTAGATGCCGATTTATTATTAGATACAGAAGTTTTAGATAAAATTCGTCAAGAGGAAGAAAAAAGAAATATTCGTAAAGTTAGAGCACTTTCAGAATTTTCTGCTATGTATAGATCAAATGTTTATGATATTGTTAAAGATTTTATCGTCAAGTATAGAGATAATATTCCGATAATAGATATTAAAGATTACATTTTAGATTTTCTTCATGAATCTGTTGATGCTTTAAATGTTTTACGGCATATTACTAATCCTGATGAACTTAACCTAGAGAATACTTACTTATATCAACTTGTAAAGTTTATTGAAAGTAAATTATTTCCAAGAGGAGCAAATCTTAAAATTATCTATGAGAAATTAATACAAGAATCAGTAGATTTTTATGAATGTCAACGACATATACTACAACCTCATACATTTTATCGGGAGAAATTAGAAAGTCCCGATTATTTTGAAATTCCTGGAATATCTCCGAAAATATATCAAATAATTAACAACATTACATCCCTTTATAACTTAGATCCTAATTTTGGAGAATTTCCCGAAAGAGAGAATTGTGAACTCCCAATAATTTTAAAGAATGATATATTTCTTCCTTATGTAGATTCTATAGCAAATCCAGAAGAAGAGGCTATAGAAAAAATTGCCGAACGTATTGGATTACGCTTATTAGATGAAATATTTTTAGCTCCAGAGGAAGATTTTGTTGAATTGCTCTTAGAAAACAATTTTTTACGTGAAAATAAACAATCCGATGGAAAATTAAGATACTATCCACAATTTAGTAATGAAACACTAATATTATACTATTTAGCTTTTGCTTCTCAAAGACGAGGTTTTCTCTCAAAAGAATTGGTTAATTGGATTTCAATGAATTTCGCATTCTTAATTTATATGAGTATCTTAAAATGGAAATTATCTGATGAAAATATATTCTATGCAATTTTCAAAGATTTACAGACAAATGAAAAAGTACTTCCTTATTTAATGAAACTTATTTGTTTTTCGAATTATTTGGGTCTAGATAAGATGAAGATTCGAGATTCTGTCCAATATCGGAAAGAAATTTTTAATTTTATTGGATCTCAAATTGATAATCTAAAAGATTTAATTAATGAGACAGCTAATTATTGTAAGAGTATTAGTGAAAATAATAAAAGAAATTAATAAAAAAATAATTAAAGTATTATGAGCAAACAAAAAACTGAAAAAGAAGAAAAAATAGTATTTTCCGATGATATTGTAAAAGAAAGACTTGGAAAATATGGTGCAGTCTATTTCCCTTCAGATATTAAAGAAACAGTAGAGGATATTTTAGGAAATGAAACTAAAAAAGAGATTTTAAATGATTTTTTTAAAGCATTAAGGAAATATGATGAATTTACTGAACAATTGAAAAATACTAAATTAACTCCTAATTTAACTGTGCTTTTATACGGACCTCCAGGAACAGGAAAAACTTCTTTAACAAGAGGTTTTGCTAAGGAATATAACATTCCCATATGTGTTGTAGAATCTGATAGGCTTGTATCACCTTTGCTTGGAGATACAATTAAAAATATTCGCGGAGTTGTTGAACTCGCAGCAGAAATTGCTAAAGAACGAGGGGCTTTTATATTATTTTTTGATGAGATCGACGCAATTGGTTCTGAAAGATCAAATATCCACGAAGTTGGAGAAATTAAACGAGCAGTAATTTCTTTTCTACAAGTTATAGATAAAACTAATTATGAAGGAGTTCCACTAGCTGTTTTTGGTGCTACTAATCATCAACATCAACTTGACTCTGCGATATGGCGACGCTTTACATTTCATTTTAAGTTTGATTTCCCAGATTTTCATTTAAGAAAAAAAATTATTGAATCATTTATGAATAAATTAAAAAAGGCAAAAATTGGAATTGATCAGACTATATTTTCTAATTTAGATAGCGAATACAAAGAAATTCTTAAAATTTCAAAAGATTTAGATTCCAAATTAGGATATTCAGTTTCGGAATTTGATAATAATCTTATATGGACAGAATTCAATATAAAAAATAAAGTAAGAGGTCTTTTAGCAATAACTTCTGGTTATTCTGGGTCTGATATTGAAAGAGGAACTCGAGTTGCGATTTTAAAAGCAATTAATACAGAGCTGCTAACATATGATCTTTTTTATAATTCTTTGCAATTAGTTGGTGGAACCGCTATACATGTTGAGAGACAAAATGTGCTAAGTGATTCAAGAATAAAATCAGATCAGATAAATAGATCTAAGGGGAATAAGAGGAGTTTATCTGGACCTCCTGAAATTTAAAGCAAAAAAATATTTAATAATTCTATAACGATTTTAATTATCACTACAATGACCAATAAACAAATATTTGATTTGGATAAAATTAAAGAATTAACTTTCCCAATTGAAGAACTTCAGATAAAAGTTAATCAATTGAATGAATCCTCTAGAAATTCTATAAAAAATATCCACAATATTGAAGATGAATTAAGGGATGAGAAATTAATATCTCAAATTGAAATTGTGCAAGAATTATTGGATAATATTAATGGTAAATTGAATCTTGTTTCAAAATCAAATCTAAATAAATTCTTGGATTTACAAGATCATCTAATTAAAAAATACAAGGAAATTTTTAAAAAAAATTTAAAAAAAGTAACTCTAAATGAAAATAATATAAAATCTATTGGATTATCTTTTATTGAAGATAAAAGCATTTGTAAAATCATCGATGATGTCTCTTTTATTCCTTCAATTGAAATTCCAAAATGGTTACAACTTTTAGATTCATTGAAGTATAATAATCTTTTTCTGAAATCAGTAGAACAGATGAAATGTTATTTTCAAGAACTATTACAAGAAAGACTTGACATAGAAGTAAGTAGAATCCCTGATCATACAGATCCAGTACTAATTAATGAATATAAAAAATATTTCATGAAGAATTCCAATTCAACATTTGAGGACTATATACAGATTATCAAAAATGAACTTACCCAAAAAGAAATTGAATCTAAAAGTGAGATCAGAAAAAAAATTAAAGAAAAAGAAGAACTGGAAAAATTAAAAAAAAAACAAGAAGAACAAAATAAAACCTATCAGGATTACTTACACCTCTCAGAAAGTGAATTTGAAAGAATAAGGCGGAAAAAGAGCAGAGAAAAACTAACAGAAGTGTCTAAAGGAACAAATCAGGAAAAAGAAATAGAACTTAGTGATGAAATCTCAGAAAAAATTAAAAAATTTAAATCTCAATTTGAAAAAAATTTTGATGAAAAATATATGATTCAAAAAGATGATGAAACGGATCCAATTGATATAATAAGAGAAAGAAAGAAGAAAAAAGAAAAAGAATATAAGGAATTCAAAAATCATTTTGAAAACAATTAAGCACAAATAAAAAGGTATTACAAATTCTAAAAAATAATTTAAAGATCTCTATTGGTTCATCCGAAATTCCAATTCTAGATCGATTCACTTTGATTCATGGAAAAATTAAAAAAGATTTGTTGAATGAATTTAAAAATGATTTGTTTATTGAGATTACAGAAGATATGAATATAATATCCATTGTAAAATTTATTCAATTATTACAAGAGCAAACTCAAGAATTATATGAATTGGACAAATCTTTAAATTTATTAGATTATATAAGTGAATATAGTAAAATTGCATCTAAAAATATAACCATCTCTTCTCAATTCATTGAAATTATAGGAACTTTAAGTGTAATTTTAAAATATTATAAATTATCAAAAAGAAGGGAGTTATTATTAAAAGAGTTAGAATTGTCAGAGTATTATGAAAAATCAAGGAATAAAACAACCCTCACAGATTTATTGAATAAATTGAATGAATCCTTACTAAAAAATAAAAATAAGTTAAAATTCCTTGAAGAGGACTATCTCAAACAAAAAAACCAAATTACTCAGACTAAAAATAAAATTGAAGAGATAAATCAAAAAATTCAAGAATTAACTAATCAAAAAAAACAATGTTTTAATCAGATTAATAGAATCACAAGATCAATGAGTGAAAATATCCATAAAGTAAAACAAGAATCAAATTCAATTGATACAGACGCTAATAAAAATTTAACAAACGCAGAAAAAATAAGGAATATTCAAAAGAAAGCAAAAGAAATTCAATATGAAATTAACAAGAATAAAGAAAAGAAAAACCAAATTGAATTAAAATTCAACGATCTGAATCCCATTTTTGAAAGTTATAAGAATGATTATGAAAAGATCTCAGAAATAATTAATAATGATGAAAATAGAATAAAAGAAATTCAAATAGAAATAAAAAAAGAAATTAGAAATGAAGAAGATAAAAATATTAAAGATCTTTCTTTAGTTGATTTGCAAACCCTAAAGCCTTTACAAGTAATTAAAGATGATATAGAAAAAGTAGAAAAAGAGTTAGATAAAATTTTAATTCCGAAAGAATTCTTAAATCCTCATAATTTTTCCGACATATCCAAAATCATTCAAAAATTAAAAGAATTGGATGAATTCATTGAAAACCATAAATCTGAAGTTACGATTCAGGTAAATGAAGAGGAAATAGTCAGATGTCTCGAACAATTCGCAAAATTGGAAGATGCACTTGACAGTATAGAATCTATTACTAATATATTCCTGTCAGAAGTTAGTCTAATAGCCCAATTTAGATTTATTTTAAATGATAATAACCAACTATTTTTTCTTGAAATAAATTTCATCAGAACTGATGAAAACCTAGTTAGTTTTGATGAATTGACTACTCCAGAAAAAATTTTTGTCATAATTGTTTTTTATATCTCAATAAAACTATATGTTAAGAGTAAAAATATTATTTTTTCAAATGTTTCAATTTTAAGTAAATATAATAAAGCAGGTTCTATATATAGAACAATTAGAAAAATTTTACCACTTTTTGAAAAGGATACTCTTCTTTCTGGATTTAATTTAATCTTTATTTTATCAAACTTAGAATTAAAAAAAGAAATTAAAAATTTAAAAATAAAAACAATACAAGAGACTTGATTTTAATGTCAGCAGAAATGAAAAATATTGAAGAAATTGTAAAAAACATTACTAAAATTATTTTAACAAATCCTCAAAAAGTCATTAGAGAAGAAGATCTTCGAAATTTAAGTAAAGAACTTGACTTTGAACAGATTATGAGTGAAGTTTATTTAAATTTGAGAAATGTTGGTTTTGAACTGATTAAAACAAAATTCCTTGAACAGCAATATTACGTTTTAACCACAGATGGTAAAGATGATAATATTACGCCTTCACAATATGGCATTTTAGCCCTAATAATAGCCTTAAGTAAGGAAGTTGATGAAAATATTAAAATAAAGGATTTAAAGGAGATTTTTAGTGATTTATGGGCTTCTGATATTCAACATTTAATTGATAACGATTATTTGCGGATGTTTGAAGAGTTAGGAATAATTAAAGTCACTCCATTGGGAAAAGCAATAATGAAAAATGTCATTAAGGATCTAAGATTACAAAATTTACTTAATTTATTTGAAAATTGATGAAAACTTATAATTTAAAAAAAATAAAAAGAAATTATTCTTCTATTGGGTTTTCTAAATCCATTTTAAATTGGTCAACAATCTTTTTTACGCGATCTGCTGAAGGGCCTGTCCCTCTTACTTCATTCTCATCAACAATTATTTTTCCATTCAAAATTGATATAATATTTTGATCTTCAATATAATTAACATGCCCTTTTGAAAATATAGTTGCAATTCTGTCGGCTAAAGCTTTCATTGGAAATGGTTCTTCTTCTAAACTCACATAGTTGTAGAATGAACTTTTGATAAGAAGTTTTGGAAATGATTTATTTTTCTCATTTTTTGCATTAATTAAAATCAGATTTGAATCTTCGGATACTCCCTTTAATTGACCAACAAAGAATTTATCCTTATCAAGATAAACCTTGACAATCTTATCAATTAATAAACCTAACTCAGTATTATATTGTCTTAATGACATGATCCATCAGATAATTCCTTTGTAATTGATTTAATTTATTTTTGCTTTTATACTTATTATAGTGAGTATTTTTTATAAAAACTATATCTTTTATATTCATTTGATATTATTATTGGAAAGATTAGTTATTTTAAACTCTGTATTTTATTAAATAGGAATATTTTTTAATAATATTAACGTGAAACTAATTGAAGTTATCCAAGTAGACTATTCATCAGAATTATCAAATTTATGTCATTTAGCAAAGAATCTTTACAATTTAGCCAATTGGTATGTGAGACAACAGTTCTTTAATCTCAATAATTTTTTAACTTATTATGATTTAGATTTCATTCTAAAAAATAAAGATGCATATCGAATTTTACCCTCTCAAACATCACAACAAATTCTCAAATATATAACTCGAAATTGGAAGTCCTATTTTAGAGGATTAGAAGAGTATAAAAGAAATTTTAAGAAATTTAAAAAAGGGCCCAAAATTCCACGATATAAGAAGAAAAATGGAGAATCTATAATAATTTTTACTAATCAGCAGTGTAAAATCAAGAATGGATATTTATATTTTCCAAAAAGGGTAGATCTTGAACCAATTAAAACAAGAATCACCGAAAGATTAAAAGAAGTGAGGATAGTCTCCTTAGGAGTAAAGTATAAAATTGAACTTGTATATGAAAAAGAAGTGAAGGATTTAAGATTAGATAAAAATCACATATTAAGCATTGATTTAGGATTGACTAATCTCATAACTGCAGTAAATAATAATGGGTGCAAACCATTTATTATTAAAGGTGGGATGATAAAATCTATAAATCAATATTATAACAAGCAATTAGCATATTATAGAAGTATAGAAAATAAGAAAGGTAATTTCACCGATACAAAAAGGATTCAAAAACTCCATTTAACTCGAAACAATAAACTTACTACCTTTTTTCATCGAATCTCTAAGAATATAATTGATTATTGTGTTCAAAATAACATTGGGGCAATAATAATAGGATACAATCATGGCTGGAAGCAAAAAATCAACATAGGAAAAAGAAATAATCAGAAATTTGTACAAATCCCTTTCCTGAAATTAATAAAACAACTCGAATATAAAGCGAAATTGAAACGAATTCATGTTTTAACTGTCAATGAGAATCATACTTCTAAATGTACTTTCTTAGATAATGAACCAATTGGAAAACATACAACCTATACAGGAGAAAGAATTTCAAGAGGGCTGTTCAAAACCTCCACAGGTGTTCTACTTAATGCCGATGTAAATGGGGCATATAATATTATGAGAAAAGCATTCCCAAATGCCATTTCGGTAGATGGGATAGAGGCATTCGGACTAATACCGCAAATACTACAACAAAATATTGTTGATATCAGTATTTGAAATAAAATGAGCATAATTTTACTTGTTTTAATGGTCTAACTAATCCAAAATATAATTTATAAGTTTGGAGATATTTTCTCCAGATGTAGCACTGGTTTTAACAATCTTAAGGTTTGGATTAATTTTTTTTGCATCTTTAACCATTTTATCAATATTTATATCCATTACATCAATTAAATCAAGTTTATTGATCACAGCTATATCTGACATTTTAAAGAGCATTGGATGTTTTTCTATTACCCATTCACCCTCTGTTATGGATACGATTACTATTCTTTTCTCAGTACCCAAAATAAAATCGGAAGGACATATCATGTTTCCCACATTTTCAATGAAAAGAATATCAACCTCCTCTAAATCATAGTTTTTTAATACTTGAGAGATATGATATGAATTTAAGGCACATTCTCGACCAGTATTTATCTGAATTGTTTTAACTCCATGCTGTTCAATTCTATCAGAATCTATTCGAGTAGCAACATCACCATTTATAACTAAAATTCTGTATTTTTTAGCAATTTCTTGAACTATCGATTCAATTATCGCTGTTTTACCTGCTCCTATCGCTCCAACAAAATCAAAAGCTCTTATATTTTTCTCTTTTAATATTTGAATATTTTGTTCTGCCAATTTATCATTATTTCCTATTAAATCTTCATTTAATTCAATTATCCGAGAAATTTTCTTTTCAGACATCTTAATTTTTCAATTACTCTTTTAACTTTGATAGAATATAAAAATAAAGATTTACTCCTTGATAATTCTTGTGAATTTGAATGAAATTTGTGAATCAAGTTCTATCTTATGGGAAATTGATACTTATAAATTATATAAGCGCCTAAAATTCCTCCCAATTCAGGTAGGTAAACTATAATATAAGAAAGATCATACCAAATAAATAATAAAACGGGAAGTACCCTAAGCAATATGATAATTAATAGCAAAGATCTTCCATTCATTCTAACTGGAAGAAAATACATAAGAGCGGTTACTTTTTTATTCATAATTGGAAATAGTGAATAGGATATTAATCCTAAAACTCCTCCCCACGCCAATCCGGTATAGATGGAAAAACTATCTAATGGATATATTGATATTAGAGAGAGTCTCAATAAAACATAGAATAAAGCTGTAAATAAACAGCAAGTTATGTATAATTTTATCAAAAAATTTGTTCCAAGGCTCATTTCAATATTTCTAGCCATAAAGTACAAAATAAATAACATGATAAATAAGAAGAATATGCTAATTACATCATATGAACTAACAAAAAGACTAGTAAAAATTGTATAGTATGTAAATTTGTATATTAATCCATGTAAACTTAAATAAAAATATTCTGGAATCTGATAAGCAGCAAAAACTAAAGCGGTAATGGAAAATATTATAATCACAGCAAATAAGATTTTCGACCCTTGATATTGGGAAGGCTTTCCATAAGACTTCTGATAGCTCCTTAATGTTCTTTCTCTTTGTTTTTCTTGTCTTCTCAAATATTTCCTTAAGGTTTTAGGGCCTCTATCCAAATATAGTCTTGATTCTTGATTTTTTGCTATACTTTTCTGATATCTCTGTCGTGGTTCTCTTGGAGAGGTAGGAACAACAGGTACATGCTTTAATTCAAATGTGCATTCATGATTTTCTGGTAAACGATGTTTTTTACAATATGTACCTCCGCAGTATTTACACGTAAATGGTAAATAACTAATCTGATCTCCGCAAAATTCACAATATGTCAGTCCTATTCACCAAGAAAGCAATAAAATATTTCAATACTATGATCAAAGAATTAAAAAGTATAATAATGAATAATCATAATCCTTGATAATTTTTACTTTTTATTTTTTTAAATACCTTTTAATCTTACTTAAAAATTTTAAAAGTGAGTATTTAAAATAGAATGTCCTCCTAAAACATACGATTAATCTGCTGCAATTGTCCAATATAGGTTCGTAGGAGGTGGAGTAAAGATCAGAACATACGTTGTTATTAAAAATATCAGTAATGATCCACATAGAGCAATATATATTTTTTTATTCCATCTCCAGATGTTTTGTCCATCTAAAATGCCAATAGGAATCATATTAAACGTACCAAGCATGAAATTTAAATTTGCTGCTAAACAAAATAATTGATTGAGGGGATAAATTGGAATTATAAATGAAATTATAAAGAGTATACTACCATATACAAGATTAACTGTTGGTCCTGCGGCTTTACATAATCCTGTGGTTCTGTCAATCGTACTTAATCCTAAGACAACAACAGCACCAGGTAATGCCAAAGTAGGGAAATTTGTACCACCAGATATTAATGAGTAAATATTCATACCTATACCAATTACAGTTAACATCATCCCATAGGTCAATAATCTAAATTTTGTTTGAAGATTAAAATGACGTGCTACTTGTCTATGTCCTAACTCATGAAAAAGAAAAGCTGTGGCATAGAAACCAGCTAACATAAAAATTGCCCACTGATATCCCTTAAGAGTTATTAAATTTGGTGTGAAGGTTATAATACCAATGAGATAAATTAATGATACACCTACTACAAAATGAAATAATTCCGATTTATGAGGTAATAAAATTCCCTTAAAATCGATTCCTGAATCAGGATCAAATGCATCTACTGGAATTTGACTCTCTTGGCGATACCAGGTATATGTTCCATCTGTGGTTCCTCGAACTACTCCTGGAGTAGTTGATTGTTGAGATCTGTATTCTTGAGAAATAGGCGCTACTTGTGTTGGCTGACTATAAGAAGGGGTTATAGTTGGAGCTTGTTGGAAACTACTAGATCCTCTTACAATACTACAATCGTGATTTTCTGGTTCTTTATGTCGTAAACAATAACCATACCCACACTCATTACAATAAAAGGGATCTCCAATTATTTCATCACCACAATGGGCACAATTTGTAATTATAAACACCTTTTTTTTCTGAAAGAAATATTTTTTATTAAATTATAATAATGAAGATTTAAAATTTTATTGAGAATATTATTAATTAATTATTTTCCTAAAGTTCTTAATAATCTTTACTTATACTTATTAACTCTAAATTAAGATAAATATATTAAGCCAAAGTATACTATTTAATTAAAGCTAAAGATTTTATTGGTCTATATTATGAGTGAGAATGAAAATAATGATGACATGTCATTGGATGAGGAGCGTAAGAAATTAAAAGAAATGGGTGTCAACAGTACTTGGGGTATATTAACATCTGGAGAAAAGAAAAAAAAAAAGTCCGAGGATGAAGAAAAACCTGCTTTTAGAGGATTTCAATAGAAAATTAAAAGTTTTCACATATTTAAATCGTAAA
The DNA here is from genome assembly GCA_048937405.1 of Promethearchaeota archaeon. Taxonomy (GTDB): domain Archaea; phylum Asgardarchaeota; class Lokiarchaeia; order Sigyniarchaeales; family SOKP01; genus Loki-b32. The sequence goes on from JBHLNF010000007.1 coordinate 98,351, forward strand.
TGATATAAATTTATTTCATTTATTTTAATACACTTTATTGGCTAAATTAATAAACCAATCTGATGACAATTTGTCTATACCAGTTTCAATTCAGGATGGATCGTTTACAACTAACACATTAGCCTCAAAATATTTCCTTATTCATTATATTAGCCTTATTTGGTTCTCATCTCTTCCCTTATTATTAGAATCTTATTTATTTTGGAAACTTGTAGATAACAATTTGTTTTTAATCATTTTGCTTTTACCTCTCCAAATATATATTGGATATGTAACCTTGGTAATAAGTTCTATTTTGTTAGCAAAATGTTTTTTAATTGTAACCTATATCATCCATCAACCTAAAGAAGGATTTTTTAAGACAGCGAAATTAGATAAAGATTATTATTTTTGGAGTTTAAGAGCCGTAATAAAAAAATGGCCTATATGGATTTCTAAGTTTATAACATTACCATTAATTAATAAAATAGTTCTAAGATGGTTTAACAATGATTCAGAGTTTATTCACTTTGGTAAAAACGTCGTTATTGGACAGGGAACTTCTATAAGAGCTAGTATGATTCTTGGAAATAGCCTTATTATTAAAAAAGTAAAGCTTGAAGATAATGTAACCATAGGTTCAAATTCTTTTATATCCCCAGGAACACATATTTCCAAGAATATTACATTAGGAGCAATGTCATTGACAAAATTTAATCAAGAAATTAAATTAGATTCTGATTCAGTTTCACTTGCCATTACTTCGACTCCAAAATTAAATCAAATTTTATCAAAAAAAAAAGATAATAATATTAATAGTAATTTAAATGAAAATACTATTCCAGTTAAACAGAAATCTGAGAAATTTATTAAAAATTTAAAATTTAATATCTCTATCTTTGGATTTCTCTACTTTATTTCAAACTCAATTCCTATTTTAGGATTATGGTATTATTTGAGTAGAGTTTTTCAACCAATTTTTTTACGGAATTCTAATTTTCTAACAATTTTTATAAATACTAACGTTTTTGTAATATTTTTAATAACACCTTTATTTCTTATAATGTTATATATTATAAACTTGCTACTTGTAATTCTTTTCACTAAATTACTTTATAAAATACTCCAATATTTAAATCCTATAAAAGAGGGCATATTTAAATGGGATAATAAAAATAAAGATTATAAATATTATTTCAAACGCTCATTTATACTAAGATATATGAAATGGAAAATCGTGAAGAGCCCATTTCCTTGGTTAATGAAATTTGCTTTCAATTACATTGGAAATTGCCAAATTGGAAAAAATTCAGTCATAGAAGATTCTTATTTAGCTAAAGAATTAATGAAAGTTGGAAAAAATTCATATATTGGCAAGGCATTATTAGCAAATCACTTATGGGATAAAAATTTGACAATAAAAAAGATTTCTATAGGAGATAATGTATCAATCCTAGATAATTGTTGTATTTCTCCAGGAACAGAAATTCAGGAAAATGTGTGTCTATTGCCATTGTCAATAACTACCAAAAATGATAAATTAATCACGCATTCAATAAATTTTAATATTCCTTCAAGTAAAACTTTAAATAATAAATTAATTGACATTTATAATTTGCCTTTTTGTGCTTTATTTAACTCGAAAAAAAAACCCGATGAAAACTAATAATTTAAAAGCATTTTAATGACAAATATAAATTCTCTGATAATTACAAACAATCAATTAAGAGTTAATATTACTCATTGGTTATATCCAATCTTAATTTGGCTTGCATTTTTCCCTACTAGTCTAATTTTCATATTTTTTTTCAACTTTTTTTCCTTCTGGATTGATCCTATTATTATAATATGTTTTTTACCGCTGTCTATGGTAATTTACTATTCAATTTTCATTTTGTTTATTCTATTGTTTGCTAAACTATTTTTAGTTCTTATTAATGTAATTCATCAACCAAAAGAAGGTATTTTTCATAGAACTTTACAGGATAAAGATTTCTTATTTTATTTGTTAAGAACAAATATAAAATCTTTTGTTCTAAAAATTTTTAATTACTTTCCGTTACCCTGGGCAAAAATATTAGCCTTGAAAATTTTTGATGTAGTAATTCCGTATAATGTAGGTTTATTGGACAGTTATATTGAATCAGAATTTATAGAAATAGGTAATAATACAATAATCGGTGAAGGATCAATCGTTATGAGTTCAATGATATTAGGAGATTTCTTACTAGTAAAAAAAGTAATGTTAAAAGATAATTGTACAATCGGTGCATTTAGTGTAGTGGCTCCTGGAACGATTGTAGAGGAAGGAGCGATTTTAGGGATGGGAAGTTATACAAAAATAAATCAATGCTTAGAGAAGTATCATATTCATTATGGTCGACCAGCGAAAAATTGGGGAGAAATAGATGATAATTTTATCTCAACCCAAAAATAAATAAAGTTCAAAATACTAATTTTAAATATTATAGATAGATTTAAGGATAATTTAACATGGTTCATAAGGTATATTGCCCTACCTGTGAAGAAATTGTCACATTACGCAGGAAAAATTTTGATCATGTTTATCATGAAGTTCTATGTTTCATGGTAATCCTAACTCTAGGGTTGGGCTTCATTATTTACTTTATCCTAAAGTATACTAAAAAACCGAATACTTGTCCTAATTGTGAATCTGAATTTGATTTAAAAAATCTATCAACAGAAACGATTAATATAGAAAAACCTTTTGAGTCGGGTTCTACATTTACTTTACCTTAGGATTCATCTTTTTATTACATCTAGGACAAATGAGATCTTTATCAGTAAGTTCTTTTTTCATTATTCGTTTTTGATATTTGCATTTTGTATTTGAACAAATAAGGATATATTTAGTTAAGTGAATTAAAGGCTTATCAATAGAACTTTTCTGTTTTTGTTCAATCTGGTTTTCGGATTTTTGATCTATAGTTTCCTTTTTTTTCTTTTGTTTTTTTTTTTCATCTTCAGATTTGAGCCATTTGTCTAAACTCATTTAAACTCACTTAGACAATTTCTAATTTTATAGTGGTCTATGATGTCAAATTATTATATTACTTAGTATAAATAAAACCTAATAATTAAAAAAAGAGAAAAAAATAAAAATTTGTTTATCAATATTAATTAATTAAAAGACTTGTACCTCTCCAGCAATAAGTCTTTTTCTTAGTTTAAGGAAACTTTCTTTACTTAAGCTATCAGCTGAAACTTCTTCTGCTATTTTCCTTATTGAATCAAAATTAACGTTATCTGCTGGGATCAATTCAATTGAATTAACCCAAGGGTCAGTTATTGGACGTCCTATTTGAGACAATAATTTAACATGGGCTTCTAATATATCTCCTTGCCCTCTTTTAATAATAAATCTTGCAATTTCAGTACTTAATACATTATATAATTTTCCTACGTGATTTATTGGATTTTTTCCACATACAGCTTCTAAACTCATCGTTCTACAAGGTGTGATAAGCCCGTTTGACCTATTTCCACGTCCTACTTCACCATCATCACCAGCTTCGGCAGACGTACCAGTTATAGTCAGATACATTATTCCTTTTTCTATATTATCACCAACATTTACTTGACATGATACATCTCGTTCTGGGATGATGTCTGCCGCTAAATCTAAAACTGCTTCTTTTATTTGATTTGTATAGCTGACATATTCCCCAGCATCATTGATAAATTTACTTACCATCGCAGCAGCAATAGTAATACCCACATCATTTCCAACCCTCTCTACCATTACTTTTATGTCTTCCCCTGAAGCTTTACATTTATCCTTGAATTTATCTGAATTAATTAACTTTTCTGCTTCCAATGCTATTTTATCAACATCAGAATATGGAGCATATCCTACTCCAAAACTCGTATCATTAGCAAGTGGAACTTCTTCAGTATGATGAGATTCATCAAAAACTCCTGTTAAGTCTATTGATCCTGGTCGAACAGCATAATCAAACTGGATATCTTTATTTAAATCAAGGTTTCTAAAAATATTAGAAAGAACTTTTCGCTGTGTTTCTATACAAATGGTTGGAATAGGAATATATTCAAGTTTACTGGTACCATCGCCACATTCTGTAAGTATCTGATTTATAGCTCGTCCAACAATGAGAAAATATTGTGGTTGGATAATCTGACCTCCACCAAATTCCGGTCTCGCAGTACCTCCAACTAAAGCGGCTTTATCAACATTATGGTGATAAACCCTATCAAAATTTTCAAGATAATAATTACATAATGCCCTAGAACAAGCATCAGCAACAGCATCACAAACAGTATCTGGATGTCCAATCCCTTTCCTTTCAACTAGCTCTGGGAATTCACTTTTTTCAATTGGTAAAAAGTTAGCGCGAGTTATTTTCAACATTTCGTGTAACCAACTTATTAATCTTATAAATAGTTCTTTTAAATATATTTCTAAATTTATTATCAGTTAAATTCCTTATTAAATCAAAAATGCAATCAATACATTTTAATTGATTAAAATAAAGTATCTTTATAAATATTTTATTCTTATAATGCATAAGAATCATTTTATTATGCATAAGCTTCATAAAAAATTATTGTTATACTATGCAAATCTTACCATCATTGAGTGATATTAAGCGTTTACGCAAAAAATTAAATATTAGTCAAAAAGCTTTAGGAGAAAAATTAAAAATCTCTCAATCCTTAATCTCCAGAATAGAAAGTGGAGAAGTAGATCCTCCTTATTCTAAATTAAAAAAGATTTATGAATATTTAGAGAATGAACGTAAGGTACGGGAAAAATCAAAAAAACATGCTAGTGATATTATGAGTCCAGATCTACATTCAATACAGCTTAATTCTACTATTAGAGATGCTGTCGATTTAATGAATAAATATGAAATTTCTCAATTGCCTATAATCGAAAAAAATATAAATTTAGGAAGTATAACCTCTAAAAAAGTACAGAAATCCATTACAGAGAATCCAGAGATTATTAAAATGGATGTGTCTCTCATAAAAGAATTACCTTTTCCTGAAATTGATAGAAATTGGAGTGTAAAAGATATATCTAATCTCCTTTTACAATATCCGGCTGTTCTAGTAAGAGAAAATAATTCTTATATTGGAATAATTACCGATTCTGATCTTCTTAAAATAAATAATAAAAATTAGGATGAAAAAAAAAATAATTCTTTTATACAATACTGTGTTTTAATGATTAGATTTGACAATTGAAAAGATACTTCAAAAGCTTAACGTTTTATTCAAACAGGCTAATTATGAAACATTGGCATTAGGTAATTTTGCAGAAAAAAAAAATAAATTCTGCTTTGATCTTTTAGTCAAAAAGGAGGATTTGGTATTTAGTGTAAAAATTTTCCCCAATATTGATAATTTAAATCCCAATATCATTCAGGATATCAAATCTTTATCAGCAATCCTCAAATCAAAACCATTATTAATTGGAATTAGGAATAGATATCAAAATTTAGAAGACAATACAATATATATAAGAGAAAATTTACCTTTTATTACTATTAATACATTTGAAAATATCCTTAATAGCAATTATCCTCATATTTTAGCAAGAAGGGGTGGTAAGGTCGTATTTTTAGAGGGATCATTAATGAAAACATTAAGAGAAGATCACTCTATAACAAGAAAAGAACTTTCGGATAAATTAGGGATAACGAAAAGAACTGTATGCGCATATGAAAATGAATCTATGAGACCTTCAGAGAAAATTGCAAAAAAAATATCAGAAATATTAGAAAATGATGAACTTTTTAAAAAAATTAACATATTTGGATGGCCAATTAAAGTAGATATCAAAAATTTTGAAGAGGAGGAATTGACTGAATTCGAGATTCATGTTCAAAATATTGTTAAAGATATTGGATTATCTTCATATTGGTATAGAAAAGGTTCTATCCCATTCAAATTATCTCTATATTCTACTTCTGACAAAAAAGAATCAGAAGGATTTTATCCTCTCTTCTCTGCTATCTCAGAAGAACAAAATAAAATTAATGAAATGAGTTTTAAATGCCTTAAAATGTTCACAGATTTATTCCACAAAACCTCATTATTTATTATAAACAATGGAATAAAAATACCTGAAATCTTTCATAAAGATAAAATTCCTATTGTCAAAATTAAAAATTTGGAAAAAGTAGATGATGAAGAGGAATTCATTGAACTCATCCAAGATTCATGATGGTAGATCACAATTAATTTGTGGGATAGACGAGGCTGGCAGAATTTAATTCACTTCGAATTTATGTTAAAAGGCTCTGTCTTAGGCCCAATGGTTATATGTGGTGTTTGTTTTACTAAATTAAATCTTGACACCCTTTCAGAAATTGGAGTCAAAGATTCAAAAAAGTTATCTCCTCAAAAAAGAAAAAATTTAGCTGAAATTATCAAAAAGAACTGTAATTCATATAAAATAATTGAGGTAACTGCTCAAGAGATTGACGAGAGAGAACAAAAAAAAATTTCTCTGAACCGACTTGAGGAGCTTAAAATGGCTGAAATAGTTAATAACTTAAAACCTGATGTTATTTATATAGATGCTGCTGATGTCAATGAAAAAAGATTTGGAATATCAATAAAAAAATTATTAAATTATAATCCCAAAAACATCATTTCTAAACATAGAGCAGATGATATTTATCCTATCGTTTCTGCTGGTTCAATAATAGCTAAGGATAGAAGAGATTTCCTAATTGAAGAAATACATAAAAAATATGGAAATTTTGGTTCTGGTTACCCTTCGGATCCTAGAACGATCAAATTTCTAAGAGATTATATAAAAAAGTATAAAAAAGCTCCTGGAATTGCAAGAAAAACCTGGGATACTACAAAAAAAATAATAAATGAAGAAGTATCAAATAAGAAAATAACTGAGTTTTTTAGCTAGGTTCTTTTTTTTGCTATGAGAATTAAATGATTAGCGGCATATTTATGAATATCTACACTTTCTAAAATATCCAAATTTGCATTTTCAAGGATTTTTTTCTCTTGTGCGTATACACGTTCAGATTTCTTAATACTATCTATAGATTGAGATTTTATGATAATAATTAATAATCCATCATCTTTTAGATAATAATCGCAATTTTTTATCGCAATTTGGGCTTGTTGGGGTTGAGCAACATCTTGATATATTAAATCTACCCTTGTAAAAATATAATTAGCATAACTTTCTGGATAACGAGCATCTGCTAATATTGGTATGATATTTCCTCTATTAGACGAATTCTGAATCAGTTGTCTCATACTTCTCTCGGCAAATTCTACACCATAAATAATTCCAGAATCTAAAATATCTGAAAGGTGAGAAATAGTCGTTCCTGAAGACGCGCCCAAATATAAACAATTAATATTATCGGTAAAAAAATTTGTTAAAGGTTTTTCTAAAATTAGGGCTGCCAATTTACTTCTAAAAGGATCCCATTCTCTATATTCATTTCCCTTATGGGTTATTAATCTCTCTCCATATACTCTTTTTCCTTCAATTAAATTTTTTGTATAAAGCTTTAATCTTTCTTGAGGCCCAGAAATAAACACATTACTATATTTAGGGTGATTTCTTATCTCTATTTTTGACATTTTCGATCTTTTTTATCTTATTTTCTTTTTTTTGATTTTTTTTTACTCCTTACTGATTGTCCTTTTTTAGGGGGATTTGGATATTTTTTTTCAAGTTCTCTTATTTTGTCCTCAATTTCTTTTGAAAAAACATCTGCTATGTATTCTCCAGAAAAAAAATCCACTTTTGCTGAAAGTGCAATTTTTCCTGCCACAATACGCGCAATCTTGCCCCGAATCCAAATTTTAGCCGACCTAATTTGATTCCATTGAAATATCAATCCATGTTTCGGTCTTTTTTCACCAGTTTTAAGGAATCTATATAATGCTTTTTCAGCTCCTAATAATTGAATTCTTGACGCTGGCATATATGCCAATTTCTGCAATCCTCCTGCTTTAGCTATTAATTTAGCCCCGATCAAAGAACCAATGAGAAAATTGACGTTTGGAGCTGTATTCTCCATTAATTCTTCTAAATAATTCTCTAATTGCTGACGATAAGTATCTAGAGAAATTATTTGTTCTGCGTAGCTCTGTAGAATGTTTAAATCAATATCTGCTCCCATCGATTCTATAGCATATTGTTCCAATCTTTTAACTTTACCTTCATCGAAATCAAAGATTTCTTCAATATTTTTAGAAGTATAATTTTTTCTAGGACCTATTTTTGAAACCATTTCTGCTAAAATGATATTATCATCAATTATTTTATCAGTTAATTCTGGGAAATGTAAACCATACCATTCCCTAAGATGACTTGAAAATAAACTAATTGATTTTTTAATAACATCTAAAACAGTGATAATTTGAGTAATAATATTATCAGAATGTCCGCTTACCTGACTAACTTTTATCCTTGTTAATTCTTCACTAACTATTTTATATTGATTAAGAATTTCTTCCCTTGTTTTACTAATTCCAATTTTTTTTAGATTTTCTTCTAAATTTAAGCGGAATTCTTTAAGTTCCATTGATTTAGGCTCAAGAATGGTCTTAATTTCAAACTTTTTTGAAGATAATGATTCCAATTTTGCATTATCAAATATAAATTCATTAAAACCTGAATTTTTTAATTCTAATATAAAATTATCAAATGCATTCTGAATTACATCGTTTTCTAATGCACTATAAAATTCAACAATTTTCACATGGTCATCATCAAAATCAATAAAATCTAAGATATTTCCAGTTTCATCAAATGCAAAAATTCCAATTAACGTATCTGCTATGAAAGACTTCATTTTGAAAGGGTAATTTCTTGTTTATTTTTCCTTCATTAATAATTATTATAAAACTATAATCATTATTGTCTTTTAAAAAATGCTAGAAGTAAATCTATCTGGGTTAAAATTAAAATCTCCTATTATTTTAGCCTCGGGAATTTTAGGAGTGTCTTTTTCTTCGATGAAAAGGGTGTTTGATGCTGGAGCTGGTGCAGTTACTACTAAATCCATTGGACCAAAACCAAGAAAGGGTTATAAAAATCCATCTATAATTGAAATATATCCCGGAACTTTTATGAATAGCGTAGGTCTAGGTAATCCTGGTATCAATGAATTTATCTCAGAAATAAAAGAAATGAAAAAATTTGACATTCCACTAATCGTGAGTGTCTTTGGAAATACTAATGACGTTTATCTTGATGTAGCAGTTAAAGCAGAAAACGCAGGAGCTGATGCTATTGAAATTAATATTTCTTGTCCGCATGCAGAAGTATCTTCTATAGGGATTGATAAAGGATTAACTTTTGAAATTGTACAATTTTTAAAAAAAAAGCTTAAAGTTCCTCTTTTTGTCAAGTTAAACCCAAATGTGACAAATTTAGTAGAAATTGCTTTAGCAGCAGAAAAAGGAGGTGCTGATGGGGTAGTTGCTATAAATACCTTGTCAGCTTTGAAAATTGATATAAATACGAAAAGACCAATCCTATCACATGGAAGTGGAGGTCTTTCTGGCAAATCAATTCATCCCGTTGCTATAAAAAAAGTATATGACTTATATAAAGTCTTAAAAATTCCAATTATTGGATGTGGCGGTATAGATTCTTGGCAAGATGTAATAGAATTCTTTTTAGCTGGCGCCTCTGCAGTGCAAATCGGTACAGCGTTATATAAAACAACTGATATTATTTCTGAGATTAATAGCGGTATTTCTCAATATCTTAAAGATAATAATTATAAATCTATTAATGATTTAAAAGGATTAGCTCATCAGTTTAAAACTCAGGAGGTACCAGATTTTGACTGAAAATACAATTAAGACAGTGAAAGTCCGAAACATTATTGAGGAATGCAAGGATGTAAAAACCCTTGTTTTTAATATGAAAATTAGAAAAAGTGAAAAATATATTACTCCTAAACCTGGACAATTTGTTATGGTATGGATACCTGGCATAGATGAGGTACCTATGTCCCTATCTGGATGTGATAGTAATGGAAATTGGTCAATCACAGTTAAAAATGTAGGAGAATGTACAAATGCCATGCATAATCTTAATATTGGAGATTATATTGGCATAAGAGGCCCATTAGGCAATCATTTTAAACTAAAAAATCATAATTTAAAAGAAATCTTCTTAATTGGGGGTGGAATTGGGATGGCTCCATTAAAATACCTCTCTACCCAACTTACTCAGATGAATATTAAACATAGAATTATAGAAGGAGTAAAAAATGAAGATGATATTATGTTTAATAACTATTTTCAAGAAGCTATAAGGAATCATTCTGAAATTCACTATTGTACTGATGATGGAAGTTATGGAATAAAAGGTGTTGCTTCTGATGTTTTTAAAGAACTGATAAGTAAATCTAATAAAAAAAAACTGTCTAATCTAGTAGTTTATTCCTGTGGTCCAGAAGTTATGCTATTTAAATTATTTCAAATATGTCAAGAACAAAAAATTGAGTTTTATGCGAGTCTTGAAAGAATAATGAGATGTGGGTGTGGATTATGTGGTTTATGCGCATTAGATCCATTAGGATTACTTGTTTGTAAAGATGGTCCTATATTTAATTCAAAACAATTAGAAAAAATTAAAGACTTCGGAAAATATCAGCGTGATTTTACAGGAAAAAAAATTTTAGTTAATTGATTTAATTTTATTGTTTTTCTCTTTTTGATTTTTTTTTAAATATATTAGATTTCGTGAATATCCTCTCTAATTCTGATATCTCTTTTTTCTAATTTTTTTCTAAAAGAACAAAATCAAATCTAATCAAAGCTTACCAAAAAATCACATCTTACAGAATATTAATAATTTAAACATTAATTTTATAATATTAATAAATTAAATAAAATTGATAGAAATTATAATAGAGTTTAATAAATAATTCCATGTGCTTCTATATTACATCAACGCTTCCAAAAAAGGTTAAATTAGAAGATTTAGAAGAAGTTTTTAAAAAATATAATATGGCTTTTAAATCGATAAAGAATGTATCAATTCAAGATCAATTAAGACCAGAGGAACTTTATTTTAGAGCAACTAATGCATATTGTGATTGTAATACTATATTGGGTGCCCTAAACACTTCTGAAGAATATAAAAAATTGCTAGATTCTGAAAAGATAAGGAGTTTAAAAAAGAAAAAGTGGACATCGGAACAAATTGATATCTGGATCCATGAAAAAATTAAAGGGAAAAACCCAAAATTTGAGAAACTTACTGAGATCGAAAAAGAAAATGAAATAAAAAGATGGAAAGACTTTATTCAAGAGATATTAGCATCAAAAAAGGTTAAGAGAATTGGAATTTTAAAGCACTGGTATAATTCAAGTCTTTCTGAGGAAAAATTTAAAATTAGAGAATTTAAACAAATACAAATAGACCGATTAAATAAAAATTTACTTTTAAATTTAGAAGAAGATATTCTTTATGAGTTTATCCCACTTTACAAATATTAATGATATATAATCGTATTTAGACCATTTTTTCAAGAGTAATAATTTATTGAATAATAATCTTTTAAACAATTATTAAAAGCTTTTTTCATTTTATAGACTGAGGAATAACGATTTTCAGGTTTATAGGTCACAGTTTTTCGAAAGAATTAATTAAAACAATCTAACGCGGTTTATGAGCATTAGATCAATTATAATTGCTGGACTATAAGGATGGACAGATTTTTAATCTGGAAACTCTCAAAGAAATTCAGGATTTTGGGAAGTATAAAAGAGATTTTACTGGTAAAAAGATATCATTAGAATAGTTTTTAAGTCTTTTTTGTTGGTCGAAGCCCTAAAATAGCTTCGCTTATTTTATTACCAATCTTAACAATTCCTAGCATATTAAGCAAGATATCAAAGAATAAATAAGGTTTCACAGGATTTTCATCATTTTTTAGAATCTCAGCTAATTTGGAATGAAACTCAAAGCTTAATGCCTCAACCTTCTTGTATTGGTCCTCAGATATAAACTGATAGTATATCAAGTTCTTCTCGAGTGCCTCCATAAGTACACTAATTATCTCTATCATTGGTAATTCTTCCATAGATACAGATGTCAGGAGATGACTCTCTGTCGCTTCTAAATAACTATTAATGTAGTCTGAAATCATCTTAAGTTTTTTATATTCATAAGAGAATTTAGGTATATTTGCCAGAAGAGGTTCCCAATTATTCTCTCTTATTGCCTTTTCTAAATCAAATTCCTTTTTTTCCAATAGCAAATCAAAATCTTTACTTAGCTTATAATATTTTCTCTTGATATTGCCAGGTTGTACCTCATCTTCTTTTGTGTATGATTGAATTAATCCCAATCGAATTAAATCTCTTGTGCAACGAGAAAGTTGTGCTTTACTTTTACCTGTATGATAAGACATTTCTTTAAGGCTTAATTCCTTATAAATTTTCAGTAATATGAATATTCTGAAGTCTAATTCATTCCGAAAAACATCTACAAACTGCCTTTTAGGATATACCCTTTTAATTATTTTCGCAAAATTATTAAAAAGATCTACTATTTCTTTTTCTTTTTCTGAAGATATTTCTATCGCTCCGATTAGATTTCTTGTGGAGGCTAACTTATTACCATGTTCGATAGAGACCTCTCTCTCATCTTGAAGATCTGCTTTAGTTCCAATCATTAGAATCGGAATACTCACATTTCTTTTGGTTTTTTTAAATAATTTTAGCCACCATTCTAAATCGGCTAGACTAGATTTATCGGTTATATCATAAACAAATATAGCCCCCGCAGCACCTACAGTAAAAGGTTCAAAATAAGGTTGTGGTTTTTTTAATTTACCTTCCCTTTTTGTTTTTGTTAATTTAAGATCCTTAAATTTTTCTGTACCTGTGAGTTCCCAAACATGCAATATTAAGTCTATATCATCTATTTTTAATGTCTTCTGATAGAATGTTACTCCTAAAGTTAATTTTGGGGGAGCACCTAAACTTTTATTATCAGCTTCTTTAAAATATTTACTTAATAATGTGGATTTTCCCACTCCACTTTCTCCAAAAACACATATTTTATAGATTTGTGGTTTTTTCATTTTTTTATTACCATTTTATTTTTATTTAATTTCATAAAAAATGTAACGTTTCATATATATAAATATTATGCAACGCTGGAAATCATCCCTAATCATTACAAAATCAACTTTAAAAATTTTTAAAAATCTTTAAAGATGACCCGATTTTCGATTTGGAATCGCTAAAAAAGATTCAAGATTTCGGAAAATCTCAAAGAGAATTCACAGGTAAAAAAATAAAAATTTGCTTTATTGACTGAGGATACTACCTACATCGTTAATTAATTTTTTATAAAATTGATCTTCTTCCATCTCATGTTTTAATATTCCTTGTACTCTTCGAATCCGCATCTTTAATCCCGGACTTAAGTCTGTTTCTCTTAAATATATTGCTAAATATGGTTTCTTTTCATTCATAGCAAGATGAATTTCATCTTGAGTATTATCCGATTCCATCACATAAGGAGATATAAATGAAAGAAATAAACTGCATCCTAATAATTTTTCTGCAATAGTATTACACCAATCTGTACTTAAGGGAATTCCTTCATCATACCATATTCGAAAACCTTTATTATCTAATTTTTGTAGAATGGGGTATACCTCCGCTTTATCTTTATGAGTATAACTTACGAAAATAAATTTTTTATCTCCCATATATGCTGAGAAAGGAGGTTCAACTGATAATTCTGCTGTGGTTTGCTTTAAATTGCTTTTAAGATAAGTTTCCAAATCCTTTTCGTTTTTGGGTAGACTTGGATCATTAAGATCACCAAATTTCTTTAAAATTTTTTGAACATGCTTAGGATTGTTCATTATTTTAGAAATAACATCATAATTATCTAATATTAATTTTGTTGGCTTTCCAGATTCTGCTCTTTCTTTTGGGATTTTTACAATTAAGCTTACAACCTTTTTTGTTACCCAATTCTCAACACCTGTTTCTTCATTAAACAAATCTTTTGTCGTTTTACCGGCATATTCACCCCCCCACTCTAAAGTAACCAGCTCATCATTAATAAATATTTTATAATCACCTTCTAGCATAATAGCTGGATCTTCTTTGAACAAACTTTGAGTAGCTACAAGATCTATTCTTTTTTGGATTGATTTAAAAAATTCTTTACTAACTTTGAACGGTAAATTATCTGATGTAATGATTTTTTTTCCTATTAGCATGAGATAAATTGCCGTCTGGTGCAAACATAATCCTTTTTTTTTTCCAATAATACAAGAACAGCTTCTTTTTACAGCACCGTCGACAATTTGAAGGGAAGCTTTTTGAGATCCATATTTACTTGAAAACCAGACGTTATATCCTTTTCCACCACCTATAATAACAGCATTTTGAATTTTTTCGACCTTATGCTCTCCGCTAATTAGTGATACTGCATTTAATAATAATTGTTCTGCAAAATCCTTTTCAAAATCTTTGTATAATCTCTTTTTTTCATTATCTTCTAGTGAGGAGTCGAGAAAAGTCACTAATTCCTCCTTTTTAAGGTTTGAATATCCTTTCAAATTCTTTTCTTTGCTAATAGCGCCTTGATTATATCCCTTTATTATCTCCTTAATTTTTGGAATGGTTAGTGATTTCAAAAATGTCTCAAATGTGAAAGGCTCTAATCCTTTTACTTTTGGTTTCTTTTTTCCCATATTTTATCAAATTCATTTTCCATAAAAAGTATTCCTATTGACTATTAAAGAATATTTTTTAGATAAAAATTAAAATAATTTGCCCTATCTCATATTGGAATCTTTTTAATTAGAGACTAATTACTTTATATCTCAGAAGTCCTTAGTAATTTGGAAGATTTTAGAAAATATTAACATAAATTTCATAAAGAAGGCAATATAAAATCGATTTTGATATCAAAAAGTAAAATTATGAACTTTAATTAATTGAGTTGTTTCTTGGATATTTAGAATTCTTTTTAAGATTTAAAAAAGATAAAAATTTTTTAAAGTGTTTTTTAGCTATACTATTTCGCTATAAAGGGGAGATCCGGCTTTCATATAACGATTCATTTGACGTAGAGAGGCAACTTCTTTGCCCCCTTCTTTTTCTTTTAAAATAGCATCGTACCAGTAATATTCTGTCTTTCGACTAACACCCGCACATATTACTTTTCCAGTTGCTTCATAAGGAATCCCAACCATTACTGGTCCATTAATATTTTGAATTTCAGTAGCCCCATAAAATGGTACACCTTGGGTCCTCGCAATGTCTAAGATATTTGAGTTTAGAGACATCGTCCAAAATATAGCTGTCGGTGATAGAATTGATTTTCCCCATGGTGAATTTCCCTTATAGTAATCAAGATGATCAGTTATCGTTTTTAATCCTTCATTAGCATCCTCTTGGAAGATTAAGACATCTTTCATATTAAGATCGTCTCCTACTTTCATTCCTGCTAAAATTCGCAGTTCCTCTGGTTTACTATTTTTAAGTTCTATACTTTGAAGGTAAGATAATTCTTTTGGTTCACCAACTGCTGCTGTACCTGTTGCAACGACTTGTCCGTTTGGCATCTCAACTCGCGCTTCTACTTGAACATCTTTAGACTCCTCAGAAGGCATCTTAATAATCCCTCTTACCTTTTCTTTATGAGTTGTAGCAAATGTGTAATACATACTTAATGATCCTCTTTCAAACCATCGCTGCCCAAAAATTTCAAGTAATAACGGAGCGAATAAACTCAAATGGATTGTTCCAGGAATTGTCCCACCTCGCATTCCTACTTTTTTTGCAGTAGCATCATCATGAATTGATGTTTTTAAATTGCTCCAAAGGTTTTCTGGGGCTCTCCAAGCGCCATACATAAATCCATCTTTAATAGTAATTTCAGTCATTTAAATAACCTAAAAATTATTTACTGCTATAAGAAAATTATGTCTAATCTATTAAATCTTTTGATTCAAATTATCGAAATAAAGGATAAAAAATATTCTTAAATGATTATTTCCCTAAATTGCGGAAGATAAATAAAAAAAAGTAAAATCTTCTTTTTATTGGAGTTCTAATACAAATTAGGTTGATATTCTCTCTATTTTTACTTTAACAATTTTCTAGATAAATTCTATCATTATACAAACCAATACTCCTAATTGTGGAGAGGAATTAAGAAAAAAATTGTTTTAGTCAATCTGGTTTAAGAAGATCATATACTATCTCTGGTTCAAGTGGCTGATATGGTGTCTTCTTGAAGTGTTCTTTGCATAATTCATAAAGAATTTTATTAAACGGAGCATCCACTCCAAGTAAATTAGCTAATTTTATAAAATAACCATTAAGGGATTCTAGTTCTGATCGACCTTTTTGACGAATTATCATATCCTGTATCATACTGTTTGGCCCCCTATCTATGAAAAATCTCGAAAATATTTTATCTGCTATTTCGGTGGGTAAATTTACAGCATCTTGTAACTCTTTCCAAGGTAAAAAACCTGGTAAACTGTATTCATGATACCCAGCAGCTTGAACTATATTGATACCTTCATTCAATGTAGTGACAATGATCTCTCTCAGAATTGAGATTGAGTTTGGACTAGGATTTTTATGATTGATTAGTGTTAAAATGGAATTTAAAAGGTTGAAAATCATTTTACCATGAATAGCATCCTGTATTTTCTCTGAGATTTGAACTTTCGTAGCTTTACTTAATATTTCACACATTTCTTTTAGTTCTTTTTGTAAACTATTGTCAAGCGTACCAAGAATGAGGTATCCCCGATTTAAGTATCCAAAAATGCCTGGTTCATCCCTCCATGCCGATATCATTATAACACCGTATATAATTTTAGAAAAATATTTAGGCAACACTTTTTGGTTTTCAGTACCATTTTGTAATGTGATAATGATTGGGTTATCTCCTAATTTCTCATGAATATCTTTCGCAACTTCCTCCAAGTCATAATTCTTTACAACTATGATTACGACATTAGTTGAAGGCTTTTCGTTTAAATCTTGAATAATTTTCACAGGAATTGGATTTTTCGGGGGATTTTCTTTTCTGTATAGAATTATTCCTTTATTCATCATAACTTTGGCGTTTTGACCACGTGCCAACAGATAAACTTTATCATAATAAGGTGATAGCCATGCACCAATTGAAGCGCCTATTGCACCCGCGCCATATATCACAATCTCATAATCCTTATTCAAATTTGACATGTCAAATATAGTTGTACTTTAACTTTAAATTTTAATAATTATCTAACTGAAAATAAGAAATTAATAGATTAGAAAGAGAAATCATATTATAAAATCTTTATATTAGAACTTAAATCAAAAAGTATAATTTTCATGAATGTTTAAATCATTTTAACAAATTGATTAATTTTAAGAATGGAACAATCAGAGAATATAAACTTAAGTAAAGTAAAGAAAATAGCAAGGGAAATAATTGAATATCTGTTAATAAATCCTAATACTTCCCGCAGAAAAATTACAAACCTTAAAGGACAAATTGGCAAAAAATATAATTATGATCGAGTAATAAAAAATGCCACAATCTTGTCTCATGCAACAAATGAAGAAAAAGAGATTATCACTAAATTATTGAAGAGAAGAACAACAAGAACTATTTCAGGAGTTTCAGTAATTGCTATTATGACAAAACCTCTTCCTTGTCCTGGAACATGTATTTATTGTCCAGGTGTAAAATCCCAACCAGGAGAAAAAGTTGCCCAATCATATACAGGAAGAGAACCCGCAGCTATGAGATCAATATATAATAATTATGATCCCTACAAGCAAGTTCAATCTCGAATTAAAGATTTAGAAGCAATTGGGCATAAAGTGGACATGGTTTACGCTTGGTTGTATTCCACCATAAAAGATTGAACTTATTATAATGGGAGGGACATTTTTATCAATAGATTCAGAATATCAAAAACAATTCGTAAAAGGAGCATTAGAGGGAATAATAGAACAGAAAACAAATACCATAGAAGAAGCTAAGATATTAGCAGAAAAGGCTAAGCGAAGAGTTATAGGAATTACAGTTGAAACAAGACCAGACTATTGTAAAGAAACCCATATTGATAATATGTTACACTTTGGAACTACTCGAGTCGAAATTGGTATTCAAACAATTTATAATGAAATCTATGATTTGATAAAAAGAGGACATACTACTGCTGATAGCATTGAATCGATAAGACTTGCTAAAGATGCTGGGTTAAAGATCAATGCTCATATAATGCCAAATTTACCGGGTTCCAATTATTCTCTAGATTTAAAACTATTTGCCAATTTGTTCTCTATACCAGATTATCGCCCAGATATGTTAAAGATTTATCCCACTCTGGTAATAAATGGAACTGAATTATATGATTGGTGGAAAAGTGGTAAATATATGCCCTATTCTGATAAAGAATTAATAGAACTAATTGTAAAAGCTAAAATCGATCTCCCTCCTTATGTTAGAATTCAAAGAATTATGCGAGATATCCCTGCTACCTTAATTGAAGCAGGTTGTAAGAATAGTAACTTAAGACAGTTAGTACAAGAACGATTAAAAGAAACTAATCAAATTTGTAAATGTATTAGGTGCAGAGAATATGGAATCAGTAAAAGAAAAGATATTCTCAATGAAGATTCATTTGATGATATAAAACTATATCGTTTGGATTATGATGCCTCGCTAGGAAAAGAAATTTTCTTATCTTATGAAAATAAAAAAGAAGGTTATTTAATTGGATATTTACGCTTAAGAAAGCCTTCTGAATTTGCTCATAGACCTGAATTGAATGATGGAAAAACAATGATTGTAAGGGAGATTAAAGTCGTTGGTGAATTAGTTCCTAAAGACATGAAACCAAATAGATATACTCAAATCCAACATAGAGGATATGGTAAACTTTTAATGGAAAATGCTGAGAAAATATCGTTTAAAGATTTCAAAATGAGTAAATTAGCTGTAATTAGTGGTCTTGGCGCAAAAGACTGGTTTTATGATTTAGGATATAAACCAGATGGTGTATATGTCTCGAAAATTCTTTAATTTTAAAAATCGAATTTGTTAGTAATTTGATTATAATTATTTTATTGAATCCTTTTTAAAACATTTTATTATTTAAAAAAAAGGCATTAAAAATTAATAAAAATAGAGGAGAATTAAAGGAGGATTTCTCGCTCCTTCAATCTGTTTTTTTTCATTTAAATTGAAATTGTGGCAAGGCTACAGTCAAACTTTGAATCTTATCAAGAAAAACTGTACAAAGATAGTTTTTCGAGATCATTTATAAAGATAGTTGTAATAATTTTAATTTAAAGATCACTACTCTAAAGATTCTACAAAACAAAAGTAATGAAAAAATAGCATATAACCTATCAATATGGAGAAATCATATTTCTGAAAATTCCCAGACACTAATCAAAACAACAACAAGTAAATTAAATTACATAGATTTTAATTTCTCATTTAACAACAATTTATATCATTGAGAAGAATATCATCTTTTCAAGTTCTTTTTTAATTATATTTAAGAATTTACCATTATCCTTGTTAATCTTATTATTTTATCATAAACCTTTTTTGAAAATAAGTATAAGATTTATTACTTCACTATTTATAGTATTGGATAATCATTAAAAAATAAAATTTGATTGAGTATGACTCAACAATATGATTATAAAAAATTGGGTCTTAAGTGTGGATTAGAGATCCATCAGCAACTTGATACAAAAAAAAAATTGTTTTGTAGATGTCCAACTAATCTTCAAGGAACTCGAGAACCAGATTTTACAATTAGTAGAGAAATGAGACCCGTATTGGGCGAAATGGGAACTTATGATCAAGCAATGCTCACAGAATATGAAAAGGGAATGGGAATTATTTATGAAGGTTATAATGACGTGGTATGTACTTATGAACTTGATGATACACCGCCTTTTTCATGTAATAATGAAGCAAGGAGGATAGCATTACAAATTGCTACGCTCTTAAACGCTAATATAATCGAGGAAATGCATGTATGCCGAAAAAATTATTTAGATGGAAGTGTTCCAAGTGGATTTCAAAGAACAATGATCTTAGGTACTGAAGGGTATATAACATTAGAAAACGGTAAAAAAATTCGGATAGATATATTAAGTTTGGAAGAAGAAGCTGCGAGAAAAATTAAAACAGAAAATAAAACAAATTACTTTCGATTAGATCGATTAGGAATTCCATTAATAGAAGTTACTACCAAACCTGATATAGATACTCCCGATGAGTGTCGAGAGTGTGCTGAAAGGATTGGACTACTCTTATGGTCAACAAATGTTAAAAAAGTTCTTGGATCAATTAGACAAGATGTTAATGTAAGTATTGAAGCAGGAACGAGAATTGAAATTAAAGGAGTTCAAAAATTAGGTTGGATCCCTCTCTTAATTAATCATGAGATTTCACGTCAATTAAAGCTTCTTGAAATAAAAGATGAACTTCAAAGAAGAAAGTTAAATGCTGAAGGTATTCTAAATAAACCAGTTGATTTATCAAAACTATTAACTAACACAAAATCATCTTTCATAGCTAAAGGTATTAAATCAGGAAAAAAATTATACGGAATAAATTTCAAGGGATTTAAGGATCTATTTGGGAAAGAATTAATGGAAAATTATAGATTTGGAACAGAAGTTAGTAGTAAAGTAAAACTGATCTCAGGACTAAAAGGAATTATTCATTCCGATGAAGAACTAAGTAAATATAATTTAAATAACAGAGATATTAGTTTAATTAAAGAGAAATTAAATACAAAAGAAAAAGATTGTTTCGTGTTAGTATTAGGTACAATGAAAGAATGCATTAAAGCCATGAATGTTATAATAACCAGAGTTAAGTTTGCTTTTAAAGGTGTACCACCGGAGACTAGAAAGGCTTTAGAAAGTGGAGAAACAGAATTTTTGAGAGAACTTCATGGAGGTGCAAGATTGTATCCTGACACAGATTCAGAAGCTATTTTTAATTCTGAAGAAGAACTTAACGAAATTAGAAAGAATCTTCCAGAATATCCGTGGATAACTATAAAACAATATTCTGAAAAATTTAAAACAGAAGATAGAATCATAAAAGACTTAATATTTACTGGGAAAATTGAGTTATTCAATAAATTAATTGAATTATATCCAAATAATCCCTCGTTAATTTTTACTACTCTATTGGAAACTACAACCGCTTTAAGAAGGGAATCGAAAAATATAGAAAATATAACTGATGATGATTATATTAAAATTTTTACTCTCTTAAAAAAAAAAGAAATTAGTAAAGAGGCTATTGAAGAATTAATGAGTCTTAAAGCTGATTCTCCAGAACTTTCTATTAACCAGATTAAGAAGAAATTGAAAATAGAAAGTATTTCTATTGATGAACTCAAAAACTTAATTTATGAAATTGTTAAGAATAACCTCAATTTAATAAAAGAAAAAGAAATAAGAGCAAAAGGACCATTAATGGGAGAAGTTATGAAAAAAGTAAGAGGAAAAATTGACGGCGCTATAGTTTCCAAAGAATTAGAGAATTCTATAAAAGAAATATTAAAGGAGATGAAATAAATGGTTGAAAAACTTAAAGGATATAGAGAAGAAGGTAAAGAACTCCTTAAAAAAAATCAATTAGAAATTTGGGATATTGTCCAAATAAAAACAAAAAATACTCAATATGAGGGGATTATATTACCAAGAATTGAACATTCAGCCCCGAATTTCATAAATATTAAATTAGAAAACAATTACAACATAGGAATAAAGGTTTCTGAAATTTTAGAAATCAATAAAATTGGAAAAAGAGAAGCTTCATATAAAATACCGGAAAAAGATTTCCCTTATAACAAAATTCTTCCGACTCTAAAATTGTTTGGTACAGGAGGTACTATTGCTTCACGACTAGATTATACTACTGGAGCCGTAATTCCTTCATTTACCCCAGGAGAATTATTCAGTGCTGTTCCAGAATTAGCAGAAATCTGTAACCTCGAATGTGAAATTCTATTTGAAATTCTTTCAGAAAACATGAAACCTCATAACTGGCAAAAACTCGCAGAAAAAGTCAAAGATGCCGCAAATTCAGGAATTGATGGTGTTGTAATAGGCCATGGAACCGATACAATGTCATATACTAGTGCTGCCCTCTCGTTTATGTTAAAAGATTTATCTATTCCAGTAGTTTTAGTAGGAAGCCAAAGAAGTTCTGATAGACCTTCTTCTGATGCTGCTTTAAACCTCATTAATGCCGCTGTAGTAGCAAGTTCTGATATTGCAGAAGTAGTAATTACAATGTTAGGATCCCCTTCTCATGATTATGGTTTGATTCATAGAGGAACTCTGGTAAGAAAAATGCATTCTTCTGTTAGACATACTTTTAGAACAATTGATAGTATTCCACTAGGATTAGTTCAAAACAGAAAAATAAAGATGTTTACCTCAGATTATAAAAAAAGATCAAAAATAAAAACTAAGACTAATACTAATTTTGAAGAAAAAGTCGCTCTTGTGTATTTCTATCCAGGTAGTGATAAGGAAATCATTGATTTTTACATTGACAAAGGCTATAAGGGAATTGTACTTGTTGGAACGGGATTAGGGCACATATCTACTAATTTATATGAGTCGATAGAAAGAGCTATTGAAGAAGAGATAACAGTAATAATGACTACTCAAACACTCCATGGATTTGTAGGAATGAATGTTTATTCCACAGGAAGAGAATTATTGAATATGGGTGTCATTCCTGGTAGAAATTTATTACCAGAAGTAGCATATATTAAACTAGGGTGGGTATTAGGACAAACTAATATTCCTGAAGAAATTAAGCATTTAATCTCACAAAATATTGCCGGTGAATTTCTAGAAAGAGAAATTCCTATAGCATTCAATTACAATATCGATGAACTATTGAGAAATAAAAAGCTCTAAAATATTAGATTTAGCTCATTTTAATCAAAACTTCTTAATTTTCAAATCTTTATTTAAAATCAATTAAAAAGATAAAAATTTTAAAGTTTGCATAATTCAAGTTCATATTCTGAGAATAATGTGAAGTAAATGGGAAAACGAATTTTAGCTCAAAGGAAAGGCAGAGGTGTCCTAGGATTCAGAAGTCCAAGTCATCGACATATAGGACAAGTAAAATATCGTCCATTCAAGAAAAATGAGAAACTTTTTAAATTTAAAGTATTAGATCTCATTCATTCTCCAGGAAGAGGTGCTCCAATAGCCAAAATTCAATATGATGATAATACAAAAGGTCTATGGTTACCTCCAGAGGGAGTTTTTGTAGGTCAAGAATTTATCCAATCCAAAACGGGATACGGACAACCAATAGAAGTTGGAAATATTTTACCTTTAAAAAAGATGCCTTTAGGAACTCTTGTTTTCAACATTGAATCAACACCTCAAGATGGTGGTAAATTTGCCAGAGCATCTGGAGTAGCTGCAATTGTGAGAAACAGATCAGGAAACAAAGTCGAACTGCTCTTTCGATCAAAAAAAACTAAATGGATACATGGGGAGTGTTTAGCTACTGTTGGTGTAGTAGCTGGAGGCGGAAGAACAGATAAACCTTTTCTTAAAGCAGGAAATAAGTTCCACTATGTAAAATCTAAGGCTAAAAAATGGCCTGTCGTTCGTGGTGTCGCTATGGTAGCAGCTTCTCATCCCTATGGTGGAGGGGCCAAACAGAGTCCGCATAAACCCACAACTACCAGTAGAAACGCCCCACCTGGCAGAAAAGTAGGACAAATAGCTGCGAGAAGAACTGGACACCAAAACTAATCAATTTCATATATACTATTAATCTTAACATTTTCTATACAATAATTTTCTTCTTTTTCATTATTTTCGCCTTTATAATGATTATCAACAGATTTAAATATTCTATTCATTTAATATAATAATATATAATTATATATGATATTAATGCCAAAAATATACAAAGATATAAAAAATTTAAAAATTAATTGAATTATCTTTAAATTAGAAAATAAAAAGGACATCCAATTTGAATATAAAAATTGTTTGCGGAACTCTAGTTGGTGGAAGCCCTCGACTTAGTGGAAGATATGACTATAAATTGAATTTAGAATTAGTAGGAATTGGAACTATGGACAAACCCTATTTAATTACATCTAAACTAGCATACCAAGATAAATTAGACCAGTTATATTTAAAAAAAAAAAAGGATTATAATTATGTTGATTTAAAGAATTATCCTTCTTTTTTAAAACAGCAGTACACTTTGAAAGGATATAAAATTATATATACATCTACACCTCAAAATAATTCTGATTCTTATAATAATGGGCTTTTTTCTATTTTTTTATCTGATTCAAATTCTTTCCTTGAATTTAAATATTTATACTTAAAAAGCTTAGATCTGAGTAATTGCCAAAATATTTCAATTTCAGACAGTATACTAGAAGATATAATACTCAAAAATTGTTCTAATATCTCAATTCAGGAAGCAAATATTGGAAACCAAATGAAACTGTTAAATAGCTATGAAGTAAAATTTTCTAATTCTTATATTTATAAAATAGACGCATTATCATGTGGTAATATAATTATTTCAAACTGCTCTATTGAGAAAATCTCAAAAAAATCAAAAAAAAATGTTCAAATAATAACTAAAGATAAAGCACCAATATTAAAAGATAAAACTGAATTCCAAAATAACCAATTAAAACAAAAAACAATGTTTTGTCAGTATTGCAAATCAAAAATCAATTTGGATTCATTATTTTGTGATAATTGTGGTGAGAGAATTAATTAATATCTAAAATCTCAAATTAAATAGAATATTAAATAAAAAAATAAATTTTAATACTGATAATCGAATATGGTTGAAAAAAAAAATAAAATAATAATTGTACGAATTTCAGCATTTTTAATAATTTTTTTAGCTTTTTTTTCTTCCTTGGCTTATTTTTGGATTTTTTCATTACCAATAATATTCGTTATTTTTACCTATAATTATATATTAATAAAGAAAAAATCAGTAAAGATTAATGTCCTATCATTGAAAGAAAACTTGGATAAGTCAAATAATAAAGGGAAATCTATTAATTTTTATTGCAAATTTTGTTTTTCAAAAAACAAAAAAGGGTCTCTAATTTGTAAGTTTTGTGGTAGTAAATTCAACTAATATTAAAATTAATTATATAATTAAAAAATTGGCCCCCAACCCTGGATAATTTAAAAAAAATGGAAATGGAAAAAAAAAACTTTTGCTTAATTTAGATTAACATTAAAATTAAATGTTACATTATGTAAAAATTCTTTATATCGAGAGCGAAGTGTTACTTCAGTGACTCCTATTATTTTAGATATATCTTTCTGACTTACTTTTTGATTTTTTAGTTTCGCTACCAAATATATTGCACCTGCACATAAACCTTTAGGATCTTTTCCACAGATAGAAGTGTTCTCTATGAAATTCTGTAACACTTTTATAGCTTCCTTCTCTATATTAATCGATAAACCTAAATCAGCACAGTAGCGTGGAATAAGGGATACAGGATCAATATGAGGTGATTTTAAGTTCAATTCTCTTACTAAGATCTTATAGCACTTCTTCACAATATTATCATTTATAGAAGCCTCATCTAAGATTTCTTGAAGAGTAATAGGAACTTTCTCCTGTTTGCATACATAATAAGCACATGCAGCAATCATACCATTTATAGATCTGCCCCTTAAGAGATTCCTTTTAAATACTTCTTTATATAATCGAACGGCTGATTTTTTTACACGTTCTGGAAAATTGAGATTACCTCCAATTCTCTTTAATTCAGTTATAGCAATTAACATATTACGTTTTTCCCAAGATAAGTGAGTATTCCATTTCGCGGCTCTTCTTAAATCGGGATTTTTAATTTTTGTCCGATCAATTATCGTACTCAACCCGATGTCAGGCATTAAAATTGAAATCGGACATCCCGTTCGTTCTTTTTTATCTTTCTCTTGCTTAGAATAAGCCCTTATACCACTGTGAGATACATCAACGGCTTTTTCAGATACTACTAAACCGCAATGTTGACATACTATCTCCCCTCTCTGATGAATATCTATTGTTGATCCACCACATTCAGGACAAAAACCAGTTTGAGGTGAAATTTCTACAACCATTGTTTAAACCCTTATCAAAAAATATTTAATATTAGCTTTTTTTACACACACAATAGAAAAGAATTTTTCTTTTGTTGTAAAAAAGAATATTTGTTATTATAAAATATTAATCATTTACTGATATTTAAATGTTATTGTGATAACAAATAATTATTAATACTCTTTATTTGTATAAAAAGATATCTAGATAAATTTTTTTTTATAATTATTGTTAGTACAAACTATTAATTAATTTGTTTAAAATTATTATAATATACACAATATATTTTTATTCGATTTATTTTATAACAAATAAAATAACCTACTCTAATTTTAATGAAATACAAGATAAGTAGGGCAATAATTCTAATTTTTTCATATACAAATACGAATTAATCAAAATTTTTTTTATCTTTTTGTGTACAAATTAATATTCACAAGAACGATTATCAAATAAAAAAATGTTAAATAATAGTTTTTTTATTAAATGTTCAAGCAAAAACTAGTTAGGATTAGGTTGTACAAAAATTAACCCCATTAAAAATACTGAGGAAAATGACAGCAATGATGATGAAGAAGAGTATCATATCAATAATAATGACAATTCTTTTGAAAAAACAGAAGAAATGAAAAAATATGAGAAGGAAACTGGGCGTTATGCTATTTGGCGGGGTGTAATAACTGAAGGTTTTAGAAGGTGGCAAAAAGGAGAGAAAGTGTATCATAGAGATAAAGAACGTATCTCTTTGTATGTATCTGAAGATACAAAATTAAAATGGTTAAATTATACTAAAAATAATGGAGAATTAACCATTTCTAAGTTAATAAGGGAAGCAGTTTCATCATTTATAGAAAGTAAATCTAATGGATCTCAACATAGTTTATCAAAATTAAATCCTCAAACAATTTCAAATATTTCTCACACCTTAAAAGAACCATTAACTTCAATTAAGGGGTATTCACAATTATTACTTGAGAATTACAGGGAGAAATTGAATAATCAGGTTCTAGATACTGTAAGAAATATCTTTGAACAGAGCATCCTCCTTGAGAAGAAAATAATAAATATTTTAGATAATATAAAAGTAGAATCTGAGTATGATGTGTTATTAATAGAAGATGATCTCGCGACTATTAGATTAATATCAAGTTATTTTGAGAGTAAGGGATTCAGATGTAGAGGTGTAGTGAGCGGTTCAAAAGGTTTGGAGGAATTAGGAAACACAATTCCAAAATTAATTTTATTGGATATAATCTTGCCTGATCTGAGTGGGTATGATATCTGTAAAACGATCAAGTCGGATAAAGAATGGACTAAAATTCCAATTTTCTTTTTAACAGCTATAGCGGGAAGTGAAGTCGAAAAGAACTTATCTGACACAAAAGCAGATGGCTATATTTTAAAACCTTTTAATTTCTCTGATTTTGAAATAATTTTTGATATATTAAATAAAAGTTAAGACGAAAATAGCTCTTTAACAATTATACTATTCTTAAAGATTGATTAAATTAGATCTTAAAAATATAAGTATTGGCTTTTATTGTGATAATATTATTAATAGATAATAAAAAAAATATATAAGTGGATAAAAAACTACATTATAGTGAAATTAATTGTAAATATTAATTGAATCCATCTAGATTGTTATTAAAAAAGAAAAATGGATGGAGTTTGATATAAAAAACGTAAAATGTTTTTGCATATCTTTGCATATCTATTCACCAGTACCTATTAGTGTTTACAAAAATTGTAAGATATGATAAAAAAAGAGAGATGAGAAAAATTTCAAAAGATTCTAAAACCAAAAAAAATACGAGTGAAAAACCTACAAGAGATGCATCCGAAAGAAGAAGTATGACTGATAAAGAGATTGCTAATCTTGATTTAGAGAGTAAGGAAGCTAAACAACTCATGGAAGAATATCAAGAAGAAACCGATAAATATGCTATTTGGCGTGGTTCTATTACAGAAGGATTTAAAAAGTGGTTAAAAGGTGAAAAAATATATGACAGAGATAAAGAAAGAATCTCTCTTTACGTATCAGAAGAGACTAAGCAGAATTGGCAAGATTTTAAAGAATTAAATAATTATTCAACAATCTCAGCTTTGATTAGAGAGAGTGTTGACTATTATATTGAACAAAAATCAGATCTTTTTGGAGAAGGATTGCGTAGGATGGATGATAAGACCATTTCAAACATCTCTCATGCCTTAAAGGAGCCATTAACAACCATTAAGGGGTTCAGTCAGCTTCTTTTAGAAAATTATAATGATGAATTAAATGAAGAAGTACTGGTTACTATCAAAAATATTTTTGATCAGAGTTTACTCCTTGAAAATAAGATTATTAATATTTTAGATAATATTGCTATAGAAGAACCACATCCCCAATATGATATATTATTAATTGAAGATGATTTAGCAACAATTCGATTACTTACGAGTTACTTCGAAAGCAAAGGATATAAATGTAAAGGAGTGGTGAGCGGAACAAAAGGCTTAGAAGAGTTAAGAGGAGGTATTCCTAGACTTATTTTATTAGATATCATCCTACCAGATATTTCAGGTTATGAAATCTGCAAAATGATTAAGGATCATAAAAAGTATAAAGATATACCTGTGTATTTATTAACAGCAATCCCGGGATCAGAAGTAGAGAAGAAAATGGGTGAAACTCATGCTGATGGATATATTTTAAAACCATTTGATTTTTCGGATTTTGAAGTTGTATTTAAATATTTATAATTTTTTTAGATTAATTCTAAGTTTTATCCTTTTTTCTCAAAAAATTAACGGGCTATGAGGGAATTTCGCGCTCACCATTCTTTAAAGAGCGATTCGAACCCCCGACCTGCCGGTTAAGAGCCGGTTGCGCTACCTGCCTGCGCCAATAGCCCATATATTATACCATATATTACCGATTGAAAGCTATAATACGCAGATGGAGGGACTCGAACCCCCGAGCGCTCACGCGCACCGGCTCACTCGGTTGTGAAAAACACTCAAGGCCGGCGTCTTACCAGCTAGGCTACATCTGCAATTATATAACCATAAATAAATTGTTCATAAATCGTAATTAATGGCTATTAAATTAGAGTATATTCTATAAAATAAATTTTTTTCATTTTGTACTGCTTTTAAAACTATTTTCTTGCATTAGATAAAGAAAACTATAAATTTTATGCTACATTGACCTCTAATTGAGTTGGGTAAGAAATGAGCGCGGCAAAGGATTTTCGTTATTTAATACCTGAAAGTTTATTCAAAGAGATTACTCAAAAGGCAGCGGAAGAGTACCCTATGATAGTTCATGGGTGGTTGTTTGCCGATCGTAAAGAAAATTTTGGAATCTGCAAAAAGTTCATTATGAACCCTGATTTACGAAAAAACAAAGTCCATGTCAAACCAAGAAGTTGGATGCGCTACAAAAAGTCTAAAATCTATAACATGCGCAAGTTTAAAGCCGAACTGGGGGTAGACATTGTATGGATGTGGCATAGTCACCCTTCTGGTAATGACAAACTTCATACAATTGATAAAAGAATATTAAAATATTTATCTAATGGTGTTATGATTATCGTAGTACCTCCAGTTCCAGATAAAACACCAGAACAAAAAGCTCATTTAGTAGGCTGGTATTACGATAAACGATACACAAAAAAACCAATCATCGAAAAAATGGTTTTTGAGATAATTTCTGAATAGAAAGTATTTTTAAATAGTTTAATTTCTTTTTCCTTTATTTTTTTGAGTTTTATAATAAAATATTAAAGTGTTATATTTGATGTATCAAACGCTCAGGGTGGGATTTTCCAAAATATGCTAAATGCAACATTTTTTCGAACCCACGAATCCATTGGACACCGGTTTAGCAGACCGGCGCTCTACCAGGCTAAGCGACCTGAGCAGGAACTTAAAAAGAAATGCTGTAATTGAATTAATTTAAATTCAATTATTTTATAAATAACAATTAAAAACTTTAATAATTTTTGTTTTGATACTTACTCTTTGCCTTCTTTAATATCCTTTTTAGACCAATATCCTCTCGGTGGAGTGTTAATATCCCAGATTTTGCACCATTTACATATAGTATGGTCCGAGACTTGATTTTTTTTGGCAATTTCTGTCTTCGACATCTTCCATACAAGTTCTTTAAGTTATTCCTTGTTTAATTTAAATTTTCTTTTTGAATGAATTTATAATGTTTCTTACTATTCTTTAATATGTTTTGGATGATTTCATATTTTAAAAGAGAAACCAGTGAAGAAAGCGCTATTTCTAGTTAGAATAATATTTAGAAAAAATGGTAAAAATAAAAAATTAGAGTTTATAAAAATCTGCCCAGACCATTCGCTCTTCCTTAAAAGGATCATCGACTAATTTTACTTCAGGTCCAAAGAACATTGTGGACCTATTTTCAATGTCATAAGGATTCCATTTGGAAATACCCTCATGGTTAGGATTACCGTTTTGAGCAAATGAAATCCAAGAGCTCATCATCTTTTCACTCAGAATATCGGTTTCTTTACTTCTTTTTGGATAAATCAAACTTGCTTTATCGCCAAGTGTTCCAAAAACAAACTCAATTTCGAGGGCATGACACGCACCTAAAATTCCTCCCATTTCAGGTGTTTTATAAGTAAAAAGATAAGAATAGACATTAGGTTGGTGTTTAAATTGAGCTTCTGCTAATCGTATAGCAGACATTCTAAATCTGAAATCTGTTGATATTGCGTCTAAAATATCCTGAGGGTTTGTTGGTAGTTTTCCCTCCCGTGCTTTTTTATATGTCTCGATAATTTTCCGAGCCACTGCTTCATCTTGATTAAAAAGACGTATCATCCTATGGGTACTATTAAATAAGCCCTCTTCGCTAAGTATTTCCCTTGAAGGCATTAAAGCTGTATATAGTTTCGCTTCATCCTGGTTTGTACCAACAATAAGTTCCACATCGGAGGCAAATCCTTCACGAAGTGCTTCAAGGGGATGTTTTGGCAATGTTTTTTTATCGATATAAACACCGTATGGAAAATTTCTTCCTGTTGCACGAGCTTCCAACTCCATTTTCGTTTGGACTTCTACTATTTTTTGTGTTGGGACCTTTTTTAATGCTTCAATGTTGATTTTTTTTATACCTAAAGTTGTCATAATACGTTCAGCGCCTCTGGTTCCATTTTCAGGTTTATACCATAGAGGATGAGCTGCTCCACTTTGAGAAATTACCCGATTAAATAAACCTTTTGCTGGAGGCATAGCCAATAAAGTAGAAACTGCTGCTCCACCAGCTGATTCACCAAAAATTGTCACATTGTTTGGATCACCTCCAAAAAGCATGACATTATCTCGAACCCATTGAAGTGCGGTGATTTGATCCAATTGTCCTAAATTCGCAATTTCGTCTTGAATGAAAATATACCCGAATATTCCAAGACGATAATTTATTGAAATGACTACAACATCACCAAATTTGACCATATTAGTTCCATTCGTAAGTGAACCACTACCAAAAGAAAATCCCCCCCCATGTATCCAAAATAGAACGGGTCGCTTCATATCATCTATTCCTGGTGTCCACACATTTAAGGTTAAACATTTTTCTTCATCTTGTGGTGGGCGTGGCTTAGGAGTAAATGGTGAATCTCTCTGAGGTACTTCAGGACCGAATTTTGTACAATCGAGAATACCACTCCAAGGCTTTTTTCGGATTGAGGGTTTGAATCTTAGTTCTCCAACAGGTGGTTCTGCATATGGAATTCCTTTGAAGATATTTATCCCATCTGCTTCATATCCTTTAATTTTGCCCTGTTTGATTTCAATAATTATCTCTTTTTCCATTATTATACCATCAATTTAAATTATTTCAGTGTTATTTTTAAATATACTTATAAATAAAATTCTCTTATGAACTAAAATCTTTAGGAATTTTATCATCAATTTAATTTTTAGATCATTTAATTGCATTTTCGTTAGATTTTCTACTCTCAACAGTTGCTCCCTAAAATTAAAAAAAAAAAATTTGTATTGCAAGTTTAAAACCAATGATAATAGTATCCTCATATAATTTGGAAAGTTATATATTTTGGGTTGAGCTCCCTGAATAAGAAAGATATTTTATAGAAAAATCGTTTTAGACTAGTAATTCGGAAAAGAAGAAAGCAAAATTTTGATGTTCCTTATTTTTACAAAGAATCATTAAAGAGATGTCATAAAAAAGCTTTTTATACAAAAATTTTAATTAAAGTCAAAATTAATCCTTATTATAAATTTATTAAATTGGGCCAGTGGTCTAGTGGTTATGGTTCAATTTTTTTAAAAACTTGAATAATAGACGTCGCGCTAATTTAATAGTAAATATATTAAATCGTGACTACACCGCGAAGGTCGAGAGTTCAATTAGAAAAAAAAATTCTTTTCTTCTTGGAATCCTCTCCTGGCCCACCATTTTTTTTTCATATTAGAGGATTTTTTTTATCTTGCTAGGTCTTATTGCACTTAATTTACAATTAGTAAAATTGTTTCCTACATGAGAAATAATTCCAGGAGCATCAGATCCCTCTTTTAGTAATACTATATTTTCTAAAAATCCAAATCTCTTTACAGTTATAATATCTCTGAAATGACCTTTTTTGTTTATTATTTTCTTGAATTGACCTTTAGTTTCACCGCTTAAAAACACACCCTCAATGTTTTCTTCAAGTATTTTCTTATAGAATTCCAAAGTTTTTGGTGCAATTTCCCCTAGTAATTTATTGTTTATTGTATCAATTTCAGTAATTTTAATATTTACAGGAAAATGATCAATAAAATCATAAGCATCAATAATTTGTTTTAAAGATCTCTCCTTTCCTTGACATAATTGTTTTCTTAAAGTATGTAAATTTATAAGAACATCTGCATGTGGATTTACAATGGCACAATCAACAAACAGACCGAATCCAACTTTCCCTACATCAACTAACGATCCCCTATATTCCTTGCCCACCTTAATATCCTTAAATTCATTAACGCTTCCGATTTCTTTCTTTAATAAATTATAGATAAACCTTTCTTCTGGACCACTGATTGTAATCTCGAATCTTTTATCAAATTTTCTTAATTTCTTAATCATTATTGAAGTCTGTAAAAACCCCTTTATGTGTTCTTTCAAATATTTAAGATATCTAAGGTAAATATCTTCTTTCTTTCCTCGATTCGAGATATTATAGACTTTATCAAATAATACTAACTTTTGTACCATAAGAAAACAATATAGTGCTGCTATGAATTAGAACTTAAATATACTAATGAGTTTTAAGAAAAATAGTTTTCTCAAAATCTTTTTTTCTGAAAAGATTTATATTACAAAATTTTTATCTTTCAATAAATCAAATACAGATTTTTGCGAAAGATGGAATATTATGGAAGAACAAAGATTTAATCAATTGATCAATGCCTTAAACGAATATGAAGGTGTGGAAGATGTTTTCTTATTAAATAACCAAGGTGATATAATTTTTAAATCTGGAGATTTTCCTTTAACGCCTGAGGAAGCTAAAACAATACTCAATTCATGGAAATCTAAAGAACCTTCTCTAACATTTCAGGGATATCGGTTTGCAATTTTAAAAAATGATGATATTCAATTAGCTGCTAAAAATATTGGTGCGGGAAAAGGAAATATTGTTGGTTCAATTACCAAAGAAGGAGATTACCTAGTAGCTCATACTAGAGATGAAGGAATGATATTATTAGAATGGTCAATTTTCATTAATAAAGTTGCATGGTCCTAATTTGTCCTTAGAATACGATAAACAATACAAATTTTCTCTATATTGTATTTTCTATCATATATTATCCCTTTTTTAAAATATTTAAACAAAATATTTATTTTAGGATTTATTACTACTTTTTAACTAATGTAAAATAAAAATTAAAAAAATAATATAAATAGATAAATATTAAAAACTTTTAAGGTGCATCTAAGTGTTCCAACAAGCTGGAAGAGGCTATGATATGGCCATAACCCAATTCTCCCCTGAAGGTCGGCTTTTTCAAGTTGAATATGCAATTGAAGCCGTCCGACGAGGTACAACTGCAATTGTGTGTAGAAATAAGAATTCTGTTGTATTTGCAGTTGAAAAGAAAAGTTCAGAACTTCAAGATGATAGTACAGGTTCAGAAAAAATATTTAAAATAGATGATCATATTGGGGTGGCTATTGCGGGATTAACCGCAGATGCCCGAGTCTTAATCGATAGAGCCAGGGTTCAAGCCCAAGTAAATATATTAAATTATGATGAAAGAATCTCTGTTAAAGACAGTACACTAAATATATGTGAATACAAACAGGTCTTCACTCAAAATGCAGGGGTAAGACCATTTGGTGTATCATTTTTAATAGCAGGTATAGATTCTAATGGGCCTTCCTTATATTTAACAGACCCTTCTGGAGCGATGTGGTCATATTACTCGTTTGCTATCGGTTCAGGAGCAGCTGAAGCAAGGGCTTACCTTGAAGAGCATTACAATGAGGATATGAGTGATGAAGAATTAAAATTATTACCTTTAAGAACGTTAAAAGAGGTAATGGGTGATAATTTAAATAAAAATACATATGATATAGCCTATATATTGAAAGAAGATAAAACGTTTAGGCTATTAAATTTAGATGAAAAGGAAGAATTGTTAACTAAAGTATAATATCCTTAGGTTGTGAATATAAAGATAAAGGGAATCCCTTTCATATTTATCTTGTAACATAAGACAAAAGAATTGGAAAACAATAAGTTGAGATAATTCAATCAGTTAATTTGTGACATAATTCTATGATTGATAGGGCAAGGATTGATTTGGGAGGATATATTATTGGCCGTATTGAGAATTCAGGAAGAGCTTTTGAAATGCTAATGGATCCTGAGAAAGCTTGGGAGGCTAAAAAAATAATTCGTGAAGAAATCAATACTCGACTGAAAGAAGGAGAAGAAAAATCACGTCTCACCGTAGAAGATCTATTAAATGATAGGAAAATAGATTTAGAACTTATTTTTGAGAGCTTTACTGTATTTGAAGACTTACGCAGAGGAAAAAAAGCAACAGATGGAGATATGGAAGCAGTATTTAATACTACAGAGGGAATGACAATAGCTGCTCATATTCTATTAGACGGAGAAATACACTGGACAAAAGCTCAACGAGAGGAAGAAATGCAAAAAAAATTAAAACAAATAATAAATATTATAAGTAAAAATGCGATAAATCCTCAGAATAAAAAACCTCATCCTTATCAACGAATAGAAAAAGCAATTGAAGAAGCAAATGTTAAAATTGATTTAATGAGAAATGCTGAAGAGCAAGTTGAAGATGTTGTTAAAAGTATTCGTGCAATTATTCCAATTAGAATAGAGCAAGTGGAGATGGCTATAAAGATTCCATCAGCATTTACAGCAAAAGGTTATAATATTGTAGCTCAATATGTTCAAATTAAGAAAGAAGAATGGCAATCTGATGGATCCTGGGTTTCGGTAGTAAGTTTGCCTGCGGGATTGCAAATGGAACTGATTGATAAATTAAATAAATTAACCCATGGAAGAGTTCAGACAAAAATCTTAAAGGCTTAGCCTAAAAATTTTTAATTTATTTTCGTTTGTATTATTTTTTTCATTAGGTTAGGAGAATAACAAAATTATAGAAAAAATGTGAGTAGTATTATGGAAGAAGATGAAGAATCTATAGAAACTGTCGATGATGATTTTGAAGATTATGAAAATGATGAAGAAGATGTAAGAGATGTTGTAGTTCCTGGAGAAATTCTGACTGAAGATGTTAATAACTACATACCAGGAAGGGGAACAATATTAAATAAAGAAAAGAATAAAATTATCTCTTTAAACATTGGTTTAAAACAAATAAAAAAGAATTATATAAATGTTATTCCTCTTCGGGGATTTTACACACCACGTCCAGGAGATAAGGTTATAGCTTTAGTAGTTGACAAGAACCCTGTTAAATATAAATGTGATATTAATGCAAAAGATTACGGTCAACTCAAGCCTAAGAATACAATGAAAAAAGGGAGAGCTAGAGGTTTTAAAGGAGGAGGTTCTTCTCATGAGGAAGTAACTACAGAAAAATTTGATATAGGAGATATATTAGTCGTAAAAATACTTTCTGCTGATCGTTTAAATAAACCTGAATTAACTACGGTTGGAAAATACTTAGGAAAAAAGGTAGGAGGAATAGTAATATCAATAGATCCACCTAAAATTCCAAGAGTAATTGGTAGAGACGGATCAATGATTAAAATGTTAAAAAATTTAACTAAATGTAATATATTTGTAACCCAAAACGGGCGTATTTGGCTGAAAGGTGAAAGTATTGCTCATGAAAGATTGCTTATTGAATCAATCAATAAAATTTCTTTGGAAGCTCACACTGTTGGGTTAACGGATAGAATGCAAGAGTATATTATAAATGAAAAAAAGAAAAGAGGTATAGAATAGATGCCGTTAATAATTAAAGACGAGTATCCAGAGACTTTATTTCGTAAAGATGGAAAGAGACTTGATGGTAGAGAAGTTGATGAATTAAGACCCATTAAAATGGAAGTTGGAGTAATAAAGAATGCTGATGGATCAGCATATCTTGAATGGGGAAATAATAAGATTTTCGCAGCGGTTTATGGTCCTCGAGAAGTACATCCTCATCACCTAGCAAAACCAGATAAAGGCGTCTTAAGAGTGTTTTATAGAATGGCCACTTTTTCTGTTTTTGATAGAAAAAGACCCGCTCCTGGACGCCGGGAAAAAGAAATTTCTATGATTGTTACTGATTGTATTGAACCTTTACTTTTTCTTGAACTTTATCCTGGAACAAGTTTTGAAGTTTTTATCGAAGTAATGGACGCTGATGGCGGTACAAGATGTGCAAGTACTACAGTGGCAGCATTAGCATTAGCCGATGCGGGAATACCTATGAAAAGTCTAGTGTCAGCACTCGCAGTAGGAAAAATAGATGGAAAGAAAGTATTAGATCTTTCTGGTATTGAAGATAAAGCCGGAGATGCAGATTTACCAATTGCAATAACTTGGTATAATGAGGAAATTTCATTATTACAATTTGATGGAGATATGGACTTGGAAGAGATGCATGAATTCTTGGATTTGGCACATAATGGATTGAAAAAAATTCACCAAATTCAATTAGAAGCTTTAAAAAGTAAATATATAAAATTACAAGAAGAAGTAATCATAACCCAAAAAAATAAAGATACTAAAGGTGATGACTAAAAGTGATGGATGTCAAGCGAATAATATCAAAAATCGAAAGAGATTATATAGTATCCAATTTGAAAAAAGAAGAAAGAATTGATGATAGAGGTCTTTGGGAATATCGTGATTTTCAGATTAAAAGCGATACTATAACATCAGCAGAAGGTTCAGCTGATGTATCTTTAGGAGATACAAGAATTATAACTGGATTAAAATATGAAGTAGGTGAACCTTTTCCAGATTTGCCTGATGAAGGGGTTTGTACCATTATGGCAGAGTTATTACCAATCGCATCTCCACTCTTTGAAAGAGGACCTCCTGATGAACAATCAATAGAATTAGCAAGAGTAGTAGATCGTGGAATTCGTCATGCTGATTGTGTTCAAACAAAAAAACTATGTATTAAAGAAAAAGAAGCTGTTTATATTCTATTTGTTGATATGTATGTAATTAATTACGCCGGAAATTTAATTGATGCTGGTGGTGTTAGTGCATTAACTTCATTAATTTCAGCTCATATACCTGAAGGTATTTGGAATGAAGAAAAGAAAGAAACAGAATGGACGGGAAAATATCTAACTGGAAAAACTATTGTAAATGAATTACCTTTTGTATTAACTTATGGTAAAATTGAAGATATTATCTTCTTAGACCCTAATCTACCAGAAGAATTAGTTTGTGATGGAAAAATTTCTATCTCGGTTACAGAAGATAAAATTACTTCAATTCAAAAAAGTGGAGCTGCTACATTTACTATCGATGAAATCAAAATGCTAGGAAGTAAATCCTTAGAAATCGGCAAAAATATGAGAAAAGAACTTAATCTTTTACAATATTTAAATGAAATTAAATAATTTCATAAAAAAATTTTTTTCTTTCTTATTTTAACTTTTTAATTTTTGATATAGTAACTATTTTTTTAAAGATAATTAAGAACATAATCTAAATTAAAAGATTAGTGTAGTAAAAGATTTTACTAAAATAGTAAAATTTATAGTTTATTCTATTTTTTAATGTAATATCAATTATTTAATTCTAATTTTGATTAAAATGGTAAAAACGAAGAAAGTTGGAATCACAGGGAAATATGGAGCTAGATATGGAAGTACTCTTCGGAAAAGAACACGATTAATTTTAGAAAAAGAAAAAGGAAATATTAAATGCCCTAGATGTATAACTAATGGTGCAGTCCATCGAATATCAACTGGTATTTGGTATTGCAAAAAATGTAATGCTAAGTTTACTGGTGGTGCGTACTATATTGAAACACCAAGAGGAGCAGAATCTTTCAGAATTGCAAAACGAAAACAAAGAGAATTAGAAGTTATAGAAGAATAATGAGTGATAATTATACTTCTTTTTCAATAAAATCAATGATAGAATTCATATTTAAAAGTACTAAAAAACGAGATATTTCATATAATTCATTTTTACCAGAGTTTAAAAAATTACAAACCAAACGATCTGAGGTTTCTGTGGAAAAAAAAAAAGATAATACGATAGTGTTTAATCTAATTTGCAATGATATAACAGCTTTTCGTGCTTCTATTAATGAGATTATTAGTTTTGGGAAAGTAATTGATGATACTATAAGAATAGTTGAAAATTCATAGAAAAAAATATAATATTTTTAATATAAAGTTAAATTAAAAAAAAAATAAATCTAATTTAGTGAAATTTTAATGACGATTAATTTAGACGACCTAAATGAGGAACAAAAAAAGAAAATTCTAAATTTCAATAATTTAAAACAATCACTTGAATTTATTACTTCTCAAAGAATACAATTTGAAACTACCCTTAGAGACACAGAACTTGCAATTGAAGAATTGGAAAAAATAAACCAAGAAGACGCAGTATACAAAGCAATAGGCGGGATTTTAGTTAAAAGTGAAAAAAACAAATTATTGGATGAGAAAAAAAGTTTAAAAGTCACTTTAGAGATGAGATTAAAGACTTTAAAACAAAAAGAAGAACGAACGAAAAATCAACTTGAAACAATGAGTAAATCTCTTCAAGCGGACTTTCAAAAATAATATTTGAAGAAATTTTATGTTAAAATCCAAATTTGATGATCTTTTAGTTTTTTTAGACAAAAAGAAAATTCTAATTACCACACACAATTTAGTAGACATTGATGGTTTAGTCTCTTGTTTTACCTTAAAATTTTTTTTGATACAATATTTTAAAACTAATGAGATTTCAATATATTTCTCGGATCTTTCAAAATCAACAAAAAATTTCATAAAGAACTATGCAGCAAAATTTCCTGAGTTCAATTTATCATATGAAAACTCTTTTTCTGCTTTCAAGGCTGAAATATTATTAATAGTAGATACAAATAATTTGGATCAAATAAAAATCAATGCTAATTCACATACAACACACCCAAATATTCCTTATATCTTTATAGATCATCATTATTTAGGAGATAGAACAGAAAAAAAAAAATTAAATATCAAATCATTAAATATAATATTTACAAATTATTCTTCCACAGCAGAAATAATATTAGATTTATTTGAATCATATAACACTCCATTAAATAATTCATTGAAAACTCTCTTTATTGCAGCTATTCTAATAGATTCAGGTTTCTTTAAACACGGTAATAATAATGCAATTCAAAATGTAGGAAAATTATTAAGTGAAGATATAAAATTTCAAGACATTCGTGCACTTCTTAAAAATGATATTGATATATCTGAAAAAATAGCTAAAATAAAAAGTTTACAACGGGTAGAATTAATTAGAGAAGGGCAATATTTAATTGGTATTACAAATATTAGCAGTTTTGGGGCAAGTGCAGCTTCAATGTTAATAAAAATTGGATTTGATGTTTCAATAGCTATATCAAAAGAAGATAATCTTTCTAGAATTAATGTTCGTGCTAGAAAAAAGGTTTGTGAAGAAACAGGATTAAATTTAGCAAAAATCTTGGAGGAAATTTCCGAACGATATGAAGGAAGCGGTGGTGGCCATGATGGAGCTGCCTCTTTAACTATCAATAATAAATCTGATTATAATATTGCAGAACTCATTGAAAATATTAAAAAATATTTATAATCCAAGTTTTAAATAATTAAGAACTAATGAAGAACAACACTTTCAGTTGATTAAATCCTATCATGAAATATATCAAATTTGATAATTTCTACTACCGATATAAAGGAAATGAAGAATATGCTTTAAATAATATTAATTTAGATATTGAAGATAACGAGAATAAATTTATCCTGTTGAGTGGAGAAACGGGTTCTGGAAAAACAAGCCTAATTAGGTGTATGAATGGTTTGATCCCTCAGTTTTATACTGGTTTTTATAAGGGGAAAGTTATTATAAATGGTAATGATACAACCAAAACTCCAATAGCAGATTTAAGTACTAATGTAGGAATAGTTTTTCAGAATCCAGAAAATCAGCTAATAACTTTGAATGTTGAGCATGAAATTGCTTTTGGGTTAGAAAATTTAGGCTTTTCACCAAAAGAAATTTCAAGTCGAATTGAAGAAAGTACATCATTAACGGAAATTGAACATTTACTAGATAAAGCTCCTTTTGAATTGAGTGGTGGTGAACAACAACGGGTTGCTATTGCATCTATTCTGGTATTAGAACCAAAAATATTAGTATTAGATGAACCTACTGCGTTATTGGATCCATATATGGCAAAAAAAATAATTAATTTACTGCAAGAGATAAAGGAGGAAAAAAAGATAACAATTCTGATAAGTGAACATCGTCTTGATTTAATTTTACCATTTACTGATCAGTTGATTTTAATGAAGAATGGTAAGGTGCTTGAATATGGGTCATGTGAGAAAGTCATAAACGGTGAAACATTTCAACATTTAAAACTGAACAAACCTGTTCTTTACTTAATCTTTAATAAGCTTAAAAAAGAGAATCTATTTAATAAAAATATCCCTATTTCAATTCCAGAGGCAATAAAATCTTTAAAAATATAAAAAAGAAACAAGAAAATGATGCAAAAGGTTAAAGAAATACCTATAGTAATCTTGAAAGAAATCGGATATTCTTATCCAAACGGAACAAAGGCTTTAACTAATATAAATTTGAATATTTTTAAAGGGGAATTAGTAGGAATAATGGGTAAAAATGGAGCGGGAAAGACTACTCTTATCAGAACCTTAAATGGATTAATACGACCAACAAATGGTACAATTTATATGGATAATGAAAATACTAGTTCTAAAAGCGTTGCAACCTTATCGAAAAAAGTTGGAATAATTTTTCAAAATCCTTTCCATCAATTATTTGCAAACTCTGTAGAGGAGGAAATTAAATTTTCACTAAAAAGCTATAATCTTCCTAAAGAAGAAATTCAAATTAAAGTAGATCAAATATTATCTGAATTTAATCTCGAAAAATATAGAAATCGCTCACCACTTAATTTATCTGGAGGGGAGTCAAAAAAGCTAGCTATAGCTTCTATAATTTGTAGGGATCCTGAAATCTTGATTTTTGATGAGCCAACATTAGGTCAAGATGCTAAAGAGATTGAATTTTTTATAGATTTAATCGAGAAGGAAAGAAAAAATGGAAAAACAATAATAATAATTACTCATAATATAGAATTTGCTTATGAGTTTATACCTCGATCGATATTAATGGCGGATGGACAGATAATTTGTGATGGACCAACCCAAAAATTATTGAATAATGAATTTCTCATAAAAAAATCATCATTAATTTTACCGCAAATTCGTCAATTTGCTTTAGAATTACAAAAAAAGGGATTTCATGAAGTAGAAAATGTCCTTTCTAAAATTGAGATGATTAATTACCTAAGAAATCTAATACAAAATAAATCTTCATATAATTAGGGAGGATACATTAAAATGTCTTTAGAATTCCTTAATGCTTTTAAATTTATGAAAAAAAAATCAATTCTCCACAGAATGGATCCTAGAGTCAAATTGGTATTTTCGATTATATATACCATTATTGCTTTACTTTTTAACAAAATTATCCCTTTATTCTTCATTTTTTTAAGTATAATTCCTATAATTGTTTTAGGAAAATTGTTTAAACAGTGGATTAAAAGTATTCGAGGACTTTCCTTCTTAATTATATTCATTATTATTTTAAATACCTTATTTGATTCCTTGTCTTTTGCTATTGCTATGGTTTTTAGAATTCTAATTATGGTATCTGCATATTCAATTTTCTTTTTAACAGTTGATCCAAATGATTTAGCACTCTCTCTTATTTCTATGAAAATACCATATGAATTTGCATTTTCATTTTCATTAGCATTTAGGTTTGTCCCAACGATTGCGACTGAAGCTCAAAATATATTAGATGCTCAACAAAGCAGAGGGTATGAAATGCAAGAAAAAGGACTTATAAGCCAAATTAAAAATCTTTTTCCCCTCTTAGTTCCATTAATAATATGTTCTATTAGGAGAGCTTTTAATGTTGCTGAAGCACTTGAATCAAGAGGATTTGGGAGTAGTAAAGAGCGTTCTTATTATTACACCATTAAATATAGCTTAAAAGATTGGATTTTTACTTTTTATTTGTTATTTTTCTTAATATTTTCAATTTATATTAGAATACAAATTAATATTATGCCAGAATTCTTAACATGGAGTTTACCAGTGTGATTATTAAAGATTTTGATATTACAGAGCTAAATTTGAAATACTTTGTGGGAATTAGTCAAATTAAAATGA
Organism: Promethearchaeota archaeon; assembly: GCA_048937405.1. Lineage (GTDB taxonomy): Archaea > Asgardarchaeota > Lokiarchaeia > Sigyniarchaeales > SOKP01 > Loki-b32. The sequence continues at coordinate 141,430 of JBHLNF010000007.1, forward strand.
ATTTAGATAAGTTTATGAATTTTTACAATATAATGGGTAAAAATGAAGCTTTAAATCAATTTTTAAATATAATGGATGAAGTTCAAAATGAATATGAAAATACAGTTGTCCAATTTATTATGGACAAGTATATATTAAATCAAGATCACATATTTATAGCATGTTACCACTTTCTTAAAGCATTTCAACTTAATTTTAATATTTCAAATAAAAAAAATATCGAATTCTTACTGTATATGGCCACTAATCGGCAAATTAATAAAAGTATAGAAGCTTTTGGTGTTAATTTTTCCCAATTAAATCATAATAATCTTATTCTCTGTATAGTTTCTCCTATAAACAATTTAAAAATTATTTCAGAAAAATTACTATCGACTCTAAATGCTGAAAAAATGGAATTATCAATTAATAAACAATCACATTCTAAGTTTAATATGATTAAGGAATTTTTCGAGATAAATAATAACCAAATTAATTCTGTTTTAAGATCTTATGGAATCGACATAAAAAAATCAGTAACTAATTTACCCAACTTATTTTCAGCCCTTTTTGATTTAATTTGTGAAAAAATGTCTATATTATTCCTACAATAAATCCTCTAAATAATATAAAAATTATCTAATAACATTGAAAGATATATAGATTATTATAAATATAATTAATGTTAATATCATGATACAATACAAATTTCGAGTTTTTTTAATGTCCTTCATTTTTTGAGAGTTTATCTCTGTTCCACACTTAGGACAATATTTCAAATCCGCTACTTCCCACCAACGACCATTAAATAAAAACTTTCCACAATTATCACATCTACAATTCATATTCATGCACTTCTTTATTTCTTGATTTTCCGCGTATTTAATTTAAAATTAAAGAGTCTCTTCTAAATTTTTCGTATATATTTTAATTTAATAATATCACTTTCCTCTAAAAAAGAAATTCCACATATATTATCTAAAATTTCAATTCTAATAACTTTATCTGGATTTTCAAGATTTACTTTATTATCAATATCTTTAGTAATTGTATCAATAAAATTTGTCCTTTCTATTTTTTCATGTTTTCGACGCTTCAATGTTATTCTGAACGTTTCATCTTCATTAATGAAATCTTTATAATTCTCTTGTATCAAGTAATTTATAGTCTTTATATCAGTTTCACATATAAAATCAATAGGTACAATTTTTAAAATAAATTGAAAGAAATCAGGATTTTTTTTTATTATCCCCCTTATCTCTGATATTACTTTTTTTTTATCTAAATCAGTTAGAGCAGTAATTAATCCTTGAAACGGAATTCCTGAAATAATGGGATAGGTATCACCACACATTAATAAAGTAAACCATAATTCTGCTTTTGCTTCTGTTTCATTATATCTTGGAGTTGAAACTAAAAGATTAAAATTCTTCAATTGTATCACTTCATTTATTTTGATAAAAATTCCAATATTTCTTCTTCAGAAATCTTTCCTTTTCGTAAAAATCTTACACTTTCACCTGTACAATCTACTATAGTAGTTGGAATTCGTGATTTTGACTTACCACCATCAATTATCAGATCTATAGGGCTTAAAATTTTCTTAGATACTTCTTCCCCGCTAATAGAGGGAGATTCTCCAGAATAATTCGCCGAAGTTCCTATTATTCCACCGAAATATCCTTCTGATTTCAAAAGTTTTAATATATTTAATATTATTTCATTTTCAGGAACTCGTAAACCTATAGTGTCTTGATAGGCAGTTACTTCGGGAGGTATAATGCTTGGTTCCTTTTTTTTTAAAATTAAAGTTAATTGACCTGGCCAATAGTGTTTTGCTAATCTTTCAGCGTAATTATTGAATTCAGCAATTTTAATGGCCTCTTCAAAGTCAGAAATTAGTAATAATAATCCTTTTGATCTATCACGAAATTTAATATCATAAATCTTGTTTATAACTTCAAGATTTTGAGGATCTCCTCCTATTCCATATACGGAATTAGTAGGGAATGCAAAAATCTTTCCTTCAATAATGTTCTCAACAGCAATCTTTAAATAGAAATTAATATCCTTTAGTTCTTTTCCGGCTAATCTAATTAAAAATCCCATTTAAAATCTAGCTGTATTTTAATACAATATTGAAAAAATAATATAATAAAAAATATAAAGATTATTTTGGATATTGTTCCTGGCAGCTTAGGTCCGCTTCTAAACGTTTCCAAGTATGATCCAAGTATTCTTGGAGTCCAATGATTTCTTTTTCTGAAATATTTGCAAATCTTTTCTGTTTAGACAGGTAATCCATCATTGGAGCTCTTTTGGAAGGATCCAGTAATGATTTACTTGCTTTTGATAATGTCATGATTCCATTTTCTACTTCGTATAAAATCCATGAACCTGTTTTTACAGCTAATCTTGCTACTTCTATTGATTCTGAACTATCCATACCCCAACCAGGTGGACAAGGAGCTAGAATATGAATATATCTGCAACCTTTAATCGACTTTGCTTTCTTAAACTTATCATATAAATCAAGTGGTTCACTAATCGAACAAGTAGCTACATAAGGTATATCATGAGCAGCCATAATTGCTGGAAGATTCTTTTTGAAACGTTCCTTTCCTTTTGTAGTTGTCGTGGTCCATGCTCCATGTGGTGTACTTGAAGATCGTTGAATGCCTGTATTCATATATGCCTCATTATCATAACATACATAAATTTGATCAGAATTTCTTTCTGCTGCTCCACTTAAACCTTGAATTCCAATATCCGCTGTTCCACCATCTCCTGCAAATGTAATTGCTGTCATATCATCCCAGCCCTTACCAGGAAATCTATATGCTTTAGCCTTAAAAGCGGCAGATAAACCTGTTGCAGCTGCGGCTCCCGCAGCAAAAGCCATATTTGTAAATGGAAAATTTGGAGCTGTTTTAGGCCATAATCCGACAACAACATTAAGACAGGAAGCGGGAGTAACAAGGGCTGTATTGGGGCCCAATGCTTTCATTGCCCATCTTAGAGCGATTTCTAAACCACATCCTGCACAGCATGAATTTCCTGGAAGAAAATATTCTTCTTGGCAAGATTCTAATGCTTCTTTTAATTTTGTCATTATATCATTCCACCTCTAATAATCCGTCCCAGAGAGTTCCATGAATTATATCTTTTGGAAGTTCTCCGGTTTCATTATATTTAACTAATTTTTTTAATTGCTCTTTTTGCTGCTCAAGAGAAACTTCTCTTCCCCCTAAACCATTAATTATTGGTAATATTGTGGCAGTTCCTTTGGTTTCATGAAGTACACCTTTAACTTCACAACTCACTGGTCCTCCTGTTTGAGAACCAAAAGCTGTAGCTCTATCTATAACTCCAAGAACTTTCACCTTTTTAGCAACATCAAGAATATCTTCTGTAGGAAAGGGTCTAAAATGTCGAAGCTTTACCATACCAACTTTATAACCTTCATCTCTTAATTGATCTACAGCTTCTTCCATTTGTAATGCTAAATCTCCATATATAATTACCGCCACGTCTGCATTATCCATTTTGTATTCTTGAATTAGACCATTACCATAATCTCTACCAAATACCTTCTTAAATTCTGCTGCTGCTTGCTTAATTTTCTCTTTAGCTTTCATAAATGCATCATGAATCTTTAATCGAAATTCATAATAAAAACCAGAAGGCATGATAAGATTGCCAAACATCATTGGTCTTTTTGGGTCCATCCAAATATGTGGCCAACCTTCCTCACTCGGTAATGGCGGTATGTATTTATCTACAAGATCTTGATCTTCAATAATAACAGGTTTAGAAGTATGTGAGAGAATAAATCCTCCATATGCAACAAATTTAGGCAAAAGAATATCCTGATCTTCGCAAACCTTATACGACATTAATATTTCATCATAAATTTCTTGATGGGCAGCACAGAAAGAACTCATCCATCCTGTATCACGCTGACTTATTACGTCAGTAAAATCCGCCCAAATATTCCAGGGTGGTGCGGGTGCTCGAGATGCTATAGCGACTACAATAGGAAGTCTAGCACCACCAGCCCAATGAATCATTTCATGAGCATAAAATATACCCTGACCAGATGTTGCAGTGAAAGTTCTAGTACCTGCTTTACTGGCACCCACCACTGCTCCGAAAACACTATGTTCTGATTCCACTTTAATATATTCAGTTCCAGGCATTTCCCCATTGTCAACGAATTCTGATAATTTTTCGACAACAGTGGTTTGTGGAGTGATAGGATAAGCACTAATCACCTGCACTCGTGCGGATTTTGCTGCATAAGCTGCTGCTACATTTCCTTTTATAATAATAGTTTCTCTTTCTTGAATAAAATCTTTCTGAGCTTCAGTCATTTTTTATATCACTCTCCCTTATCATATCTATGTTATTTGTTGGGCATTCTTTTGCACATATACCACATCCTTTACAGTATAACAAATCAATTTCGAATGTGCCATCTTCTTTTCTTTTAATTACACCCTCTGGACAATACATCCAGCATATTCCACACTTATTACATCCTTCTTTAATTATAGGTCTAAAAGTTCTCCAATCGCCAGTTGTACCAATATTTCCTTCAATGGGTAATGATATTGGAATTGGAGGTAATTCTTTCCAATTTTTATATTCTTGAACCTTAGGACGCTCTTTTATTGATTTATTAATTTTCTTCCATTTTTTTGATTCTGACATGATTAAACCTCTTTAACTGATTCATATGCATCTTTAGCAACGCTCATATTTTTCTCTAATCTGTTTTCTCCAAATTCCTTCGTAATAACTTTCTCCATAGTTTCTAAATTATAGTATCCTGTAACCTTCCCGAAAGCTCCTAACATAGGTATATTTAAAATTGGTCCACTTGCATGCATAAAATTCCTTTTAATACATATCCCTGTGGCATCTACAAGAAAGATCTTAATGTTATTTGGGAGATCACTTTTATCTATTTTATTAGCACTATTAATTATGAGATTAACTCCTTCTTTTATTGTACTTCTAATCGTGGGAATCTCTAATAATGAAGTATCAAAAATAAGCATATAATCAGGATTTTTTACACTATCATACGTTTTAATTGATTTATTTTTCGAAACTTTTGTAAATGCTTGAATTGGAGCACCTCTTCGTTCAGCTCCAATTATCGGAATTGCAATTGTATCCTTGAAATCTTCCTCGTATGCCATTTCTGCTAACAATTGACTCGCAGTAATACATGTCTGACCACCTCTACAATGCATCGATATTTCTACTATCTTTTCATTCGACATTTTTTTCCACTTTTTTCTTTTTTAATTTTTATATGCAATTTTCTCAGAACAACCAACAAAAACGCCGAGATATAACTTTTCTGGGTTGTCTGTTAGTTAAATTCTTATACTAATACAAGAATAAGAATTAATGATAATAATACTAATAAGTTTCGGATAATAATACTATGATTTTTGCCTATAATCATCATTATTTCCTCGACGTTATAATATTATTCAAAAATTTATAATACTTTTATTTAATATCTTAAAAAACAGTGATCAATAAAAAATTTTCGAAATAGATTTATAATTTTGGGAATAATAAACAAAAAAGTAATTAGCTTAATTAGATAAATATCAAAACAGAAAAAAAGTAGTGTTTATTATTTTAAATTAAATAAACCGTTTTATATTGAAGTTATGTCAGAAAAGGCAGCAAATTCAGAAGAAGTTTTTTCCTTCAAGTGCCCAACTTGTAAAAATGGTATAATTGCCATTAAAAAAGCGATATATGACTTGCCAGATGGGGATAAAATGCTGATATTAAAATTTGAATGCAATTCCTGTAATTTCCATAAAAACGATATAATCCCCTTAACTACAAATATGGAATCGGGAATTATGACCTTAAGAATTACCGAAGAGAATGACCTAAAATCTAAGATTTACCGATCACCTACAGGTAAATTAGAGATTCCTGAACTAGATATAATAGTAGAACCGGGTCCCAGAGCTGATTTCTATTATACTAACGTACAAGGTATATTATTTCGATTTGAACAGGCAGTCTCAATATATAGAAATAGCCTTGAAAAGAATGATCCAGCTAAAAGTGAAATGGATGAACTTTTATCTACTTTAAAACATGCTATAGAAGGTAAATTTAAGTTTACTTTAAAATTGACAGATTTCCAGGGAGGTAGTTATATCATTCCTGAAGATAAATCAAAATACACTTTCAAGAAAATTCAGAAAGAGGAATGATTTAGGATTTTTTTCTAATTTTATAATCTTTTTATGAAAATTAAAAAATCAGAAAGTTAAGAAAGCTAAGAGATTTAAGAAGGAAGTTAATCAATTTATTGTAACAAGAAATTCTTAGCTAGAAAGAGACAAATAATGCAGCGAGAGATAAAACACTACAATAGGTGGTTAACTAATAATATTCAAGGTTATCTAAAAGGACTTAAGGGTGAAATCAGGGTCCTATTTGAACCATATATAGAATTCAAAAAAATGGGTACACTTTTTGGGCTTTACAAAAATTACATTCCAACTAATAGGATGCATAAATATTGTAGAAAAATTATAGCTAAAAATACTTTAGATAAAATGCGTGCTAAATTCAAAAAATTTATTGAAATTTGGATAGAAAAATACCCACATTTGGTTCAGTCATTATTATTAGTACAATCTTATATTATGAAGTATATTGATGAATATGAGGTAATTCTTCAACCAAAACCTTCCCCAGATTATCAAATGTACAAATTCCATCCTGCTTTTAAAAGAAACTATTTTGAAATAATCGATACATATGAAAAAGCATATTGGCTTGGATTTCTATTTGCTGATGGATGGATTGCAATAGAACATAAGAAATCTGGAGATTATTATCGAATGGGGCTCCAATTATCATATAGCGATAAAAGAGTTGTTAAGGAACTTTGTAAATGTATAGGATTAAATCCCAGTTTTATTAAAATTCGTCTAGTAAAAAGTGATTTTAGTACGAAAATATATCCTATAAGTGAAATTAGATGGGGAGATCAGAAAATGGCTCAAGATCTATTAAAAATAGGGATGAGATATGAAAATAATGAAGAAAAAGGAAGACGAGTTAAAACACCAAAACTTCCAAACTTAAAAAACCGAAATTTGATGCTAGCATTTTTATTAGGTTTCTATGATGGTGATGGCACCCTTGGATATGATAAAAAGACTGGTAAAATTCGTCCTAGAATTGCTTCCTCAGATATTGAATTTTTACGACAAATAAAAAATTTTTTTGGAATTAAATACAAAATTTCTTCCACTGCGATGTTATATTTCAATATTAGAAAAAAGAAAATGATTAAAACAAGAGGGAGTAGACTTGATATTGAAAAAGAGATTTTTAAAAAAATGTTAAGTGTATATAAAAAAAGTCTTGAAAGGAAAAGAGTTTCATTAGATTATTTTAATGGTACTCATTAAAATTGAATAAAATAGTTATTGATATAAGATATTTTTTTTATAATTTGCATTCTTTCTAATAGATATAATATCAAAAAACGTTTTAGAAGAAGGTTTATATGACAATAAAACGAGTAGGAATTTTAACAGGCGGCGGAGTCATGTCTAAGATTTAACTTAACTGCCGTTTACTGTCCTGGGTTAAATTCTGTTCTCTATGGAATCATGCTTAAAGGTTATGATGCAGGAATTGAATGTGTTGGGATCCTGAAAGGATGGAAAGGATTTGTGGAAAATCAAACAATTCCACTTGATATTGCAGAACATGATGATTTACATACTGTTGGTGGAACAATTTTATATACAAGTAGAACAAATCCCTTTAAAAATGTGAGTTCAAAAGAGCAAAAAGCAAAAAATTTAACCAAAAAATTTGAAGAATTAGGAATTGATGCTCTAATTGCTATCGGTGGAGATGATACTCTTGGAGTAGCTGATACTATATATAAGTTTGGAGATGCTAAGGTAGTTGGAGTGCCCAAAACCATTGATAATGATTTAGCAGGGACTCATTATACATTTGGATTTTGGAGTGCTGTACAATTAGCTTCAAATACTCTCGATAATCTTACTACTACTGCTCATTCACATCAGAGAGTATTTGTTGTAGAAATTATGGGAAGGGATGCTGGTTTTTTAACAATGTATAGCGGAATTTCTGCAGGAGCAGATATAATCTTAATTCCAGAAACTCCATTTGATTTAGAAAAAGATATAATAAATGTTTTGAAAAATCGAGTTGATGCAGGATATAAATATCACATTATTGCTACATCAGAAGGAGCATATCCTAAATTAGAATCGCTAAATAGAGATTTTAAAACTATTTCAAAAGAAACAATTGATAAACTACCGAAGGATACATATGGAAATCCTTTATTGGCTAAATTAGGTATGTCTAAAATAATTGTCGATGAACTTGATTTAAGAGATGATTTAAAAGAAAAATTTCAAGAAAATGGAGTAGAATTTGAGTGTAGAAGTGTAGTACTTGGTCATACTATGCGAGCAGGAACTCCAAATTCATTTGATAGAATATTAGGGTTAAGATTTGGATTAGCAGCAATGAAACTTGTTTTAAACGGTGAATTTGGGAATATGGTCTCTCTTCAAGGAAATAAAATTCAAACAGTTCCCTTATCAGAAGGAGTTAAAAAGAAATATATCACCACCGAGAATGATAAAATGGAATTAAGAGATCTTTTAGTAAAAATCCGCTATTTATCCAAACAAAAATAAAACATAGTTAATCTAAATAGAATGTTAAATTAAAATATAATCTCATTCTCTAATTTATGAATGAAATAAAAGGAATTCTTTTTGTAAGAATAGAAAGAAAGGGAACACGATCAGAAGGACCTGAATATTTCATTAAGCCAATAGATGATTACAAAAAAAGATGGTCTGAAGTTATTGTAAGGAAAAGAACTCACTTATGGGAGAATGATCCTAAATTACATAAATTTCTAAATAAAAATGTGATGATAAGTGGAGATATCATCGAAACGAAAAATACCATTACTATTGATTACTTAAAAGTGGAACTTTTGGTTTAATTCTTGAGCATTATTTTTAATTAATAAGAAGAAAAAGTGGGGAATTTAAATCTCTCAGTAAAGATATATCACTACAAACCATTTTAATTAGGTATAAGAATAATGCAATTAAAAAGTAAATCAGTTGTATTACTACTTGTTTTGGGTGTAAGTTTTTTTTCAGGGTTTATAACAATTGCTAATGCATGTAGACCTGATTACACTGAACGTAATTATGCAGAATGGAGAACTAATAACAATCAACCCTATTTATATGTGAAAGCTGATGATTACTATACCCTTGGATTTTTAGAAGGTCAAAATTTAGCTTTTCAAATAGCTTGGATGAAACTGATGATTATGCTTCAAGCTCAAGAATTAGGACTTTCCTATGAAATGGCACTTTCCTATACTTTAGAATATCTTGATTTTATTCCAGAAGACTATTTAACTGAAATGCAAGGAATGGCGGATGCTATTGATGTTGTATCTATTCCATTTATGGGGAATACCTATGAAATATCAATTGATTTTATGGATATCTTAGCTCAAAACTGTTTTTGGGATATTTATTATGGGAAAATCATTCCAATGCTAACTGGATATCCACAATCTCCATTAATAGCGGGAGGATGCACTGCAATAGGATCCTACACTAATAGAAAAACGGTTTTCGGACAAACAATTGATCTTTCTCAATTAATGATGCCAACAGTGTCATGGGTCTATACCAGAATAAATAACAAAAGACTATTCTCATTTAGAATAGGTAGTATGTTGGCTATGGGTGGAATAAATAAATGGGGCCTTTCAATATCTGTTAACCTAATTGAAGTATTTAATTACGGATGTTCAGGTATTCCGCTATCTATTATTTATAGGAGTATATTAGAAAACACCAGATCTGTTAAGCAAGCAACAAATAAAATTATTTCTAACGACTTTACATTAGGATGGAACTACATAATAAGAACTAAAAGAATTATGGTAGCTATCGAAACTATTCCTAATTCTTACTCATTAGAGAGAGTTGCAAGAGGAAGCTATACTTTTGATGCTAACATTTATGAAAATGCCTTATTCAAGATGCTTATGATTTACCCCACTAAATACTTAGAACGATATAATAGAGTTTCTGAATTATGTCAAGATAATAACCAAGATGGGAACTTAGATATCAACGAATTAGTCAATATTTGCTCAGATACTCAAATTTCAAGAATATTCACTTCCGCAGATCCTATGGAAATAGGCACAGTCGGTTCTTTTTTCGTTGATCACAAAAATAGAGTTTACTTTTGCTTAGGAAATCCATTAGACTCAAACTTAGGATTAATAACATTTATTTAAATAAATTAAATAAGTACTAAAGTCAATTTTAAATCTTTTTTTTTTTAATTTTTGTTTTTCAAATCTTTATTATCAAAATCCTCATTTTATCATCTACTTCAATATCTAAAGTACATTGATAATTTTAGTAAAATTATATGTTTTATCTATTCTTTCAGCAAGTCTAAATAGACCTGATTTTAAAATTTCTGTTTCAATGTCCTTCATATGATGACAATCTAATGAGAAAATAGAATCTGGTTTTAGAACACGGTGAAATTCCTTTAAAACTCTCTTTGGATCATTTAACATATGGAACATATCAAAACATAAAATAACATCAATAGAATTATTCTCTAAGCCTGTTGAGCAATCTGTTGTTATAGTATAAATATTGGTTAAACCTTCTTTTAAAGCTTTTTTCTGAACTTTTTCAGCAGATAATGGGTGTATATCTGCAGCATATACTTTTCCAGAATCACCGACAACTTTTGCCGCACAAATAGAATAACTTCCAGGACCACATCCGTAATCAAGCACAATATCACCATCTTTTACCTTCGCTTTAATAATCTTTTTTAACGGATCAGAGAATTTATCACGTATAACAAATAAGGCGGACATCACATTGAACGACATTCTTTTCATGGGTTTATCAATTTTACCTTCCATAGAATTTACTTCCTATTATCTTATATTGGTTAAAATATTAGCGGTTGAGAAATAATACACGCCAATTTTATCTAAAAGATTGTAAGAATTTTCTTTATTTATCATTCTTTTTTTAAATCATAAGTAATTACTTATATAAGTATTCACTTATATTTAAAATTTTGTATCTTTAAATCAATTTAAACTTGTTCAGTTAAAATATGGGAAAATCAAAATTTTTAGATATTTTTAGTTTAAATTATTATGGACAGGATTTAGAGGACATTCACTACATTTTCCTTTAAATGTACATTTCATTGAGGATACTTCGAGTACAGTATTAAGGACTCTTTTATAAGATTTAAATTTACCCCTGTTCACATAGTAATAGTTTCGATTCTGTTCTTTATTTGATTTAATTAGTCCCAATTCTTTTAATATATTAATATGCTGAGTAATAGCAGGTTGAGATATACCTACCTTGTCTGCTATATCAATTACTTTTAGTTTATTTTCATCATTGAACATCAATAGACGAAGTAATTTAAGTCTGGTTGGATCAGCTAGAGCCTTAAAGAATTGAGATAAATCTTCTACAACATCTGTCATGGTATTAGTAAAATAATTCTCTACATAATATAAGTAATTACTTATATAACAATCTATTGGTTCAAAAAGGGAGATTTATTAATTAAGAGACATATTTTTAACCAAAATATTTTTCTTCTTTAACACCAGCATCAATAACATCATTTTGAATATTTTGACCATGCCATTTCTTGCTTAAAATTTAGAGATAATATTCATATTGAATTATTAAATTCATTATTTTTGTTGTTGTAGGCTATATTTTTATGGCTGGAAACTTGAGGATATTTCTGAGGATCTCATTTGCCATAAATTTGGTATATGTCAGAATGGTATATTCTACCATAATTAATTTCTATACCATTATCTCCCTAAGTTATTCGTTCAAATGACCAAGACCTTAATATAACTGAAAAATCTCTTCCAATGTAACCTTTTGATTAAAATTTCTTTTCTATTTTAATTTTCTTCCGTTTTCTAGTTTTAAAAAAAATTCACATACTTTTTTACTCATTGATATCATTGTATTCTTCATTTGTAACAGGTTCTAACCATTCAACAGGTCCCTTTTGGGAATTAGGCATTATCGCAATATGCACAAGCCAGCTATCTGACGAAGCTCCATGCCAATGATTTACACCAGAGGGAATCTTTACCACATCGCCTTTACGAATCACTTGAGCTTTTTTACCTTTTTCTTGAAAATATCCCTTTCCAGCTGTAACAAGCAGAATTTGACCTCCTTGATGTATATGCCAATTAGTTCTTGCGCCAGGTTCAAAAGAAACATTACCGATCGGACAATTAAAAGTACTATCGTCTGGAACTAACCTACTAAACCAGGCTGTTCCTGTGAAATGATCACTCGTAAATTTTTCACCTTTAGGAAAGATAATACTTTCGCTTAAATTATTTAATTTATCCATTTTTCATTCTTCACCTTTTTTTATTTATTTTTTTTTGTTTGAAATAATATTTTTTATCCAAAGTGTTTTTCTTCTTCAGCATCACTATCAATGGCATCTTTTTCGATGTCTCGACCTTGCCATTTCTCACTTAGAATATCCTTATAATATTCATGTTGGATAATGAGGTTCATAATTTCAGTAGTCCCGGTCCATAATTCGCCGATTCTTGCATCCCGTAATAACCTTTCAATTGGATAAACTGTTGTATAACCAATCCCTCCCATAACTTGCATGGAATTATTTATTACTTTCCAACATGATTTCGTTGAAAATTTCTTTGCTTCAGAAACCAATCTTCTTTGAAGAGCAGGTGGAGCTCCAGCATCAATACTTCTAGCAGTATTATAAACAAGGGATCGTGTTGCGTCTAATAACGTAATGCTATCAGCAATCAGAAAATTCACAGCTTGAAAGTTCCTTATCGTTTGCCCGAACGCTTTTCTTTTTGTACTATATTTTGTAGCAATTCTTAAACATGCCCTTGCAAGACCGATAAAACCCGACGCTGTAGTTAAACGTTCAGGAACCATCATTTGATAAAAAATCTTTCCGCCAGCACCTTCTTCAAGAATAATATTTTCTTCTGGGACGATAACATTATTAAATTTAATTCTGCCTGCGCCACCACCTCTAGTCCCTAATATACCATAAATATATTCAACAGAAACATTTTCGGTTCTATCTACTATAAATAAACTTAAAGCATTATGAGGATCCGCATTTGGATCTAAATTGGTTTTAGCATACACCAGAAAGAAATCTGCTCCCTCTGCTCCTACTACAAACCGTTTTTCTCCATTTAAGATATAATGATTCCCTTCTTTTTCAGCTGTGGATGTAGCTCCAAAGAAATCAGATCCTCCTCTTGGTTCAGTTAAAGCTTCAGCTGTGAATTTCTTCCCTTCACACATTGGTTTAAGATATTTCTGTTTTTGATCCTCAGTCCCAAACATATTCAGAGCTTCTCCACAAATACTAGGTAAAGAAAATAAACATGCAAGTGAACTCCCTAATACTCCAATTTCTTCCTGAGCTATAATTTCACTCTCCCAATTCAATCCCCTTCCCCCATATTCCTTTGGAAATCTTATTCCTATTAAATTTTGTTTAGCTAATGCATTTAACCATTCAGTAGGGTATTGAATCTCATCTTTATCCATTTTTTTTAAGAGTGAGGGTGGAACTGTACTTTTTACAAATTTTCGTACTTCTTCTCTAAACTTTTTGTTTTCGTTACTAAGTAGATAATCATACATTTTTGATACTCTCTAAATGATATATTCTATTACGAAAAAATAATGATGGGTTTAATAAAAATAATAATTTGAATAAAATTCATTTTTTTTTATTATTAACCTCTAATTCGAAGTTCCATTGTAGTTCATTAGTTAAAACTATAAATATTCAAAATTACTTATCTTGCACACTATATAGTAAATTTATCGCTTTTTTTCTATATATTATTCGAAAAATCATAAAACTATACTGTATAATCTTGAAAAATTAAAAATACAATTCACCAATGTTCGCTAAAATTAAAAAAATCTATAAGGAATATCCCAAGGCATTTAAAGTACTGACTTTCGCCACTTTCATTGACCAAATAGGGTCTTTCTTATTATATCCTTTTTTTGCTTGGTATGTAACAGAACGTTTTGGTGTAGGAATGATAGAAGTAGGAATCCTATTTTCAATCTTTTCTATAGGAAACATATTTGGTAGTACAATCGGAGGTGCCTTAGCTGATAAATATGGACGTCGTGTAATTGTTTTAATTGGTTTAATTGTAAGTGGGATAGGAAGTATCTTAATGGGATTAGCTAATAATTTAAACACTTTTTATTTAATCGCTGCGTTTCTAGGTTTAATAGGCAATTTTGGAGGTCCTGCACGTCAAGCAATGGTGCCAGATTTACTTCCAAAAGAAAAACAAGCTGAAGGATTTGGAATCCTACGAGTTGCTTTTAATCTCTCAGCTGTGATTGGGCCTATATTAGGTGGATTTATGGCAACCAGATCCTTTATGTTATTATTTATTTCTGATGCAATAAGCAGTATTATTACTGCTATTATAGTCTTTGTTGTCATCCCAGAAACTAAACCTCAAACTCAGGATGTAACTTCAAAAGAATCAGTCATGAAAACACTAATAGGATATAAAGATGTTGTAAAGGACTGGAAATTTATGATTTTCATTGCGGTATCAGCCATAACAGTTTTAGTATATATGCAGATGAATGGTCCACTATCAGTTTATTTAAGAGATATTCATGGTTTTCCCATTGAAAATTTTGCTTGGTTAGTGAGTATGAATGCATTAATAGTCGTTGTTTTTCAATTCTGGATAACTAAAATGATTTCGAAATATGCTCCTATGAAAATGATGGCTTTTGGAACGATATTTCTAATGATTGGTTTTGGGATGTATGGTTTTGTGTCTGAACCATATCTGTTTTTTGTTGCTATGGCTATTATCACTGTGGGTGAATGTATTGTATTCCCTCTTGGACAAAGTACTGCAGCTGCATTTGCTCCAGAAGATAAGCGCGGAAGGTATATGGCTATGTATGCTTTTCAATGGATGATTCCAAATCTGTTTGGTATTTTAGTTGCTGGATTAGTTATGGAATATATTGGACCAAACTGGTTATGGTATTTCGCTGCGCTTTTATCTCTTCTTTCAATAATTGGATTTTTATTACTTGAAAAGATTACTACAGTACGTATTCTTAAAGAAAAAGAGCCAATAGAGGATGAATTTACTGAAATGGCGATTCCATCAATTGAATGAAAGATCTCTGACTTTTTATTATTAATTACTGCCCATCGATTAGCATTTTAACATTAAAAATTCATCATTTAAGATCGTGAAACGCATCTTTCACGATGAATTGAATCAATCATTTTTCAATCTCAAAAATAATCTTGAGATAATCATACTTAGAATTGAGTAATATTAAAATTTCGTTAATAAAGATCCTTAAATTTTTCGCTTGAATTTTCTTTTCATCTTTCTGTTCAAGTAAAAATTCATGTAGCATCTTTCTTGTCTCGTCAGGACCATTTTCCTTAAAAAATTTCATCCAATGAATTGAAATATTACATATTTTTTTTATACTCTCATTTGGATATTCATTTATATCAAGTATTTTCTCATGATATTTATTTATGGCATTACTTACCCTTTCTAAATAATCGGCAGTACCCAATGAATATCTACATAAACTGATTAGATTTGAGGTGATTCTAGAGTTCCTAGTATTAGTTGCAGCTTCAAAAGATTCCCATATTTCATTCATTTTGTCATTATTTCTACTTGCTAAATCGGAATTATGTAAGGCTACATTCATAATATCACTAAGATCAACATCATGTCCTCTTTTAAGCTTTTTATTAAAAATTTCTTTCAATCCTGTACCTTCAAGATAGCTTCCCGCTCCAAAATCAAGTAACTGATTTAAATTGTTTGCTGCACACAGCGCCTCATATCTTACTTCACCAGTATCAGGATTAGTCCATTGAACTTGTTTCTCAAACTCACCAGTTTCTTTATTCTTAACCCATCCACACTCTTTTAATGCATGATCTAAAACTCCTACCTCAAAACACCAAAAATCTATATCATCAGTAAAGCGTTTTCTCCTCCAATCTCTTGAAGTATATTTACCCAAGTATAATTTTAAAGTACCTCTTACTAAAGATTTTTTCCCATCTTTTAATGCTTTTCTAGCATTAACACAGTAAGGATTATTTGAATCTTCTGAACAAGTCATAATATGATTTAAAACTGTCCTAGCTTCACCCGCCACGATATCACAAGGAATCTTCCCATCAGAAGGATACATTCTTGATCCACCATCTAAATATTTTTGAAATAATTCTATTTCATTTTCAGGAATTTTATACCAAGGATTATTAAACATTCTCTTGGAAAATACATAGTGAGTGAAACCGTTTTTATCGATTCTTGTTTTATCTGGTAAAGGTGAGACATCTCTAAGATTATCTCCTTTTTGTTGCGCATCAGCTTTAATATCCCAAATTGAGGTCATACGAGTTATTATATTGAATGTTGCTTTTAAAAATTATTAATTTAAAATATAAAATTTATTATAAACATAGACTCTATTGATAATATATGAGTAATTTTTTTCGTATCTTTACTCTCACTCCCTGGGATTCACTTAATTTAAAAAATTTAACCGAAGTGAAATTATATTCATTGAAAAATATTTTTAAATCCTTTCCTGTAATTGAACCGGAATTTTTCGATGATCTACTTTCAAATTTGTATAAATTTAATCATTATTCCTTGACTGAAAGCATCAAGCGGATCGTTGGTCCTGAAAATGAAGATTATGATATAAATCCATGGAATTTAGTGTGGGGAATGGATATTGAAAGAAGAATTTTTCAGTTTTTATTTCAAAAAGTTAAGAATGAATTAAAAGGATCTCAAGCGACATTAGTTGCCCTAGCTCCTCCGGAACTAGGTAAATTATTTAATCAATATAAAAAAGAAGCAATATTAAGAACTCTATCTCTTTTAAATAATCCAAAAAAAATGAAATTTCTTATGGTATTAGCCCCTAAAGGAAAATCAGTTGCGGAAGAACAACAATTACTTCGAATAACTAAGAAAGATTATGAAAAATTGAAATTCAAAGAGATGCTTCAACAAATGCCAAATATTAAAGGGGAGTGGATGTTAACCCATACTCCGCGATGCTCCAACTGTGGAAAGGAGTTTCCAGAGATAAAGGCTTTGAATGTATGGTCTTTTAAATTTAAATGTCCATATTGTGGGCATCAGAATGAATAATGAACCTCACTCTTCAGGTCATATTTTAATATTAATTTTTATTGAATCGTACGATATATAACTTATTAAAAAAAAAATAATCGGAGCTAATTTTGAAATGTTTATAGCCGCTTTAGATTTAGGAACAACTGGATGTAGAACTTTCATTTTTGATTTAGCAGGTACGATTATTGCTAGTGATTATCAAGAATGGCAGAGTTTTTATCCATCTCCCTCATTTGTTGAACAAGATGCCAATACGTGGTGGGATTCCATTAAAATAACAATTGAAAAAGCAATAAAAAAAAGTGGAATTGATAAAACTGAGATTGTTAGTCTTTCAGTAACCAATCAGAGAGAAACTATTGTTCCTGTAGATAAAGATGGTAATCCACTTCATAATGCTTTAGTATGGCAGGACAGGAGGACAATAAAGCAGGTTGAATATATTAAAGAAAAAATTGGTATTGATAAGATTTATGAGACAACAGGATTAACAATTGATCCATACTTTTCAGCTACAAAAATACTTTGGTTTAAAGATGAAAAACCACAAATTTATCAGAAGACTCACAAATTTTTATTGGTATCTGATTACATAATTTATAAGCTAACAGGGAAATATGTCAGTGATTTTAGTAATTTAAGTAGAACAATGCTATTTGATATTAGGAGATTAAAATACTCCGACGATATTGCTTCTGAATTAGAAATAGACATAGATAAAATGCCAGAAGCCTTGGAAAGTGGAGTTGATATCGGAGAAATTGTAACTGAAGAAACGTTATTTGATAAAAAAACCTTGGTTGTATCTGGTGCTGGAGATCAACAATCTGCTGCTTTAGGTGTAGGTGTGGTATCCCCAGGTGAAATTAAATGCACAACTGGAACTGGTAGTTTCATTTTGGCTTATTTATCGCAACCCAAATTCGATCCAGAGAAACGTGTTCTATGTAGTTGTCATGCAGTTCCAGGAGCATGGGTACAAGAAGCTAGTATTTTTACAACTGGAGCAGTACTTAGATGGTTTCGAGATGAATTAGGACTTGCAGAATGTCAAGCTGCTCAAGAAGGCCAAGACCCTTATGATCTAATTTCTAGTGAAGCAGAAAAATCATCAATTGGGGCAAATGGAATACTTCTCATTCCCCATTTCGTTGGAGCTGGAGCACCTCATTGGAATCCATTTGCAAAAGGTATCTTATTCGGTTTATCTTTAGGACATAAACGAAAAGATATCTATAGGGCTGTATTTGAGGGTGTAGCCTACGAACTTAGAAAAAACATCGAAGTATTTAAAAAAATAGGAATAGAACCAAAGGAATTAATGTTAACTGGAGGAGGATCTCGTTCTGATTTTTGGAATCAGATTTATGCTGATGTGTTAGGAATTACATGTGTTCGAAATGTCATAGAAGAAGCAACTTCTTTAGGTGCCGCGATTTTGGCTGCATCGGGAGCAGCACTTTTTCCTGATATTGCTAAAGCCGCAGAAAATTTATGTAAAGTTGATAAAAAATGGCTTCCTAATGAAAATCGACACAAAAAATATGAGGAATTCTATAATATGTCTTATAATATCTATAATATCTTGAATAGTAAAAATATATATAAACAGTTCAATGATATAATTATACCAAAAAACTCTGAAAAAAAATAGAATTTTATCATAATGCTCAATTTTATATATTTTAAATGTTATTTTTTCTATAATCAAAATTATTCGGTATTATATAGAGGAAAACTCTGTTATAATGCTGAAACCAGTTTAGTAGAAATAGATATAGCACAAATGGATATTACTTTAAAAAAAAAATGAAATGTGAAAAAAAATGGAAATTGATACTACAAGTAGAGTACAAGAATATAGTAAAATTCAAAAAATAATAGCATCAATCTTTTACCTTTTGATTGTAATAGCTAGTATAGTAAGTATTGGAGGAATAGTATGGACATTTGCAGATTTTTTTATTGGAAGTACTGGTAAATTTGAGCAATTTTTGGATCTTAGTTTAGGATATCAAATAGCCATTATTGCAGGACTTTTAGCAGGTCTGTTTTTTTTATTGATCTTCTTTTTTGGGTTGTTTAAGAAATCCACACGATCCTTAATCAAGTTTATCTATAGAAAGCGAGAACTTGAGGAAAAATATAAAAATCGTACTGATGTAAAAATTGCAGCTGGAGGTTTACTTGTCAGTTTAATTGCTATTATAATAGGAGTTATTATTGCTATTGTACAAGATGTTGCGACGGTTTCTTCAGGAGGATCATCATCTTTGTCAGATATCTTTGGAAGTACAGGACCTTGGGTATTATTTATCGGCATTGCACTTTTCATTGTGGTCTTTACATCACTGTTCTTTATCTATTTTTGGAAAAATGGATATTATTTGCTTTTAAGGTTAATAGGAGCGATCGAGAAAATTGATAGAAAAGAGGAGAAATAAACTCTATTGTTATAATACTTTTATAAAAAAAAAAAGCTTCTTATTTTTTGATTAAATTAGAAATTTTTTTCTCTTATACTTTTTTTATTTAAAACCACAATTTATTAATTCAAAGTGGATATTTAATTAATTTCATTATGCCGATTTGATTTTATGGCAATTAAAGTTGGAACAGTATTTAATTACTTACAATTACCAAATGTATCTAAATTTGCATTAGTTATAAATAAAAGACAAGATGGTACGCTTATACAAAAAGGATTATTTGTCTACACAAACTCGAGTGAAGGATTTTTAATAGGAGTTATTGAAGAGATTGTTTTATTAAACGAGTATTTTGCCGATGCTCTTACAATTAAAGCATTTAATAATAACAATAATCCTAATATCCTTAAAGGTCTTTTTCCAAGTGATGATTTTGAATTTGCTATTGCTATAGTAAAATGCCTAGGACTGATATTATTTAAGGATAAAGAAAGGAAAAATATTGAAAGAGTTCAACGAATGAGTTATCCTGCAAGTCCAGGAAAAGAAGTATATATGGTAGAGGAAGATATTCTTAATAAATTCTTAGGATTCGACATTAAAACTGGTTTAAATTTAGGACGAGTCAAGGTAACAAATTCTGAAGCACTAATTAATATGAATAGATTGCTAAATAAACATTTTGCTATTCTATCAATCTCAGGAGGAGGGAAGAGTTACCTTACATCAGTACTTATTGAAGAGTTATTGATGAGAAATAATGATTTTGGAACACCCTCTATAATTTTATTTGATGTACACGGAGAGTATTTGTATTTAAAAGATATTCCTGAGCTTAAAGATAGAGTGAAAGTTCAAGATATCTCATACTTTCAAATAGGAGTACCCAAATTATCCGCTTATTCATTTAAAAAATATCAAGAACAAATTTCATCGGTTCAATTAAGAGAACTTTCTAAATACATAAAAAAGTTGAGGAAAGATAAACTAAAAAAAAATCAATATAACTTAAAAGATATTATTGAGATAATCGAAGATGAGGCTGATGGAAATAAGAGTACAAAACAAGCTTTAATAGGTTGGCTCTCAGAATTGGAACGATTGACTCTTTTTGGTTCTCAGGAGAACCCTACATTAGATAGAATAGTGAATAGTCAAGAAATTACTATTTTCAACTTTCAGAAAGAAGTTAGTATTAGAAAAAAACAAATTATTGTTGATTATATTTGTAATCGACTCTTTGATCTTCGAAGAAAAGATTCTATACCCCCATTTCTACTTGTTGTTGAAGAGGCCCATCAATTTTCCCCAGAAGCTGCCCATTCTAAAGCTATCTCGAAATCCATTATCGAAATGCTTGCTCGAGAGGGAAGGAAATTTATGGCATGTTTATGTTTAATTAGTCAACGACCAAAAAAATTAAGCACTACTGCATTATCTCAATGCAATTCTAAACTAATTTTAAGCATCAAAAATCCATATGATTTAAAGCATCTGATGGATAGTTCAGAAGCAATAACTAAGGAATATGCAAGTATGATCTCTAGTTTAGGAGTTGGAGAAATGTTGTTGATGGGAAATGCTGTCAATTACCCTGTATTCATTGATGTAAGAAAAAGAAAATATAAATCTAAGACAGAAGAAATATCTTTATCTCAAATCTGTTTAAACTGGCAAAAAAAAGAATTATAATAGATCTGTTGCTAAGCCTTCTCTTAGTGCATGATTATTTTTATTGAGAACAATCATGTTCTTATTTTTTGAAACACGAAATACATTAATTATTGACATACTCTCTAGTTTCATAAACAATTCTTCTAATATTAATGAATTTATGAAAGGAAATTCTTTTTTAAGAAGTTCTTCTAACCTTTTATCCAAAATTTCTCCTTTATTTTTTATCAAAAGATCAATAATAGAATTTAAAACTGGTTTTTGATTCCAACGATTAGATTCGATTTTGTTCACCTAATAAGAAACTTAAAAAATAGAATATAAGATGATTTATGTTTGTTATCTAATTAATTTTTGCTATTTTACACAAATAATCTATCTTCTTTTGATTCCTCTATTCTTCGACTTTTAAGTTTTTCACCAAATTCTTCATACCATTTAATTACTTCTTTAGTCAAAGTTGGATTCATTTCTTTTCTTGCCTCTCTAAAATGTTCTAAAGATACAACTCTAGCCCTTATATTTTCTCTTAAAGCAATCATAGCAGCCTCACGACACCATGTTTCAATATCTGCACCAGAAAAACCTTCTATTGTACTATTTAAATCTTCTAAGGTAATATTGCTTGCTAAAGGCATTTCTTTTGTAAATATTTTTAAAATTTCAAGTCTTCCTTTTTCTTCGGGTGCCGGAACTAATAATATCCGATCAATTCTTCCGGGTCTTATCAGTGCGGGATCTAAGATATCAGGACGGTTTGTAGCCGCTATTACTACAATATCTTTCATTACTTCTAAACCATCTAATTCTGTTAAAAATTGAGATAAAACTTTTTCTGTTACACCAGAATCAGATGTATGTCGACCTCTGCTTGGTGCAATTGAGTCAAACTCATCAAAAAAGATAATACAAGGAGATGCCATTTTAGCCTTGCGGAATACTTCTCTTATTGCTTTTTCTGATTCTCCTACCCATTTTGATAAGAGTTCTGGACCTTTTATTGAGATAAAATTTGCTTTACTTTCAGTTGCAACAGCTCTGGCTAATAGAGTTTTTCCACATCCAGGAGGTCCATATAGGAGTATTCCTTTTGGAGGTGTAATTCCCATCCGGTTAAAAATATTTGGATGAGATAATGGCCACTCAACTGCTTCAATTAACTTTTGTTTTAATTCATCAAGACCCCCAACTTGGTCCCACGTAACATTCGGAACTTCCACAAATACTTCTCTTATTCCAGAAGGTAATACTTCTTTTAAGGCTTCTTCAAAATCATCTTTAGTTACTTCAATTTGTTCTAATAATTCTGGGTCAATGATTTCCGATTCTAAGTCAATTTTTGGCAAATATCGTCGTAGAGCGGACATTGCAGCTTCACGACAAACGGCAGAAATATCTGCTCCTACAAATCCGTGAGTTATTTGGGAAAATTCTTTTAATGAAATTTTCTTATCAAGTGGCATATTTCGAGTATGAATCTGAAATATCTCTCTTCTGCCTTTTTCATTTGGTACTTTTATTTCAATTTCACGGTCAAATCTTCCAGGGCGTCTTAGAGCAGAATCTAGACTATTTGGTCTATTAGTTGCACCAATCACTATTACTTTACCTCTACCATGTAATCCATCCATTAAGGCTAATAACTGAGCGACTACTCTACGTTCTACTTCTCCAGTTACAGTTTCTCTTTTTGGAGCAATCGCATCAATTTCATCAATAAAAATAATTGCAGGACTTTTTTCTTCTGCTTCAATGAAAATTTTTCTTAATTTTTTTTCTGATTCTCCGTAAAACTTACTCATGATTTCTGGACCGTTTATTGAGATGAAATGTGCTTCACTTTCATTAGCTACAGCTTTGGCCAATAATGTTTTTCCACATCCAGGTGGACCTCTTAACAGAACTCCTTTTGGAGGATCGATTCCCAAACGTTTAAATAGAGATGGATGTCTTAGAGGTAATTCTACCATTTCCCTTACTCTTTGAATCTCTTTATCTAAACCACCAACATCTTCATATGAAATGTATTTTATCCCTGTATCTGCTTCTTCGGTAATTCTATCACTAATATTAAGTATTGTTTCTTGTTTTATGATACAAATCCCACTGGGTCTCATATTTATTACTTTAAATGTTATTTCTCGGCTAATACCAATTGATATGAAGATATAATCATCGAGAGTTATTGGATAATTATTTAATTTCCTTTTTACAAAACTTTCAAACCTAGGATTATTTTTAATAGGAAAATTAGATGGTGCAAGTACAACATTCTGGGCGACCTCAGTATTTACTTTTTTAATTTCAATAGTATCATCGATTCTAGTTCCCGTATTTTTTTGTAATCTAGAATCTACACGAACAATCCCCAAACCATTATCTTGGGGATAACTGGGCCATGCAATCCCTGCACTTTCTTTTTTGCCATTAACAGCAATTACATCACCTGTCTGAATTTTAAGTTTTTCCATAGTACTAGGATCTATTCTAATAATATTACGTCCAATATCTCTTTTTTTTGCTTTTTGAACTCGAAGAGTAACACTAGGATTATCAGCATCCCCTTCTTTCTCATTATTACCTTTCGATGACATGATAAATTGACATCCATTCAAATTTAATATTTTAATATAAAGAAATCTTAATTTTGTAAAAATTTTTGCTTTTTTTTTATAAATATAATTATCTCATAAAATCATCTAAGGAAACTTGAACTTTCACATTATTTATTTTTTTAAGTCTTTCTAAAGCATTATTGACTCTTTGTTTTGAAAAATTATGTTCTTCAATTAATAATTCTTCTAATTTTTCAAAATCGGTTTTCTTTGATTTTGGAATCTTGTAATCTTTTTTTACATTTGGATCAATAAATATATTTCTAATTTGAGTTATGGTTTCTGAATTTATAGAAATCTCCTTTCCCCCAACTTTTATATTACTTTCTAAAACTTTTTCTATGGAACCGTATTTTTTAATCAAATCTAATGCTGTCTTTTGACCAATACCTTTGACACCTGGAAAAAAATCAGTACCAATTAGTATTCCCATATCAATTAGTTGCTCCCGAGAAATTTTAAAATTATCCAAAAATTTGGATAAAGAAACATATTCTATATCTAAAGTAACTGTGGTGTCCCTTACCTTCTTACTTCGACTCACAGCAAAATTTCGAATTAGCCTTTCTCCTCCAAATAACAATGTATCATAATCCTGAGAAGCACATGCCCATGCATCACCAACTTCTACTAAGTATGCTGATTGAGCTTCACCTTCAGAACTCGCTTGAATGATTGGAATACCCATATACTCAAGTAATTTTTTGCTTTCCTCTATCATCCCAGAATCAAGTTTAGAAGTTAATTGAGCGTATTTTTTTGCTTCCTTGAAATCTTCAGCGTCTTGAGCCCTAATCATTTTCTGTCTAGCTTCTTCTTTAATTTTTTTCCTCTCTTTTATAGTTTCTAATTTGAATTCAGAGGAAATTCCATCAAAAACATAAATAGGTCTAATGCTACTCTCTAAAAAATTGATTGTTCTGTAAAAAAGTCCAGAAAGATGTGATGTTACATTTCCCTGATAATCCTTTAAAGGTGTTCCATCTCTTTGCCTTATTATTGCTAAAAATTGATAAATGGTATTGAATGCATCGATTGCGATGTTTTTTTGAAAAAGATTTTCAAAAGTAATAGTTCTTTTAACTTCTTTTACCAATTCATTTATCTTTACGCCCATATCTGTTATTTTCCCATTTTCCGTTTCTTCGATAATTATTTCTTATACAACTTATAAAATTTCCACTAATATATTTTTCTATTTTTTTGGTCTTCTTCTTAATATTGATCCACATATTTCACATAATCGATTTAAATCTTCAGCATCATGAATAGTCTGACATTGAGGACAATAAACTTGCCAGCTTATCTTATAATCAATCCCTTCTTTATATAATGGTAAAAAAGGAATCATTAACTCAGAACATACATTTTCAATAGAATAGTCATTAGAGAACATTATAACTTGTGTATTTATTTTTTCAGTTAATTCTAATGTCAATGCAATCAAATCTTTATCAGCATTTGATAAAGCATTGAAATCTCCCGTCTTCTTTGATACGGTTTTTATTATTTCAATATATTTGATTTCAGGAAGCTTAACTTTTAGTTTTTTAGTATCAATCGCAACTTTAATTTTATTTACTATATTTCTATTTTTTTCTTTGTATCTACGATTTTCTACTTCCTCAATTATTGAAGGTGTGGTATAAATAATTCCTTTAATTAAATTAAAATCTATTCCAGTTAGAAAAATATTTGCATCAAAAATATAAATTGCATCTTTTTCTTTCATATCTCTATTATTCAGGATGTAATATTTGAAATAATTTTAAAAAATATCTTTTATCATATTACATTTCAGGAGAATCATCAATAGGAACTCTTCTTATGGTTCCTATAATTTTCTTTCGTAATCGAGTGTAATAGCTTCCTTCAAAGCGAATAAATTTGACTTGAGAATTTGCTTTACGAATTCTAATTTTTGTATAAGGAGCAATTCCCTTAATAATTTGTTGTCCATCTATCACAATTTTTGCATCTAATCTTGGTCTTAATAGTCGAATCTCGATTTCAGAGTTAAAAGGTACTATTATTGGTTTTAACCCTGAACCAGCAAAACTATTTAGAGGAGTAATTTGTATAGATTCCATACTAGGATTTATAATCGCTCCACCAGCACTTAAATTATATGCGGTAGATCCTGTAGGAGTTGAAATAATTATTCCGTCTAAATAACTGCGATTCAGAAAGACTCCATCGATTCTAATAGATATTTGTAGAACTTTCGAGCTTTTAGAGGATACTATTAACACTTCGTTCAAAGCATTACTTAATTTAATCTCACCGGAGTTTTTCACAATATAAGGAGTTATTTTAGAACATATTTCCATTGAATATTCACCTTTTAATATCTTGGATAAATCTTTAAAAATCATTCCACCACTAGATTCATCCAAAAAACCAATAGAACCAACATTTACACCTAGAATCGGTGGAGGATCCTCTTGAGATAATCCACCTGCCACTCTTAAAATTGAACCATCTCCTCCAACAATTATTATGAACTTTATGCTCTCTGAGGTCATTTCCCCTAAATCCATCCCATTATGAGGTAAAATCTTTGGGGCAAGTCTGGTTTCAAGATATACTACTTCTCCTTTTTGAACTAGGAATTCAAAAATCCTCCTTGTTAATTTAACAGCTCTTTCTGAATCTAACCTGCAAGCTAAGGCAATCGGTTTTTTCTCCATAACCCTCTAATTTTCTATTTAAATGTTTTAAAAAAATATTGGATAATTTATTTAATACTCAATTTAAAAAAATAATTTAATTACTGAAAACTCTATTTATAAGGGTTTTTCCAGCTAGTTGCCAATATTCTACTTGAGTAGTTGAGATTTTATTTGGATCTGCTTGAAGGTCCTTTAATTTATTCTTTAAATCATCATCTTGAGGCCAATCAACATCAAATGATTCATATGTCTCTAAATCCATAATATTTATTGATGCATCCTCAATGAAATTAATTTGCCCCGTACTTTTGATGATTTCAGGAATATCAACAACATGACCAGAGGGAATAGTTAGACTCCTCTTGTTATTATCAAACATTCCAACACATACAACTCTTACTTTAGCATGACCATGTTTCCCACTCTTTGAGCGTTCAGTACTCTTTATAATGCATGGTTCTTCATCAACCATAATATATTGCCCTGATTTTAATTTTTGTATCTCTGTTCTTCTAATAGACAAGTTCTAATACACCTTAATTTGTATTTTTTCATCCAAAATTTTTTAATTTTGACACTTCTTTTAATTTATATTATATTATATTTATTCAAAAAAAAATATTATTTTTTAAATATTCATTCAAATACGTTAAAAAAATATAAACTGGGAAGTAATGGTTTTAGAGAAATTAGGTAGATCATTAGATACAGCGATAAGAAAGATAAGACGGCTTCCTTCAGTAGATAAATCTGCAATTGATGGACTTATTCAAGAATTACAACGTGCACTTTTATCTAGCGATGTACGCGTTGAACTTGTTTTTGAGATGACTGAAAATATCAGAAAGGAAGCTATGAATACCAAACTCCAGAAGGCAAGACGCAGAGATTTTGTCATCAAATTAGTTCATGATGAGCTTATTAAACTAATAGGTGGTAAACCTGCTCCTATAAGAATAAAACCAGGAAAAAAAAATATAATTTTACTTGTTGGTATTCAAGGTTCTGGAAAAACAACTACAATAGCCAAGTTAGCAAGATATTATAAAAGCAAAGGATATAAAGTGGGGGCATTAACCACTGATACCTGGCGACCTGGAGCCTATGAACAATTACAGCAATTATCAGAGCAAGTAGGAATAAAATGTTATGGTAATCCTAATGAGAAAAATGCGATTAAAATTGCAATTCAAGAAACTAAAAAGGCTATAAATGATGGAAATGATATCATCATTACTGACACTGCTGGTAGACACAAAGAAGAAAAGGAATTAATGAAAGAAATGGCTATTCTTGAGCAAAAATTAAAACCGAATGAAATCATTTTAGTGATTGACGGTACACTAGGGCAACAGGCATATAACCAAGCAGATGCGTTTGCTAAAACTACTAATTTGGGATCTATTATTGTTACCAAGTTAGATGGAACTGCTAAAGGAGGTGGAGCATTGTCAGCATGCTCTGCTGCGAATGTTGGTATACGATTTATTGGTATTGGGGAAAAAATAGATGATTTTGAAGAGTTTGAAGCTTCAAAATTCGTAGGAACTTTGCTTGGAATTCCGGATATTGAATCATTGGTTCAAAAAGTACAAGAAGCTGAGGTTGACGTTGAACCGGAGATGGTTAAAAGGATGATGCATGGTAAATTTACTTTAGACGATCTCTATCTTCAACTGAAGAGTATAAAAAAAGTAGGAAAATTTAAACAAATATTGGCTATGATGGGTGGTGGAAACATTCCAGACGCTCTAAAAGAGGATGCAGAAGCAAACCTAGCTAAATGGGAAGTAGTATTAAGTTCTATGACTCAAGAAGAGAAGAATGAACCAAAAATTATAAAAAAAACCAGAAAAAGAAGAATAGCAATTGGTTCGGGTGTAGAATATTCAGTTATAAATAAAATGCTCGACCAATATTCACAAATGAAGCGGTTTATGAAAAGATTTCTTCAAATGCAAAAAAAGGGAAAAGGTATGCCTGGAATGCCTGGATTTCCAGGTGGAAAAGCTGCAGCAGATTTTATGAAAAAATTAGGTAAATTTTAGATTAATATCAATTTAATAGTTTATTTGATTATTTTGGTTAACTTCGTATTATTACAAGAAGATATTCCTAGTTACAATAAGCAAATCATAGATAAAGGAATTACACCTCAAAATGTTTATAAAATATGCTCTTGTATTAGAGAGACTTTCTGTTTGTCTTATGCTATAAGAAAGAACAATGCATTTTATCTATATTTTCAAAGAGAATATGCTTTAGTAAAATTTGAAGGAGCTAGATTACGATTTTTAGGTCCTGATGAAAGATCTATAGCATTACTCTTAGAAAAGGCTTTAATTAAAGCAAAAAAAGATTACAATATTAAAAATCATAAGTGGTCGAAATCAACACCAGGAATTTTTATCAGAAAATTTGTTGACAATTTTTCATTTATAAATTTCTTTGAGTCGATAGCTCTGGGAAAGAGTTATTTAATAATAAAAAATACTCAAATTAAAGAGGATCTTGAAGATGATTTAAGTTTAAATAAAGAGATCATTGATTTTAAAGATAGCAATTTTTTTATCATTCCAACTTTTACCATAACGAAAGGAATTTCTGAATTAATTGAATTATTCAAAAAAACAAAAAATACAAAACTTTTATCTTTTTCAAAAATTAAAGATGTGGAAGATGTAATTTTATACATTAATTTTAAAAAAGATCAACATAACAACTCTAAAAATAAAAGTAAGAATGATCCTAAAGAACATAAAAATTTATTCTGATGGCTTTCTAAAAAAAGGAGTCTTGCTTCTTAATGATGGGATTATAAGTAAAATTAAGTATAATGCTCAGGAAAATGATTTAAAAGAATTATATAAAATAAATCAAGATAAAAAAGAAGTAGACTGTCAAAATAAATTAATATTACCAGGAATAATTGATATTCATTCTCACTTGCGAGATATGGAACAGAGTGATAAAGAAACTTTTAAAACAGGAACTCAAGCTGCGGCCTTCTCAGGAATTACAACTGTTTTTAACATGCCAAATACAAATCCTCCAGCAATATCCGCTAAACAAGTAAGCGAGTGGATGAAAAAAGCTGAGAAAAATATTTATGTTAATGTAGCTTTTATATCGGGGATCCCAAAAGAATTTGATTATGATGAAATTCTAAAAATTATTAAGTTAGGAGTAATAGGATTTAAAATATATCCTCTAAATTCTTTGAATGGGATAGACTGGACTGATTCATTAAATATTCAAAAACTTCTAAATATTTCTTATAAATTTCAAATTCCAATATTCATCCATCCTGATTGGCCACTCTCTGAAGAAATTAAAAAAGATATTTATCAAGAATTCATGGACAATAGATACTCTTATTTAAAATACCATAATAAAATATTTCCAGTTCATATGGAAGCTAAATATGTAAATTTTATTTTAGAGAATTACTATAAAATAATTGCTGACAATAATCTTTATCCTGAAAATTATCCAATTATTCATTTTTGCCATATAAGTTGTAAAGAAAGTTATTCTCTAATAAAAAAAGCTTTACAAATGAATTCTGAATTGAAAATTTCGTTTGAAATAACACCACACCACTTGCTATTATCAAATGAACTTAAATTAAATAATCCAAATATCGGTAAAGTCCTTCCTCCTCTACGAAATAAAGAAAGTTCTTCCTATTTATTTAATGAATTAAAGAAGGGGCAAGTGGATATCATAGCAACAGACCATGCTCCCCATACTGAACGAGACAAAAAAAAAGAAATAGATGCACCCTCTGGATTTCCTGGGTTTGAAACATATCCGTTGGTCCTTCTTGATAAAATATTTAAGTACCAGCTCTCGTTTGAGAATTTCGTTAAAGCAGCAGCGGAAAATCCAGCCTCAATTTTTAAACTAAAAAATAAAGGATTTATTAAAGAAGGTTATGATGCTGATTTGTTTATCGTTGATAAAGTTCAAGATTACAAGATAAAACCTCAAATTTTTAAAACTAAAGCTAAATTTTCTCCTTTTGAAGAATTTTTAACATCGGTTAAAATTTGGAAAGTATTTTCAAGAGGAATAGAAATTAACAATGATAATTCTGTTCCAAATGGAAAAATTATCAAAAGAATTCTGTAAAATATAAATGGTTGAAGGATATAATTATACATAAATTGTGATTTTGGGATTTTAAAATGTCTGATGAGAATAAATTTACCTTAGAAGAAGGTACAATGTTAGTTAGATTTGCAAGGGAGAATATAGAGTTTTTTTTAAAAAATAATCGAAGGATTCCTGTTCCAGATCATATTAAAGAAAAATTTGCTGATAAATACGGTGCCTTTATAACATTAAATGAATACAATATTAGTGGGAATCCACTTAGAGGGTGTATTGGTTATATTGAACCTATTTATTCATTATATGATGTTATTCACAGAGTATCAATAAGTTCTGCAACTGAAGATCCACGATTTTCTTCTTTATCTTTAGAAGAAATGGATAATATAGTAATTGAATTATCAATTTTAACGCCACCCAAACTTATAGAAGCTGATGATCCGAAAGATTACCTAAATAAAATAGTTATTGGAAGAGATGGACTAATTGCAGAGCGAGGAGTGCGTCGTGGATTACTTTTACCCCAAGTACCTATTGATCATGGTAGAAATTGGGATGTTGAAACCTTTCTTTCTCATACATGTTCAAAAGCATGGTTAGATAGCAATGCTTGGAGAGATAAGGACACCAAAATATATTCTTTTCAAGCTATTCTTTTCGAAGAAGAAAAACCACGGGGAGAAGTGATTCGGAAATATCTCATATAATTATTCGTTCTTATCCAGTTAAAATGAATTGGTAAATAATTAGATTATTGGATAAACAAATCTAAAAAAAATATGATTGTTTATTTCTTGTTTTAAGAGTCTACTTGTATTAATTATTTAATTCTATTATTTAACACTTCTAATGCGATTCTAGTTGATTCTTTTGCTTGTTGCGTTGTTACTATACCAATTGTAACAGCACAAATATTGTGATTAGAAATGTATTGAAATGCATGTTTTGGGTCAATCCTTCCTGCTGCTAGAGTTTTCATTCCTATAAAATAGAAGTTTTTTGTCTTGTCAACAATTTCCTCCAATTTTTTCATATTCCCCATTAACATTCCATTAGCATTAAATGGTATTAGAAATGCCTTCACATTTATAGATTCTTCAATACAGTATTGTATCGTTGTAATTGGATCGTGTGTAGCAACCCCTGGAATTATT
This sequence comes from Promethearchaeota archaeon, assembly GCA_048937405.1. Classification (GTDB taxonomy): domain Archaea; phylum Asgardarchaeota; class Lokiarchaeia; order Sigyniarchaeales; family SOKP01; genus Loki-b32. The sequence goes on from JBHLNF010000007.1 coordinate 173,455, forward strand.
CCATTACTAGAGATCTGATCTAAAAGATTCAATAATTCCCTTCCTCTTGTATCAGAAATCATCCCATGAACAAATATTATTTTAGCTCCAACTTCTATTAAAACATCAATACCAGAATTCTTCCCAGGATATGTAGATCCTGTTATAACATAATCATTATATGTTTCACTCATAATTTGAGCAGTTTCAATGATTCTCCCAGCAGGTATTACCTCGATTCCTCTTGCCCCTTCACCATAGCTGACTTCTAAAATCTCTAGCATTGCTTTTGGATTATTTAAAAATTTTCTTTGCCATTCAAATGCTTTTTCTCCAAATTGACCAGCGCCTATAAATGGAGAAGTACCTGTGAAAACCAGAGGTATATCAATTTCATCTATTCTGCAGAAAATATTAAACCATTCCTTAAATATTACGTAAAATTTATTCAAATTTGTTATATATTATAAATATAGGAATTATTGAATTTTAAGTCAGTTCACATAAAATATAATCTTTAAAAATTATATTAAATCATAAAGATTATAAATCTGAAAAAAAATTTGAAATTCACTTTTGATTTCTATTTAGTGAAGAGGAGATTGGAATACCACTTATCAATGGAGTTATCTGCAATACCTTAGCATTTTATAATAAAAATTTAGAAATAATTAAAAGATTAAATTCTCTTCTTTTTCGTCATATCATTACGAATGAAGTAAATTCTCTTCTTATATTTGGGGATCAAAATGAAAGTAATTTAATTTCGATTACTGAAAAGATAAAGCTTATTAATTTGATATTAGAGGTTACTCAGAATAAAATTCCTATTCTTACTGGGATCTTTAGCAACCTTGTAGACGATGCAATAGAACAAGTAGATCTGTTAGGAAAAAAATTTGAAAATATAAATTTCATGTTATCTCCTCCAGTTTCTGAAAAAAAAGATAATGATATAATAAAATCCTTTTTCGAAAATATTTTCGATTCAGTAAATCATAATAATCAAATATATTTAATTAATAATCCATCCCAATTTGCTGGTAATGAAATCAAACCAGAATTACTAAAAGATTTAATGGTCTATGAGAATTTCAAGGGTTTAAATGATTCATTTTATAATATTAAAATCTGTAAATCATATATTCAATATTTAGATAATAATTTTTCAGTTTTTTGTGGAATGGAAGAAAATTCTCAAACTTTCCTCCAACTTATTCCATTACATCTGAGAAAATTTTCTGGAATTGTTACTCATATCAGTAATTTAGTCAATCTATCCTCAAAATTATATAAATCTGCGTTAGAAGATAACATCTTAGATTTATTGCAAATCCAAGAACGAATTAATGATGTTCGAAAAATGATTTATCAAATTAATTCCAATAATGGCAATGAATTAATTGGATTAAAATATGCATTTCTCTATTTGTATCGAGATATTATATCAAAATCTGATAATAATATAAATTTGCTCTCTGAAGACCTGCATAATCAAATTACTCCAATAGGAATTGAAAAAATCGAAGCTATTGTAAATTCCTTATTACAGAACAAACAAATTTATCGATTATATTCAATTGGTAGAGGAGAAATGTATCAATTTAACGAAGTTATTAAAACCTTCTCTAATATTGATGTTTTAGTCAATCAAGGAAAAGTAAAAACGATCAAGGAACCCTATATTACTGATATTAATACAATAAGTAGAGTAATTTTTGAAAAAAATCAATTGGTCTTTAGATTTCGCACAGGACAAAGTCTACAAATTGAAAATTTAATCAAAGAGAAGTTATTATATCCTTTTTTGGATAAGAGCTTAAATCCCCAGGATCTTAACTTAAGGGAGAATGTAAAAGAAATAATTAATACACAGACTGGTTCATATTTATTTCATAAAGAACAACCCCCTATTATTCCTGTATGTAATTTATTTTACTATGACGAAACTAAAGAAATCATTCCTTATCTTTTCTCAGTGACAGAGTATATTAGAGGCAAACCTCTAAACCACCTTATCAATCAATATAATAGCGAAGGAAAGAGCTTGAATACTAATAAATTTCTCAATCTCTTTAGTGAATTGGGTAATCATTATGGAAAATTACATACAATAAACTTTCCCGCATTTTATAATAATCTTTTCAATATTGGACAAGAATCAAAAATTTCATATAATAAATTTTTAGAATATGAATTTGAACAAAAAATTCGTAAAGCTAAGAAGAATCAAATTGATTTTTGTGATGAAATTAGGAATTTCTATAGAGATAACAATACTTTAATTGAAGAAGAAACCGAGTATGTATTATTACATAATAACTTTCAAAGTCAAAGTATTGTTGTAAAGGAAGAGTCAGGACTTATAAATATCAAAGGGATTGTTGATTTTGATTACTGGGGTATTGGGTGTAGAGCACAAGAATTTAGTAAGTTCGATTATTGGATCTCAAAATCCATGAATAATCCTTTGTTGTCTAAAGCTTTTTATGATGCATATTCTAAATTTTATAAAGTTAATAATGATTTTAAGAAAAAAATAGAATTATTCAAGTTAATCTGGTTATTAGATAAATATAATTTAGAATATGATTTAATAAAAAAGTCAGATCAGAAAGAACTTATCAAAACACTAAAATTATCATTAGAAAACAGTATAGATGAAATGAAAGTTATAATTCGATAATGTAATAAATTCTTTTAAATAACTAATATATAAATTTTTAAATGTTGAGTTATATCATTTTGGTATGAGTTATTCACCATTCGAATTACGTGTATTTCCCATCTTTATTTATTATATTTCTCTATCAATATTTGGAATTATAGTATCTATTAAAATGTATAACAAATGGAGAGAACGAAAGGTACCACCTCCACTTTTTCTAACTCTGGTTTTTTCTTTCCTTACATCAGCTTTAATTATACTCTCAATAGGATTAGCTGAGGCGGTTATTTCTGGTTTTTATAAAGAAATCTATAGGATATCCCTCCCATTAGCATATAGTATGGTTGTTTTTGCAGATATTTTTTTATTCATTTTTGCTAGTTATATGATAAATAAGGGAAAAAGAGCATTTCCGATAATAATAATTTTTGGGATAATATTAATTATTATTCTCTTTCTTCCTTGGAATTGGTGGGGTGTTCCTCGAGAGGATTATGAAGGGAAACTTAATATAAGATTGTATTCTACTGGAGCGCTAGTAATTTTTTCATTTTTAATATATGGATATATTGCTTTAATATCCCAAAAAGTCAAACATAATGTCGATGATAAAATCATGGTTACAGGATTGAGATTATTGTTTTATTCAATGATAAGTTTAATACTTTTGTTTTTAATGTTAATTATGGATACATTGATGATTATATTTTTTAACCATCCTGGATATTCTGAATTCACTTATATTGCTTGGATTTTTGGATTAATTTTTATTGTACTTTCTTATTTATCTTTAATTATGCCTGATTGGTTAGTTAAAAGAATTAAAAAAAAATATGGTTATAGTTATTGAATTACCACTCCCTAAAGGGTGTGGATTCGTACTCCCTAATACATAATTAGACAATACTGGATGGTTCTCCACCCTATGTTATTATAAATAATAATGATATATATACTACAAGAGAGTGCTAGTTTAGAAAAAAATATGCGATTCCTCCAAGCCCTAAAGGAAGTGGCCTTCTCGAATGAAAATGGGTAAAAATACTTTTTTTTTATAATATAGAGAAAAAAATGAAGGAAAATACAAAATTCAGTGGTTTTAAGATAATTAATAGGATATTATGTACTTCCCATAAATTTATAGCATATTTTCTTCAGTAAATTTAAAAATTAATTTGAAAATAAACAACGACCTCACTTCAAAAATTACTTTTCTCTTCCAATTAAGGAAGTAATGCAATAACTTCTATTTCAATATCAATATCCTTAATGGGGGATAGTGCTTGAATAGTTACTCTTGCAGGTTCTTGACCTTCTAAAAAGTACTTTCGATAGATTTGATTCATTTGATCAAATTCATTTATATCCCTCATATATACAACAACTTTTAGGATATCATTCATTGTTGCTCCAGAAGATTCTAGTAAGAATTTGATATTCTCCAAGGATTGCCTTGTCTGTTCAACAATATTACCACTAAGAATCTTATCTGTCTTTAGATCTACCGAAAGTTGACTTGTAAGAAATAATAAATTACCTGCCTTTACAACATGGTTAAATGGAGATTGAGGTTTTCTAATTCCATTGATTTTTACAATTTCTTTTTTCATATTTGAATCACAATAATTTATTCTAATTTCTTTATTAATATAGATAGGGACTTCAAATTTCTTTTGAAGATAATATTACTCATTAATAATCATTACTATCCAAAAATTTTTAAGTTTAAATTCAGATTCAAAATCAGTCATGTCGCATTATAATAGAGAACTAGAATTCGCAATTGATATAGTTGAAAAAGCATCAAGAATAACAGAATGGTTTAGAAGAAAAGGATTCAAATCTTTTTTCAAATCTGACCAGTCTCCAGTAACTTTGGCCGATCTAGCTTCTCAAATTTATGTTATTTCGCAATTAAAAGAATATTTCCCTGAAGATGAGATAATAGCAGAAGAGGAAAATATTGAATTTATAAATAATAAAGCTGAGACTCTGATTAATAAATGTTTCAATGAATTAAATTTAAAAAAATTAATAAATCTAAAAATTCTTGTAAGACTTCGAGGTAAACCTTCTGAACGTCAATGGACAATAGATCCCATTGATGGTACAATTGGATACCAAAATGGATTGTCTTATGCTATAGGTCTTGGTTTTATGATAAAATCAATCCCAAAAATATGTGCTATTGCTGTACCAAATTATAACAATTACCCATTAGCTATATTCGCTGCTGAAAAAGGTCAAGGTGCTCAGGTTTCGTATAATAACAAGAATTATAATCCGATCAGAGTAAATCAAAATGAAAATATTAACGATATTCGATTATGTCATTCATTACATTATGATCAACCTTGGGTTCTCAATTTTGCTAAAAAAATTGGTATAAAGCACTACATTCAAATAGACAGTATGGCAAAATTTTGCATGGTAGCTGATGGTACCGCCGATTTATATATTAAACCTCTAGATCCAAAAAAATCATTTAGTTGGGATTTTATGCCTGGAGATTTACTGGTGAGGGAAGCAGGTGGTAGTGTAACAGACTTGAATGGTGAACGATTAAAATTTAGCGAAAGAAAATGTTTATGGATGAAACCAGGAATTATTGCTTCGAATGGAATGCTTCAAAAGAAGATGCTAAAATTAATTAAAAAAAATCTGTCTGATTGACTGTAATAATTCACGTGAATGAAAAAGGTATTAAATTTATTTGCCTAACTTTTTGATTTTTTTCTAAATTTGATAATTTTATACCTACTAATCTTACTTTTTTTTTCTCATTCGAAAATTCTTTGAATAACTCCAATATAATCTTTAAAACATATTTTTCATTTTGAATATGAAAAGGTAAATACAGATTCTGAGTTCAATGAAAATTCCTGAGAAATGACTAATTTTTATAGAGAATCCTAATGAGAAGAGGTTATTTATTAAAAATTTCTCGATTTCATATTAAAACCAAATAATTTAAATAAAATATACAGTTTTCGCCTAATATATTATTACCATTTAAAATAAAACTAAAGTGGATGTAGAAAAACATGGAGACAGGTAAAATTTTAATCCTTATTGGAGCTCTTTTAACTCTTGTATCGACATTTTTCTTCTCATTTTTTATTAATGGTTCAGATTATGGATGGGGAATAGGTTTTGTTTTTAATATCAGTGATATAATGGCAAATCCTGGAAATTATGTTGCTGGAGAAAGTATGACGGTTTATATAGTAGCAATTGTTATAATTGTCTTTCTGATCTCTGGAGTCTTACAACTGGTTGGATTAATAAGTCGTGTTGTCGCAATAATAGGATCTATAATTGTGATTGGAATGGGAGTAGCCATTCTAATCGCAGTTCTTGACCTAGTTCCAGATATGACTCCTTATGCTAGTCTATTTGTAAGGGATGCTATTGTAGATGGAGTTTGGCCATTAAATATACCTATTGGTGATATATCATTAGGTACTATTACTCTACTAGCTGGTGGGGCTTTAGGGTTAGCTGGAGGAATTATCGGTACAGATTAAATTATATGTTTAATTTTTTTTAATCTTCTATTCATTTCATATTTTACTAAATAACCTTTAAAGCTTTGACTTCAACTAGCTTGAAATTAGAGCAGAAGGTAAATTCAGCGTCTGAGTTCAATGAAAATTCCTTTGAAAAGACAAAAAGATTTAAATCAAAATTATCTTAAAGCAAAGCTATTCATAAAGTACTTCCTCTAATATTAATAAAAATATATAACTACAATGAAATATTTTAATAAAATCAAATTCAAACAAGTAATTAAGAATGGAATTAGAAAATTTATTCAGTCCTGGAAAAATTGGTAATGTTGAACTTAAAAACCGAATAATTAGATCAGCAACATGGACAGGAACAGCAACAGAAAATGGATATATTACCGATAAACTTATCAATATTTATAATAAAGTAGCAGAAGGAGGGATAGGGTTAATAATATCAGGTTATATCAGTATTGAAACAGCTGGTGCAGCGACGCCATACATGGCTTGTTGGTTTGATGATTCATATACTCCGGGTCAAAAAAAATTAGTAAAATCTGTTCACGAATATTCAGATGTGAAGATTGCTGCCCAAATTGCTCATACTGGCAGTAACCTTATGAAACCTAATTATGAACCTATCGGACCTTCCCCAATATGGAATAAGTTGCTTAAAAAAAACTGCCGAGAATTAACTATTGACGAAATTGAGCGGATAATTAAAAGGTTTGTGGATGTAGGATGTAAAGCATATGAAAGTGAGTATGATCTGCTCCAGATTCATGGAGCTCATGCTTATCTGCTTAGTGATTTTGTGTCTCCCTTTGCAAATAAACGAACAGATGAATATGGGGGAACCATCGAGAAGAGAACTAAGATACTAGTTGATATATATAATCAATTGAGAGATCGAGTAGGGAAAGAATTTCCGGTATTTATTAAACTTAATTCACAAGATTTATGCGAAGGAGGATTAACTCTAAAAGAAGCCCAAAGAATTGCTAAAATCCTTATTAATACGGGTTACGATGCAATAGAACCAAGTGTAGGTCGTGTTGACCTTGAATTCAGTAAAAGAAAAAAAATTTCCTCTGTTAATATTAAAACAGAAGAGCAGAGGAATTATTTTCTCCCTAACGTAAAAGCATTAAAACCGGTGATGAATGAACGCCCGATTATTCTCATGGGAGGAGTACGTGATCCTATAACATCTGAAAGCATCATAAAAGAAAACATTGCTGATTTTATAGCAATGAGTAGACCTTTAATTCGAGAACCTGATCTTCCAAAACGATGGAAAAGTGGGGATTTGAGACCTGCTAAATGTATTAGTTGCGATGGTTGTGGGAAAACTGCCTGGAAAGGAGATCTCCATTGTGTTCAAAAAGAAAAATTAGAAAAAGACTAATCTTCCTTAAATATTCTTTTTCTGATAATAAATTTTAAAGTTTAAACTTTTTATTCATCCTTTAATTTTTTATACATTTCATTAATTAGTTCTTTAAATTATATATAACTTCGTAAGAGTAATATAATAAATATCAAAAAAATTAAAATTTAAAATAAAAAAAAATATAGGCGAAAATTAATGGAAAAGGTAAAAATGGATTCATTGGGGCCTTTACCTGTAGCTCCAGTAGTGTTAGTTGGAGCTAATGTAAATGGGAAACCAAATTATATGACAATAGGATTGGTAGGTGAAGTAGAGCATAGACCCAAGATAATCATGATAAGCGTGGCACCAGGTCGTCATACAATAAAAGGTATTCTTGAGAATGGAACTTTCAGCATAAATATTCCTTCTTCTGATCAGGTTATCGAAACTGATTATTGTGGTTTGGTTTCAGGAAGAACTATTGATAAATCGGAGATATTTACAACATTCTATGGGGAATTGGAAACAGCACCAATGATAAAGGAATGTCCTATTACGTGTGAATGTAAATATTTAGAAAAAGTAGAATTATCAATGAGTAGACATATTATATATTTAGGTAAAGTTCACCAAATGTATGCCAAAGAAGATCTTATCGTGAATAAAAAAATTGATATGACAAAAGTTAATCCAATATTTCAATCAGCTCTTGAATATAAGACCGTAGGTGAAAGTTTAGGACGAGAGTTTAAAGTAGGTTGGACTTATAAAGGCGCTAATATACATAGAGGTCCGAAATTATTTGTAAGAGGACCAAAATTATTCATAAGAGGACCACAATACATAAAGAAAGAAGAATTCCAAGTTATAGGTATCGAAGATATTGGAAAAGCAGAAAACCGCGATTATCCACAAATAGCGGCAAAATATGAAGAAATTATTACAAGAGTTCCTTTTACGGAATTTGAATCTGCATTTATTATACATATGAATACAAAGGAGCTGTCTGAAAAGGGAGAAGACCGTTGTATTTTTGGTAGTAAAATATATAATGTTAGAGATATACCAGAAGGAGCCGTCCTTGTGACAATTCCCGCTCAGAAATATGCTGTTTTTACCCATGTTGGACATGAAGCTAATCTTTTGGAAAGTATTCAATATATATATGAAGAGTGGTTTCCTAATAATAAGAAGTATGAACCAGTTCCCTTAGCTCCTGAATTTTGGTATTATGATGGAAGATACGAATATAATTCTGATGATTCAGAATTAGACTTTTACATCCCTATTCAAGAAAAATCAACAACTTAAATAATTACAATTACATACTGTTCTATCTTTAACGATTATCTCCCTCCCCCGTAGTGCTCCCTCATGGAAAAGTGGGAGAAAAAGATACATCCTAAATTTGAATTCAAAATTAATTAATTAAAAATCTCTCTGATTGACCGTAATGATTCATGTATAAGCAAAATGTATTAAACTTATTTGCCTAACTTTTTGTTTTTTTTCTAAATTTGATAATTTTATGCCTACTAATCGTACTTTTTTTTTTTCATTTGAAAATTCTTTAAATAATTCTAATATAATCTTTAAAACATATGTTTCATCTTGAATGTGGTAAGGTAGTGTTCTAGAACGAGTATACGTTATAAAACCTTCAAATCTAATTTTTAAGGTAATAGTTTTATATGTAACATGGTGTTTCAGAATTGATTTATGAATTCTTGTATTAATATCTTCAAACTTAGATAAAATTTCATTAAAGTCATTAGTATCTAAGAAAAATGTTCTTTCTGCACTGATAGATTTCCTTTCTTCATGAATTTCTTTAACTTTGCGATTGTCCAAACCATTTGCGACATTCCAGATCCATTCTCCATGTTTACCAAATAATTTTATCATCGTAGGTAAAGGTGTATTTATAATATCCCCGATTTTTCTTATTCCTTTTTTATAATAATAAACTTTAGTTTTTTTACCAATACCAGGAATGCGAGTAATATCCTTTTCTTTTAAAAACTCAAATACTTCCTCGGGTTTTACAATTGTAATCCCATTTGGTTTTTTTTCATCAGAAGCAATTTTAGCTAAAGATTTCGTTGGAGCAATGCCAATTGAAATTGTAATGCCAATTTTATTAAAAACTTCTTTTTGTATGTTATTTGCAATTTCATAAGCCTTTTCAAAATTATGAGTAATCTCTGTCAATTCTAAATATGCTTCATCTGCTCCAACTTTTTGAAAATTAACACTATATTTCTCTAATAGTTCCATTACTTCATTAGATACTTTGTGATATTTATTACCATTGGGTTTTAAGTATATGCCATGAGGACATTTTCTGTATGCTAAGGATATAGGCATAGCAGAATGTAAACCAAACTTTCTAGCTTCATAATTACAGGTTGCAATAACACCTCTTCCTTTACCTTCTTTTGGATCTGCTCCTATTATAACAGGTTTCTCTTTCAACTGTGGATTATCTCTCATTTCCACTGCTGCAAAAAAGCAATCAAGATCGCAGTGTAAAATAATACGACTCATAATTTAAGGACATGAAGATAAAAGAAATAATATTCAAAATCAAATATATTATTTCAATGAAGATTATGTAGTAAAAGAGTTATACTATATTAAAAAATGAAAGAGAATGTGGAATTATTGAATTTTTTTTCTCTTAGCTTTTAAGTATTTAACGCAAATTTTCTTAAATAGAAATATTTATTATTTATTTTTATAATTAAACTAATAAGAATTAAATTTAATCTTAAATGATAGAGTATGTCTGATCTCGAACTTTTAGAGGAATATAAAGGTGCATTTACAGATTTAATAAAATCTGGAAAAAAATATACTTATTTAGTGGGGGCAGGTATTTCAATGGATCCCCCCTCAAGTATCCCATCTGCAAGAGAAATAGTGAGAGCTATGTTAGAATTATGTGCTCCTATGGAAGAAATTGATAATCTTTTATCATTGAGAACACTTCGTTATGAAATGATGATTGAAAAGATAAAAAATAACGTAGATAAAAATCTACATTTTTTAGATTATTTGGAACTAATTGACCGACCTAATTACATTCATTATTATTTAGCGAATGCTGTAGCAAAGAGGCAAGACTATGTTGTTACAACTAATTTTGATTTTATGATTGAAAGAGCTCTTCAAAATATTATCACTCCTGAAAAACAGAAAGACATCCTTCCAGTTATCACTAGGGACGATTTTGATACTAAATATAGACCACATGACCTTTATACAGAAGGAAAATTCCCAATCTACAAAATCCATGGTTCAAAGCGAGATATTATTACGGCAAAAGATACTAAGGATTCTTTAATCACAACTATGGCCGCATTAGGTAAAGATAGAGAAGTGCAAGAGACCTTTGCTCTGGAAACTTATAAGAAACAGGCTGTTTATAATTTAATGAAAGATCAAACACTTATCGTGATGGGATATTCGGGATCTGACGATTTTGATATTGGTCCGACGTTAAAAACTATAACTTATCTTGATGAATTAATTTGGATAGAACATAGTCAAGATGAAAAAATATTAAAAATTAATAAAAATCTCTCAGGAAAATCATTAGATTCATTCTCTCATTCAGAACAATTACTAATTGAGATTGCTACGAAAGCTGATTTCGATGTTTTTCTAATAAGAATTAATACAAGTAAGTTTGTAAAGGAAATTCTCTGGCAGAATTTATTAAGTGAAATTTCAATTCCATATTTCGATAGTTTTAAAATAAAAGAAATTCCAGATTTTAAAGACTGGGTTCAGAAAGAGTTTAAAGACGTTAGCCTCTCAGAAGTAAAAAAATATATGATTTCTTGTAGTATCTATAATGAGTTAAGTCTAAGCAATGAATGCTATTCAAATGCAGAAAAAGGGTTAAATTTAGCTAAATTAGCAAAGGATAATGATTCACAGACCTTTTTCCTAAATTATCTTGGCTCTCGTAATCTTAAAAAGGGAAATCTTGAAAAAGCTGAGAACTACTTTAAAGAATCATTAAAGCTATCGGAAAAATTAGAGAATCCATTGAAAAAAGCTATTGCATTGTCTAATCTTGGACACTTAATAATGAAAAAAAATGAATTAAGACTAAATTTCAATTCTAAAGAAGCTCGTGAGATAACCCTTGAAGCATTACAACTTTTTGATAAAGAAAAAGATAGTATAGGAAAACTGGCATGTCTTAATAACCTTGCTGAGATATATCTATGGGAAGGATCTTTTATAGAAGCTATGCAAGATCTAATGAATGCTCTTACATTGGTAATGGATATAGGAAACTTAGAGATTAAAGCAACAATTTCGAATAATGTTGGTTGG